>NZ_LZEI01000006.1:0-627210 GCF_001693745.1 Gilliamella sp. wkB72 | reverse complement strand
CTGAAACTGGCTTATATATTAGCCTAGACCCTATAAAACTTGAAGGATACAACCCAAATTTTTATGCAAATGTGTATGATTCGAATACGATGGTTGATCCTCTGGGGTTGGATTTACATCATATTATACTCAATCAGATATTTAAGGAATTTAGAAAAAATTTAGAATGGTAGTTGTTATATACAAAATGTATCTAAAAAAGCACAAAATTTAAATAATATAGAAAAAAATGAAATATAAAAAATTCGATGTTTCTTATGATCCAGTAATTACTGGAATTAATAATGGTGGAGCACAATTAAAATTAAAAGAAAATAAATCTTTCATCTCTAAAGAGGAAAAAAATAAATTTAACAAATATATTGATGAGAATTTAAATAATAGAGACAGAGTTTTTTTAAAAACTTTCAAATCTATTAATGAGGAACAAATATCTTCAATAAAATATTATCCAACGCGAAAAAAAATAAAAAGAACAGATTTTATAAGTTATTTGCCTTATGAATTTGGATTAAATTATATAATTTCAGAAAAGGCTTATGATGTAATTAAAATGTATAAAATCCCATCATTATTAAATAAAATTAATATAGGTATTGAAGGATGGGAAAATGATAAATTTTATTTGATAGGTTTTCCGATGATTCCTGATACCGAAATAGATTTAAAAAAATCCATTTTTTATGACACACAAAGAAATGAAAAAGTTAACTTCAAAAGTTATCAAGATTATAACGAGATAAATTTTAATCTAGTAGCATTGAATCTATTTCTACTTAATAAGTATCATTATGATATTATTAATATACAAGGAAAAGGTATGTTTTTTTCAGAAGACCTAATTTATGCATTAAAAGAAAATAATATTATTGGTTTTGAAATTAGAGAAATTATTTTAGAAAATTAGATAATACATTAATAACTAAATAAAAAAGCCTACTCAATGAGTCGGCTTTTTAAATTTAGAATATTATTCAACTGGTCTAAAAGTTCTCATTCCGAATTAGGGAGTAAGGATTTAACAAGCAAAAAAAGGTTATAAAAATCTAACGTAGAATGGCAGAGAGTAAGTCCTTTACACTCCGTTTCCGCTAAAAGGTCTGTTTACTCGATAATACAAATAGAGTTAAGCATAAAACCTAAATTCTTGTCATCAGGAATCAATAAGATTTGGTAAATTAGTTAAGAATTCTTGAGGATTAATGAGTAAATTTATACCTAAATACGATTTAGAAAAAGCACCAGCTAAAAATTAGTTCCTAAAGCAGGGTTATACAATAAAAAATCTTATAACAAACACTGTAATTTCAAGGAGTATAAAAGGAATTAATAAGGCAAAAATTTATTAGCTAGAGACATTAAAGAACTTAAAAGAGTATATCCAGATATTCCAAATTCAAAGCTAAAAGAACTCATAGCGTTTAAAGAGATGTAAACTGAAGCGTTTAAAAAAGCCTGAAATAAGATGAAAATAAATATGAACGATGTAGAATTTGTAAATAATATAATTTTAGAAGTATTAAAAAATAATTTAGATCAGTATAAAGTTAATTTGAGTAATTTGGATAATAAACAAGATGAATTACCTGAAGGGGAATGGAAAAATGGAGTATCTCTTTATAATAAGTTAGATGTAAAAGACAAAGATAAATTTATATCTTTTTTAAAATTATCAATTACAGATACAATTTCTAATTTATTAGGTATTATTGACGGTGTCAGTTATCTGAAAGGGCAAGAGGAAGATTTCCAATTTTTATATAAAGGAAAAAAACTTAATGGTAATCTACAGGATATATTTTTAGAGGAAATAGAAGATGAAAGTTAATAATTAAATTATAACATTGGAACATGAAACGGGGCTTTATCATAATTAGTTACGATATTATAATTCTGCAACCAGCTTATATATTAGCCAAGACCCGATAAAACTTGAAGGAAACTATTATTTTCATGGTTAAGAATCCTCAATCCTGCAGTTCTCATCAATCCTTTTAATATACTCTTTTAACTTCGTTAAATTAATCTATTTTTTAGATAAAAATAGTTATTAATTTGAGAGTGTATCTGATTTTATGATTCTATTTTCATGTTCAATTAACCATTTTTTTCTTTCTAATCCACCACCATATCCAATAAGTTCTCCATTTGTTCCGATTACTCGATGGCAAGGTATAATGATCGCAACTCGGTTATAACCATTTGCGCTGGCTACGGCTCGGATTGCTTGTGGTTTATTAATCTTTTGCGCTTGTTTTTTATAGGTGGTTAATTCGCCATAAGGAATTTGCTTTAAGCAATCCCAAACGGTTTGTTGAAATAACGTACCTGGGGTATGTAAGGCAATGGTAAAATCTTTTCTTGTTCCCTTAAAATATTCGGCAATTTGAACTTTAGTTTGTTTAATATGTTCATTTTCACCAAATATAATCTTCATTTTAAGTAGAGATTGTAGTTGTTCAAATTCGGTTTCTAGCATTCTTCGATCTACAAATTCTAGTAGACAAACTCCGAGACTAGTTGCGCAAACAAACATTGGACCGAGCGGGGTATTAAAACGGTCAATTAAAATGATATCTTGTTGATTGTTAGTTGAAGGTAATTTTTTCATGATTTTTTTGTAGGTGTAACCAAATCCACTTAAGGAGTTGTAGCCGCTATCCATTGCTGTATTAATCACATTTTTTCCTGATTTTAATTCTTGAAAAGCATTGTTAATTCGATACATTCGTTGATAGGCATGGAAGGTGATCCCATAATGTTTTTTGAACCATCTGCGAATAATTTCAGGGCTTAATTGATTTTGTCTTAATTGATAATCGGTAATCTTATTTTTAGGATTATTGCTAATTAATGATATTGCTTTAATTATTTCGTTAGGTGCAGCGTTTTCAGTGGGTCTACATATTTTGCAAGGTCGATAACCCGCATCAAGCGCTGATTTGAATGAAGAGAAAAATTCAACATTTTCAAATTTTGGTTTTCTGGCTCGGCATGTAGCAATACAAAAAACTGAAGTGGTTTTAACACCAGTATAGAAAACTCCAACATAACTTTCATCTTTTTCAAGTAACGCTTTGTAATAAATTTCTTTTTGATTAAGCATTTTTTATCTTAATTTTGAACTGTTAAATGATGGATCAAGCTTATTAAAAAAAGCTTTTGTTTCGCAAAATTGACAACTATTTTTATTCAATCTTTTATTATATTTTTTATCAATATGAAAAAAATAGATTGATAAATTGATCAATATCAATCTAATATTAAAGCGTCACTCAATTACTCACGATTTATATAATCAAATTTTCTAATTTATTAAAATCTCTTCTAAAATTTTATAGGTTTTCAGTATTAACTTTAATATTTATTGTTTTACTAGCTTAGGTCTTTAACATTTGGAGAGTACTATGCTTAACTATCTGGATTTTATTATTATTGCTTTAAAGTTATTGGTTGTTTTTATATGTATTGTTTTATTTCTAAAAATAACAGGTAAAACTTCACTGTCGCAAATGTCGAGCATTGATTTTATAGGGAATATGATATTAGGTGGGATTGCTGGTGGAATTATCTATAATCCTAAATTGACCATATATGATTTTATTGTTGTCTTGTTGATGTGGACAGCAATCATGTATACCTCTAATTATTTAAAAAAACGAAGTCAAAATGCTAAAGCCTTTATTGTTGGTAATCCAATTATATTAATGGATCATGGAAAATTAAAATTAGATGCTTTCACCTCGATTAATTTAGATTTGGCTAGTTTTGCAGTACTACTCAGAATGAAGAATGTTTTCAACATTCATTGTGTTGAAAAAGCTATTTTGGAGCCTAATGGGCAATTATCAATAGTTAAAAAAGGGGATAAGGACATATCCGTCATTGTATTAGAAAACGAACAACCCGTTGATAATGTTTTAGAGCAACTAGGTAAAGATGAAAAATGGTTAAAATCCGCGTTAGCTGATCAAGGTTATAAAAGTTTTGAAGGGCTTTATTGCGTTGAGTATTATGATCATCATCTTTTTGTTATACCAAATGATGCTATACACTAAGGTTGGGACTTTTTCGATTTTATGGTGATTAACCATATAAATTAGTTATATTTATATGGTTAATCATGTTAAGCAAAATTAATTAATCTGCATACAGCGGTGATAAGTTTAGTGATTTAGTTATAAAGTTTTTGACTGAGAGGGACTTCAGCTCATTTTGTATCGACAATGCTTGTTCTTTAGAATCACAACGAGTGAAAACACATGCTCCTGTCCCAGTTAGCCTTGTTGGAGCAAATTTGGACAAATACGATATAAGCTGATCGACTTGAGGATAACGTTCACGCACAATAGGTTCACAATCGTTAGTAAACTTATCAAAAGGAAATGACATTAATTGTTCAATAGTTCGTTTAGGTGTGTCACGCTGTAATTTAGGATCGTTAAATACTTTAACTGTTGAAATTTCAATATTAGGACAACTAACTAAATACCAATATTGAGGAATATCAACTTGTTGAAACTGATCGCCGATACCTTCAGCAAATGCTGAGTGACCATAAATGAAAATAGGCACATCGGCTCCAATTGAACTGCCTATTGTTATTAAAGTTTGTTGCTCAATATTTAAATTCCATAATTGGTTTAAAGCAACAAGAACTGTTGCAGCATTGGAAGACGCACCGCCAAGTCCTCCTCCCATTGGGATCATTTTCTCTATAGCAATATCCACACCGAGTTCACTATTATTTGCATAGGATTTTAACCGCTGAGCTGCAATAGTGATTAGATTTTTATCTTCAGGGACTTGTTCAAATTGAGTTAATAATCTTATTTTACCATCATTGCGAACATTAAAAGTCAGTTTGTCGCAAACATCAATAAACTGGAATAATGTTTGTAAATTGTGATAATTGTCTGGACGACGTCCAGTAATGTATAAAAATAAATTTAATTTAGCTGGCGATAACCAATGTTTCATATTCTGTTCCGTTAGTTTAACGTCCAGTTGCTAATTTTTAAGCGAATAAGTTCATCATCATGTGAAAGTTCAATGATGGCGGGTAAATCAACTTTTTTATTTTTGAAAGTATAAGTTGCATAGCTCAAAATCTTTAATGTCCATTTATTGTTATTTTGCATAAAAGATGTTGATGCAAGCCTACCTGAGTTATCTAATTTATCTGTTTGGTTATCATCAGAAAAGCCTTTTAACCAATTATGTAAAGAGTTAAGAGGAATGTTGATGTTAGAAACTTTTTTCATTAATCTTTCAATATTAACATCATTATAACGTCCACCATTTTTATCCACTAATTCGGCATAGTTTGGTTCCGACTTTAGTGTTAAAATATTGGTGCCTACAGGTGTCGTTAATTTGACCTCATAATTATCTTGTGATTGTTGAATAATAAGGAAACGACCATAGTTTTTCGTTTTTGTTCCAGTATGAGCAATACTACCATTAACCTTAAAAGAATTAATTTGTTCAAGTATCTGTTTATGGCTTTGCCATTGTTGCTCGATTGATGCATTAGATTGGTATTTTGTTGTTTGACATGCAGTAATCATTAATGGCAATATAAAAAGTAACGCAAATTTGATTTTTGTCATAAAATAACTCTTAAATGGTCAAAAGTAGGGCATATTATAGCTGATAATTTTGCGAATAAGAAAAAGTAACTGTAATTAACCTTTATTATTTTTTTAGCTATAATATTTAAATTTAGACGCTTTATAAACTATTATAAAAGAATCAATGCAATGTCTATTACAGTATTGGGTGTAAACCATAAAAGTGCGTCAGTCGCTTTAAGAGAAAAAATTGCTTTTTCTAATGAGATTATTGATAAGGCATTATACAGTCTATATCAGCATCCTTTAATTACTGGGTGCGCCATTTTATCAACTTGTAATCGCACAGAAATTTACCTAAGTTATGAGGATGAGGCAGATTTTTTTCGAGTAAAGCAATCTGTTGAAAATTGGTTAGGACAATTTCATCACGTTGATTTGGATGTTTTTAATAAGTCACTATATTGCTATGAAGGCCAGAAAGCTGTCGAACATCTTATGTCTGTTGCTTGTGGTATTGATTCGTTAATTATTGGTGAGCCTCAAATTCTTGGCCAAGTAAAACAAGCTTATAATTTTGCTCAACAAAATAATTGTTTGTCAGTTCAGCTTGAAAAACTCTTTCAATCTATCTTTCATGTAGCAAAAATTGTTCGGACTGAAACTAATATTGGAGCAAATACCGCTTCGGTAGCTTACGCGGCGTGTTTAGTTGCGCGTGATCTTTTCTCTGATGTGTCTGAATTAAGTGTAATGCTAGTGGGAGCAGGTGAGACCATTGAGCTTATTTCTCGCTACTTAAAGCCTCATGGATTCAAACATGTTATTGTTGCTAATCGAACAAGAGATAAAGCGCTAAAATTAGCATCTATTATTGATGCTGAGATCATCTCTTTACCCGATATTGCTAATCGACTCAAAGAGGTTGATATTGTCATTAGTTCAACTGCTAGTCCTTTACCTATTATTGGCAAAGGGATGGTTGAACGGACACTACATGAACGAAATAATAATCCAATGTTATTTATCGATTTAGCCGTTCCTCGTGATGTTGAGTCAGAAATTAGTCAACTCGAAAATGTTTATCTTTATACTGTTGATGATCTGCAACAAACCGTTCAGAACAATCTAGAACAACGGATTATTGCCGCCAATGAAGCTGAATATATTATTCATGAGCAAGCTGAGTTGTATATCGATTGGCTAAAAACCAGACATGCTGTTGAATATGTAAAGCAATATCGCCAGAATGCACAAGTTATTAAGCGTGAATTAGAATTAAAAGCGTTAAAAGCAATTAAACAAGGTGCCAATATTGATGATGTATTTTTTGAGTTTTCACATAAATTGACTAATAAATTGATTCATGCACCAACACAAACTTTGCTTGAAGCGGCAACACATGATTGTGATGATTGTTTTAAAATATTAAGTAAAGGATTAGGCTTAAAAGAGCTTTAATAGTTGTTGATCTTCATAGGAAGAGATAGATTGGATCAAATTGAATTTTTTGACATACAAAGCCCATGTAGACGAGTATGTGAGACAGATAAGCAAGGTTATTGCATCAAATGCTTTCGTTCCAGGGAGGAAAGATTCAATTGGTTAAAATTTTCAGATGTTCAAAAACAAGAAATTTTGCGATTATGTAAGCAAAGGGCATTAAGACGCCGCTATCAATTATTACAACAACAAAATAATAATCAAATAAATACTGCACAAATCGATTTCACTTTCTAATAAAAAATAGCCATTCTTATATATCTTGTATTCAATCTAAACTCGGAGTAGCATTTTTATTCAGGTTAAGTCGATTTATTTTAATTACCTGCAAATTAATTGGAATTTAAAATATGAAAATGTGTATTGCTTGTGGTATGCCAATGACAGCTATTGCTGATTATCCTTTACATGATTTGTCGAAAAACTACTGTAAACATTGCGCTCATTCAGATGGTTCAATGAAAACCTTTGATGAAAAATGGCAAGAAGTTACTCTTAAATATTCAAATAACCATAATGTTGATTATTTAGTGGCAAAAGAGACCGCTTATACTATTTTAAAAAAATTACCTGCTTGGAAACGTAAATGGTAGTAGAAATTTTAGGCAACTAACTGCGTTTATAATAATATCTGTTGCAGATATCACAAAGCTTAGTATAATTGCCAACGTTTACTTATTTACACTTCAGATGCCAGTGTGGCGAAATTGGTAGACGCAGCGGATTCAAAATCCGCCGCCCTTAAAAGCGTGTCGGTTCGAGTCCGACCACTGGCACCAATAATAGATCATATTTCAATTGCTCACCCAAATCCTAAAAAATTAATACTAAATAAAGTTATTATTATCATCAAAATTTTTCCAAGTTCTCCGAAGTAAGCCTGTTTAATCATTAATCTGGTAATAGGAGTAAAATATGGCAGAAAAAATAAATGTTAGAAAATTGACAATTTTCATTTCAACACTCTACTGTTCTTTAATATTTTCTTCATCATTATTAGCTTTTCAAAAAGGATCAACCGAAGACTTTCTTGGTCATGAAGTTGGGGTTACATATCATACTGCCGATCAAGCCGTTAGTAGTAAAGAATACTTGCCTATTTATCCTCAAGAAGGTACGCCTGAATTTGAAGCAGATAAGATTGCCTATTTACATGGTTATAATCTTAAAGATACTGATCGCTGGAAACAAGCAACAAAGGATGCTGATTTGCATACGGCAAATGTAGCTGAAATTTTTTCTGAACCTTTAGGTATTACAATATCACCCGAAACAACACCCACTTTATATAAAATGTTTGGTGATTTATTGGTTGATTCTGCTGATAATGCCACTAAAACGGCTAAAGAGTTTTATATGCGAAAACGTCCTTTTGTCTATTTTGGTAATCACTCTTGCCAGCCTGTTGATGAAGAAGAACGATTACGTCAAAATGGTTCATTTCCATCAGGTCATACCGCTTATGGTTGGACATTAGCTTTAGTTCTAGCTCAAATTTCACCTTCACATGCTGAAGCGTTAATCAAACGAGGCTATGAATTTGGTCAAAGCAGAATGATTTGTGGGGCCCATTGGCAGACCGACGTAAATGCCGGTAGAATGGTTGGGGCAGTGGAGTACTCAAAATTACAAACTATCCCACAGTTTCAAGAAGATCTTCGCAAAGCAATTGACGAAGTTAATCATCAATATAGTTTATTAAAAAATTGATAGGCCATTTTGGAAAATTAAAAAGGCAGTATTACTGCCTTTTTAAAATATAAAGATTAATCTAATTAAGATTTCAATGCATCTAAAACAAGTTTAAAAACATTTGAATGGCCTTTACGGCTTGGATAATAGATATAAAATGGCTCATAGGTAATTGAATAGTCGCTTAATAATTCTATAAGTCTTCCAGTTGCTAATTCATTTTTTACATCAGGATAACCAATCCAACAAATACCTAAGCCATCAAGTATCGCCTGTTTTCTTAAATGATTATTGATGGAGAAGTGAGTAGAGGGGTGATATTGAATAATATTACCGCTATTAGTAAATTCCCAAATTGTTTCCATTCCATGTTGGCTTGAAACTTTTTTGCCAATTAAAAGATGTTGATCTAAATCACTTATCTGTTTAGGCTCTTTTCTCTGCTTTAGATAATCAGGACTAGCAACTAGGACCATTCGCAAAGGATCTGATATTTTTACAGCAACCATTTCTTTAGCAAGGTCATTCCCAATTCTACAACCCATATCAAAACCATCTTTAACGATATCGACTAGATTATTGTCACATTCAATTTCAATCTTAATTTGTGGATAGCGTAAGGAAAATTGACTTAATTTAGGATATATAAAGTTTTCAATCGCAATATTTGATGCGTTGATCCTAATTGTACCTGATGGCGTATCTAAATAATCGCCAAGTGCGTTAACTTCTTCATTTATCTGTTTAAATAGAGGCGCTAGTTGTTTATAAAGTTGTTCACCAGCTTCAGTTAGTGAAAGACTTCGAGTTGTACGATTAAATAGCCTGAGATTTAATCGAGTTTCTAAATTCCTCATACTATGGCTTAATGCGGAAGAGGAAACTCCCAAAGATTTAGCTGCTCCAATAAAGCTTTTTGCTTCAGCGATAGTAATAAAGTAATTGAGTTCATTATAGTTATGCATAATATATAAAATTAATGAATTTAATTCATGATACTATAAATGAATACCCTGTTTATCTCAATAAAAGTTATCTCTAAAATAATATTATCAAAATTGACTTTTTATCAATTTATTAAATTATTTAAACGATTCTGACATACTGAGGAGTTATTGTATGGATTATATAAAATTAGGTACTTCTGATATTGAGGTCTCCAGGTTTTGCTTAGGATGTATGAGTTTTGGTGATCCTGCCAGTAAAATGCATGACTGGACACTTAATCCCGACCAAAGTGAAGCCATCATTAAACATGCTTTAGATCTAGGTATTAATTTTATTGATACAGCTAATACTTATTCAAGTGGAACTAGCGAGGAATATGTTGGAAGAGCATTGAAACGAAATATCGCTAGAGATAAAGTCGTTTTGGCCACTAAAGTCTATTTTAACGAAGGACACCTGTCTAAAACAGCTATTGAAAGAGAAATTGATGGATCGCTCAAACGATTGGGTACCGATTACGTCGATTTATACATAATTCATCGTTTTGATTATAGTACACCGATTGAAGAGACCATGGCGGCATTACATCATTTGGTCGAGATAGGTAAAGTCCGAGCATTAGGTGCATCGGCAATGTATGGTTATCAATTTTATAATATGCAGCTGGCAGCTAAGCAAAATGGTTGGACTCAATTTGTTTCAATGCAAAATCACTATAATTTATTATATCGGGAAGATGAAAGAGAGTTAATTCCGATCTGTAAGCAATTCCATGTTTCATTAACTCCTTATAGCCCATTAGCAGCTGGTAGACTTTCCCGATTAGAATGGAAAACCGATACGTTGCGAAGTAAAACTGATAAAGTCGCTATTGCCAAATATGATAGTACGCAACAAATAGATAGAGAAATTGTTGTAAGAGTAAATGATATCGCACAAAAATATGGTGTAACCATGACGCAAGTTGCGCTAGCATGGCAATTTGCTAAAGGCGTTGCATCACCTATCATTGGTGCAACCAAAACGCAATATTTGGATGATGCAGTCGGCGCGTTAAAAGTTTCATTAACTAAAGATGATATTGCTTATCTTGAGGAACTTTATATCCCCCATGTTATTATGGGAGCAATCTAAAAATATTGTTTTTTAACTGTTTTTTAGAGCTCACTAACCCTCGATATTATATTTGAAATATCGAGGGTTAAATAATAAATTGATTTTAAATAATATTTAAATGACTTTTTTATCAATTTAATCAAAAGTATTCCAAAGTTCGTAAATAAAAATGCGTCGTCACTTTATTTGGACCTAAACAATATTCTTTAGTCCAATCGCCGTGCTGATTATAATCACCATAAGAACACTCTTCCTTCATCTCAGCTATTCTTTGATTGTTTTCATCGAGTACAATTTTGCCTAATTCAATTTTGTAGTCGTATTGAATTCTTTTACTCAATTGTTTTTTATCATTATAAAAATATTTATATTCTCTTAAAACAACGATAAAACTGTCATTTTCATTGTATTTTTGACCAATTTCTATAACCCTTTTAGAAACAAGATCGTTTTCATAATCAACTTGGCTAATTAAATCCAAGTCATGAATTGAATCTTCAATTTTTATTACTCGTCCCTTAGAATCATAATCTACCAATAATTTATTATTTTTTTTAGCATCCTGATAAGAAAGAGTGTTTTTTGCTTGATCAAAATTAATATCAAGATTCAGGTTCTTATCCTCAGTTTCATAAGTATATTTCCCATTTTTATAATCAATAACAAATTTATAATAATCTAAAGTCATTGATTCAATAAGTCCATCGGTATTTGCCGTTAAAGTTACAGGATTATCCCCTTTTATTGACTGCTCTTTAATTGGAATGGAATAGGGGGCTAAATCTATACCGGCATGAATTAAATAACTATTTTCAACGGCTATATTGGGTGTATGATTATCTTTACATCCAAATAGCGCTAAACTTATAAGAAGAATTATTTTGATTTTCATTATTATACTCCTATTTATTTACTTAAAGGTTAATATTCAATTTCACGTAAAACAAAGAAACTGAAATTTTCATTAGGCTTTAAGCAATAATATTTCGTCCAATCACCAAATTGATTAAAATCATAAAATTGGCATTCTAATTTTTGGTTATTTTTTGTTATATAATCATCTAAATAAATCTTTTTTTTATCAATTTGATGATGATTATTATAAAAATATTCCACTTCATTTTTTGACATTAGTTTTGTTTCATCATTTTCTTTAATTGTGGTTTCTTCAATGATTTTTTTCAAATTATTTTGGTCATAAAGAAATGTTGATACGAAGGTAATAAGATTGGGATCAGTTTTTTTTGTAAGCTTAATCAATCTTTTTTGCTCATCATAATTAGCATACCAAGCAATAGGTAGTTTTGCTTCATGAATTTCGGTCATATTCTTGTCATTATCAAATTTTATATAAAATTCTAAAAGAAATTGATCTTGTTGCGAGAAAATCATTAAGGATTTTTGGTAATCAATATCTATTTTGACTGGAAATTCTTTATCTGATGATTGATTAAAAGTAGGTTTAATTTCGGGTGAAACAACAGAGGTAATAAAACCTTGCTGATTTATAGTAAACTCTTGGTTTATGCTACCAGATAATATTTGTTTTTTTATTGGTTTGGAAAATGGTTTAAGTTCAGGAGCTTGAAAAAATAAGTAATTGTTATTAATAGCTTGCTCATTATCACTCTTTGGGTTACAACCAATTATCAAAAATGATAAAAAGCAAATGATAGTTTTTTTCATTATGATCCTTATGTTTAAAATCTGGCCCTAATCCTAAGGATACCATTATTTTTTTAATATAATAAGGACATTGAACTCAAAAGCTTAATAATATTAAGGATACTAGTTTAACTAATTTATTGATATCCTATTTTCTTAGCAATATTTTAATCTTATTTCACATATTTCCAATTTGAATATAGATATAATTTTTTCGTATTATCCCAATAGTTATTCACCGACTATAATGACTCAATAGTCGTATCAGAATATGTTCGACTAATTTATCTTAATAGGGAGTGATAATGAAAAAATATATTTACCTGTTTATATTATTAGGATTTACATTAATTGGGTGTGACAACAAGTCAGATTCAGCTAAAAACAACCAACAAGAGAAGAAAGAAATCGTAGTTGGTTTGCCACCAAGTATGCATAATATAATGATGGAAAAAGTCGTAAAACCCGCTTTAGAACAAGAAGGTTATAAAGTTAAGATGGTAAATTTCAGTTCATTAAGGGATTCAAATACCGCTTTAGTTGAAGGAAGTATCGATCTTAATGCCGCTCAACATCAATCTTATTTAGATGTATATAATAAAGAAACTAAGAGTGATCTTGTTTCTTTAGTTCATATTCCTTCAATATCCGCGGCGCTTTTTTCACAAAAACAACATTCAATAAATGAAATTGCTGATGGACAGACAATTCTTATTCCGAATGACCCATCAAATAAAGCCCGTTCGTTACAATTATTACAAAGTTTGAATTGGATCACCTTAAAACCTGAAAGTGAAGCAGGAACGTTAGATTTAAATGATATTGCCGAAAATAAATATAATTTAAAATTTAAAGCAATATTATCTGAAATTATTCCTAGAACGCTTAATGAAGTTGATTATGCCATAATGCCTGGGGGAATAGCATGGTTAAGTCATATTCCTGCAGATAATGTTTTAGTTCAAGAAAAGTTAACTCCGAATCTTGAATTAATGGTCGTAGTTAAGAAAGAAAACTTAAATACCAAGTGGGCGCAAGATGTAAAAAAACTTTATCAATCAGATCAGCTTAGAAAATTTATTAATGAAGATCCTGACGCTAAAGGTCGCTTTATTTGGCCACAGCAGTAAATCTTTCCAAGATATCCTAATTACTATTAGGATATTTTTCATATTTTATATAACTGCTTTCAAACTTTGATTAGTTCAAAAACTATTTTGTAAAGCAATTTAAAGATAAATAATTCATTTATTTTGATTTTTCACCATGATAAAATTGTTATCTCCCCAATTATGAATATAAATGAATGTGATGAAAAAAATTCAATTACCCATTTTAATTGTCTGTGGCGTTATGCTTTGTAGCTGTTCCGATGAACCTAAGTCAGTTGTTCGTATGATTGATAATCCCACTGATAATGAAATTGTAGTAGCCATTGATGGTAAAGAACTCGCTATTCCGGCTAACTCTAACACTACCTATACTTTTGAATATGGTAAGCATAATTTAGCTTATAACAATGAGTCGCTCGATTTTATCGTTAAACCAGCTAGGTTTCCTAATGATGGTTTTATTAATCCTACACAAAGCAACTATATGTTTCATACCTATATCTACGCTACTGAAAATACCAGTGACGAAGATTATGATAAGTTATATGAAAAATCTTTACGAAAAGTCTCCATTATTATAAATGGTGTAGAAGAAGAAGTTGAACTACCTGTTAAAGTGATAAATGATGTTTTTATCGAAAGGGAAGATAATACTTGGGACTATTCAATCAACCAGGAAGCCCCTAATGAACTTCCTAAAAAATTTAAAACCAAAAAAGATATCCAACTTCCTAGAATTAAAGTCTATCGTGAAAAAGATTATATCACCTTATTAAAAAATGAATTTTTTGAATCCAATGAAGATCCAGAGACAGGATTTGAAGTAAGTTTTCCTAATAAACCAGTAAAATTTGCTGAGATTGAGCAATACGTATTCCCTAAAATTAATTTGGGTAGAATTGAATGTGATGCTGGTAAAAAATATTTAGCAGACACATTAGATAATTGGAAACAACTTTTCACTTTAAATGGTGATGACTTTGCTAGTAAGTATAAAAAATTAGGTGGAGAGGAAGGCATAAATTCTTTAAGAAAATCTGATGAACTTTGTCCTAAAGAAATAGATCCAAATATGACTTATTACCAAGCATATGGCCCATTTGAAAAATTTTTAAATTTTACCCAAGATACTAATATCTATATTATCAAATAAATTTTAGTCATTGTGTAATTTATCACTACAATAATTATAAAAGGCATAATATTATTATGCCTTTTATTTTATCAATAACCGTTATTCTGAATTTATTGAATTGTATTTATATTATAAAAAAAGTTGAGGAGCGGGGTTTTTGAAGTTTCAAAATCGCAATTATCCAATCTTTATATTCACAGATCATGCTCCTTCCTTGAATAAAATTCGAATCGCACGAATTGTAGATAATAATATTGACCTAAATCACATAAATCATAAAAAGAATTTTGATTAAAATCGAATCAATATAATATTTATAGTGAGTTAATAAAATAAAGGAATATCTTATGAGTAAAACTAGATTGAAAATTGCAGCATTAATTGGTGGTATTATTTTTAGTGCTTCAAGTGCTTACGCATCAATTGATGATGTTAAGCAACTTAAAATCATCAGTTATAATGTTTATAACGGGATGAAGTTAGATGAGAGCGAAGGCAAGCAGAAATATATTGATTGGGCAAAAGCTCAAGATGCCGATATCATTGCCTGGCAAGAGATGAATTTCTTTACTCGAGAAAAACTTGAAAAATTTGCAGCCAGTTATGGTCACAAATATGCTGTTCTGTTAAAAGAGTCACCAGATGATCCTGCATTTTTCCCAGTTGCCATTACCTCAAAATATCCTATCGTAAATGTGAATAAAGTGGTTGATAATTTATGGCATGGAGCGCTGTTTGCAGATGTTGGTAATTATCATTTTGTGATAACCCATATGAACCCGTTTTGGACGGCTAAGCGTATCGATGAAATTAATTTGATTATAGATTCAATTAAATACAGTCGTGATCCTAATGGAAAATGGATAATCGCGGGGGATTTGAATTCATTCTCTCCAGCAGATAAACCTGATTATGATAAAAGCACGCTTTTAGAAGATATAAAAGAAAAACAGAAGAAAAGACCAATTCTTGATAATCTGGTAAATGGCCAATTAAGCTATACCGTTCAACAAAATCTACTTGATGCGGGTTATATTGATGCATTAAAGATAAAACACAAAGAATTTATCTCAACCGCACCAACTAAAGTCTTTTATGATCAAGCATCAGTACCATTACGTTATGATTATATCTATGTCTCACCACCACTTAAAGAAAACGTGATTGATGTTAAGGTACTCAAAGATGATTTTACTGATAAGTATTCAGATCACTACCCAGTTCAAATGATTATAAAGAATAATTAATATCATCTATAGAATTAAGAACAAAACGGGCATAAGCCCGTTTTTTATGTTAATTGATTCGATAAGATCAATACACTATTTTCGGGCAACAAATACCGCTCGTATTGGAGCAGGGTAACCTTCAATCGTTTTGCTCAAATCGTTCGGATCAAGAAACTCAGCTAATGAGTCAGATTCCATCCAGTCTGTTTTGCGCTGTTCATCTAAACTGGTTTTCGATATATCAACCATTTTTATCTCTTTAAAACCACATTTATGTAGCCAATTTATCATGGTGGGGACAGATGGGATGAAATAGACATTTCGCATTTGAGCATAACGTTCACCTGGCATTAATGCTTGGTGTTCGACTCCCTCAATAACCAGGGTTTCAAGCACTAATTGTCCACCATCAACTAATTGATCTTTCAATTGGTAAAGATGATCAAGTGGCGAACGGCGATGATATAATACGCCCATTGAAAAAACCGTATCAAATGCATTTAATTTTGGCAGTTCCTCAATTCCTAAGGGTAGTAAGTGAGCTCGTTGATCATTACCTAATAGTTTTCTTACTGCTTCAAATTGGCATAAATAAAGCGCCATTGGATCAATACCAACGGCAAGTTTAGCTCCTGCGCCAACCATTCGCCACAAGTGATAACCACTATTACAACCAACATCGAGAACTGTTTTGCCCTCTAAATTTTCAATGTGATTAATTAGTCGTTCCCATTTCCAATCAGAACGCCATTCTGTATCAATATCCACACCATAAAGATGAAAAGGGCCTTTACGCCATGGCATCATGGTTTTCAATAATTGGGTGATTCTTTGCTGTTCCCCTGAAGATAACGGTTGCTCAGTTTTAGCCGTTACGCTGTGTAAGAAGTCGATTTGAAAAGGGATAATTGCTGGCAAGTGTTTAATGCTATTTAACCATTGGCTAAAACGGTTATCTAAATTTTGCTTTTGCCAATTAGCTAGTTGTGCTGGTAATACTTCAAGCCAATTTTTAAGCTTATTTTTTGCGATAATTTGGTAAAAATCACCAAAATCAATCATTCGTTATTCCTTTGTAATTGGGTTAAATCTGATGTTATTTTATAGCAATGATGGAACCGAAATTAAAACATTGAAACCAGGTATCGACATGTTTAAATCCTGCTTTAGCAAGACGCTGTTTATGGGTTTCAATAGTATCGGTAAGCATAACGTTTTCAAGCATATTCCGTTTTTGGCTAATCTCTAGTTCACTGTAACCATTCGCTCGTTTGAAGTCATGGTGCATGTTAAATAATAATTCATCAACACTCTTATCATTAAAACTAAATTTTTCAGATAGCACTAATATGCCATTAGGGATTAATGCTTGGTAGATATTATTTAAAACACGTTGACGATTGTCTGGCGTTAGAAATTGCAAGGTAAAATTTAGGACAACCATTGAAGCATTTTGCATATTAATATTGCAAATATCTTCACATATAACATCAACAGGTGTAGTTGATTTATAGGCATCAAGGTGTTTTTTACATCGTTCTACCATTGGTAATGAATTATCAACGGCAATGATATGGCAATTTTCTTGTTTGATATTCCGACGAATTGCAAGTGATGCAGCGCCTAGCGAGCATCCCAAATCATATATCATTGAATTGGGTTGAACAAATCTTTCAGCCAACATGCCTATCATTGAGATTATATTCGAATAACCAGGAACAGAGCGTTGCACCATATCGGGAAAGACTTCGGCAACTTTTTCATCAAAAGTCCAATCGCCTAATTTATCAATTGGTGTTGAAAATAACTGATCTTTTTTGCTATTCATAAAAGTTATTGGTGCTATAGGATCTAATTCTGTTATCATACCATTTTTTGCTTTCGATTGTTCGGATAATTATGACATTTGTTGATTTTATAGCCATTTTTGCAACGATTGTTATTAGTGTGTTTGTTACATTCTATTTTGGTAAACGTTGGCAGTTTTGGTTTAATTTGAATTTAAAAGGTTACTTTCGAATTATTTATTGGGTCACTGTCTGTTTTGCCGGATTATCATTAATTTTTGCTAGATTATTAGATGGTTTTATACCTTCATATATACATCTTTCTTTAATCTCCATTTCTGGATTGATGATTTGTAGCGTTTTTATAGCTACTATTTTTGATATCACTTATTGGTTTAGTAAAAAAAGATTAAAACCCAATCTATGGATTAAGGTTAGCTTTATTATTGCTGTTGCAGCGCTGTTTTGTTTTGGGCATGAAATGGCGATAAATCCTCAAATTGTCCATTATAAAGTTGAAATTAATAAACCTGCTCATGTTGAGCATTTAAGAATTGTTCAACTTTCAGATATTCATATCAATGAACATACGTCTACCAAAATGATTCAAGAAATGGTCGAAAAGGTAAACGCTTTGGAACCCGATTTTATTGTGATAACGGGGGATACACTGGATAAAAGTTTAAAGCCTTTTTTAGAAGATGGCTTTGATAAGCAGTTTCAACAATTAAAACCCAAATATGGTAGCTATATTATTTTTGGTAATCATGAATATTTAGGAATTAATGACGCTAATAATCGTGAAGATGATATTATTAATGCCTTCAAAAAAGCAAATTTGAAAGTCTTAAAAGATGACATAGTCTATCTTGATGAAGTTGGTATAACATTGATAGGGCGGGATGATTTTTCTTCATCTCGGTATGATATTAAGCGTGCTTCATTATCTGATTTAATCCTGTTTACTGATACCGAGAAACCTATAATCTTGTTAGATCATCAACCAAGAAATATTGATGAAGCCGCTGAACAAAATGTAGATTTGATGCTATCTGGACATACACATGGTGGGCAAATTTTCCCGGTTAATATTTTAGTTGCCATGATGTATAAAAATGCTAAGGGAATTTATCAAGATACTAATCATCATTTTACCAGTATCGTGAGTAGTGGTTATGGGTTTGGCGGGCCGCCAATACGATTAATGACCCGTTCTGAAATTGTTGTAATAGATGTATCATTTGCAAAAAAATCGACCTCTTAAATAGGATTCATATTTTGAGTTATCAATATATTACTACTGATGAAGAATTATCTAGTTATTGTTTAAAAATTGCGAACAGCAATGCAATCGCATTAGATACGGAATTTGTTCGCACGCGAACATTTTATCCTCAATTAGGACTTATTCAGGTTTTTGATGGTAAACATGCAGCATTAATTGATCCAGTTAATATCAACAATTGGCAGGATTTTTTAGCTATTTTAGCCAATCCTACAATTGAAAAATATTTTCACTCTTGTAGTGAGGATATTGATGTGTTTCTTTCTACATTTAACTGTGTACCCACTCCAATTATAGATAGCCAAATTTTGGCATCATTCCTAGATAATCCTGTTAGCAGTGGCTATGCTAGTTTAGTTAATAAATACCTAGGCATTGAATTAGATAAAAGCGAAACTCGAACAGATTGGTTAAAACGTCCTTTGACTGAAAAACAATGTGAATATGCGATTAATGATGTGTTATATCTCTTCCAATTAATGGAAATTCTAAAAGCTAAACTCACAACTAATCATTATTTAGATGCAGCTTATCAAGAATGTCAAAGTGCGATTGCCCGTAAATGCAAGCCGTTTGATCCTAAAGATGCTTACCTAAATATCGGAAATAGCTGGCAATTAAAAGGTGACAGCTTAGGACAATTGGCTAAGTTAGCATTATGGCGATACCAATTAGCCAAATCTGAAAATATTGCATTAAATTTTGTTATACATGAAGCTGTTTTATTTAAGATTGCCCGTTTCCAACCTTCGTCGTTAGCTGAACTTGATAAATTAGGAATGAAAGGGAAAGAAGTTCGGCTATATGGTCCAACCATTTTGGAAATATTGCAGGAACCTATACCGAATATTCCACCAATTAAACGAATGAATAGTTATCCAAATTACAAAGAAACTTCTGATTTATTAAAGCAAATCACTGAAAATATTTCATCACAGACTGGACTTAGCCGTGAATTAATTATATCAAAACGGTTAATCAATCAATATATAAAATGGAAAATAGATAAAAACGAAAGTATGCCTGAAATATTATCTGGGTGGAGAAAACCACTATTTGAACAATATGGCTTATTAAATTGATCAATATCTAGGGTGTCAAATGAAATTGACACCACTTTATTTAAGCAAGTTCACTTAGCATCGATTCAACAATTTTAGATGATTGAGCTGCGGCTAACTTTAAAAAGGATTGAAAATCAATTGCTGATTCATTATCCCCATTGTCTGAAATCGCTCTAACCACTACAAAAGGAACTTTAAATAACCAACAAACATGGCCGATCGCAGCAGCTTCCATTTCAACGGCAATTGCGTCAGGATAAGTTTGCTTAATTCGTTCTAGATTACTTTTTCCATTAATAAAAGCGTCTCCACTACCGATTGAACCAGCCACGGCATTGACACCATGTTTTTTGATACAAGCTTCGGCTAATGATCGATAGTTTTCATCAGCAGGAAACGAAACAGGGCAACCAGACATTTGGCCCGGCTTATATCCAAAAGCAGTTAGATCCACATCATGATAAAAAACATCTTTTGATACAATAATATCACCGATACTGAGCTTAGTTGAAAGCCCACCAGCTGAGCCAGTGTTAATTACCGCATCAACTTGGTAATTATTTAAAAGCAGGGTAGTTCCGGATGCCGCAGCTACTTTACCGATACCTGATTGTAATAATACGATGTCGCAATTAGCAATTTTGCCAATGTGAAAATCACACCCTAAATGATGTTCTAATTGATAATCAGTAATTTGACTTTTTAGTATTGCAACTTCTTCTTCCATTGCTGCGATAATAGCAATTTTCATAAGGACCTCTAGGTGTTTATTAGCCGTATATTTGTTTTAAATGTGCTATCATAATTGCCATAAGTGAACTTGACAATAAATGAATCATAACGGAGATAAAATTTGCGTACAATTTTTATAACAGGTTGCTCAAGCGGTATTGGCTTGATTTCAGCAATAGCATTAAAAAAGCGAGGTTATCGTGTTATTGCTTCTTGCCGTAAAGTTGAAGACCAAAAAAAATTAGTCGAGCAAGGTTTTGAAACCGTTCTTTTAGATTTAGATGATCCTGACTCTGTTACTCAAGCTGCACAAGAAGTTTTAACTTTATGTGAAGGAAAATTATATGCTTTATTTAATAATGCCGGATTTGGGGTATATGGTCGATTAAACACCATCAGTCGATCGCAGTTAGAATCACAGTTTTCAACAAACTTTTTTGGTGTACATCAATTAACTCAATTATTGTTACCGGCAATGCTAGATCAAAATGAAGGAAGAATCATTCAAACAAGCTCTATTGTTGGAATTGTTGCAACCCCAGGGAGAGGTGCCTATTCGGCCAGTAAATACGCCTTAGAAGCATGGTCTGATGTATTAAGGTTAGAATTAGCTAAAACGAATATAAAGGTTTGTTTAATCGAACCTGGCCCATTAAAAACCTATTTTTCAAATAATGTGAATCAAACCGAAAAAGAGAATATTGTAAAAAATCCACCAATTGCTAGACGTTTTACCTTAGCTCCCGAAGCTGTTTTACCCTATCTTTATCATGCATTGGAGCACGATAAGCCAAAAATACGTTACAGGGTAACTAAAGTAACGAAGTTAGCAGCGATAGCTAAACGTTTGCTTCCCGACAGATTAATGGATAAAATTTTAGAAAATAAGTAATAAATTAAATTATTCATAGGATAAATTATGTCAAATCAATTTATTTTTGATGTTAACGAACAGAATATTCAAGAAATTGTCGAAAAATCGACAAATACTCCCGTGTTATTCTACTTTTGGTCACCAAGAAGTCCAAATCATCAAGAGATGACAAACACGCTAACAAAATTAGCGACAGAGCATCAAGGACAATTTATTTTAGCCAGCGTAAATTGTGATGAGCAACAAATGCTTGCAGCACAATTTGGTTTAAGAGCGATTCCAACAGTTTATATGTTCCAAAATGGGCAGCCAGTTGATGGTTTTCAAGGTCCACAAAGTGAAGATCAAATTAAAGCATTTTTAGCCAAAATCTTACCTAATGAAGATGAATTAAAACTTGTTGAAGCTCAAAAATTATTTAATGAAGGGTTATATGACCAAGCTTTACCTTTATTAAAACAAGCATGGACGACGCTAACTGATCACTTAGGCAAACCAAGATCAGATATCGCATTAATGTTAGCTAAAGCGCAAATTGAACAAAAGCAACTTAACGATGCTAAAGAAGTTTTAGTAACAATTCCGCTACAAGACCAAGATTCCGCTTTTCATGGATTACAAGCTGAGATTGAGTTACTTGAACAAGCGGCAAATTCACCAGAATTACAGCAGTTGCAAGCTGAATTGGCAAAACAGCCTGACAATATTGAATTAATGATCCAACTTTCATCACAATTGATGCAAGTAGGGCGACACGAAGAGGCTTTAGAGCTACTATTCAAACCGTTAACAAAAGATCTAAATGCGGGAGATGGTCAAGTTAAGAAAACATTACTTGATCTGTTAGCTGCATTGGGTACTAATAACGCTTTAGCTAGTAGTTATCGTCGTAAGCTTTATACGCTGCTATATTAAGAAATACTTAATTGAATTCTGGCGATGGTAAAAGCTTGGCATTAATTCCTAAAAAATTTTATGAGCTTCTATCGAAACTTTGGAAAGTTAAAAGATATCAAAAGAAAGTTGATAGATTAGAAGGATGAAATGAAGAGATTCAACAGTTTTGTTGAATCTCTTTTTTTATTTAATGTTCGATAATACGAGGAAAGTTTTCGTTACTACGAAGGGTTAAAACCTCAACCCCGTTATCGGTTACTAAAATAGTGTGCTCATATTGAGCTGAAAGTCCATGGTCTTTAGTTTTAACGGTCCAACCATCTTTCATTGTGCGTGTACGCCAATCGCCAGTATTCACCATCGGTTCAATCGTAAAAGTCATACCTGGTTTTAAAATTACGCCACCATCATCAGCATCATAATGTAATACTTGAGGTTCATCATGATATACCTCACCAATACCATGACCACAATATTCACGAACTGAAGAGAATCCAAATTTATCAACATATTTTTGAATAGCTTTACCGATTTCTCTCAATCGAATTCCTGGTTTTATGATTTCAATCGCTTCGTATAAGCTCTCTTGAGTAACTTGGCAAAGTTTTTCGCCTGCAACAGTGGGTTTACCTGCAATGTACATTTTTGAAGTATCCCCATGATAACCATCTTTGATCACAGTTACATCTATATTAAGAATATCACCATCTTTTAATTTTTTATCAAAACTTGGAATACCATGACACACCACGTCGTTAATGGATATACAACTTGTATGTTTGAATCCATGATAACCAATATTGGCAGGAATAGCTTTTTGTACATTTACAATATGTTCATAACAAATTTTATCGAGTTCACCAGTACTAATTCCTGGTTTAACATACGGCTCGATCATCTCTAAAACTTCAGCAGCTAATTTGCCTGCAATACGCATTTTTTCAATTTCGGCGGGAGTTTTTAACTTAATAGACATTAACGTGTTCCTGTAATTTTAATGGCAATATCCTATCATATACCGTTGTTTCTTTAAAGCATAGCGGTGGATAATTCCTCTTGATTAAAAGTTTAAATTTTACGAAAAAAAAGTTGAGGAACGGGGTTTTTGTGTATAAAAAATGAAAACTAATACAGCTTGAAACCGTTTAATTATATAATAAAACATTATAAAAAAAGGTTTCAATATGATGCAATGTAGCTATTATCAAGAAAAAAAATGTTTGTCTTGTCATAAAATTAATCAACCATATCATTCTCAATTAACTGAGAAACAAAGTCATTTGTTGGAGAAATTAGCTGATTTTAATCCTAACCAAGTTAACGATCCGTATGCGAGTCCTGAATCAGGGTTTCGTAATAAAGCTAAAATGGCAGTGCTGGGTACGGTTGAAAAACCAATTTTAGGCATTCAAAACGGTAATGATGCGATTGATTTGTGCGATTGCCCGCTTTATAGCTCGAACATGCAAAATATTCTAAAATTGGTTCGTACTTATATTCGTAAGCAAGGATTAGTTCCCTATAATATCAACAAGCGAAAAGGGGAGTTAAAATTCGTTATCATCACAGAAAGCATTATTGATAATAACAGCCATTTTATGCTGCGATTTGTATTGAAATCACATAAATTTGTAGAAAAAATTAAAAATAGTTACCACAACTTGCAAATAAATAACTTAGAAGTTGTTACTATCAACATCCAACCTAACCATGCAGCGATATTAGAGGGGGAAGAAGAACTGATTTTAACCGATAACCCTTTTTTAGCGTTCCAATTTAATCAGATACCTTTATATATTAAATCTAAAAGTTTCTTTCAAACAAATAGTTACATTGCAGAAAAACTCTATCAAACGGCTAGTGATTGGGTGGCAAACTTAAATGTTAACTCAATATGGGATCTATTTTGTGGAGTAGGTGGTTTTGGTTTGCATTGTATTGGTCATTCTAATAATGAAAAGATCCAATTGACTGGCATTGAAATTAGTTCTGATGCCATTGAGTGCGCAACAAAATCCGCTGAAAAACTTGGTTATGATAAACTCGATTTTAAATCGTTAGATGCCACTAAATATGTAAACAATGAACAAGGTATCCCTGATTTAGTCTTACTTAATCCTCCAAGACGCGGGGCTGGTAAATCACTCATTCAATACTTAGATAATATAAAACCGAAATATATATTATATTCAAGTTGTAACTTAGCATCTATGGTAGAAGATTTGCAGCTTTTAAGCGATTATCAAATGACTAAAGCCCAATTGTTCGACATGTTTCCGCACACTTCACACATGGAAGTTTTGGTTTTGTTAGAAAAAATACAGATAGTTATTTACTGATTTAGGCTATTAATGACTAATATTTATATTAATAACTATTGGTCTAGATTTGCTTCTCTATTCAACCTCATTGATATTAATCGCTCATTTTAATATTTTAGCCTCTCGCATTAAAGCTAATGATAATCATTATCTAACATAAATGATAATTATTCTCATTGATCATATTTTTTATTTTTGTTAGATTAATTAGTAAAAAATGATAATTATCAAATATTGGGTATTAATTTGAGCAGTTTATTAATATAACTTTGTGGTGAAAAATGAAAATAAATAAAATCTTTTTAACCGTTTTGACTGCTTCAATATCCTTCTCAGTATTTGCTGCTGATGATGAATTGGAAACTATGACGGTTACGGCTAGTAGACAAAAAAGAGCCAAATTAGCTATTCCAGAAACCGTTGATGTCATCTCTAGAAAGAATATAGATGATCATCAAATGTCAACAATGGAAGATTTAGTTAGATATTTACCGGGAATATCAGTTAATCGGCAAACTTCAGGGACCGACCCTTTTGGTAATTTAGGCAGTATTAGAATACGTGGTATGGCGGGTAACCGTATTCAAATGCAAGTTGACGGTTCAAGAGTGATTGAAAGTATCCAAGACGGCAATAGAAATTTTATTGATTTAGCAAATATAAAAGCTGTTGAAGTCATTCGTGGACCTGGCTCGGTATTATGGGGGGCAGATGCTGTTGGTGGGGTAGTTGCGTTTAAAACCATAGATCCTAGTGATTTACTTAAAGGTAAGTCTTATGCTGTTCGAGTAAGTGGCGGTTATGATAGTTTAAATAAACAAAATACCAAAACGAGTATGTTAGCGCTTGAATTGATGCCTAACTTAGAAGGATTGATCAGTTTTAGTCGAAGAGATTACCAAGAAACCAAGTTAACTAAAGCTAAAGCAAATGGCGGTATTTGGGGCTGTCCACGTGGCGCAGATGCTATTAAATGTAATAAATTAAATCCGTTGGATGCTAAAGCTGAAAATATGTTAACCAAATTGGTTTATCATAATGATACTCGAGAAACAAAGTTAGCATTTGAGAATTTCCGTTCTAATTCGTATGTAAAACAAATGTATGATTATGGATTACAAACCAATGGAACATTCAACGAGGATTATCGAAGAACACAAATTCAAACTCGTAAAAGGTTTGCGATTGATGATAGTTGGACTCCCGAAATAAGCTTTATCGATCAAATCAAGACCATGTTCTCTTACTCGCCGCAAGAACGTTATTTAAAATCGCATCGTCAACAAAAAAATCGAAGACAAACACCGATTTATACTTATACCACGAATGATTATAAAGAAAAGTTTTGGCAGTTGGATCTTCAGTTAAATTCAAACGTTGATTTTTTCAATACAACGCATGATTTAATTTATGGTTTTCAAGGGGATATTACCCGTAGCAATTATCGTAATGAGAGCACAAAAAATGGCGTAAAAACCATAGGTGGCGGATTTAATTTTGCTAACGCTAAAACGCAGCGTGCAGATATTTATCTTCAAGATGAATTTCACTTTATATCAGAAAATTTAAAAATTAAACCGGGTTTACGATATGCAACGTATAAAATTAAACCCAATACGGATAGCCATTATGCGGTGGTTAAAGGCAAAGAACCTCGTGATTTGAGTTCACATCGCCTCATTCCGCAGTTAGGCATATTATATAACATCACTGATCAATACTCTGTTTATGCCCGTTATGCTGAAGGATTCAAAATGCCAACGGCTCAACAGCTTTATACCTCATTGCCTTCGGTAACGATGAATCTGATTCCTAACCCTAAACTAAAACCAGAAAAAGTGAAATCTTATGAGACCGGCATCAGAGGCGATTTTTCAGAAGGTTGGTTTAGTGTAGGCTTATTCAAAGCTGATTATAGCAACTATATCAAGAATTTCATTCGGGTTGGACCGAAGGATTATACCTACAAAAATTTATCCAATGTTAATCTATGGGGAATTGAAACATCGGGTGAGTGGCATTTTGCGCCAAATTGGACTTTGAATGCTTCAAGCTCATATCAATATGGAAAAAAACAAGATTCCCCCGGTGATAAAAGAACTTATTTTAATGAAGCCATGCCTCTGCAAGGTAATATCGGTTTGAAATGGAATGTTCCCGATTTTAATTTTGATACTGAAGTCGTCGGCACTTTTTCCAAAGCGGTATCTCACGTTTCTAGGGATAAATCCTCATCAGATGAAATATTTAAGCCAAGCGGTTATGCAGTCTATGATGCCTATTTAAATTGGCACCCTAGCAAAAATATTACTATTCGGGGATCGGTGTTAAATATATTTGACCGCCGTTATTTTAAATGGCCGATGTTTAGTAGTTATTATAAAAATCCACAAAATAATGTAAAAGTGACGAATCCTATCGAGCTTCAAACCGCACCGGGAAGAACTTTTGCAGTTAGTGCGGTTATTAATTTTTAATCATTAAAGTTAAATACTTCTGTCAAATTGATAATTGGCAGGAGTTGATTTAGAAAAAGGCAGTTTTGAGAGTATAAGTTGTGCAAACATTGAAAAATATAATCTTGCTTATGAAGCTTTGCTTCAAATCAAGACAAGGTAAATATGGTTATTGTTATGCTTTAATTATTATTTGTTTAAATATTGTTTTAATTAAAATTAGTCTTGAAATGATTAATTGGAATAAAAACTTTTTTAATGCATTAGAAAAATATGACATGCAAGGCGTTATAACCCAATTAATCGTTTTTATGTTGTTAACTATTTTGGGGGCAATAACTTACTTAATAATTGAATTTTTAAGAAAAACCTTAGTGATTACATGGCGCAAGGTTTTAAATGATTCGATACTTGATAAATGGCTGAATGACAAGGCATATTGGTTTTTAAATCAAGACGAAATTGATAATCCTGATCAACGTATTTCCGAAGACTGCCTGCTATTTATTGAGCGATTAACAAATGAAGGCTTTTCGCTGATTACTCAATGTATAGGCCTGTTTTCCTATTTTATGCTTCTATGGAAAATTACCGATAATTTTGTTTTAAATTTTAGTCGATTCAATATTGATATAAGTATTTCTCATTATTTAATTTGGCTAGCACCTATCTATGTATTATTCACTTCTTGTATTGCCCACATGCTGGGGCGCCCCTTAAAAAACGTGTTAATTGAACAACAACACTTAGAGGCAAATTATCGCTTTGTCTTAACTCGATTTCGTGAATCGAAAGAGGCAATCGCGTTAGCGAATGGTGAAAAAGTGGAGAAACAACAATTTGAACAGCATTTCAATCATATTATCAAAAATTGGTATTTATTAATTAAACGACAACTTATTTTAGGCTGTTTTACACGGCCTTATTATTTAACGGTGTTAAGTGTGCCTATTTTCTTTTCTCTGCCTATCTATTTAATTGGTAAAGTTAGCTTAGGTTCTTTAATGCAAATTAGTAAATCATTTAGTAATGTTGTGACTAACTTGTCTTGGTTTATTTTCAATTATACTAAACTTGCCGAACTTATTGCATGTAGTTATCGTTTAACCCAGTTTTTTGAAAAAGCTAATCAAGCTGCTCATCAATATCAATCAGCTAGCCAATTAGAGATTAATCAAGATGCATTTTCGATTGAAGATTTAACTATAAAAAAACCGGATGGCACTGTTTTATTAACACTACCCAATCTTTATCTTAATAAAGGCGATTCGGTTGTTATATCCGGTGCATCGGGTATCGGTAAATCAACATTTTTCAAAGTAATTTCTGGCCTTTATCCCAATTTTGAGGGGATGATTAAAATGCCAAAATTAAAGACATTATTTTTATCGCAAAATGCCTATTTTCCGGTTGGGGGATTAGCTCATGCAATAAGCTATCCGCAACCTTTGTTTGAAAAAGATTTAAGTTTGATTAAGCAACTTCTATTAAAAGTTGGTTTTTCTACAGAATTTATCGATAGAAATTTACTCAGTGATAATTTAAAAACACTTTCCGGTGGTGAAAAGCAACGACTAATGATTGCAAGAATTTTAATGCATAAACCTGATTGGATTTTTATGGATGAAACAACCAATGCGTTAGATAAGCAGTCAGAAAAACAATTGCTGAAATTGTTAAAGACAAACCTACCGACAAGTAGTTTTATTATAATTTCTCATACTGATATTTCGAACTATTTTGATAAATGCATCCAATTGAATTTATAACAATGAAGTTAATAAGTTAACTGAATAGACAAACAAGGAGTAATTATGGCTGAGTCCAAAAATGATGTTGTTGAAAGTACAATAGAAAATTTACATGAAACAATTCGCACAATTATATTATCAACAATGACTAAAAATGGTGAAGTAGATACGAGTTATTCACCTTATTTTTTTGATGGAAAAGATTATTACGTTTTAATATCAGATCTCGCCCCTCATAGTCAAAATATGAAAGATAATGCAAATCTCTCTTTTTTAATTATTGATGATGAATGCAATACCAAGAATATTTATGCTCGTAGACGACTATCGTTCCGTGCAACAACAAGCATTGTTGAAAGAGAATCTGAGCTTTTTGATAACATCATTGACCAACTTGCTAAAAGGGTAAGTAAAATGGTGTATATGTTAGCGGAAATGAAAGATTTCAATTTGTTTAAAATCACACCAACAGTCGGTAGATTAGTTTTAGGTTTTGGAAAAACCTATATTGTTGATCATCAGAATAATCTTATCACACCGGTCGATGAGGATTATGTCGCTAATCAAAAAATTGAACAAGCCAATAAATAAGCTGATTCATTAGCAAAGTTACTAACCATTATCTATCTAGTAGATAATGGTTTCTTATTTGTGACATTCTATTAGTTTATATTATTTTGTATATTGATAGATTTCTATTTTCTTTTTAATAGTCACAAAACAGCCTATATAAACCATTAAACTATGCTAAAATTAAGCCAATTTAAACTGAATTTAGGAAATATAAAATTATGATTCCTGATGTTTCTAAAGCACTCAATTGGTTGGAAAAACACTATACAATTTTACAAGGCATTCAACGGGGTGTTGAACGTGAAACGCTCAGAATTTTACCAGACGGCTCTTTAGCAAAAACACCTTTTCCTAATAAAATTGGTTCAGCATTAACTCATCCTTGGATAACAACCGATTTTGCTGAGTCGATGCTTGAATTTATCACGCCGGTTAATACGAATATTGATTATATGCTCACGTTTTTGCGTGATTTACATCGTTATGCTAGTGTCAGTATCGGCGATGAGATGATGTGGCCATTAAGTATGCCTTGTTTTGTGGCAAATGAAGACGATATTATTTTGGCGCAATATGGCTCCTCAAATGAAGGGCGTTTTAAAACGGTTTATCGAGAAGGATTGAAGAATCGTTATGGCGCAATGATGCAAACCATATCCGGCGTGCATTATAACTTCTCTTTGCCTATGGCATTTTGGCAAGCTCGGTTTGGGGTGAAAAACGCCGAAGAAGGAAAAGCGGTTATTTCTGAAGGTTATTTTACTTTAATACGTAATTATTATCGATTTGGTTGGGTGATTCCTTACCTGTTTGGCGCATCACCTTCTATGTGCTCTTCATTTATTCAAGATAAGCAAAAAGCTAAAGCATTTATAGAACAAACCAATGGTAACTGCTTTTTGCCTTATGCAACTTCATTAAGATTAAGCGATATTGGTTACACCAACAATGCCCAGAAACAATTAGGTATTACCTTTAATCATCTAGATACTTATGTTGAAGGATTAAAACGTGCCACCCATGTCAAATCAGATGAGTTCAGTAAATTAGGCATTAAAGTTAATGGTCATTATCGACAACTAAATGATAATGTTTTACAAATTGAAAATGAATTTTATGCACCAATTCGTCCTAAACGAGTTCCTAGAGCAGGGGAGTTACCTTCAGATGCCTTATTACGTGGTGGAATAGAGTATATTGAAGTACGTGCGCTTGATGTTAATCCATTTTCACCAATAGGTATTACTGAGGAACAGATCCGCTTTATTGATCTATTTTTGATATGGTGTGCGTTAGCGCCAGCGCCTGAAATGAGTAGTGCCGAACTTGAGTGTACAAAATTAAATTGGAATCGGGTTATTATGGAAGGGCGTAGACCGGGTCTTGAAATTGGTATCGGCTGTGATAGTTATCGTGAGCCATTATCGAAAGTCGGCCACGAATTATTTAAAGATTTGCTCCGTGTTGCTGATGTATTGGATCATCAAGATGATAAACAACATTATCGTAAAGTTTGCGAACGGCTTGATCTGATGTTTGACCAGCCTGAATTAACACTTTCAGCAAGAACGCTTGAGGCTATCAGCGATTTAGGTACTGCTAAATTTGGCTTAGTTTTAGCAACTCAATATAAAAATCAGCTTAGTTCAGAACCTTTGCAATTATTGACTGATGGTGATTTTGTTCAGCAAAGAACTATGTCAATTGAAAAGCAACAAAAGAAAGAACAGAATGATACTTTGTCATTTGATGATTATTTAAAAGAAAAAATGAACGGTTAAAATGTTTAAACATCGAGACTATACACTACGATATCAAGGAAATAGTAGTGTTGAACTGATATTACCAAACCATAAGATAGTCAATGATGAACCACTAATTGATCAATCATCATTCTCGGTTTTGGTTTGGAATATTTTTAAACAGAAAAGGGCTGATTGTATTAAAATTCTTGAGCAATATGCTAGCCAATCCAAGTTAATGCTATTACAAGAAGCCCAAACAACACCACAATTATTGAATTTTATATCTGCGAATAACAAAGTTGCCGATCACGTACCAGCTTACTGCTTTAATGATATTTTTGCTGGAGTTATGACTATAACTGATTCAGCACCGACTAAAATATTATCGTTTAGAGAAAAAGAGCCATTTATTCGGGTACCCAAATCAGCTCTAATTACTGTTTATCCAATTAAAAATTCTACTAAACAGCTGTTAGTTGCCAATATTCATGCCATCAATTTTAGTATTGGCGTAAAGATATATCGTCAACAGATGTATATGTTATTAAATTATATTAAGCAACATGATGGACCAGTGATTTTGGCAGGTGATTTTAATGCATGGAGTCGGCAACGACTGAATTTACTCTATCATTTGACTCGATCAATAAATCTTAAACCGGTTAATTTTGCTATTGATATTCGAAAAACGTTTTTAGGTAGGCCATTGGATTTTATTTTTTATCGAGGTTTGAAGCTTGATGCGGCTAAGATAATTAGTACAGCCGCATCGGATCATAATCCATTATTAGTCAATTTTAAAATGAATTCGAATTGACTAAATTAATTGTTAATACATCACCTTCTTTTACTCGTCCATTTTTTAATTTATTCCATTGTAAAAGATCGGTGATTTTCACTCGGTAATTCCTCGCAATGGAATAAAGATTATCACCAGCTTTAACTTGGTAAGTAATCTGTTTTTTGCCATTACTTAAAATAGATTTAGCATCTTTAGCATTTACTGTACTGTATTGAATTGTCGTTGATTTAATTTCAAACGGCATATTGTTATGTGGCACATCTTCTAAAAGCTCAGTTACTTGACTAGTAACTAAATTCTCATTTTTCAACTTTTTGAATAGTTTATTTGCATGAGAATAAGGAACTAATAGATGAAAAGGGCCATTTACAGTTTGTTGCACATAACCGGCATTGTATGTCATTAAATCATTTAGTGATAATCCAGTATATTGCGCTATTTTAGACAATGAAATGTTTTTAGACATATCAATTCTAACTAAAGAGTTTTGATAATTACAATCCGGTAGTTTAATTCCATAACGTTTATTGTTTTTAACAATGTCGATAATAGCTAATATTTTTGGCACATAATGCATTGTTTCTTGTGGTAAATCTAAAGACCAATAGTCAATAGGTAGCCCTTTAGCTTTATTTTTATCAATCGCTCGTTGAATTCGACCTTCACCTGCATTATATGCAGCTAATGTTAATAACCAGTCGCCATTAAAGCGGTTATTAAGATTTTGTAAAAGAGATATAGCTGAGCTGGTTGAAGCAATTAGATCGCGACGTCCATCAAAACTACTGCTACGTTTTAAACCATATTCTTTAGCTGTAATTGGCACAAATTGCCATAAACCAGCCGCTTGAGCAGGCGAGGTAGCTAAAGGGTCATAAGCACTCTCAATTAATGGAATTAAAGCAAGTTCAACCGGTAGCTTATTTTTTCGTAACTGATTAATGATGTAATATACATAAGGTTCAGATCGTAATGCAATATTTTCAAATCCCTGTGGATTACGCAGTAAACGTTCTCTTTCCGCGACAACTCGGCTGTTGTTCGGAACATTTACGTTAATTTGAGTTAGCATGTAATGCCAAGGATTTTGCGTGACTGAAGCGTAATTAACACCACCACTTTTAACGCTAGAATTAACTATTGATTTAGAATTGTATGGTTTTGAGCCAGAAGTGTATCGCGACCCTTGGTTTTGACACCCGACTAAAAAAGCACATAACACTGTAAATATTAATAATTTTTTCATTAGATTATAAGTTAGGACATTAATTTAAACGACTTATTATACCTAAAAAATGTCCTTTTGGCTCCTAAAAAAAGCAAACAGTTCTAACTCATTGTTACAATTGAATTTGTTTTGTAAAGATTTTTCTTTACACCGTAAAAATAAGTTAATCTGTTTTTCTTTGGTTAAAATAGAAGGCAAAGTAATTTTCTTTTTGCAAATATAATTATAATATTCATGAATAACTTTATCATGTGGAACCATCATTTGTGCAAAGTTCAAATTAGCTTTAGTATATTCGTGTCCTGCACAAATAAACGTATCATCAGGTAGTCGCTTTAAATTATTAAGCGAGCTTAGCATTTGCTTATAATCACCCTCAAAAATTCTACCACAACCAGCAGACATTAAGGTATCACCACAAAATAGATATGGTCGGCAATAATAAGCTAAATGTCCTAATGTGTGTCCCGGTACTGAAATAATATCAAATTGAAAATCAGCAATTGATATTTTATCTATATTATCTAGATAGTTAATCTGCAAATTAATTTCACTAGGCCCATAAACTTCAATATCGGGATAAAATGCTTTTAGCTCTGTTACCCCGCCAGTGTGATCGATATGGTGGTGAGTTAGTAAAATTGCAAGGGGTGACAAGTGATGTTTTTTTAGATAACTAATTACAGGGGCAGCTTCACCTGGGTCGATAATAACAATTTGTTTATCGTTGTTTTCCAACAACCAAATATAATTATCTTTTAGGGCCGGGATAACATGTAATCGATACATAGTTATTATACCTTCTTAGTTATCTAACTGTTTTTTGTATTCAGTCCTTTAATGATGCTTCAAAAATAGTATCGTGTAAAGTTGGGGATTCGGCTTGATTTTTAGCAATAATATCACAACGCTCATTTTCGATATGACCAGCATGACCTTTAACCCAAATCCATTCAATAGTATGTGATTTAGCTATTTCATCTAAACGTTGCCACAAATCAACATTTTTAACAGGTTGTTTATTTGATGTTTTCCAGCCATTTTTTTTCCAGCCATGAATCCAATTCATAATGCCATTACGTAGATATTGGCTGTCAGAATACAGTTGAATTTGACACGGTTCTTTAAGAAGCTCTAAAGCAACAATTGCAGCTAATAATTCCATTCGATTATTGGTGGTTTTAAAATAACCTTGAGCTAATACTTTTTCTGTTTGTTTATATTTTAAAATTGCGGCATATCCACCGGGACCAGGGTTACCCAAACAAGAACCATCTGTGAAAATTTGAATTTTTTTTAACATACTAAATAAACTTTGCCTATTGAATAAAATTTAGAATTAAATAATGTGATGTTGTGTAATTAGTGGCGAAAACACTGTAGGTATCAACATCAGCGCATTTTGGTGTTAGACTATACCATTAATTATTAAATTTCCCAATTTTAGAAGAAGAGTATAACGTGATAACACATTCAACACGTCAAATTGTATTAGATACTGAAACAACAGGTATGAACCAAGACGGTAATAATCACTATGAAGGGCATAAGATTATTGAAATTGGTGCTGTTGAGGTATTAAATCGGCGACTAACTGGCAATCATTTCCATGTTTATATCAATCCAGAACGTTTAATTGATGAAGAAGCCTTTAGAGTTCACGGTATAAGTGATGAATTTGTTAAAGATAAACCAATATTTAAAAATATAGCACATGATTTTATAAAATTTATTGATGGTGCTGAATTAGTCATTCATAACGCATCGTTCGATGTCGGATTTATGGATTATGAATTTCGTCTTTGTGGTTTAAATTTTAAAACAGCTGAACATTGTATTGTTACTGATACACTAGCTATGGCTCGGCGGCTTTTCCCTGGTAAACGAAATAATCTAGATGCACTATGTGAGCGTTATCAGATTGATAATTCACATCGTACACTGCATGGCGCTTTACTTGATGCTGAGATTCTAGCTGAAGTTTATTTAGCAATGACAGGGGGGCAAACGACGTTAGCATTCAGCGCTGAAGATAATCCATTATCAATGTCAAATAATACCGTCAAGAAAATTGAACGTAATGGAACTCCTTTAAAGATTATTAAAGCAAATGAATCTGAACTCTCTGCTCACGAGTCAATTTTAGAAAAGATTGATAAAAAAAGTGGCGGGGCATTATGGAAAGCACATTAAAGTACATTAATGATTGTTTTCTATTCAATTGAACTTTATTTTTAAAAATTTTATTGACGAAAATAAAAATAATCTTTAACATCACGCCTACTTTGATGTTCCACATTAAAGTATCTAAAAAGCGGAGCGGTAGTTCAGTTGGTTAGAATACCTGCCTGTCACGCAGGGGGTCGCGGGTTCGAGCCCCGTCCGTTCCGCCAATTCTTATTTTTCTTTATACTTTCCTTGTTTATTATAATTGTGCTATCTTCGATATCCTATGAATATTAATTAAATTGATTTAGACATGCTAAAAAAATCGATATTTGTTGTTCTAGGTGGAGTTTCTTTTGCTTTAGGAACTATTGGTATTTTTATTCCTTTGTTACCTACAGTACCTTTTTATTTACTTACTGCATATCTATGGTTAAATAGTTCAGAGCGCCTCTATAACTATTTTACACAAACTAGTTACTATCAAACTTATATCCAAAAAATGCTAATTGAAAAGAAGGCAACCAGGTCAAGTTTATTTAAGATGTTGGCAATGGTGTTTGTTGTGCTACTTATTCCTTTTATTATTTTTAATTCTTTACATGTTAGAATAATCTTAGCCACTGTTTTTTTTGCTCATGTCGTTTTTGTCTACTATTATTTTAATAAAAAGTGATCAATATAAAGGTTGAAATTAAGAGAAAACAGGGTAAATAAGTTACCCTGTAACAAAAATATTAGCTCTTTATTGCGATGTATTATTTTTGACTATTATTTCAAACTCTTTTTTATTTCAATAGCAAGTAACGGATTCCACATCGCACCTGTTGCACTCATTACAGCATCAGCACCATTTTTTATAAATTGATGATAATGTTCACTGTTACTAACTCCACCAACACCTATAATTGCAAATTTTAAATCCATTTGTTTACGATATTTATAGAGTCGACTAACCATATCTAAGCCAGCCCAACGAATTGCATCGCCACAGATACCGCCTTCTTTTCGGTTTTCACCTAAAGCTGGATGACCATTTGCGTCAACAGGTTTTGCTGACAACGTATTAATCGCGCTTAACCCATCAACTATATTTCCAATACGAGTTAATAATGAAACGATTCTTTCATCATCTGGGAAGTAAGCTAATTTCAGGATAAGAGGACGGTCAGGTACAGCATTTTTAATTTCTTTAACAATTCTTTCAACTCTATCTACATCAAAGCAAAGTAATTTACTTGCACCTTCATTCGGGCAACTTAAATTAGCTTCTAAAATTGGTGCATTGGTTTCTCTTACTAATTTAGCGGCTAATGCATAATCTTGTTCAATCACTCCATTACCTTGAGTTCCTTGGAAGCTACCAATAACACATTGTCCTGGACCAGCAGCTTTAACAGCATCAGCCATATCTGGTTGCCATATATCTGGAGCAAATGATGGAACCCCAAATGAATTAGTGATTGAAAGAGGTTGGCTATAATTAGTATCAGCTAAAACTGTGTCTAAATTACACGTAAGTTTACCTTTCGGATGAACAGATAAAACATTAGGTAACGGATGGCATTTGTGTAATTTTGTTCTTACCGTTTTATATACACATAAATCGAATCCATAAGCAAATGCTGCTTTAATATAATTTGCATTTAATAAAGGCCCAGCGGGTTGGCCAAATGGTAAATTAACATCAACATTTAAGAATTTGGTTGGTTTAGTTGAAACTTTTTCTGCTTTATCTAATTCTGCAAAAAGTCCAAAAGGTCCTTTAGCATAATTATCTTCATAGCTAATACTTGGGTTATAAAAAGGGATCAAAGGTTTCATGGTATCTCCTGTTTATGGCTGTTCTGGAAGTGGTATTGTTTAGTAATTTGATATAAAATTGGAAGGTTGAATTTATAGATATAAAAAATCCTCCATAAAGGAGGATGAATATTCAAAATAAAAAGACAATTCAATTTTATTATTGGTTTATTTGTATGGACCACAAGCATAATCAAATTCTCTTTTCTAAAATTGGTAAGCATTTTAGTCGAATAAAAATAAAGTACAAGTGATAGAAGTTAAAAAAATATAAGTAAATGAAATAGTTATAGTGTTTTTTTTTAGACAGGTTTATGCAGTATTGTACGCAAACACTTTCAAAATAACATAAAAAACAGACAATTCTTTTTGTTATATCCATAGATTGTTTTATAAATTATTAATAAATTTGAATAAATTTTTGTCGAAAAAATGATATTTTCCGACTAATGAAACTTATGTAAGTGGAGAAGAAAAATTTCGGATGTTATGATCCACGTTAACATTTAAATATTAATGATTAGGTAATGAAATATGAAAAACGAAGATATTTTTAAACCAGTAATCTTACCCAATGGTGTTTCCCTAAAAAATCGTATTATGATGGCACCAATGACTACTTGTTCAGGGTTTTACGAAGGTTCTGTTACGCATGATTTAATTGAATATTACCGAGCAAGAGCGGGTGAAATTGGCACTATTATTGTTGAATGTGGATTTGTTGACAATAAAGGGTTAGCGTTTCCCGGTGCGATTGGTTTAGATAATGATGATAAAATAGAAGGATTAGCGAAGATCGCTAAAGCCATTAAAGAGAAAGGTTCCAAAGCAGTTATCCAAGTTTATCACGGTGGCCGTATGGTTGAGCCTAAACTTATTGGTGGACAATCGCCAGTTGGGCCAAGTGCGATAGCTGCACCACGACCAGGCGCAGCAACCCCAATTGAATTGACGGCAGATGAAGTTGATGAAATGATTGATAAGTTTGGTCAAGCTGTTCGTCGAGCGATCCAAGCTGGATTTGACGGAGTCGAAATTCATGGCGCTAATACCTACTTAATTCAACAATTTTACTCACCTAACTCAAATCAACGAACTGATAAATGGGGTGGTAGCCGTGATAATCGAGCTCGATTCCCATTGGCTGTTTTAGATATTACTCATAATATGGTTAAAGAGTATGCCAACCCTGATTTTATTGTTGGTTATCGTTTTTCGCCGGAAGAATTAGAAGTACCTGGAATTCGTTTTGATGATTCGATGTACTTACTTGAAAAATTGGCTGAAAAGGGACTTGATTACGTTCACTTCTCTATGGGGGCGATCTTAAGACCATCTATTGTTGAAACTAATGATCCAACGCCTTTAATTAATAAATATGTTGCAATGCGATCACAGACATTAGCTAAAATTCCGGTTGTTGGTGTAGGTAATGTGGTTAATATAAGTGATGTCGAAGCCGCTATGGATAACGGCTTTGATCTGGTTGCAGTTGGTCGGGCATGTATTGCTTACCCTGATTGGCTTAGTCGAGTCGAAAAAGGGGAGAAACTTGAACTTTTCATCAATAGTGATAAACGTGAAGAACTCAATATACCTGAGCCACTATGGCACTTTTCATTAGTTGAAAGCTTGATTCGTGATGTGAATCTTAATGTAAAAAAATTCAAGCCGGGCAATTATCAAGAAAAGGTTAATGATGAGTCTTATGAATACTTAATTAATGTTGAATTAGGTAATGACTTTGTTAAAGACATGCAATTGCTCAATGCTAATGATTTTGATAGTGAAGTGGTCAACAACTTTTCTGAAATCAAACATCGTATTATTGACTCTAATAGTCCTCACGTCGATGCAATTTCCGGCGCGACATCACAATGTGAAGCGTTCAAAAAAGCCGTAACGAAAGCTATGGCGAAATCAAATAAAGAAGCTATCCTTGCAGAGGGTGGTGATCCTAATGATAAAGCTTATGATGTGGTGGTTGTTGGTAGTGGTGGCGCTGGACTAGCAGCCGCTATTCAAGCACATGATTTAGGAGCAAGTGTAGTTGTGGTTGAAAAAATGTCGGTTATTGGTGGCAATACAAATAAAGCTTCTGCCGGTATGAATGCAGCTGAAACTAAATTCCAAAAACTTAAAGGCATTGTGGACAGTAAAGATCTGTTCTATAAAGAAACCTTAACAGGTGGTAAAAACAAAAATAATCCTGAGTTACTTCGTTATTTTGTTGAAAATGCTCCTGATGCCATTGACTGGTTAGATAATAATGGTATCGAACTTAGTGGTATCACAACAACGGGGGGCATGAGCATTGACCGTACGCATCGCCCGGCAAGTGGTGCTGCTGTTGGCGGATTTTTAATTAGTGGATTGCAAAAAAATATCAACCGACGTGGTATTGAAGTTATGCTTGATACCAATGTAACTGAAATATTAACTGAGAATCATAAAGTTGTCGGAGTTAAAGTCAGTGAAGAAGACGGCTCCGTTCAAACGATTAAAGCCAAAGCGGTTATTATTGCTACTGGTGGATTTAGTGCAAATCGTGAAATGGTTGAAAAATATCGACCAGATCTGAAAGGATTTGTTACTACTAACCATAAAGGTGCTACTGGTTCCGGAATTATGATTCTAGAAAAACTGGGAGCAGGCACAGTGGATATGAAAGAAATTCAGATTCATCCAACTGTTGAGCAAACAACTTCGTATTTGATTTCCGAATCAATTCGTGGTGGCGGGGCGATACTGGTCTCCCAAAAAGGGCAACGCTTTGTCAATGAGTTAGATACTCGTGATAAAGTTTCAGCAGAAATTATTAAATTACCGGAGCATTATGCGTATATTCTATTTGATCAACAAGTACGTAATGAAAACAAAGCTGTTGAAGAATATGTATCACATGATTTAGTCGTTCAAGCTGATACGATTAAAGATCTTGCTGATAAACTCTCAATTGACAGCAATACTTTATCTCAAACTGTTGAGCGTTATAATCAGTTCGCTGAAACAAAACGTGACGAAGACTTTGGTCGAACAACTGGTATGCGACATCCTATTAACAAAGGACCATTTTATGCGATTAAGATTGCTCCGGGTGTGCATCATACTATGGGTGGGGTAACGATTAATACCGATACTCAAGTTTTAGATACGGATAAACATGTAATACAAGGCGTATTTGCTGCTGGCGAAGTGGTCGGTGGTGTTCATGGTGCCAATCGTATCGGTGGAAACGCTGTTGCTGATATCATTATATTTGGTATGCAGGCAGGTAGAAAAGCCACTGATTACATTAATCATTAATTGACTAATATGACTTAAGCTTGTTTAAAATGCTTAATTCAAGCCATGAATATACTCAAGTATTAATGGGTACCACGGTTTCATTAACGCTTTATGAGCCTAATGAAGCCGTAGCTCATAGGGTGTTTCACACCATAAAATTACTTGAAGATAAATTGACCGTTAACCGCCGTCATTCAGAAGTTATGTCGATTAACGCTGCTGCGGGTAAACATCCGGTTATCGTTAGCCGTGCTGTGTTTTCGCTTATTGAGCAAGCTTATAAAATCAGTTTAATGCCCAATAGTTGTTTCAATTTTGCTATTGGTCCTTTAGTCAAATTATGGAAAATCGGTTTTCAAGGCCAGCAAGTTCCCTCCCCACTGCAAATTTATGATCAGCTATTATTAACCGATCCTAACGAAATTGAGCTTGATCCTAAAACTTGTGCAGTTTTTTTGAAAAAAAAGGGAATGGAAATTGATTTAGGTGCTATAGCCAAAGGCTATATAGCAGATGTGGTTAAAGTAGTCTTACAGCAAAATAACATACATCAAGCTATTATCAATTTAGGTGGTAACGTCTTAACTTTAGGCAAATCACCTTTAAATAGGAATGGCAATTGGCAAATAGGTTTGAAAGAGCCATTTTCACTCAACAATGAACTGGCCGGGATTATTCAAGTTAACAATAAATCTGTTGTTACATCAGGGATTTATGAGCGTTACTTTACCTTAAATAATCACCGTTATCATCACATATTCAACCCTTCAACCGGTTACCCGTTAGATAATGAATTAGAAAGTGTAACGGTAATTTCAGATACGTCGCTTGAAGGAGATATTTTTTCAACTATTCTCTATGGATTAGGGGTTAAAAAAGCTAGTAAATATTTGATTGAACATCCGAATTTATCAGCCATATTTGTTTTAAAAAATAAAACAATCGAACTAGTTAATACTGATAATTTTGCTTTTCAGCTAATTAGCCAACAATATGTTTTACATTAACATTTTATTGGAAACGAAAAGATTTATATCAAACTGAATCGTTTTTATTATGAATTAAATTAAGTCATTTTTAATTAAAAAGGAAAATACTATGAACACAGTGAAAAAACCACCTGTCAAATGGTTACCGCTCATAATTATTGCTGTTATTTCAGCAATATTATGGGAACTTGTTTCTCCGCCTGAAGGAATTAGTATTGAGGGTTGGCAAACCAGTATCATCTTTGTTGCAACTATTGCCTGTATTGTTGCTGAAATTATGCCAATTGGTGCAATTGGATTATTAGCGATAACAGTTTTTGCGGTTCTAAGACCATCAGGGGCTGCAACAGCGACAGAGGCGATTAAAATTTCATTAAGCGAATTAAACAGTAGCCTTATTTGGCTTATCGTTATTGCTTTTATGATAGCACGTGGTTTTATCAAAACAGGGTTAAGTAAGCGTATAGCTTATTATCTAGTTAAACTTTTAGGTAGAAATACATTAGGTTTAGCCTATGGCCTGTCGGTAACGGATATGGCATTAGCTCCAGCTATTCCTAGTACGACAGCTCGTGCTGGCGGTGTGATTTATCCAATCGCTGAAGCATTAGCGATCAATTTTAATTCAAATCCAAAAGATGAATCAAGAAATCGTATTGGCACTTTCTTAATGTTAACTATTAGTCATGTAAATGATATTACATCGGCAATGTTTTTAACTGCCTTTACCGGCAACTTGTTGGCAGCCAAATTAGTAACAAGTCAACTTGGTATTACTTTAGGCTGGGGACAATGGTTTATGGCGGCTATTGTACCTTGTTTAGTCTCATTTATTGTTATTCCTTTAGTTATCTACTTTTTAACCAATCCTGAACTTAAAAAGACACCAGAAGCGCCTAAATTAGCCACAGAAGAACTTAAAAAAATGGGGGCTCTGACCTTTAAAGAACTTATTATGGGTTCAACTGTTTTATTACTGTTAGGCTTGTGGATTTTTGGTAAAAACTTTGGTATTGATTCAACTACTACTGCATTTATCGGCTTAACAATTTTAATTTTAACCGGTGTACTTAGCTGGGATGATATCAAAGGTGAAAAGGCTGCTTGGGATACTTTAATTTGGTTTGCAGCATTACTGATGATGGCGGGACAAGTCAATAAACTTGGCGTAACTAAGTGGCTAGGCGATACAATTGGTAATGCGGTTAAAGGTCACTTAGGAGATAGTAGCTGGGTTTTAGTCATTGTTATTTTGTGTGTAGCCTATGTTTATCTACATTACTTCTTTGCGAGTGGTAATGCGCATATTGCTGCTTTATTCCCAGTATTTTTAACGGTTGCTTTAGCGCTCGGCGTGCCGCAAATGATTGCCATTTTTGCATTAGTTATTTGTACTAACTATTTTGGTTCGATTACCCAATTTGCTAATGCTCGTAACCCGTTACTGTTTGCTGAAGGCTTTGTACCGGTTAAAACATGGTGGAAAGTCGGTTTCATTTGTAGCGTAGTAAATTTAATTATTGTTTTCACTATTGGTATTTTATGGTGGAAAATCATTGGATTAGGCTAAAAGTTTAGCTATCACCGCCAGTTTAACTGGCGGTTTTTTTGAGTGATTAAAACATTTCAATCGATAATTTCCAATCATTAACCGATTTCCAATATTTCTGCTCCTGCTCTAAATCAAGCAAGATTAACTTATTATTTTCAACAAACTTTTCGTTGAGTTCTATCGTCAGTTTGCTCAATTTATCACTGTTTAATTTTAATCTAAATGCAGTGAGATCCAGATCGTTATTACGCTGGTTATTAAATAAAACGGCAAGCCGCAAAATCTGCAATAACGAGATGATATGTTTGTATTCGAATAAACTAAAATAGGGCAGTTCATCAATGTTAATTGACTTTCGGTGATAACGTACAAGGGTAGACAATAAAAGTTGTTGTTCTTCGTTGAATCCTGGTAAGTTACTATTTAACAGAATATAACTCGAATGTTTGTGAATTGATGAAAAATTTATTTTCAGTCCCACTTCATGGAGTTGCGCTGCCCAATAGAGGATAGATTCTAAATGTTGCGGAATATTAGTCGAAGTTTGCATTTTCCATTGTGCAAAAAGATACTTTGCCGTTTTCACCACTTGTTTGGCATGACGCTCATCAATGTTGTAATGCTGAGAGAGTGATTCGGCTGTTGTTTGTCTTATATCTCGATAATTTGGACCATCAATAAGTTCATACAAAACTCCTTCACGCAATGCGCATGGGCTAAATTGAAGCTCTTGTAACCCTAATGCATTAAAAACGCCACTAAAAATGGCTAACCCGCTGACGAAAACGTTTTTTCTTTCTTCTGAAAGCGATGGATAGTCAATATCATGAAAAGACTTGAATTCTAAAATATAACTGATTAAATCATCCAAACGTTTAGGCGTAATGATTCCATCGCTGACACCTAAATCTAATAATATTTTGTAAATACTTTTGATTGTGCCGGAAGTACCAAATGCGACACTAATATTTTGTCTTTTTATTGTGGTAATAAGATTTTCAATTTGTTGTTCAGCTGCCAGTTTAGCTCTTAAAAATGAATATCGGTCAATGGTCTTTTGTGGAAAAAATTGCTTAGTGTAAGTAACACAGCCCATTGGTCGACTTGCCACAATAAATGGTTTGAGATCGTTTCCTCGACCTATGGCAATTTCAGTCGATCCACCACCAATATCAATAACAAATTTGGTATCTTCTTCGGCGGTTGATTCGGCTGTCATGGTACCTAAATAGATTAAACGGGCTTCCTCTTGTCCGGAAATAATTTCAATTGGGTAGGGTAGAACCTTAGCCGCTTCGGCTAGAAATTTATGCCGATTGGTGGCGATACGTAACGTATAGGTTGCAACAATTCGAACATTTTCCGGGGGAAATCCATTCAACCGTTCAGCAAAGAGTGCAAGGCATTCTATACCTCGTTTAATACTTGACTCACTTAGCTCATAGAATTCATTTAAACCGGTAGCTAAATGAATATTTTTTTTATTTTTGTAAATAATTTGTGTTGCACCATCAATACAACGTGCAATGACCATATGAAAACTATTCGAGCCTAGATCAATAACAGCATATTCATCATATTTATTCACGTTCAAATCCTTAACTTGCTGATTCTAATTGTTTTAGATAATCATAAATTGCACGTTGTGCTCTTACTTTCTTTTTATTTCCTCTTTGGACGTAATTGTTCATATTATCTTTATCGATAATTCGAGCTTTGACATTATCATTACACTGAATATTGAAAATATTATGAATAGTGGATTTTAATGTCAGATCAAATATTTTTACGCCAACCTCAATCCGGTTATCAAGATTTCTAGGCATCCAATCGGCAGATGATATGTAGGTATCTTTATTACCGTCATTTTCGAAAATATAAACTCGAGCATGTTCGAGATATTGGTCAACAATACTGGTTACATAGATATTTTCACTTAAATTAGGAATTTGAGGAACAAGTATACAGGTGCCTCGCACAATCATGCGTATTTTCACTCCAGCACAAGAAGCTTTATAGAGTTGATTTATCATCTCTTTATCAGTTATTGCATTGAGTTTGAGATAAATACCAGAAGGTTTCCCGGCTTTGGCATTATTGATTTCTCGTTCAATGAATTCATGAAAGCGTAATCGTGTATTTTGTGGTGAAACTAATAAATGGTGAAAAGTTACCGGTTTAAATGGGTTTTCAATAAAGTTAAATACTTTGATAACTTCATCGGTAATCGCGGGGTCAGCCGTTAATAATGAAAAATCTGTATAAATACGTGCAGTTTTTTCATTAAAATTACCTGAACCAATATGAGCATAACGGACAATTCGATCGTCTTCTTTACGATCGATTAAGAATAATTTGGCATGAATTTTAAGTTTTGGTTGTGAATAGATAACTTTTATACCACTACGAATTAACCTTTTAGCCCATTTTATGTTTGCTTCTTCATCAAATCGAGCTTGCAGTTCTACCACTACTGTGACTTTTTTACCGTTGTTTGCTGCATTTATAGCAGCATGAATAAATCTGGAGTCTTTAGCTACTCGATAAATATTCATACGAATATGGGTAACAGCAGGATCAAATGACGCTTGTCGCATAATTTCAAGCACATGTCCAAATGAATAGTAAGGATAATAGAGCAATACATCTCGGTCTTTTATTGTTGCAAAAGCATTTCTGAATTTCTTGAATCGATTATAAGCAAGGCTTGGTAAGCGTTTATTAAGTAAGTTTTTGACACCAAGATCTGGAAAATTTGCTAAATCTTTGAAATTGGGATAACGTCCACCAGGCATTGCATCTTGTTCAGTTAATCTTAGTTTATTTATTAATAATTCAAATAATGCCTTTGGCATGTCTTTTTGATATGTAAAACGAACTGGCTGAGCAGTTAACCGCTGTTTCAAACCCTGAGACATTAACTCAAGTAAACTATCAAGTTCAGTATTTAATTCGTATTCAGCATCACGATTAATATTTATAGAATAAGCATTTAATTCTACCGCATCAAAGAAGACTTTAAAAATATCCGCTAAACAATAACGTAAAATGTTATCTAAAAAAATAATTGATTTATTTTTAGTTGAAACTTCTGAAGGTAATAAAACAAACCGAGGCGCATTATCTGTAGGAAGTTCAAGTAATGCATAGCTAATACTATCTTTACAGATAATTTCAACTGCTAAATAAGCATGATCATCTTTTAAAAATTGAATCAACTCAGTATGGCTATCTAACAAAATAGGGGTAATATACTGTCTTAAATTTTGCTTATAATAATTTTTTATCCAAGTTTCTTGATAAGTGGTAAGTTGCCTTTCATTTATTAGGAAAATCTGATTCCTTGCCATTTCTAATAATAGCTCGTTATAAAGCTGATCAAATTGTAATTCAAGTTGAATGACTTTTTGATTAACCTGACGCAATAAATGTTTAGCATTAGATGTTGCTTGAGCTTGTTCTTGCTCAATAAGGACATATTTTTTTAAATTTGCAAATTGGACTTTATAAAATTCATCAAGATTACTTGAGTAGATACCTAAAAAACGGATTCGTTCTATGAGAGGATTACTTTCATCAGCAGCCTCTTGTAACACCCGTTGGTTAAATGATAACCAACTTAGTTCTTTAGGTAAATATACTTTTTCTATTATCATTTTTTGTAATGCCCATTCCACTAATTTGATTTATTACAGAATAACGTAAGATAAAAAAAAAGCTAGCATATAGCTAGCTTTTTATCATTCATTTAAACAAAATTAAAGGTGATTAGATGCGGTGAACAGAAGTTGTGTTAGTTGTTCCGCTTGGAACTAATGCACCTGATACCATAACAATTGTATCACCTTGTTTTACATTACAAATTTTAACAGCCATTTCTTTACCTAAACGGTAGAAATCATCTGTTGAATTAATTGCATCAATTAAAATAGGTTCAACACCTTTAGATAAGGCAAGTTGATTGACAGTTTTTTGGCTTGAAGATAGAGCCAAAATACGAGCTGTCGGGAAGTAATGACGAAGTTCACGAGCTGATTTACCGCTACGAGTAGCAACAACAATTAATGGTACATTTAATCGTTCTGCGATTTCAACAGCACCACAACATACAGCAGCAGTAATACGTAATGTTTCTTCTTTTGTGGTTAGCTCTAATTTAGCTGGGATAGTACCATCAGTACGCTTACAAATAGTAGCCATCACATTAACTGCTTCAAATGGATATTTACCTTTAGCACTTTCGCCAGATAGCATAACAGCGTCTGTACCATCAATAATTGCATTAGCAACGTCACCAGCTTCAGCACGAGTAGGACGTGGGTTTTTGATCATTGAATCTAACATTTGAGTTGCAGTAATAACTGGTTTTGAAGCTTTATTACATTTTTTAATCATCATTTTTTGAGCAAAAATAACTTCTTCAACCGCAATTTCCACACCTAAATCACCACGAGCAACCATGATACCATCAGATGCTTCTAAAATTTCATCAAAGTTATCTAAACCTTCTTGATTTTCGATTTTAGAAATGATTTTGATTTCTTCACCGCCGTGAGCTTTAAGATGAGCACGAATATCTTCAACATCAGAACGTTTACGGATAAATGATGCTGCAATAAAATCTACACCTTGTTCACAACCGAAAATTAAGTCATTTTTATCTTTTTCAGCTAGTGCAGGTAATTTGATTGAAACACCAGGTAAGTTAATACCTTTATTTTCACCAAGGTCACCGTTATTTAAAACTTTACAAATAACTTCGTTACCTTTGATTTCTTGAACGTCCATAGCGATTAAACCATCATCAACTAATACACGGTTACCTGGTTTAAGATCTTGAGCAAATCCTTTATATGTAACGGCTACACGTTCTGAATTACCAACTACATTTTCATCAGTAGTAAAAGTGAAAGTTTGGCCTGCTACAAGTGATACATCGTTTCCACCTTCAAGCTTAATAGTACGAATTTCTGGGCCTTTAGTATCTAACATGATGGCAGCTTTTAAGCCTGTTTCTTGCATTACTTCACGTAAATTTTTGATTCGATTACCATGCTCTTCATAATCACCATGAGAGAAGTTTAAACGCATTACATTCATGCCTGCATTTAATAATTTAGTTAGCATCTCTTTTGATTCTGATTTTGGTCCTATGGTACAAACGATTTTTGTCTTTTTCATAATATTATCTACTAGTTGTTAAAGTTAATGTTCAAATTTAAATAAATGGTTTTAAATATAAATATTTAAACAAAAAAAACCAATGCCAGTGCATTGGTATAAAAAGGGAAGAGTAACTTTAAAAAGTTACTCTTATTAAAAGCAATATCTAAAGAATTTAGTAATCTCATCAATATAAGCCATTCTTAAAAACTTTTTTTATTATAGTCTTAACGACATTTTAAATAAAGTTTTTTATCAAAAAACTAGACATCAATTGAGATAGAAAAAAACTAAAACATTTTTTTGGTTAAATTTTTACCAAGTTTGTGATAAAAAATGTCTTTTTAAATTACATTAAATCTTTAAGTTGATAAATTAGTTCAATATCTTTATTTTTTAAAGTCAATAGATCTTTGTCCAAACTGACTGATGCTCCGTCTTGAATTAATTGAGCGATGGTATCATCTAACTTACTCAATTGCTCATCATCACAAGCCATTTTTGCCATACTAACACCAGGGCCTTTGATCGTTTCGTTTTCCAATTCTACTTTTGCAACAAAGCGATTACACATTTTTCCATAAATATTCATGTTTTCACCAAATTCAAGCTCAGCGTTTTTATCTGTTGAAATATCTTGACCATTGGCTTTAATCAATACAAAGCGATGATGCATTAAATCTTCAGCTTTAACGCTCTTAGATTCACCACAACCAGTCATCACGAAAGTTCCAGTAAAAAGCATTATTAATAGTAAAGTCTTTTTCATCTTAACTCCTAATAGTTGGCTAAATTTGATATAATCAGTTTAATTAAAATTTAATAATTACATTTTACTCTTTATGTTAATTCAACAGCAAATTAAATTTTTTCAATCAATGACTTTCTTAGATCAACACAAAATAAGAAAGCTTTCAAACAAAAATCAAAATTTAGATACCATCGAACAAGCGATTGCTCAAGCTGTTGCACATTATAATGTTCGATTACAATCGTTACCTAAAGATATCGATTTTCCAGATAATCTACCAGTAGTTGATAAGAAAGAGGCGATAGCTGAAGCAATTAAAAATAATCAAGTTGTAATTATTGCCGGTGAAACAGGTTCAGGAAAAACGACACAAATACCTAAAATATGTTTGGAACTAGGCTTAGGTGTTAAAGGTTTTATTGGCCATACCCAACCGAGAAGGTTAGCAGCTCGTTCAGTTGCCAATCGTATTGCTGAGGAATTAAAAACAGAAATAGGCAACTTAGTGGGCTATAAAGTCAGATTTTCTGATCATGTCAGCGAAACTACTTTGGTGAAATTGATGACTGATGGAATTTTACTGGCAGAGATTCAGCAAGATAAATTATTACTTCAATACGATACTATTATTATAGATGAAGCTCATGAACGTAGTTTAAATATCGATTTTATTTTGGGATATTTGAAACAATTATTACCTAAACGTCCTGACTTAAAAGTCATCATAACTTCAGCTACAATAGATGTTGAACGTTTTTCAAATCATTTTAATCATGCCCCAATCATTGAAGTTTCAGGTCGAACCTATCCTGTCGAAGTTAGATACCGTCCAACAATTCTTAATGATGATTATGGAAATGACAGAAATAATGATTTTCAGCCTATTATAGATGCAATCGATGAATTATCTTTTGAAAGTAATGGGGATATTTTGATTTTTCTTACAGGGGAGCGTGAAATACGTGATCTGGCTGATACGCTAAGGAAAATTGAACTGAAACATACTGAGATTTTGCCTTTATATGCTAGATTATCAGCATCTGAACAAAACCGTATCTTTCAATCACACAGTGCTCGAAGAATTATCTTAGCTACAAATGTGGCTGAAACATCCTTGACCGTTCCTGGTATTAAATATGTTATCGATCCTGGTTTAGCAAGAATTAGTCGTTATAGTTATCGGACGAAAGTTCAACGATTACCAATTGAACCCATTTCTCAAGCATCAGCGAATCAACGAAAAGGGCGTTGTGGTAGAACTTCAGATGGTATTTGTATACGTTTATATGATGAACAAGATTTTTTATCTAGACCTGAATTTACTGAGCCTGAAATTCTTCGAACCAATTTAGCATCAGTTATATTACAAATGACTTCATTAGGCTTAGGTGATATAGCGGCTTTTCCATTTGTTGAAGCACCTGATTCTAGGTATATCCGTGATGGTATACGATTATTAGAAGAATTAGGTGCAATTTATACTAAACATCATCATTATCATTTGACTGAGATAGGACGAATTTTATCTCAATTACCTATTGATCCTAGATTAGCTAGAATGCTAGTTGAAGCTAGACGGTTAGGTTGTATAAAAGAAGTTATGATTATTGTGGCAGCACTATCAATACAAGATCCTCGAGAAAGGCCATTTGATAAACAGCAAGCTTCTGATGAGAAACACCGTAGATTTGCTGATAAAGAATCTGATTTTATATCACTTATCAATTTATGGAATTATGTAACAAATCAACAAGCCGATCTGTCGGGTAATCAATTTAGACGGTTGTGTAAAAAAGAATATCTTAACTATCTTAGAATTCGAGAATGGCAAGACGTTTATACACAAATTAGACAAACCATTAAACAACTTGCTTTTCCGATTAATAGTCAATTAGCAGATTATCGTTCACTGCATACTGCGTTATTAAGCGGCTTATTGTCACATGTTGGTATGAAAGAAATTGAAAAACATGAATATACTGGTGCTCGTAATATTAAATTTGCTATATTCCCTAATTCAGCCATCTTTAAAAATCAACCAAAATGGTGTATAGCTAGTGAACTTGTTGAGACAAGCCGTCTATGGGGTAGAACGGCTGCTAAAATTGAAGCAGATTGGATTGAACCATTAGCAAAACATCTAGTTAAATATAGTTATAGTGAGCCTAGATGGTCTAAAAAGAATGGGACAACTTTAGCCAATGAAAAAGTAACTTTATTCGGTCTACCAATTGTTGCAAACCGCATAGTTAATTATAGTAAAATTGACCCAGTACTAAGTCGTTCCTTATTTATTCGGAATGCTTTGGTTGAAGGTGATTGGCAAACTAATCACCAGTTTTATAAACAAAATCAGAAATTAATCAATGAAGTTGAGGATCTTGAACATAAATCTCGTCGTCAGGATATTCTGATTGATAATGATGATCTTTATAATTTTTATGATGAACGAATAGACAAATCAGTTATTTCCGCAAAACATTTTGATACGTGGTGGAAAAACAAACAAAAAATAGACCCTGATTTTTTAAATATTGAAAAAAATATGCTGATTAAACAATCAGCTCAACCTGTAAAAATAAACGATTATCCAGATTTTTGGTATCAGAATAACTTGAAATTACCTTTAACTTATCAATTTGATCTAGGTAATGTACGTGACGGTGTAACAATTTCTATTCCGCTTAATATATTAAATCAAATAAAAGATACAGGATTTGATTGGCAAGTACCTGGATTTCGTTATGATTTAGTTATTGCTTTAATAAAATCATTACCAAAATCTTTACGCAAAAGCTTAGTTCCTGCGCCTAACTATGCTGAGGCTTTTTTAAGTAGAGTTAATTCAATTGAACATCCATTACTTGAAACATTAGAAAATGAATTTAGGAAAATGACAGGTATAAAAATTCAGCCAACTGATTGGCAATTAGAACAAGTACCAGATTACTTAAAAATGAATTTTAGTATTGTTGATAATGGACGAGAAATAGCTTTTGGCAAAGATCTAATGATGATTAAAGAACATCTTAAAACAGAAGTTCAAGAAGCATTATCATCGCTGACTCAAAAAAAATCTGTCAAAATAGAGAAAGATAATATTATTGATTGGAATTTTGGTCACTTACCAAGTATTTATGAAGAAAAACAAAATAATTATACAGTTAAAGCCTATCCAGCCATCATTGATAATCAAAACTCGGTCAGTATTAAACTGGTTGATTCACTTGAGGAACAAAAAAGATTAACCAAGCTCGGGATTAGACGATTGTTGATTTTAAATATTCCATCTCCAATTAAATATTTGCACGAAAAGTTACCAAATAAATCTAAATTAGGCTTATATTTTAATTCATTCGGTACAGTTCTTAACCTTATTGATGACTGTATTGCCTGTGGAATAGACTACTTGATTAAGAAGTACAATCAGAAAGTTAAAAATCAAGAACAATATCAAGAACTGTTAGGTTATACCAAAGAGCATATCAATGAAATTGTAGTGGATATAGCTAAACAAGTGGAATCAATTTTAACTCTCCATTTTAATATTAATAAAAAACTTAAAGGCCGTATCGATTTGTCTTTAGCATTTGCGTTATCTGATATCAAAGCGCAGCTAAATGAGCTAGTTTATAAGGGTTTTGTGGCAAAAACTGGTTATAACAAACTCCATGATATTTATCGCTATTTAACTGCTATAGAAAAACGGATAGAGAAGTTAGGAACTAATGTGGCTAAAGATAGACAGTCGATGAATATAATAGAAGAAGTGAAAAACGAATATCAAAGTTGGTTTAATAGTTTGTCAGAAAATCAAAAATCATTGAATGATGTTACGAATATTAAATGGATGATAGAAGAACTTAGAGTTAACTTATTCGCTCAACAACTCGGCACACCGTATCCAATTTCTGCAAAAAGGATAAAACAACAAATAGAAACTGTATCTTCTGAATTATAGAATATAATTATAAGGATAAAAAAGAAGGGCGCTTATGCGCCCATTTTGATTATTTGTAAAGATCTACAAATACAGTGATGTTTGGCCCTTTAGAATCATGAGCAACTCGAGCAATATGATAATATTTAGCCCCAGCTTCTATTGCTCTTTTTCCTGCTTGATATGAAATTTCCTGATCAGTAACGTAGTAACCTCTAAATTTCAGTGTATCAAAGGCAACCATTTTAGCCGCAGTTGCATCGTTAATTTCCTGAATTTTTCGCCCATCAGGAAGAGTGACAGTGTAACGAGTTACTCTTTGAGGTTCAGTGGCAACGGTACTTATTGTTTCTGTATTTGATGTTGTTGTAACTTTATTAGTTGCAGCAGAATTTGTTGTAGTTTTATCAATTACTTTATTATTAAATTTATCTGCATAATATTTCTCGTTAAATGCAGAAGGGGAGTAATAACCAGGTTTTTCAACCTGCATTGCAGCTTCTCCACCTTTAGCTAATGCTAATTGACCCGCTTCAGAATCGTAAGGAATAGCATTTTCAGGTTGTAATTTACGTTCAGGAGCATCTTTTTTAAATAAATAAGCAGCTACTTGAATATTACTGCCTAATTCTGAACGTGAATCTATGTAAAAGCCATATGCACCTTGCGCTGATGCTTCTTTAGCAATAGCTTGATTTACATCATAATCTGTCGGAAAGTATCCACGAATACGCACAATGTTAAATGGTTCTAAGCGAATTGCTTTAGATTTTGGATATTCGTAAACACCTTCAAATTTACGTAAAGTTTCTGGTTGTTCTAAAGCTTTAGGTGCGTCTGCTTTATATAATTTTGCATAAACGATACGCAAAGTATCATTAGAAGGGCTGATATTTGTTGTTGTTATGTAAAAAGAAGCAGCTCCTTCATTGTCTGCAGCCTTTGACATAGCCATAACATAATCGCTATCAGTATAAAAAGCACCTCGAATCGTAATGCTTTTAAAAGATTGCATGCTGTTTGCTTGTTCTTCAGTTAATTGCTGAGCAGCAAAAGAACAAAATGGAATAAGCGCAACAGTTGTAGCGATAATTGTTTTCTTGAAACTTAACATATAAAAAACCTTACAATGAATTTTTAGTTATTTTAGCATAAATAAATTTAATTTCCTAAATCTATTAAAGCTTCCAAGTTATTGATATAAATATATTTACCTTTAGCTATTAAAATATTTTGCTCTTGTAATTTTGATAAATTACGACTTACAGTTTCAATCGTTAATCCTAAATAATTAGCTATTTCAGCACGGCTCATTGCTAGTTTTATATTTAAAGAAGAATGTCCTCTTTGCTGATATCGAAGGTAAAGAGAATAAATAAAGGTGGCCAGACGCTCATCTGATTTTTTCTGAGAATAGCAAAGAACCAATTTTTGATAATTATAAATGTCAGCACTTAATAATCTAAAGATTAAATCTCTAACATTCTTATTAGTATCAATTAATGTCATTAATTCATCATAATGCAGTTCACAGATTAGTGTGTTACTTAATGCCTGAATGTTATTGTTATAAACTTTGGTTGAAATGGCATCTAAACCAACAATATCTCCAGGTAGATAAAATCCATTAATTTGTTCATTATTTTCAGAAGTTGTGACAAATGTTTTAAGTGCACCGGAATGAACGATGAAGAATTTTTTAAATGGCGTTTTTGCTTTAACTATTATTTCGCCTTTTGAATAAGATCTTTTGCGTTCTAAAACACTACTTAATGTATTATTGAGTAACATCGGAATACAGAGCCCACCGAGACTGCATAATTCGCACGGAACAGAATAACTATTGGAACGTAATGTCTTATAAATACTATGCATAATATCCTAAATACAAGGGCTGTTGATTTGAAGTGATAAGGTTACCATATTTTGTCATAAAACAAAAATTGACCAATTTTTTTTTGTATTTCTATTCAATAAAAAGAAAAGAAATAGAAAATCACTATTAAATTTTTAAATAACTACACTAATTAATTAATCTAAACAATATAAATGAATTCTTGATAAAAGAATAGTCTTATAAAGATTTAGAATTGTTAATAGAGGGTGAGTGGCGAATAAAATGAACTTAATTGATTTAATACACCTTATTTAACATAATATAGATTATGCGCACCAATATAGATTTATAAGAGAAGTGCGTTAAACAGCTTTTAAAAATTCTAAATTTTTTGGATCATCATAAAATGATGTTGGTTCTACATACCAACTCGGACGCTGACAATTAAAATCAATATTTATAACTCTGCACATCGGAATTACATTATTTTTCTGTTGTTGTAGATTCTGTAATTGCATCTTGCTTAATCCAATCGATAAAAAATCTTGTTCGTAACGCCAAAACGTTTTACGATCCATGGAATTTTTAACGAATTGATAACCATCATTCAATAACGACCGATAAAACGAATAAATTTTATTTGACTTCGAATATGAGATTTTCCCTGTTCTAGTAACAGTAAAATAACTATCATTTAATAATGTTCGTATACGTTTATCATCATAAACATTCATATCTGCACCTTTTATAACAGACAATATATCCTTAAAAGCTATTTCCATAATTCTCTAATAATATTAATGCCATTTTTTTGATTATCCTTCTGATATTTAATAATATACAATACTGCATAAACCAAAAGACGTTTAGGAGTTAAAATGACAACGCAAAAACCAAAGAGAACTAGCCTAGCAATAAGCGCAGAAAGAAAACTAAGAATTGAAAGATTAGCAGTAGATTTAAGTTACAGAATAGGAAAATCCATTTCATGGACAGAACTAGCAACGTACATACTAGATAATTATGCAAAAGATGCGGTACAAGATATTATACATTCTGACAAAAAAATAAAATAAAGGCTAAAATGTGTCAAAATGACACAAGGTTGAACTATTATATATAGTTCAACCTTACACTAAATAAATTCTGTGAAAATATAAAAATGAAAAATAGAGACCCTAAAAATCTTTGGTACAATCCAAAGCTATATCGTTCTAAAAAAAATAACAACAATAACACACATGACACACCAAGATATTTAATCTTTGCCGTTGGGTTTTGTGTAGGGTTTTATATATGTCATAGTTTTTTTTAGTTCGCATAATCTGCCGTTATGCTAAATTCTTGACTGTTAGCCACCTGCGGTGGCCAACATTATACAGCCTACGAATTAAACATAACGGTATTAACATTATGCGAACTGATTTTTTATAGAAATTATTAATTTCTATAAAATTTCTAATTCCAATAAAGTAATTGTGACGATAATATATCGTTTAATCTCCCAACTCCATACCTTGCGATATTATTTTCTGATCAATAATAGATTTTTCTGCTAAATTTTTTCCTGAAGTCTCTAATGTCTGGTTTAAAATTTTACTTGATATTGTCGTGTGCTGTTTTTTAGCCGTTAAGTATTTGCTTTTTGTTAACGCCAATACCTTATCTGATTCAGTCAATGCTGTGCCTAATTCTGCCTTTTGAACCTCTTTATCGTCCCCAAATTTGCTTAAAAACTCTTTTAAATAAGATAAATTATATGTTTTATTACTATTAACATTTGTTAATTCACAAAGCTTTATTGCTGAAGTTTCGGCGACTAATTCATCTCGTTTGGCAAAATTTATTGCTTGCTCTTGTGTTTTGGGTATTCGTCCCAATTCCCGACTGGTTGAATGTCCGATTTCATGAAAGATATCGTTATAGTATGCTTCGGCAGTCTTATACTGGGATTTATCGGGCATATGGATAGTATGTGATTTGGCATTATAACGAGGATTTGATGTGCTGTTATGTAACACCTTAACCCCCTGACTTGCTATAAATTGCTCGACTTTTAAATTTTCCTGCCACTGTTTTTCTGGCTTAATTTCAGGCGGCAGTTTATCAAATGAAGTTTTATCTAATTGTTCAACGTTATAAAATTTAATATTTCGTAATTTTTCATTATTTTTATATAAATCACTTTCAAAAAAGTTATTTTTTTCATCCGACTTTATTTGCAAATTATGAGTTTGTATTTCATCCTCAGTTAACCAGCGAGTCTCTGAAAAGCCTTTTTGATGTCCTTTTTTATATAACCACTCTGCTTGATATATTTCTTGAGTATAAGGGTTCTTGGGAAAGTTTGCATTAGTTTGTGTGAAGTTCGAAATCTTTTGATTATTATCAGTTTGCTGTATCTGCTCGAAAAGTTGATTAATATTATCTACTTTCATCATTTACATCTCAATAAGCCAACTGTCTTCTAACCCTTCTTTTATATAATCTCTAACAAAATTTAAGGCTACAATTTTTTCATAATAGTCATTAATTTTAATCCAATCCTCATCATAAAAAGCTAAACTATCTTTATATTTTTCATAAATATAAGATGTTAATTCATCAAGCTCCTGAAGATAATTGTTATACTGTTCTTGTGTAATTAAATTTAATTCTAATGCGTATTCAAACTCATTTTTCATGGTACTTTCAATTGTTTCTACTCGTTCTTTTTGGTCTCGCATCTTGTATTCCTTAGGTAATTTGGTGATATTAATAGCTGAATTATAACCAAATTTTTTAGGGCATCCAAGCAAAAAGGCTCGCTAACTGTGTGACTGCGACTTTCGCTTTGCTATTGACATTATCAACACTATTCAATTATTAACATAAAAAGTAAATAACAATGTGTATAAAAATTAATGAGTGAATTTCGATAAAATAATTGTGACGATAATTTATCGTTTAATCTCCCAACTCCATACCTTGCGATATTATTTTCTGATCAATAATAGATTTTTCTGCTAAATTTTTTCCTGGAGTATCTAATGTCTGGTTTAACATTTTACTTGATATTGTCGTGAGCTGTTTTTTAGCCGTTAAGTATTTACTCTTTGTTAACGCCAATACCTTATCTGATTCAGTTAATGCCTTGCTTAACTCTTCCTTCTGAATATCTTTATCGTCCCCAAATTTGCTTAAAAACTCTTTTAAATAAGATAAATTATTGGTTTTATTACTATTAATATTCGTTAATTCACAAAGCTTTATTGCTGAAGTTTCGGCGACTAATTCATCTCGTTTGAAAAAATTTATTGCTTGCACAGGTGTCGTTGGTGTTCGTCCCAATTCCCGACTAGTTGAATGTCCGATTTCATGAAAGATATCGTTATAGTATCCTTCGGCAGTCTTATACTGGGATTTATCGGGCATATGGATGGTATGCGATTTAGCATTATAACGAGGGTTTGACGGGCTGTTATGTAACACCTTAACCCCCTGACTTGCTATAAATTGCTCGACTTTTAAATTTTCCTGCCACTGTTTTTCTGGCTTAATTTCAGGCGGAAGTTTATCAAAGGATGCTTTATCCAGCTGCTCTACATTATAAAATTTAATATTTTCATGATACTGATTATCTTTATATAAATTACTTTCAAAAAAACTCTCTTTTTCGTCCAGTTTAATCTGTAAATTATGAGTTTGTATTTCATCCTCAGTTAACCAACGAGTCTCTGAAAATCCTTTTTTATGTCCTCTTTCATATAACCGCTCTGCTTGATATATTTCTTGAGTATAAGGGTTCTTAGGATAGTTTGCATTGGTTTGTGTAAAGTTCGAAATCCCTTGATTATTATCAGTTTGCTGTATCTGCTCGAAAAGTTGATTAATATTATCTACTTTCATTATTTACATCTCTATAAGCCAAATTTCTTCTAAATCTTCTTTTGTATAATCTCTGACAAAATTTAAGGCTACGATTTTTTCATAATAGTTATTGATTTTAATCCAATCTTCATCATAAAAAGCTAAACTATCTTTATATTTTTCATAAATGTAAGATGTTAATTCATTGAGTTCTTGTAGATATTTATCATACTGTTCTTGAGTAATTAAGTTAAACTTCAATGCATATCTAAACTCAGCTTTTGTCAATCTTTCAATACTGTAAACTCGTTCTTTTTGGTCCCGCATACTGTTCTCCTTAGGTTGTTTTGGTGATATTAACGGCTGAATTATAACCAAATTTTGGAGGGCGTCCAAGTGGAAAGGCTCGTCATGCGTTCCTTAAGTATAAAACTTGGTGGGTTGTCGATAGTTCACTGCGTGACTGCGATCTTCTCTTTGCTATTGACATTATCAACACTATTCAATTATTAACATAAAAAGTAAATATCAATGTGTATAAAAATTAAAGAGTGAGTTCCGATTAAGTAATTATGACGATAATTTATCGTTTAATCTCCCAGCTCCATGTCTTGCGATATTGTTTTCTGGTTAATAATAGATTTTTCTGCTAAATTTCTCCCTGGAGTATCTAATGTCTGATTTAACATTTTACTTGATATTGTCGTGAGCTGTTTTTTAGCCGTTAAATATTTACTTTTGGTTAATGCCAATACTTTATCCGACTCAGTTAATGCCTTGCTTAACTCTGCTTTTTGAACATTTTTATCGTCACCAAATTTAGCTAAATTAAACTTAATATAAGCTAAATTATTATTTTTATTCGATGCAATTTGCGTTAAATTACAAAGTTTCATCGCCGATGTTTCGGCGACTAATTCATCTCTGGGTGTAAATAATCTTTTCTGTTCATTTGTTTTCGGTATTCTGTCTAATTCCCGACTGGTTGAGTGTCCGATTTCATGAAAGATATCGTTATAGTATCCTTCAGCAGTCTCATACTGGGATTTATCGGGCATATGGATGGTATGTGATTTGGGATAATAACGAGGATTTGATGCGCTGTTATGTAACACCTTAACCCCCTGACTTGCTATAAATTGCTCGACTTTTAAATTTTCCTGCCACTGTTTTTCAGGCTTAATTTCTGGTGGAAGTTTATCAAAGGAAGCTTTATCCAGCTGCTCTACATTATAAAATTTAATATTTTCATAATACTCATTATCTATATATAAATCACTTTCAAAAAAGTTATTTTTTTCATCCGGTTTTATCTGCAAATTATGAGTTAGTATTTCATCTTCAGTCAACCAACGGGTCTCTGAAAACCCTTTTTGATGACCTATTTCATATAAATCTTCTGCTTGATACACTTCTTGGGTATAGGGATTTTTAGGGTGATTGACATTGGTGGGGTCAAAATTTGAAACCTTCTGATTTTTGGCTGTCTGCTCTATCTGCTCAAAGAGATTATCTAAATTATCAAGCTTCATCATTACATCTCAATTAGCCAAATTAGCTCTAAATTATTTTTAGTTCGAGCACGTACAAAATCTAAGGCTACAATTTTTTCATAGTAATTATTTATCTTATCCCAATCATCAGGATAAAAACTTGGGTCATCTTTATACTTTTCATAAATATATGATGTTAATTCATTGAGCTCCTGGAGGTAATTATCATGTTGTTCTTGTGTAATTAAATTTACCGCCAAAGCATGTCTGAATTCATTTTTAGTCAATCTTTCAATACTGTAAACTCGTTCTTTTTGGTCTCGCATACCGCACTCCTTAAGTAGTTTTGGTGATATTAACGGCTGAATTATAACCAAATTTTGGAGGGCTTCCAAGTGGAAAGGAAAGCATAGAGAGCCTTTTCATTTGGACGCCATTAAAAATATATTCTATAATCTAAACTGTTTATAAATTTAATACAGAAAAGGAAAAGTTTATGGCGACTTTTGACGAAAAAGAGTTTTTATGGGAAGAAATGTATAACAGTGTTCGAATTTGCATTTCAAAAGCAAAAGGCTATGGCAATGAATATACATCAGATATGTTAGAAGATATTAAAAAATTAAGAGAATTTAGAAAAAAAATTGCAGATACTTCTTATGCAGAAATTGATTATGAAGCTGCATTAAAATTTTTCCAGTTAATCGAAAATAAATATAAGTAATTAATATGAAAAACAATGAACAATTATCCCATGTATCTAATCAAGAAAAGAATCATATCGTTAATGACATATGGATTGATATTCATATAGAACAACCCGAATTGACATCACAACAAAACCCCAAAGCTTATGTTGTAGGTGGACAACCAGGAGCTGGTAAATCTACCTTTACAAATAAACTTCAAACTGAATACAGTAATAATATTCTAATTATTGACTTAGATTCTTATCGAGAACGTCACCCAAACTACAAAACATTGTATGAAAAATATGGCAAAGAATCTTCAGAATATACACATCAATTTGCAAGTGAAATCAAAGAAGAAATACAAAAACGAGCTATTGATGCCAAGTATAATATTATTATTGATGGCACACTCAAAAATATAAATAAAGCAGAAAAAAAAATTAATGACTTAAAAAATAATGGTTATAGCATTGATGTATTGATTCATATTTGTCCAAAAGAGGTAAGTTGGCAAAGTGTTAATATTCGTTATGAAAAGGCTTTAAAACAAGGACGTATCCCACGCTATGTTCCTAAAAATGTGCATGATCAAGTTGTTGAAGCTTTACCCGTTAATGCGAATAAACTAAGTCAATCAACGCAAATTGAATCATTAACCGTTTATAATCGACAAGAAAAAATTTATGATTCCAAGATTGATAAAGGTTTACCATCTGTATCTATTCAAAATGAAATTAATAAAGATGAAAATAAACTATCACAAGATGAGAGCTTTGCTAAACTACTTCAAACTGCTAAGCAGAATGTGGCAAATAAAAAATCGATCAGACAAATAAAAGATAACGAAAAAGATAACGATATGGAAAGATAATGTAGATACATTTTTAAGTAATTTAAGTTTATTTAAAATAAACAATCAATCTATTGATTTTATTAGTTAAATTAATTTAGTATACATAATGTGAAATGCGTTGTGTTGAGTAACTCAGTATATTAATTTGTTATAGGATTTATCACTTATTTTCAATTATTACTTACCTAATTAATTATATTTAATAAAATCATAATATTAAAGTTCAAATAATCTATATTATGTTAAACAATAACATTATTACGAACTAAAATAACACCTTTTGCATTACTATTTATCGCTAATATTTTTTATTAATTAGATATAAATTCCTAATAATCAACATGTTAATTATTATTTGTCAGTAAAATAACTTCACTACCAAGTACTGGGATTTTTAAAATATGTTTTTTGATTTTGCCCCAAACCTGCATTTCACAAGCTTTACAGTTGAATTTTAAAATTAATTCTTCATTATTATTTTGAATTAATTTCATTGGTGTTACTTTAGTTTTAACTCCTTGAATCCCTTTAGCTTGTTTTGGACATAAATTAAATGCAAATCTTAGACAATGCTTTGTAGTCATTAAAGGAACGTCATCTTTAACTTCGTGAGCTTCAAATGCACTCTCGATTAGTTTTACACCATGTTGAGCATAAAATTCACGAGCTTTGTGATTATAAACATTAGCTAAAAAACTTAATTGTTGTTCAGGATATATCGGTATTGGATTTACTTGAGGTTTACGAATATTTCTTCGATAATTATTTAATCGCTCTAGAGTTAATTTATCAATAATATCTCGTCTTAACTGATTTAATTGACTGTTGGGAACAAAATAAGCTTGGTTTAAATCTATAATTAACTCCGCTAAATAATAGGTTGTCTGACCTAACTTAGATAAACTATCTCTTATATTATTGAGAGCTTTATCCTGTTGCTTAGCTAACTCAAATGGGCCTTTCAATTCAATTTTAACGCAACTACCCTCTTCACTCGATGCAATTAACTCCAAACCGTTTGCTATATTTTTAAGCCTAAATGTTACACCGATACGACGGCAACAAGATTCTTTTAATAAAATTTGTTGCCAATTATGATCTAAATTGCGATTAATTTGATAAGGTAATTTTATAGAATATAATGCTTTAGGTATTTCATTAGGAAATACTTGATAATGATTATTACCAATTTTTTCTACTTTATCAGCTCTAAAACCTATAATTTCCCTTTTGATTAAAACATTTAATCCATCACCATTAGTTAACGCTTGTTCTGATTTTATTACGATAGATTGTTTAGTAATTTTTATAATTTCACCAATTGTTAAGCCAATAAATTTGGGTGAATCAAATGCACCAATATTGGCTTGTCTACCTCGAACAAAATAATCGGTAGATCCTCTGTGGAATGTTCTATTTGGATCCGGGGTAAAAAAGTGTTCAGTTTTGCCACTCGATGCAGCAACAAAATCTGTGTTTTTTTCTAAAATATTATCTAATTTTTTACGATAAAATGCGGTTATATTTTTAACATAACTCAAATCTTTGTATCTGCCTTCAATCTTGAAAGATCTCACTCCGGCTTGTATCAACTCTATTAAATTATCAGACTGATTATTATCCTTCATTGATAAAAGATGTTTTTCATAAGCGACGATGCGACCTTGTTCGTCTTTTAATGTAAATGGCAATCGACAAGCTTGAGAACAGTCGCCTCGATTAGCGCTTCGACCCGTTTGTGCATGAGAAATATAACATTGACCAGAAAATGCAACACATAATGCGCCATGAATAAAAAATTCAATATTTGCATCAATTTGTTGATGTATGTTTGCTATTTCGGTTAAATTTAATTCTCTCGCTAAAACTATTTGAGAAAAACCTACATCGGAAAGAAATTTAGCTTTTTCTGGCGTTCTAATATCCATTTGGGTACTAGCATGTAAATCAATTGGTGGGATATCCATAGCTAATATTCCCATATCTTGAACTATCAAAGCATCCACACCAGCATTATATAATTGCCAAATTAGTTGTCTTGCAGCTTCAAGCTCATTGTCATGAAGAATTGTGTTTAAAGTTACAAAAACCTTAGCGTAAAAATGATGAGCAAATTCTACTAGTTTAGCAATATCACTTACTGAATTACCAGCATTATGACGAGCACCAAATTGAGGACCGCCAATATAAATAGCATCAGCTCCATGTAAGATAGCTTCTTTTGCAATTTCTATATTTTTTGCGGGGCTAAGTAATTCTAATTTAGTAGTGTGTTGCCTATACATGAGAGATTCTCTGAGAAAATATTAGGATGGTATATTAAATTTTAATCAAAAAATGGCAAATACAATTAATATTTGCCATTGAAGTTTTTAAATATTATTTATTAAAGAATATTAGATTGATTACGCAATGCTTCAATACGTTTATCTAAAGGTGGATGAGATAAGAATAGTTGAGAAAATCTTGCTTTCTTCTCACCATTAATACAGAATGCCAAAATTGATGCTTCTTCACTTGGCTCATGACTCAATTTTAATTTTTCTAAAGCAGCAATCATTTTAGTAGACCCTACTAATTTCGCTGAGCCTGCATCAGCATGAAACTCTCGATAACGTGAAAACCACATAGCAATGATGCTTGCTAAAATACCAAATACAGTTTCAAAAATCATTACGATGAAATAATAAGCAAAAGTAGATAATCCTTCACTTCTATCTTCCAAAGCTTTTGTTACGATTGAAGCAAAAATTCGTGAAATGAAAATAACAAAAGTATTAAGTACACCTTGTAAAAGTGCCATTGTCACCATATCACCATTTGCAACGTGACTCATTTCATGTCCAATTACAGCTTCCGCTTCATCTTGAGTCATAGCGGCTAAAAGACCCGAGCTAACAGCTACGAGAGAATTATTTTTAGTTGCTCCGGTTGCAAAAGCATTTATATCTTCTGCTTGATAAATCGCAACTTGTGGTGTTTTTAATTTCAATTCATTTGCTTGACGATTAACTACATCTAAAAGCCATTGCTCTTGAGCGTTGCGAGGATTAGTAATTATTTTCCCACCAACAGAACTTAAAGCCATTCTTTTAGATAAAAGAAGTGAAATAAAAGACCCACCAAAACCAAATATAGCTGCAAATATAAGTAATCCTAATGTACTATGAGCATCAACGCCACAAATACTTAAAATAATACCAAATACAAACATAACAGCTAAGTTAGTTAGGATAAATAATCCAACTCGCATCATAAATAATTCCTCATTACTGTTTTTCTAATATGAATAATTTTACTTAAGAAGATAAATAAAATTTGATATATGATCGCAAAAATGTTGCATCTCTACAACCTCTTTAATATGAAATTTTGAAAGGATAAATTAAGTGACTATTTAATAGCCATTAAAGACAATGGTAAGTTAATAGCAATATTAATTTAGAGAATTTTGGAGGAGACCCTATCAGCCACATCCCACACACATATTTTTTACTTTGGCTGCTTCCTTCCGGACCTGACCTGATGAGCAAAAAAATGTTGCAAGAGGACCCATAGAGCCTCCATTGAAGAGGCGTTATTATGCTTTAATTAACAAATTATTACAATATTTATAACGAAAAAAGAACTAACCTTCCTGTCTTGTAATAACAACAGAAAGGCTATTACATATCAAACGAAATTTAAAAAATGTTTAACTATAGAGTTAAATTTTTCTCAATTCGTTCTCTAAATTTAATACCTGGTCTAAATGTGACAACTCGACGAGCTGAGATATCAACACTTTCGCCTGTTTTTGGATTGCGACCTGGTCGTGAATTTTTATCACGAACAGCGAAATTACCAAATCCAGACAGTTTAACAGGTTCACCTTTTTCTAAAGCAACACGAATTTCTTCGAAAAAAAGTTCAACTAGGACTTTAGCTTCTTGACGATCAATATCAAATTTATCGGCAAGACGATCTGCAATATCAGCTTTAGTTAATGTCATAATTATTATTCTCTTAATAGGGCATTGAAACGGTTTTGTAAAGCAATAACACACTTGCTTACAATGTTTGTTATATCTTCTTCTTCTAGTGTACGTGATTTGTCTTGTAAAATCAAACTGATAGCAAGGCTTTTCTGATCTTTATCTATGTTTTCACCTTGATATACATCAAATAAATTAACTCTTACAAGTTGTTCACCACCAGCATGTTTACACTCAGAAATAATATCTGCTGCTGGTATTGTGTTAGATACAACTACAGCAATATCTCGCTTATTAGACGGATATTTAGATAACTCATGAGCAACTGGTACTCTTTTATCATTAATTTTATCTAAATTTATTTCAAAAACAAGCGTTTTACTATTTAAAGATAATTTTTTTTCAATTTCTGGATGTAAAACACCAAAATTACCAATAAGCTCGCCATTTAAGTAAATAGCAGCACTTTGTCCAGGATGTAATGCATCAAGCTCTGATTTCTGGTATACAATTTTTTCATTACAACCTAAAAGAGAAAATAGTAACTCTAAGTCCCCTTTCAAATCATAAAAATCAATATTTTGTTTAGGTAATGACCAATGCTCTTCATAAAGAGTGCCAGTAAGAACACCAGCAAGCATCAATTCCTGGCGAACACCAAATTCACATGAATCATCTGGAATAAAACGTAAGCCAGTTTCAAATAATCTCATCCGAGATTGTTGACGATTTTGATTATATATTACAGCATCTAATAACCCTGACCATAATGATAAACGCATAACAGACATTTCACTCGAAATAGGATTAGGTAATGTAATATGATGCTGCTCTGGGTGAAGAAGTTGTTGAATTTTAGGATCAACAAAACTATAAGTCACCGCCTCTTGATAACCTTTATCTACTAATAAATTTTTTACTCTAGACAAAGGGACTATATTTTCAGGTTTTGGCTTCATTACAGATTCTATTTTCAGATTCACATTAGGAATATTGTTATAGCCATAAATTCGAGCAACTTCTTCAATTAAATCCTCTTCGATTTGCAAATCAAATCGCCAACTTGGTGATTTAACAGTCCAAACATTTTCATTATAAGAAACTTCACAGCCCAATCTAACTAAAATGTCTGTAATTTTTTGAGTTTCAATTACATAACCTATAATTTGATCCACTTTATGTCTACGTAGTTGAATTGTAGCTTGAGAAGGAAGCTCTTTTTCGTTTGTAATTTCAGAGATAGGACCTACATCACCACCACAAATATCAACAATTAATTGAGTTGCTCTTTGCATAGCAGATAATTGTAAATAAGGATCAACACCACGTTCATAACGGTGAGAAGCTTCAGTGTGTAAACCATATTCACGAGCTTTACCAGTTATTGCCAATGGTGCAAAAAAAGCTGATTCAAGGAAGATATCTTTTGTGGAAGTTGTTACGCCAGATTTTTCTCCCCCCATAATACCAGCCATTGCTAATACTTTTTGATGATCGGCAATAACGAGTGTTTTATCGTTTAGTTTGACTTCATTCCCGTTTAATAAAACAAGTTTTTCATCTTGATGAGCATAACGAACAATAATTCCTGAATCGATTTGTGCCAAATCAAATGCGTGCATCGGATGACCTAATTCTAATAACACATAATTAGTAATATCGACAATGGCATCAATTGAGCGAATACCACCACGGCGTAATTTCTCTTTCATCCAAAGTGGTGTTGTTGCATTAACATCAATATTTTTTATTACTCGACCAAGATAACGTGGCGCAGCCTTAGGTTCATTTATTTCAATTGACACAGTATCAGCAATAGTTGCTGGAACACTTTCAATATTAAGTTGTTTCATTGGAATATTGTTAACTGCAGAGATATCTCGGGCAACACCAATGATACCAAAACAATCAGCCCGATTAGGCGTAACACTAATCTCAATCATAACATCATTAAGATTTAGATATTCTCGGATATCTTGCCCTAAAGGTGCATCATCAGGCAATTCAATAATGCCACTATGATCTTCAGATATTCCTAATTCAGAGTAAGAACAAAGCATACCTTCTGAAGGTTCACCACGTAATTTAGCGGCTTTAATTTTAAAATCACCTGGTAGAACAGCCCCAATTGTTGCACAAGCAACAGTTAAACCCTGACGACAATTTGGTGCACCACAAACAATATCCAGTAATTCAGGCTTGCCAATATCGACTTTAGTTACACGGAGCTTATCGGCATTAGGATGTTGTTTACACTCAACTACCCTTCCAACAACGACACCTGAAAAATCACCAGCAACTTTTTCAACATCATCGACTTCTAGTCCAGCCATGGTTAATTGATCGGCTAACATTTCGCTACTAATTTCTGGATTGATCCATTCACGTAGCCAACTTTCACTAAATTTCATGTTTTGATCTCCAGAATTAATTAAATTGTTTTAAAAAACGTAAATCATTTTCAAAGAAAGAACGCAAATCAGTGACACCGTAACGCAACATAGTTAACCTTTCAATTCCCATACCAAAGGCAAAACCATTATATATTTCAGGATCTATTCCAACATTACGTAATACATTAGGATGAACCATACCGCATCCTAAAACTTCTAACCATTTGCCATTCTTAGCCTTGATGTCCACTTCTGCTGAAGGTTCTGTAAATGGAAAATATGCAGGTCTAAATCTAATTTCCATATTATCCTCAAAAAAACAATGAAGAAAATCATGCAATAACCCCTTCAAATGGGTAAAACTTACATTTTTATCTATCAATAACCCTTCCATTTGGTGAAACATTGGCGTATGCGTTTGATCATAATCATTACGATAAGTTCTACCTGGAGCAATGATTCGGATTGGCGGTTTTTGATTTTCCATTGTTCTTATTTGAACTGTAGAAGTTTGTGTGCGTAATAAACGTTTTGCATCAAACCAAAATGTATCGTGATCAGCACGTGCAGGATGATGAGCAGGAATATTTAATGCATCAAAGTTATGATAATCGTCCTCGATTTCTGGTCCAGTCTCAACAACAAAGCCCAGTTCTCCAAAAAATTCAACTAAACGATTAATTGTCTTAGTAACTGGATGTAAACCACCTAATTCTAGCGACTTACCTGGTAATGTAATGTCAATTGTTTCATTTGCTAATTTTGCATTAAGAGCCTGACGCTCTAAAAAGTTACGCTTCTGATTTAATAACTCAACAACTTGTTGCTTAGCATCATTAATTTTCTGACCTACAGCGGGGCGTTCATCAGCGGGAACATCACGTAAAGAAGCCATCTGCATTGTAAAATAGCCTTTTTTACCAAAATATTCCACTCGAATTTGTTCTATGGTATTAATATCATTAGCATTTTCAATAGCGGATTTGGCATTGCTTACCAGTTCAACTAATTGAGACATACAGTTCTCCTGCTTATTGTTTATTACATAAAAAAAGCCTCTTCTGAGGCTTTTATAATTATTTTTCGTTTTTTATTTGCCTCACGAACGAATAGCATTATTGAAGCTAAAAAAGAAACGAAAAATAACTAAATTCATAATTAACTCTTAAATAATCTTTTTATAAAACATAAAAGCCGAGATAACTCGGCTCTTATAAAGCTATTAAAGTGCAGCTTTTGCTTTTTCAACTAATGCAGCGAATGCATTTTTATCAAATACTGCAATATCTGCAAGGATCTTACGATCGATTTCAATTGAAGCTTTCTTTAAACCGTTGATGAAACGACTATAAGAAAGACCACATTGACGAGCAGCAGCATTGATACGTACAATCCATAATTGACGGAATTGACGTTTACGTTGACGACGGTCACGATAAGCATATTGTCCTGCTTTAATTACTGCTTGGAAAGCAACACGATATACACGTGAACGAGCACCATAATACCCTTTTGCTTGTTTTAAAATTTTCTTGTGACGTGCACGAGCAATAACACCACGTTTAACACGAGCCATAAACTATATCCTCTAAAAAATTAATCAATAATTAAGCGTATGGAACACACGCCACTACTAAACCTAAATCGCCTTTTGACACAGTAGTCAAACCACGTAAATGACGTTTACGCTTAGTTGATTTTTTAGTTAGGATATGGCTCTTGTTAGCTTGTTTATGCTTAAAGCCACCAGAAGCTGTTTTTTTAAAGCGCTTTGCTGCGCCTCTTACAGTTTTAATTTTAGGCATTTTATAAATTTCCACTTCGCATTGTTAATAAAAATAAAATAATGGTGTAATTTTCAGAAACTAAAAATTAACTTGGAAAACCATTACTTTTTCTTCGGCGCTAACACCATAATCATTTGACGACCTTCAATCTTAGTTGGATAAGATTCAATAACCGCCAAATCAGCTAAGTCTTCTTTAATGCGGTCAAGCATTTCAATACCTAACTGTTGGTGAGCCATTTCACGTCCACGAAAACGCAACGTAACTTTGGCTTTATCGCCATCTTCAAGAAAGCGTATCAGGCTGCGGAGTTTTACCTGATAGTCGCCTTCGTCTGTACCAGGTCGGAATTTAATTTCCTTAACCTGAACAACCTTTTGCTTCTTCTTCTGTTCTTTTGTTGCTTTACTCTTTTCATAGAGGAATTTGCCATAATCCATAATTCGACAAACAGGTGGCTCTGCATTAGGACTTATTTCAACTAAATCCAACGTTGCTTCTTCAGCTTGTTTTAAAGCTTCATCTAAGCTAACAATACCGAGCTGTTCACCATCGACGCCGGTTAACCTCACCTCGCGAGCTGTAATCTCATCGTTAATTTTGTGCGCGCGTGTTGACTGAATTCGCTTACTGACTTTAATATCTCATTCCTCCAAAGTAATTTATCATTAATTCATCTGTTCTAATGAACGACTATGAATTTCATTAAGCAATAATTCTATAACATGTTTCACTTCAAAGCTACCAAGATCTTTACCTTGGCGTGTTCTAACTGAAATTGTTCCTGATTCCATTTCTTTGTCTCCACAAACAAACATGTAAGGAACACGTTTTAGAGTATGCTCACGAATTTTAAACCCTATTTTCTCATTTCTCAAGTCTGCTTTTGCTCTAATACCAACTTTTTGTAATTGGCTGGTTAATTGTTTCGCATAATCAGCTTGATTATCGGTAATATTGATAACGGCAACTTGTAATGGTGCTAACCAAGTTGGGAAGAATCCTGCACAATCTTCAGTCAAAATTCCCATAAAACGTTCCATCGAACCTAAAATCGCTCGGTGAATCATAACTGGAACATGACGTTCATTATCTTCACCTACATAAGTTGCATCTAATCTTTCTGGTAACATAAAGTCGAGTTGGACTGTACCACATTGCCATGCACGGCCTAAGCAATCATGAAGCGTAAATTCAATTTTTGGCCCATAAAATGCACCTTCGCCAGGTAAATACTCAAATTCAATACCATTTTCAGTTAAACATTCTGCTAAATCTTTCTCTGCTAAGTCCCAAGTTTCATCTTTACCAATGCGTTTTTCAGGACGAGTTGATAATTTAACAGTAATATCTTTGAAACCAAATGTGCTATACATGTCATAGACCATTTTGATACAGTTATTAACTTCACTGCGGATTTGGTTCTCAGTACAAAAGATATGTGCATCATCTTGGGTAAAACCGCGAACACGCATTAAACCATGTAATGAGCCTGACGGTTCGTTTCGGTGACAACTACCAAACTCAGCCATTCTTAGTGGTAAATCGCGATAAGATTTTAAACCTTGATTGAAAATTTGAACGTGCCCTGGGCAGTTCATCGGTTTAATACAGTATTCACGATTTTCAGATGAAGTAACAAACATCAACTCTTTATAGTTACCCCAATGACCTGTTTTTTCCCATAAAACCCGATCCATCATAAATGGACCTTTCACTTCTTGATAATCGTATTCTTTTAGTTTAGTGCGAACAAAAACCTCAAGTTCACGGAAAATAATCCAGCCATCGTTATGCCAAAACACCATACCTGGTGCTTCTTCCTGCATATGATACAAATCTAGCTGTTTACCAATTTTACGATGGTCTCGCTTAGCTGCTTCTTCTAAAAATTGTAAGTAACTATCAAGTTGTTTTTTATCAGCCCATGCTGTGCCATAAATACGTTGTAACATTTTATTATCACTATTACCCCGCCAATATGCTCCAGCAATTTTTTGTAATTTAAAATGATGGCAAAAACGCATATTCGGCACATGTGGCCCGCGGCACATGTCAATATATTCTTCATGGTGATAAAGTGCAGGAGTAGAATCTTTTGGAATATTTTCATCTAAAATAGCAATTTTATATGGTTCATGACGCTCCCAGAATACTTCTCTAGCACGTTCCCAACTTACTACTTCTTTTATAACTTCATAATCTTTCTTAGCCAATTCATGCATACGCTTTTCTAAAGCATCAAGATCTTCCTGAGTTAGAGAGTGATCTAAATCGACATCGTAATAAAAGCCGTTATCAATCGTTGGACCAATTGCCATTTGCGTATTTGGCCAAAGTTGTTTAATTGCATGTCCTAACAAATGAGCGCAAGAGTGACGAATTATTTCAAGCCCATCTTCATCTTTTGATGTAATAATAGATAAAGTTGAATCTTGCTCAATTAAATCACAAGCATCTTTACGTTCACCATTTACTCGCCCAGCAATACATGCTTTGGCAAGACCAGCTCCAATACTTTGAGCAACTTCTAAAACAGTAACAGGCTTATCAAATTGACGTTGACTTCCGTCAGGAAGAGTAATAATTGGCATAATAAATCCTTATAACAGTGGTGCGCCACACGAAAGCGCACATGCGTACATAAAAAATAGTTGTGTATACTACCACTTATCTTAAGGATTTTAAATAGAATATCGAGGGTTTATCACAGATTTTATTATAATAATTTAATAACACTTAATTAGTCATAATTAATTATAAATAGCTGAAATAAAACATAGCCAGTAAAAAAATATTATATATAATAACATAATGTATTAAGATAAATATGTTTAACTACATAATATATAAAGGAATATGAAAGTAATGCATACAAAATATTTTATCGCTATTTTATCTTTATTAACTTTAATTGTAACTGGATGCCAATCTCATCGTAATAGTGATGTTGCATCATCTAATACAGAAAGTGCTAATAAAAGCTTAGGGACTCAATGGGGAGATGGCATTGAATCGCATGTTCAACAAGTAAGTATGAAACGTACCGGTTTTTACCCTATTGATGTTATTACTATCAATTATTCAGCACATCAATATAATGGAAAAGCAATTTCAGAAGTTATGTTGAATAATGGTAGAGTTGGTATGACTTTCCTTGATGATCGTGGCAAAAAATGGCCATTAACTAAGCAAAATAACAACGTTAAGTTACAAGGTAAAGTAGGACAAAGCTACCGATTATTCTATCGTAATTACTCTTCTAATACCTATGAAATTGTAGCAACTATTGATGGATTAGACGTTATTAATGGTAAAGCTGGTTCATTATCAAACAATGGCTATATTTTAAGACCACATGACACACTTGTGATTGAAGGCTTCCGTAAAAGTAATAATGAAGTAGCTGCTTTTACTTTTTCTGACAGCTCTAGTGCTTATGCTAATCATAATAGTGAAGGTTCAGCAACAAATATAGGTGTAATAGGCACGGCAATATTTCAGTTAGAAGATAATAGTAGAAACTATCAAAAATTAAGTCCAAATGCTTTTCCTGCTGATAATGGTAATTATGCCAAACCTCCGGTTTATTAATTTATGATTAATCATCTTTCCGTCAACATTGTTGACGGAATAGATCTGATACATTTTACATAAAGTCCCTTTTAAATTAAGTTAAAAGACAAATTATATTTTTAAAAATAATTCTCTACTTTTAAATGGTTTTGCACCAACATAAGGTTTTAACGCCATCCTGGTAAAACGTTTTGCCGCTTTAAGTGTATCGATATTGTGAAATTGCCTTTTCCCTAAAGCTAAGACTTCTTCACCAGTGAAAGCGGTACTATTTTGTAACAAACTACAAATAAAACCTTTTTCTGAAATATATTGATAATGCATAGATTCAACAATATCGTCACCTGTTGCACTGCAATGAAAAAAATCAACGTGATAGCCCAAATTTTCAAGTAAGGCCAATTCAAATGCTCGTAACACGTTTTCAGCAGGAACTTGTTGGGCTAATTGTTGTATACTTGCTAGATAATCATCAAACAACGTAGTTATTTCGGTTTCGGCGACTAAAACACGGTGTAATAGTTCATTTAAATAAAAGGCGCTATATAAATAAACAGAAACAAGAGGTAAAGTAAGGGAAACAGCCTCAACTTGACGTAAAGTTTTTATTTCTCCATGACCTGAATATTGAACAATTAGTGGAGTAAAAGGTTGTAAAACACCTTTTAATGCAGAGCGTTTACGCCTAGCACCTTTTGCTAAAATGGTTATTTTCCCAACATTTTCAACGAATAAATCGACTAGCAAACTGCTTTCACTGTATGTTCTGGTATGTAATACAAATGCTCTTCGCCAATTTTCCATCTAACCTGCCCATCAATTAAATTATTACTTTTTTTGATCAATAATAGAGATTGCTTAAAATTTGAGTGATTTTATACAATTTTAACCTGAAATATTCTTAAAAATCCTATATAATAGATAACTATATATGGGATAACTAAAAGAGTAGCTATGGAACTATTTTCAACAATATTACTAATAGTATTAATTGTATCACTTTCTGGTGTCATTATAAAAATGTTACCAATACAGATCCCATTGCCTCTAATGCAAATACTACTAGGTAGTATTCTTGCCGCATTAGGTATTTATTTAGAGTTTAACTCAGACCTATTTCTTGTATTGTTCATTCCTCCTTTACTATTTGCTGATGGACGTAAAACTTCTGTAAAAGATTTTGTCCATAATGTACGAGAAATTGTAGGGCTAGCCTTGGTTCTAGTGGTTATATCAATTGTTGCTCTGGGTTACTTACTACATTGGATGCTACCAGATATTTCAATGCCAGCCGTATTTGCATTAGCAGCAGTATTATCACCTACCGATGCCGTCGCACTTAGTGGTATTGTCGGTAAAGGACGAATTGAAAAAGAGAAGATGGAAATCATTGAAGGTGAAGCCTTAATGAATGACGCTTCTGGCCTTGTTTCCTTAAAATTTGCACTTGCAATTGCAGCGGGTGCATTTGAATTCAACTTATTACAAATCAGTATATCCTTCTTTGTGGTTGCTTTAGGTGGATTAGCTGTTGGGGTGATATTCACTTGGTTATATGCTCGTATTTTGCGTAAAATAAACCAACTAACAAACAATGATCCCGCAATCCAAATCGTACTATTATTCTTACTACCATTTGCCGCTTATATCATTGCTGAAGAATGTCACTGTTCCGGTATTTTAGCTGCAGTAAGTGCTGGTATGACAGTTAACCACTCAGGAATGATGCGTAATGCACCTTTAACAACTCGCTTACAATCTGATAGTGCATGGTCAATGTTAACGTTCGTATTCAATGGATTTGTTTTTGTTCTATTAGGTATTCAGCTTCCAAGTATTTTAAAAAATACATTTGCTGAAAACCAAACCGATGCATCAATTGAATTATGGCAACTATGCTTAATTGTATTGTTTGTTTTTATAGTATTAATGGGCACTCGATTTGCTTGGCTTTGGGCTATGAAAAAAATGCCAACAATGCCATTTGGCACAAAGCGTCCATTAGCATTTAATTCATATACCACACGTGATTTATGGATATCTACTTTTGCTGGTGTCCGCGGAGCGATAACACTAGCCGGTGTATTATCTATTCCAATAACCATTGCGGGCAGATATCAACTAGTATTTATTGCTGCTGGTATTATATTAGTATCATTAATATCCGCTATTATCATGTTACCAATTTTATTACGAGGTAGTGTGATCTTGGATAACTCCGAACAAGACAACGAAATATTAACCGTAAAAGGACAAATGGCTGAAGAAGCTATCGTTAGTCTTGAAAAAATGCAAACTAGCCTTTTACAAGAAACGTCTGAAGAAGGCCTAGATCAAGAAATTATCCACGAAGTTGGTTCACGTGTTATAGGTTCATTAAGACGTCGAACTGGCTTAAAAGATTTAGAACAAAAAGCTCTTGAAGCTGAAAATCTAGAAAGACGTATGCGTTTAGTCGCAATTGGGGCGGAGCGCACCGCATTACTTCAAATGAAAGTTCGTGATGAAGTTAGTGAAGAAGTTTTCGAGCATCTAAATACCGATTTAGATATTTATGAGAAGATGATCTCTGGAGATGCGTAAATGATTGGCAATAAACACCAATTTCTAGGAAGAATTCATTCACAATTTGTCGATAAAGCGCCACAAATGTTGGGTATGACATTACAATGTATACCCTTTAGCCTTAAAAAAAGAGCTATTGAACAATTATTACAATTGCAATTCAAACATTCACTTGAAGATGGCGAGCTAGATTTTTTAGAAAATCGTTGGCTCAAAATCCAAGTTATCGATCTTCAATTAGTCTGGTTTGTCAGCTTAATTGATAACAAACTTGTGGTTAGCCGCGAAGAAATACCTGATGTAAGCTTCATCGGCAATGCCAATGACTTAATAATGATAGCAACTAGACGGCAAGATCCTGATACATTATTCTTTCAACGTCGACTCATTGTTGAAGGCGATACTGAATTAGGGCTCTATGTGAAAAACTTGATGGACTCGATTGAAATCGAAGCTATGCCAAGGTTCTTAAGATTAACTCTCGAAAAGCTAGCTGATATCATCGAAAGCGCACCCAAAGACTAAAAATTCTATTAAATAACTTCAAGAAAGGGAATTGATAATTCCCTTTTTACTAACTTAAAGAACTTTCCGTTTATACTTAAAATTCATATTCAAATTTAATTATTTAATGTAAATAAACGTATTTTTATTGGATGACTATCATTTAATAAATTATTATAGAAACTAACGTTGGAAAAAATTCATTCAACGTAAATATTACCTTCCTATCCTATCTCTTACACATATGATTCATAACGTAATTATGAAGGAGAGAGCCACATATGAATAATATAAAAAAAGCGCTACTATTTTTTATTTTTCTTGTTTTCGCATCGCAAGGATATTGTTCCGAGTTCTATAACCGAAAAGAAGGTGATTATATTATTGAAAAATTTAAATTTAATGATGGTAACACAATTCAAAATTTGAAAATTCATTATGTCACTATCGGCGACCCTAAAGGAAAGCCAGTATTAGTTTTACATGGCACAACTGGCAATGGAGATTCAATGCTTAATGACAGTTTTGGTCATGCCTTATTCGATAAAGGAATGCCGTTGGATGCTGAAAAATATTTCATAATATTGCCTGATGCTATTGGTACAGGTCAATCTTCGAAACCCTCTGACGGTTTGAAAGGAAACTTTCCTCATTATGATTATACCGACATGGTTAATGCTCAATACCTACTTTTGAAAAAAGGTTTAAATATAGATCATCTTGAACTTATTATTGGTAACTCGATGGGTGGAATGAATACATGGCAATGGGTAACTATGTATCCTAATTACATGAAAGCAGCAATTGCAATGGCAGCAACCCCTGCGCCAATGTCTAGTCGAAATTGGATAATGAGAAAGATGATCATTAATTCAATTAAAGACGATCCTGATTGGAATAATGGCTTTTATAGCAAACAACCTGAAAAATTCCAAACTGTTTATAATTATTACGATATCGCGACTAACGGAGGTGATATTGCCTGGCAAAATAACGCTTATAACACCCAGAAAACAGAAGAAATATTAGCAAATAAGTTAAAAGAACGAACAACAATGGACGCGAATGATTTTTTATATCAATGGGATGCTGCCAGAAACTTTGATCCAACAAAAGAGCTAACAAAAATTAAAGCATTTATGTTAGTTATCAATTCAGAAGATGATGAAAGAAATCCACCAAACACAGGTTTAATGGAAAAAGCCCTCAAGGATGTTGTTGCTGCTAAATATTATCTAATTCCAGCAAGTGTTAAGACCCGAGGCCATGGTACAACCATGAATGCTGAATTATGGATAGAAGAGTTAAAAATATTTCTAAAAGAACTCGATAATTATTACTAATTTAGGAGGATTAGAAAAGTGAATATATTATTATATTCACTTTTTTATTTGAGCTTATCTTCCAATAATTATATTTTATCCCACATTACTCTCATTAAATCTGATATAATATAAAATATATAACTATCGATATTTAGTTAATATTTTTCAATATCAGACTTAAATATCATCCTAAAGCCGATAAACAAAACAGCTTGATTTAATAAATTTAAATACAAAAAATTATAGAATAATGAAAAATAATTCACAGCAGATAACCTTTTATTTTCACGATTATGAAACTTTTGGCATAAATCCAGCTTTAGATCGCCCTGCTCAGTTTGCTGGTGTTCGAACTGACAGTGATTTTAATATTATTGAAGAACCTTTAGTCATCTATTGTCAAATAGCCCAAGATTATCTTCCCAATCCTGAAGCTGTGCTAATAACTGGAATAACGCCACAAAAAGCAAATCAACAAGGTATATGTGAAGCCGAATTCACCAAACAAATACATGAAGCATTTAGCCAACCTAACACGTGTATCTTAGGCTATAATAATATTCGTTTTGATGATGAAGTGACTCGCAACATCTTATACCGTAACTTTTATGACCCTTATGCTTATAGTTGGCGAAACGGTAATTCAAGATGGGACCTACTAGATGTCGTCCGAGCTTGTTATGCATTAAGACCGGAAGGGATTAATTGGCCAATAAATGAATCTGGTTTCCCTAGTTTTCGATTAGAAGATCTCACTAAAGCTAATAATATTAAACATGAACATGCGCATGATGCTATGTCTGATGTCTACGCCACCATTGCGATGGCAAAATTAATTAAGCAAGTACAACCAAAGTTATTCAATTACTTCTTCACACTACGTAATAAAAATAAAGTTGTCGAGCTTATCGATATTGCCAACATGACGCCAATAATTCACGTTTCTGGCATGTTAGGTAGTTATCGCGGTAACATGTCATTAGTTAGCCCTATTGCATGGCACGCAAATCAAAAAAATGCAGTGATTGTTTGTGATCTTACTGGAGATATCGATTCACTGATTAATTTACCAGTCGAAACTATTCGAGAGAAACTCTACACTAAAACTGAAGATCTTGATGTTGATGAACAACGTATCCCATTAAAACTAATTCATATTAACAAATGCCCAATCATTGCGCCATTGAGCACACTATTACCCGATAATGCAAAACGTTTCGATCTTGATAAACAAAAATGCTTAGAAAATCAACAAAAACTACTGGAAAATCAAAGTTTATTACAAAGTAAAATGCGTGAACTATTTGGCATGGATAATGAATACTCAAATAACAATAATGATGTCGATGCACAAATATATGCAGGCTTTTTAAATGGAAATGATTTATTAAATTGTGAAACGATTCGAACTACTCCCCCCCAATTATTAGATAGTTTATCGTTAACTTTTGATGATCCAAGATTAGCAAAATTACTGTTTCGTTATAAAGCTAGAAACTATCCAGAAACGTTAACTGAACAAGAGTTACGAATCTGGCAAGATCATTGTCGTGACAAACTAGATGCAACTAAAGTTCAAGATTATATGCAAACCCTTGAACAACTTGCTGAGATTTATATACAAAAACCTGAAAAGCTGGCATTACTAAAACAACTATATCAATATTGTCATTATTTAGTTGGATAATTAAATGTTACGGGCGTATCATATACGCCTGTTCAAAGTACAATGCCATCTCTTACTATAGAATTGGTAATCATAATTTAAGTTTTAAACAATTAGCATTTAATTTATGAAACACTTTTTAGCCAAACATGCAACCATTAAGCATCGACTTTATTCTTTATACTACACACTATTTAGCTACGGTCGAGGCTTGATTATCCTAACCATTTGCTTATGGGCAGGAAATGTCGTATCTGCAATCTTACCAATCATGATCCCTGGAAGTATTATTGGTTTATTGATTTTGTTCATTTTATTAACTTTTCAATTAATACCAACGTGTTGGATAAAAAATAGCTGTAATCTTTTCATGCGATACATGACGGTACTCTTTATTCCTGCGGCGATGGGGATAATGGATAATTATTCATTACTCTTAGATAATTGGATACCGATAATTTTTGCTAGTGTTGGTGGTTCAGTTATTGTCTTATATTTAACCGCTTTTTTAACTGAACATCTGCATAAAAAAGTCGTTAAAACCTCCGATAATAGGGAGAACCAATCATGATATGGATGCTACCATTAACCGTTTTGGTTTTTTTAATTATTAGAAGAATCTCATTTAAAATTAAAAATCCGTTATTTAACCCATTAGTCATTTCGGTTATTGTATTAATCCCTATTTTATTAATAACAAATACCGAGTATGTTGAATATATTAAAAACGTAAAAATTATTAACGATCTACTTCCTTACTCTGTCATTGCTTTGGCTTATCCTTTATATGAACTCATTCCACAAATAAAAGCCCGTTGGAAGTCAATCATGATTATCACCTTCACTGCCTCCATAGCGTCTATGGTAACCGGTGTGTTTATTGCATTATGGTTAGGGGGTAGTAAAGAAATTGCTGCATCAGTATTACCTAAATCAGTGACAACAGCCATCGCGGTCACCATCGCTGGTAATGAGGGTGGCGTTCAATCAATCGCTGCATTATGCGTAATACTTGTTGGAACACTAGGCGGTATTTTTGGTCATCAATTATTGAACGTTGCTAGAATAAAAACCCCTTCAGCAAGAGGATTATCAATTGGTGCAGTATCTCATGCTGTAGGTACAGCGCGTTGTATTGAAGTCAATTATAACGAAGGGGCTTATAGCTCCCTATCTCTAGTTTTATGTGGTATTATGACCTCATTAACAGCACCATTTTTATTCCCAATAATGGTATTTATTTTTGATTGGTTTTAGTATGAAGTTAAAAAAACTTATTGCTTATTTTATTGCTTTTTTTTCATTACTACTTGCCTTAGTAATTGGACTCGACTTTTGGATAAGCTATAAGACAGCACCTTACATTTATCACGATGAAAACAAACTTCCCTACCGAACAATTGGTGTTGTATTAGGAACATCTAAATATGTAAAAAATGGCGGAATCAATGGTTTTTATCGCAGCCGAATAGATGGTGCGATTGATCTCTATTGGCAAGGTAAAGTTGATTATTTATTGCTTAGTGGAGACAATGCGCAATTAAATTATAACGAACCCATTATGATGCAGAAAGATCTCATAAAAGCAGGCATCCCTAAAGATGCCATTGTGTTAGATTTTGCTGGATTTAGAACCTTCGATTCAATTGTTCGTGCAAATAAAGTCTTTGATGCAGATGAATTTACTATTATTACTCAAGAATTCCATTGTGAACGAGCAATGTTTATTGCGTTAGCGCAAGGTATTCAAGCTCAATGTTTTGCTGTCCCTGCCCCCAAAAGCATGAAGTTAGTTCGAATTAGAGAGATGTTTGCACGAGTAAGTGCTTTTATTGATCTTTACATCCTGAACAAAGAACCTAAATTTCTTGGTCCTACCATCCCAATCATTAATAATCAAAATTAATAACATTATATAAATCTAAAAAAAAGTTGAGGAACGGGGTTTTTGAACTAAGTATATGGTCATATATCTCACATTATTATTTAATCTTCATGTTTTTTATAATTCTAAGTACTGATAATTATACAAACAACTTGATACAACACTAAAATAACGACAATAAAAAAAGTTGAGGAGCCGGGTTTTTAGCTTAAAAATCAAGCTAAAATATCGTTGTCTAATAATTTAGATTGCATTTTTATGCAAAAAAAAGTAATATTTAGTCAATTAAAATTTAAATAGTTTATCTAATACTAATGAATATCGAATTAAACCATATTAACTGTTTTTATGGTAAACATCAGGCATTAAATGATGTCTCTTTATGTTACCCTTTAGGTGAAACAATTGTTTTACTTGGTCAGAGCGGTGCAGGTAAAAGTTCTTTACTGAAAGTGTTTAACTTACTTGAAATACCAACGTCTGGTGAAATGACAATTGCGGATTCACATTTTGATTTTTCAAAAAAGATAAGTGAATCAACTATTCGAACTTTACGCAAAAATGTTGGCATGGTTTTTCAAAATTACAACTTATGGCCACATTTAACTGTTTTAGAGAACTTAATTGAAGCCCCTTGCCAAGTTTTGAAACTATCGAAAAAAGAAGCAAGTGAAAAAGCCATGTCAATTTTGGCTCGCTTACAAATTGATGAAATGGCACATCGTTACCCTCTTCACCTTTCAGGTGGTCAACAGCAACGAGTGGCTATTGCGAGAGCCTTAATGATGGAACCTAAAATTTTGCTATTTGATGAGCCAACAGCAGCTTTAGATCCTGCAATCACATCTCAAATTGCAGAAATCATTAATGAACTGTCACAGACAGGAATTACACAGATTATTGTTACGCATGAAGTCGATTTTGCTCGTAAAGTTGCTTCACAAGTGATTTACATGGAACAGGGTAAGATTGTTGAACAAGGTCAAATTGAGTGTTTTGCTCATCCAAAAACTGAAGAGTTCAAAGCTTATCTATCGCATTAATATTAATAAAAATCTGATTGGGTGGATATATGAAAAAAACATTACTAGCTATTATACTTGCAGGATCTGCATTTGCAGCTCAAGCAACTGAAACGTTAACCATTGGTACCGAAGCGACTTATGCACCTTTCGAATTTACTAATGATAAAAACGAAATCATCGGGTTTGATATTGACGTCATGAATAAACTTTGTGATGAAATGAAAGTAACTTGTAACATTGTAAATCAATCATTTGATGGATTAATTCCTAGTTTAAAAACTCGTCGAATCGATGCGGCTATTGCTGGTATAGATGTTACACCTGAACGTCAAAAGCAAGTTGCATTTACTAAAATCTATTATGATGATAGCTCAATCCAATTTGTTACATTAAAAGATTCCTTAACTAGTCTTGACCAGCTAAAAGGTAAGAAAGTTGGTATTCAAAAAGGTACAACTTACTTAAAATATTTAAATGAAAAATATCCTGATGTTAAAGCAGTAAGCTATGATAGCTACCAATTTGCTTTCTTAGATTTAAAAGCTAAACGTATTGATGCTATTGTTTCAAGCTCTTTTGTTGCTGGTGAATGGTTAGGTAAAGATGCTGATATCGTTGCTTTAGGCGATAAAATTACCGATCATGAATTTTTTGGTGAAGGTTTAGGTATTGCTTTACGTCAAGGCAATGATCAATTACTTGAACAATTTAATCAAGCAATCGATAAACTAAAAGCAAATGGCGAATTAGATGCTATTTATAAAAAATGGTTTAGTAAATAATTATTAATAACAAAATCAGTTCTTATTTATCTCGCCGCATATTCTGCGGCGAGTTTATTTTTTAAATTTAACTACGGTTCTTTTATGTCAGAATTTTTTGCACACGGTATAGACTTGTTACTCTCTTCTATGGATGGGTATATTTTGCCGCTTACGAAAGCTACCGCGATTACGTTATCATTAGCATTTGTATCGTTAGTCGTTGGAATGTTTTTTGCGTTCATTTTTACTATTTTAGAATCAGTACCATTCAAACCCGTTGCATGGCTAATGTCGCTATTCAATTTAACCATTCGAGCTTTACCCGAATTATTAATTGTGGTTGCGATTTATACTGGTTTACCACTGCTATTGATGGCATTAGATGATGGCTTTACCGTTCCTCTCGGCTTTACATCGTTTACCGTAAAAATGAGTATTCATAATACCCAACCGGACCCATTTTTATGCGGTGTTTTTGCTTTATCATTACTCTACGCTGTTTATGCCTCACAAACGTTACGCGGTGCATTTAAAGCGATTTCAAGCGGACAAAAACAGGCAGCTCAAGTTTTAGGATTAAGCAAATCTCGAACTTTCTTTCGTATTATCATGCCACAAATGTGGCGACACGCATTACCCGGTTTGAGTAACCAATGGTTAATCTTATTAAAAGATACTGCCCTTGTTTCAGCAATCGCGATAGATGATTTAATGATGCAAACCAAAACAATAGTTGCCCGAACCAATCAGCCTTTTTTATGGTACTTTGTTGCGATGATTATTTATTTAGTGATATCAATTTTAAGTCAAAAAATTATTTCACGTATTGAAAAACGTGCAACCCATTTTGAACCATCAGCCAATAGTCAGTAAGGTTATTTTATGTCTGATAATTTTATTTTTTATCTAAAAATCATTCTTCAAGGTCTACCTGATACATTAAGTCTAAGTATATTCGGTATATTAACGGCTGGTATTTTGGCTATTGTTTTTTCATGTCTTTTATCGTTAAATTCTAAGCTATTAACGAAAACAATTCGCGCTTATATCATTATTTTTACTGGTTCACCATTATTAGTACAGCTGTTTTTAATCTATTATGGACCATCACAATTTGGTGAATATTTAAGTAAATTTCCTGCTTTTTATGATTTTATTTCTTCACCTTGGTTTTGTGCTTATTTAGCTTTAACGCTTAATAGTGCCGCTTATACTACACAAATATTTTATGGTGCATTAAAATCTGTTCCACAAGGACAGTGGCAAGCATGTAGCGCTTTAGGTATGAACAAAAGACAAACTCTTAAAATTGTCATGCCATATGCATTAAAACGTGCTCTTTCTACTTATTCTAACGAAGTCGTTTTTGTGGTAAAAGGTACAGCCTTAGCTTCAATGATTCCTGTTATGGATTTAATGGGATATAGTAATGCATTAAATGGTGAATACTATGACTTCTCAATTTTTATGGTTGCAGGGCTCATTTACCTCTTGATAAATGGTATTTTAAGCACCATTATGAGGATAATAGAGAAAAAAGCCCTCACCTTTGAAAACTAATATGAGCCAATTTGATACAGCATCTTTTCTAAAAACAGTCCCACATAAACCAGGTATCTATCAAATGTTTAATGATAAAGATACCATTATTTATGTGGGAAAAGCGAAAGATCTCAATAATCGCTTAAAAAGCTATTTCAATAGCAGTAAAAAAACGATCAAAACCGATCGATTGGTAAGTCATATTCATCGAGTTGAATTTACCATCACCAATACAGAGACTGAAGCATTATTACTCGAACAAACTTATATCAAAAAATATCAACCCAAATACAATGTATTGCTCAAAGATGATAAAAGCTACCCGTTTATCAAATTAAGTAAAGAAAGACATCCTCAATTGTCTTTGTATCGAGGTGCAATTAATCGAAAAAAAGATGAGTTTTTTGGCCCTTATCCGAGTGGATATGCGGTAAAACAAATTCTTGCCTTATTACAAAAAACATTTCCAATAAGACAATGTTTAAATAGCACTTATCGTAACCGAACTCGTCCTTGTTTACAGTACCAAATCAAACGCTGTTTAGGGCCTTGTGTACCAGGCTTAGTTAGCGACGAAGATTATAATGAACAAGTTAATTATGTAAGGTTATTTCTCTCCGGACAATCAGACCAAATTTTGCAAAAAATTACTGCGGATATGCAAAAAGCCAGTAGTGAACTTAATTTTGAAAAAGCAGCCGCATTACGAGATCAGCTACAAGCGATCAAACACATAAATGAAAAACAAGCTATCTATAACAATAATGATAATTTAGATGTGATTGGTTTCCATTACGAACTCGGCTTAGCTTGTATCTATGTACTCTTTATTCGAAATGGTCAAACATTTGGACATCGTTCTTATTTTCCAAAAGTACCATCTAATACTGAACTAGAAGAAGTGATCGAGACATTTTTAGGACAATTTTATTTACAAGGAAATCAAAATAGAAATATTCCGAAGAAAATTCTTCTCAATTTTTCATTATCTGACAAGCAAGCAATGGAAGATACTTTATCTATTGTCGCTGAACATCAAGTAAAAATAGTTGATGAACCAAAAGGTGATAATCTTAAACTATTAAATATTGCAACAGTTAATGCTCAAACTGAAGTAAAAAATAAACTACTCGAAAACTCAACCATTAAACAACGATATGATGCACTAAAAGAGTTTTTGGGCATTGATAAAATCAATCGAATGGAATGTTTTGATATAAGCCATTTTATGGGTAAAAACACAATTGCATCTTGTGTCGTTTTTGATGATAAAGGTCCTGTTAAATCTGAGTTTCGTCGCTACAATATAAATGGTATCACGCCTGGAGACGATTATGCGGCAATGGAGCAAGTCTTAACCCGTCGTTATAGTAAGAAAGATCTTCCTGAAGATAAGATCCCAGACATCATCTTTATAGATGGAGGAAAAGGTCAACTTAACCAAGCGTTAAGGGTTTTTGATAATTTAGATGTAAACTGGGATAAAAACCACCCTATTTTAATTGGTGTGGCCAAAGGTGCTGAACGTAAAGAAGGATTAGAAACACTATTCTTTGAAGCTCATGGAAAAGGATATTATCTGGATTATCATTCCCCTGCTTTACTGCTTATTCAACAAATTCGAAATGCATCGCACGATCATGCAATTGTTGGTCAACGTAAAAAAGGCGTTAAGCAGTTAACTGACAGCGCTTTAGAGCATATTGAAGGCGTTGGTGGAAAAAGGCGGCAAGCATTACTCAAGCATTTTGGTGGGCTTAGAGAGTTGAAAAATGCCAGTATAGACGAAATTGCACAAGTTCAAGGTATTTCAAAATCATTAGCTGAAAAAATTTATCTAAATTTACAGCAATAACGCATTGAAAAATTAACATTTTTCAGGCAACATAATCAATGAGAAAACCCTGTTTTTTTAATTGTCGCTAACCATTTGATTAATAAAACAATATGAGCTAATGTCACATGAAAATTAACTTACCTACATTCTTAACATTATTTCGAGTAATACTGATTCCATTTTTTGTGTTGGCATTTTATTTAATCCCTCATGAATGGTCAGGCTTTTTTTCGGCATTAATCTTCCTAATAGCCGCAGTTACAGATGTTTTTGACGGTTACCTTGCCCGCCGATTAGGTCAAACGACTAAATTTGGTGCTTTTTTAGATCCTGTTGCCGACAAAATAATGGTAACAATCGCATTGGTACTTATAACGCAATATTATCAAGCGTGGTGGATTTCTATTCCTGCAATAATAATCGTCTCTCGTGAACTTATTATCTCTGCATTACGTGAATGGATGGCTGAAATTGGCAAACGAGGTAATGTTGCAGTATCTTCAATTGGCAAAATTAAAACAATTGCTCAAATGACAGCATTAACTTGGTTACTTTGGCGTCCTTGCGATCTTGTTATATATGCGGGGCTAGCTGCACTTTTTTTAGCCACAATTTTAACGTTAGTATCCATGTTCCAATATTTATGGATAGCGCAAAGTGACTTATTAGATGAAGAATAATTTATCAAAAAGTCGATAATCGTTACTTTTAGTGTAATTTTGTTATCTTCTGTAAGTTCACAAAATTACACTTCTCAATCCCCAAAAACTCAATATTAAACCAACAATAAGCTAAACATTGAGCAATTAAACAATTAATCCAAAATTTATGTTGACTGAAATCTCAAGATAGGTAAAATGCACTGCATTCAAAGCGGATTACCTTACGTAATAAGTTTTGAGCCCGGGTGGTGAAATCGGTAGACACAAGGGATTTAAAATCCCTCGGCCTTTTTGGCCGTGCGAGTTCAAGTCTCGCCCCGGGCACCATTTAAAACACTTCTCTTATGCGGGAATAGCTCAGTTGGTAGAGCGCAACCTTGCCAAGGTTGAGGTCGCGAGTTCGAACCTCGTTTCCCGCTCCAATATCGCGTTTAAACACTTCTCTATACCTAATTAATTCATTAAGAAATAGAATGTTTTATGTTCTATCTGTCTATAGAGATTTTTATTAATATCGATACATTTAAAATAAAATGAATTGTTACTTGTATGAGTATCTATTTTGTTCCTTTATTACCCAGTAATAAATCTCTATCTATTACTCGGTTGTTTATGTTATTTATTTTAAAGTAATAATTATTTTATTATTGAATCATATCATCAAGTTCGTGGCTGATGCAGTCGGAACTCTTTAATGATAAATGATAATTTTCAACTAAAAATAACTGTTTTGATTTGAAATATCCTTCAAAATAATAGATATAACATATTGAGTTTAGACCCTGTTGTTTTTTAAATTTTTCCTCATCTGTTTTATTTGCAAATATTAGATCTACGTCTCTTCCAATTAAATTATCATCTTCTGGCTTATCAATAGCATAAGATAGTTCTTGTGAAAGATCGCTATCTTTACCATCCAAATCTAAAGGTTCTCTATCTTTTAAATGATTACTTTTTATCGACAAATTATCTATTTTAAAGATTTTATATGGTGGGCATTCACAGGCATAAAGCATATCAACAACATATAAACCAACTTTTCCCTGTGGATAATTATCTTTACATCCAAATAAAGTAAATAATAAGATATACAATATTTTTTTCATTTTTTTATAATTTCCTCAATATTTAGCCAGCATTTTTGAGTTGTATAAGCCAAAACATTCTGCCAATAGCTCTTTTTTCATCTCATCGTTGTTGTTGAACAGATGTTTTCCCATCACCATTTATATTTGCTTTCGTGAATAACCAACCTATTGTTTTTTTAAAATTCCCCACCACTTCAAGTGGGTAATTTTTGCCTTTATAGGTCTTATATATGATATCGTTTTTTGATGTGTTTTTGGTCAAAAATATACAACATCTTTATTTCCAAATTTATTCCTCGCCCAGTCCTCATTTTCGATTATTGGATAATATTTTTTTAATTTTTCATAAAATTCATCATTAGGTGGATAGGCTTCTTTATTTTCATTATGGCCATAGACTTCTTTATAATTTATACAATAAGCATTTTTACCCTTTATTTTTAAAGTATAAACATAAATTTCTTGGTAACGATTATATCTTAAATCTGTAGGAGTATATTTTTGATTGAGTAAATATTTGTATATATCATTACATAGTTTATTATTCACTGAAGTCGCTTTATTTTTCTTGCTTCATAAAATAGTTTAATACAATTTTTTCATCATTAATTACTCTTAAATTCCATCAAAGATGTGTGTGATATTTAAGGGAATCACCGTATGGTAACTAGATTTTCCAATCTGAATATTATCCTTCAGGTTCCATTCCAGACCGACAAGTATAAGCTTAATTTTTCCTGAGGGATAAAAACTATCTTTAAACACTATCATCCATATTTTTATTAATGTAAGAAATGTTATTATCCATCACCAAAATATTGTTCTCTCAATGCTGGATCTGTAAAAAATAATTTATCGTCAAATATTTTATCAAACTCTTCACGACTTTTTAGAGGCTTATCATTAATATAAATATAATTTTTATCTAAACCGATCGTTTCTTGCCATTCGGACTTACGTATCGTCTCTTTTCTCGTTCTAAACGTATTAACATCGGCGCCTTCTATTTTTCTTCCACCGGAGTAGATTGCATTTTCAACACGTAAGTAAACTCCACCTAATACTGCATAATCTGAAGATGAGCCAGCTATAAAAAGTTCACTATTGACTTGAGAATAGCAGGTATAAATATAGATATAGTGTTTATCTTTGAAATAATACTCACTTTGCATACCTTCGTTATATCTTAGATAGTAATTATTATTAATCTTTTTTCTATCCTCTATGTCATTAAACAGCAAATCAAATGTTTCTATATCAATTGTTTTGCTTACGGGTTGATACTTTTTCGTTTTTGGATTATAAATTGTTGAATAATAGAGTGTATCTGTTGGTTTTTTTGCACACAATGAATTAGGAATTTGAATATTCCATTCGTTACCATTCTTAACAAGAAATGTAGAACGAGTTTTTGTAACAGCATTATCGCAGGCTGTTACCAAAAAAATGGATAGTAGATAGATGATTATTTTTTTATTTTTCATAATTGGTTGATACTAAATATCTCTCCTTGATAATAGTCATTCTTTCAACTTTTACCAAACCAAATTCCCTTTTCATATGATAATGAAAAATCATTAGGAAAAGTCCAACTCACTTGTTTAAGTGTCAGTTATATAGTATTTAATTTTTCTCCGTCTACCATTATTTGTATATTCTGGAATTTCATTTATTTTTTATAAGATGATATATCAGAATTATGAAAATTAAAGAAATAACTCTTATATTTTTCTTGCTCCTGATAGCTTCGTCTTTTTTATCAGGCGCCATAATCCATTCTAAAAAACTGACATTACCACAACTTTCAAGGAGCAATTTAATCTTTTCGCTGCTTGTCTCGCCATTAGGTTTGGTGGTGGAGCCAGTCAGTTTTTTAGAATTGTAGCTTCATTTTAAGATGACTTAAATAAATTTTTTAAAGCACCAATTGTTTTAATTTCTTAAGATAATTTTTTATTCAAACTTTGAAGTATCGGTAGCACAAACACGGAGTCGATGACCATCAGGATCATTTCCTACAAATGTGTATCCGAAATCGAGCATTTGAGGTTCGAGTTCAATTTTGACGTTTAGTTCTTTCCATGTCGCATAAATCTCATCTACTTCATTTTTTGTTACATCACTAAATGACAGCTCAAATCCCCCATAATGATTAGGTGCCTTTGGTGTTATTTTATCGGCCTCTTGAAGTCCCAAAATAAAACCATCATTCAATAAAAATACAGCAAAGCCAGGATAAGTTTTAGCTGGTGGACGCCCTAGTATTTTTGTGTAAAACTCTGTGCTAGCATCGACATCTTTGACATAAACAATAACGCTATTAGGTTTAAACATTTTTCTTTCCTTTTAGTGATAAAAATTAGTTCAATCAATTTTAGTTATCTCTATTTTGATGTAGCATTGCTGACAAGTGTATGTCATATTTAAAATTCAATCTAAATTATTTTGCAAACATAAAGCATGAAAATTAATCGTATAATTACTACCATCATGGTATTGCTACAAAGAGAAAAAATAACTGGTAAAGAATTAGCAGAAAAATTAAATGTATCATTGCGTACTATTTACCGAGATATACAAGTTATAGAGGGAGCGGGAATACCCATTATTACCTATCAAGGAAGTGCCGGTGGAATAAGTATTTTAAAAAATTATAAAATTAGTAAAGGTCTATTCACTAAAGAAGATGTCATTGTTTTATTAAAAGGCCTCAACTTATTATCTTCACCGGTTTTAAAAGAAAGTGAAAATTTAAGAACACTCGAGAAAATAAAGAGTTTTTTATCAGAACAAGAACTTGATGAAGTGACAAATAACTTAAATCAACTTATTGTTGATTTATCGCCTTGGTTTTCTAAACAAAATATTGATAACAAAATATCTATTATAAGACTGGCACTGAAAGAGCAAATGCTTTTATCGTTTGATTATTTAAGTGTTAGGAATAAACAAGCCTCACGTTTAATTGAGCCATATAAACTTATTTTTAAGGAAAAAGAATGGTATTTACAAGCTTTTTGTCTAACTAAAAATGATTTTCGTGTATTTAAATTGTCAAAAATGTCAAACATTAGTAAAACAAACACTAAATTTATTAAACAGACACCGCCTGAAGTGTTCTCTTTATTCCAAACGGATATGAAAAAAAAGATTTTTAAAATAAAACTACTAATAGATGAATCGCTTTTGGAACGTATTTTAGATTTTTGTGACGAAAAAGATATTAAGAAATTAAATGGACATCAGTATCTTGTAGATTTTGACTTTATTGATGATGACTACAGTTATGGCATTTTACTAAGCTTAGGTCATAAATGTATTTGTTTAGAGCCTGAGCATATACGTCACAAACTCGTTGAACGAGCTGAAAAATTAGTTAAATCTTACAAAGAAACTGTCAATCCATTTATCTCAAATTAGCCTCAATAGCTAAAAATTTAAACATCTAATTTCCGGCTGGTTAACCATTTTACTTTTTCCGGATCTCGATGATCAAAAAATTGACTTGTATTTGTATCAAGCGCTGCTATTTGTTGCATATCTTTATCTGAAAGCTCAAAATCCCAGATATCTTGATTTTCAATTATACGCTCTTTACGCACAGATTTAGCCAAGCTTGCAATGCCTCGTTGAGCTAACCAACGTAATACCACTTGCCCTATTGTTTTACCATATTTAACGGCTATTTGACCTAATACCGGATGGGTAAATAAACCATTTTTCCCTTCAGCAAAAGGCGCCCAAGCTTGAGGAGTTATGCTCTCCTTTTGCATATAAGGCACGGCTTCAAGCTGTTGTTGAAATGGGTTAACTTCAATCTGATTTACGGCAGGAATAATAGAATGAAATGCAGTTAAATCAGCTAATCTATCAGGTTGAAAATTACTTACGCCAATAGCACGAGTTTTACCTGCTGAATAAAGCTCTTGCATTGCTTGCCAGGCACCATGAACATCACCATAAGGTTGATGAATTAAATATAAGTCAACATAATCTAATTGCAAACGATTTAATGAACGTTCAAATTGCGCCTTAGCACCATTGTAATTGGCATCTTGCAACCATAACTTGGTCGTAATAAACAATTCTGCTCGATCAATCCCATGTGCACGAATAGCATTACCAACTTCAGTTTCATTTTGGTAACTTGCAGCTGTATCAATCAACCGATAGCCAGAATCAATTGCATCATGTACGGCTGTTTCACACTCTTTCTTATCGGTCATTTGAAAAACACCAAACCCTAAGATAGGCATTTCGATACCATTATTTAATGTTATTGTTTTTTTCATAGCTCATACCTCAGTTATTGTAGTTAGCCTATTATTAAACAGCTTACTACAATGATAAAGTAGGTAAAACAACATGCACTAATGAAAAATTTTCATTAATTAACTTAGGTCTTTTATTGAAATATCACAATATCAAACTTGATGAAAAGCACGATAAGGTCATTAAAAAAAGTGACAAGTAATTTCAATATCGAAAATTATTTAATTTGAGATATGTATGAAGCTATTATAATTTATATATCAATCAGCACTCACACTCCCTCTTTTAATCGTTTAATGCAGATTCAATCGGATGTAACGGATCATATTAGATCTTTTTGAAATGCTTATTATGTGTTTAACAACTCAGTGATTTTTATTGATGCCTTATTTATATAAGGCATCAATACTATTTTTTTAATAGTTTAACCTGCAAGACTTTTTAACTGTTTAAACTTATCAACTTAACGCTAGATAAGTATTAAAATTTATATGAAAAACTTGCTTTAAAGTTGCGTGCTAAACCATAAGTATTTTCACCTAAATATAGTCGATAATCTTTGTTAAATATATTATCAACGGCCAGTTTAACTTCAGCTTTCGGTAAAAATGTTGGCTGCCAGGTTGCAAATAAATTATGTAATGAATAACCTGATGAACGACCTAAACCATACGCCCCAAGATCAGCAAGCCCATCATGATTTCTATCTTCTGACCCGGTTCGATCTTGTTTTCTGACAAATTGAGCATTCCAACCTGCTCTCAAATTCCACTGAGGAATTTTGAAACCAGTAGTTAAAGTTGCTGTACGAGGTGAAATGGTCGCAACATAAGTTTTGTTATGCATCCATGGAGCTTGTGGCGCGGTGTCTCGCTCGCCTTTTTGAATTGAGTACGTTGCACTGGCAAACCAATATTTACTATCATAAAAAGTTTCTAGTTCAAACCCGTTTACCACTAACTTACCGGGCAGATTTCGATAATTAGATTGACCAACGGGGCACAATCTACCGGGGCCACAAATGGAGCGATTAAAACCACGAGTAACAAAAATTTCGTTAGTAACACGCTGTCTAAATAATGTGCTTCGAACTTGTAATTTATCATCATCTAACATTAGATTATTGAAATCGAGGATATTTCCCAATCGGATTGATAAATCACGTTCTTTTTTTAAATTGCGACTGGTTGCAGAGATTTTACCACTACCGCCATTTTTAGGGGTGAATTGGACCTCATAAGTTTCATCAACAGTCGGTGCTTGCCATGCATAACTGATATCACCGAAAAATCCGATATTTTCTGTCGCTTGCCAATATGAACCGAGTCTTGGCGTCCAACCGGTATAGGTAACAGGCGCATAATTGTGTCCATAACGAGGATCGGGATCATTATAAGCTGATGCATAATTTTTCTTACCATGATTACGAACATAATCGTATCGAAGGCTTGGCGTTAAGACAAAATTGCTAATCGATAATTCATCTTGTAGATAAAAACTATAAGTTTGTTGTTTTCCAGAAGGCATATAAGCAGGTTGAAAATAGCCATGATTATAATTTGGTTTCTTCTCATAATTTTTGTAATACATCAAGGTATCACGATCATGCAAATGCACTTGCGCACCAATTTTTAGAAGATTATCAATTGGTCCTGTAGTAAAAATACTGTTATTTTCAAGCTCAACAGTTTTATCAGTATAACTTACCCAACTCTCATTGCCCATGGTACCTAAAGAAGCAACCGGATTATATTTGGCCGGCCTCATATCATGTTGCTTTGTTTTTGAATACGTGGTGCGTAAGGTAAAATCGACTAATGGATTATAAGTTGGTTGATAGTTCCATTTAAATTGCGCTGATTCATCTGTTTGATCACGTTTGACTAATTTTCGTAACCAAGCTGCTCTATATCCATATTTTTTAATTTGGGTAGCAGTTGGTGGCGTCATCTTCTCAACATATTTTGCTGCCCACGGCTGCCATGAATCTCGTTTTGAACGGATACCGGATATCGTGAACGTATGCTCTTCATTAGGTCTAAAATTTAATTTCCCCATATACGTGTCCATATCATCTTCTGAGAATTCAAATCGAGAACCATCCGGTCTTTTAAAATTGCCACTATCGCGGTTAGTGTAGTAAAAAAGCCCATCAAACATATCATCTTTTGTTCTACCGTAAACAGCACTTGTTACCATATTTTGATGATTATTTGAATGGAAACTATATTTAACCAAAGCGCCAACATATTTATCAGGATCGAGTAAATCAATCGCATCTTTAGTTTCCATTGTTACTACCCCACCAAAGCCACCGTTACCGAATTTAACATCGTGCGGGCCTTTATTAACTTCAACCCGTTTAAGTAATTCCGGCTCAACAAAAACCGAACCTTGTTGGTATTTTTGGAAACCTTTTTGTGCACCATCAACAATAATTTTTACATCTTCTACTTTACCAAATCCCCAAATATTTAATGTCTGTCCACCCGGTCTAACCGAACCGGCGGCGCTCACGCCCGGTAATGTGTTGAGTAATTCGGCTACATTATCCGCTTGCTTTTGTTCTATCAAACCAGATGTAAGTGTTGATCGTCCGGCAATAACGCTATTAATTTTTTTCAATTGATCTTGTGATCTTGCTATAACGGTAATCACATCATCAATATCTTCACTACTTACGTTATCTTTATTTCTTTTTATTTGTGATTCTTGTTCATCTTCTGATGAAGTATTTTGGCCACTTGAAGGTTCCGCTTGAAGAGAAAAACTCATACAAAGCAATAATATACTTATTTTTTTATATCCCATACCTAGTTCCTTTTAAAAAGCATAGTTATTAAATAAACACTATTAAATTAATATTACCCACATAAATAGTAATGATAATCATTATCATGTTGGGTTAGGGAGTATAGGTTTTTTGGGTATAAATAAATAGCAAAATTTGAATTTAATTTATCTCTCGATAAATTGAAATGTAACCACCAAAGTCGTTTAGTCAGTAACTTTACTTGTAAAACAACAGATTATCTTTTTTTAGTAATCTATTTTTAATTTTTTACACTCGTTTTTATTGAATTAAGTATTTTATACTGTATATTTATACATATATCTTTTTTTTATGCGAATAGATCTCCGCTATTCGTTTTTTATTGCTTTTTAGGAGTGTTTTCTTGAATAAATATTGTGTTGTTCTTGGGCAAGCTAATAGCTCTCTTGCGACTTATTTGCCTTTAGTTGATACGCCAGTAAGAGCCGGATTTCCCTCACCTGCTGATGATTATTTAGAAACAAAACTAGATTTAACTAGCCATTTAGTTAAGCACCCTAGTGCGACTTATTATATTAAAGCGATTGGTGACTCAATGATTGATTACGGTATTTACAGTGGTGATCTGCTTGTTGTTGACCGATCTTTAGAACCGAAAATAGATGATATTGTTGTCGCGGCTGTTGACGGTGAACTAACTTGTAAGTGTTTAAGTTTTATTAATGGCGAACATCATTTAGTATCAGGCAATAGACTTTATCCACCTATTTCACTAACAGGGAAAGAAGTCCATATTTGGGGAGTAGTCATACATACGATTCACTCCCTACGAAAGCGAGGACATTCATGATTGGGCTAATTGATTGTAATAATTTTTATGCATCATGTGAACGAGTCTTTAATCCCAAATTAGAAGGAAAACCTATTGGTATCTTATCTAATAATGATGGTTGCGTAATCGCCCGTTCTAATGAATTAAAACCCTTAGTACCAATGGGAATGCCTGCCTACAAAATTGAACCCCAAATTAGAAAAAAAATTAAATTATTGAGTTCTAATTATGAACTTTATGGCGATATGAGTCAGCGGGTATTTGATACCGTTCGTCATTATACTGCAGATATTGAACCTTACTCCATCGATGAAGCATTCATCCATTTAAATGGATTTAACAATGTGTTAACTCATTGTCAAAATTTAAAAACAATAGTAAAGCGTGATACAGGTATCCCGGTGAGTATTGGTATTGCACCAACTCGAACGTTAGCAAAATTAGCTAATCATATCGCCAAAAAACAGCCAATTCATCAAGGTGTTTATTGTTTACCGACTAATCGAGAAGCGATAAAGACGATATTAAAGCAATTCTCAATTGAAGATATATGGGGCGTTGGTTGGCGAATTGCTCAACGGTTAAAAGTATTAGATATTCATACCGCTTGGGACTTACATCAAGCTAATTTAAAACAAATTAGACAGTTATTTTCTGTTGTCCTTGAACGTACAGTACTTGAACTACGTGGTATTAACTGCATTGAATTAGATGATTTATCTATACCTAAAAAAAATATTATGACATCGCGTAGCTTTGGTCATTTAACGAGTGATCTATTTGATATACAAGAAGCAATTCGAGTACATGCAAGCCGTGGTGCAGAAAAACTAAGAAAGCAAAAATCAGTTGCTAGTGCAGTACTGGTCTTTTTAAAGACTAATCGATTTCGGCCAGAATTACCTCAATATAATCCATCAATTGTTGTTCCATTATTGTCAACAACTGATGATTCGAGATTAATCATTCATGCCGCTCAAAAAGGATTACAATCCATTTATAAAAAAGGCTTTTTATTTATGAAATCAGGTGTGATGCTACTTGATCTAAAAGCTAAAGATGATTATTGCCAATCCGATTTATTTATTCCTGACATATCAAAAACACAAAAAAGTGAACAGCTAATGAAAACAATGGATTACATTAATCAAAAGATGGGAAAAAATACTATTCACTTAGGCGGTATAAGACAAACCGCAGCTTGGCAAATCAAGCGAGATATGCTTAGCCAGCGGTATACAACTCGTTGGGAAGAGTTACCTTTTGCTAAATAGATAATTAATAATAATTTAAACAATGGATATATTTGATCATTTCAAACAAGTATATCCATATTTTCAAATGCTGAACAAAACCGATTTAAGCTTATGTTCAGCACGTTTATTCTAAGAACCCATATTAACAATTGAACTACGAAAACGTTTAAGCGCAATAAGAAAGAACACACTACCAATAGCTAATAACCAAGCATAAGATGTCCAAACAACACTTAAACCCGCTCCACGATATAAAATTGCCTGCCCTAATTCAACAAAATGCGTTGTTGGTGCAAACAACATGATATTTTGGACTACTTCAGGCATACTTTCACGTGGTGTACTACCACCAGAAAGCATCTGTAAAGGTAGAAGAATCAAAATAAATAACATGGCAAATTGTGCTGTTGATTTGGCAACAGTCGCCATAAAGATTCCAAGTGACGTTGTCACGAATAAATGTAGAGCTGCCCCAATTAAAAACAAGGTAATCGAGCCTTCAATCGGAACATTTAGCCAACCATGAACAACAACTAAGAGTGCCCCCCATGTTGAAACAAGCACGACAAGCCCCATCGACCAAACTTTTGATATCATGATCTGAAGTGGTGTAACTGGCATTGAAAGCAAGTGATCGATAGTACCATGTTCACGCTCCTTCATTAAAGCTGCGCCAGTTAAAATAATCGACAACGTGGTCACAATATTGATGATTTCCATAACGGAACCAAACCAAGAACGGGTCAAGTTTGGATTAAATGCAGCATGAACTTCAATATTCACCGGCAAACTGGTGGGTTTGTCGATTTGATTGAAATATTTTGTTATTTCGTTGGTCACAATTTGGGTAATATAACCATTCCCAACAAAAGCCTGCCCCATTCGTGTTGCATCAATATTAAGTTGAATTTCTGGACTTTGATTATTTAACACATCGCGTTGAAAGTTAGGCGGAATATTCAATGCAAAAGTATAACTATCGGTATCCATACCTCGATCAACTTCATCCATAGAGTTTAGTTTTACCGGTTGGTTAAACATGGGTGGATAAAACGCCGCAATAATTTGTCTGGATAATGGCGAATCATCTTCATCAACTACCGCAATCGACGCATGATGAAGCGAGTCTGAAGTTGCTGTTGCTGCAGTATAGATATCAAGCGTAAAACAGTAGGCAATTAACAGCAACATAATTGGATCACGAATCAATCCCCATAACTCTTTAATGCCTAAGCGATAAATATTAATAAAACTTTGCATAATATCTATCCTTCTTGTTTCTTGAGGAGGAATATACTTGCACCAAGTATAATCGGTATGGTGATCAGCAAGGCAAATATTGAGTTATGTAAATCAAAAAATCCTAATGCCTTATTAAAGACTCCTCGAGCAATAATAAGCATATGGGTTGTTGGATAAACTTCACCAATATATCGTCCACTACCTTCTAAAGATGCAACCGGATTAAGCAAACCAGAAAATTGTATCGCTGGTAACATGGTACCAACACAGGTTAAAAAGATAACCGCAATTTGACTGCGTGTAACTGTCGAAGCAAGTAATCCAAAGCCTGTTGCAATAATACAATAAGCTAATCCAGCCAAACACAAAGTCAACAAGCTGCCTTTAATTGGTACGCCAAATATTGTAACCGCCATAAGCAGCAATAATAAAAAACTAAGCATCGAAATCACAATATATGGAACCTGCTTACCTAATAAAAATTCAGTTTTGGTAACAGGCGTAACATATAAGTTAATTATCGACCCCATCTCTTTTTCACGCACTACGGATAGTGCAGCTAACATCGATGGAATCATTAATAATAAAATAGGAATAACCGCAGGTACCATAGCTTGTAAACTTTTGATATCGGGATTATAACGATATCGAGTTTCGATATTTGCCAATGAACTTGATGTTGTTCCGGTAGTCATTTTAATTTTGTCACTTAACCAAGCAAGATGCATTCCTTGTACATATCCTTTAATCGTATCGGCACGCAAAGGCATTGCACCATCAATCCATATTCCAATACTAACCGGATCACCACGTTGAATATCTCGACCAAAATTTGGTGGAATCTCAATAGCTAATGCTATCTCATTACTTCTCATCCTATGATCCATATCATCATAATCAAGGATTGGCGGTTTCTCGATAAAATAGCGCTTAGATCCAGAAAGATTGGTAATATAATTTTGACTGGTAATAGTTTGATCACGATCTAACACCGCAAAATTTAAATCTTCTACATCCATGGTGATGCCATAACCCATTACCAACATTAAGATCGCAGATCCAAGAAGTGCTAACAAAGCACGTAATGGATCGCGAGATAATTCTAAAGTTTCACGCCACATACACCCAATCATACGAGTTAAGCTAAATCCCTGTAGGTGAGCATCTTGCGTTGTATTAGCTTGTTTATTGGTTAAAGTTTTAGGCTCTTCACTTGCTTTTTCATCACTATGGGTATCATCTGCACCAGCATCAACTAAATAACGAATAAAAGCTTCTTCCAGCGTTTTAGCATTTTTGGAATGGATGATATTATCAGGAGTATCACTGGCTAATACTTTACCTGCATGCATAAGTGAAATCCTATCACAGCGTGCCGCCTCATTCATAAAATGGGTAGTAATAAATACCGTAACTTTATCTTTTCGGGAAAGTTCGATAATTAAACGCCAAAAGTCATCCCGAGCAATGGGATCAACCCCGGAAGTCGGTTCATCTAGGATAAGAATCTCAGGATTATGAACCACCGCAACAGATAAAGAAAGTCTTTGCTTAACCCCTAACGGTAGACTATCTGGTAAACTTTTTAATTCATTTTCCAAGCCAAAACGCTTAACTAACTCCTCAACTCTTGCTGGAATTTTGCTTTCTTCAATACCAAATAGACGGGCATGTAAAACTAAGTTTTGTTCAACCGTTAATTCACTGTAAAGCGAAAAAGCCTGAGACATATAACCTAAATGACGTCTAACATTAATATCACTTGCATCAACCGGTTTACCAAATAACCAAGCTTCACCTGAGGATATTGGTAATAACCCTGTTAACATCTTCATCGTTGTGGATTTACCGCAACCATTAGATCCTAAAAAACCAAATATTTCGCCTTGTTTGATTGAAAAGTTAACATGGTCAACCGCAACAAAATCACCAAATTGCTTGGTTAAACCTTTTGCCTCAATCGCCACTTGTAAATCTTTATTTAAATCTAATGGGGGAATTTCAACCGATTCATAACCTTCTCTAGCATCTTCTGGCATCAATTGAATAAAGGCATCATCTAAATTATCTTTACCTGTTTTAGCTAATAAAGCTTGAGGTGTGCCTGTTTCAAGAATCTTACCGCCATACATTGCAACCAGCCAATCAAAGTTTTGCGCTTCATCCATATAAGCTGTTGCAACAATCACGCTCATTTGTGGTCGTTGTTCACGAATTTTATTGATTAATTGCCAGAATTGCGCGCGCGAAAGTGGATCCACCCCCGTTGTTGGTTCATCAAGAATAAGTAAATCAGGATCATGAATCAAGGCAGAACATAAGCTGACTTTTTGTTTCATCCCTCCAGAAAGGCGACCAGCGGGTCTAGATAAAAAAGGATACAACCCAGTGCTTTTAGTTAACTCATCAATACGACGTCGCCTTTCAGCAGCATCGTTACCAAATAAACGAGCAAAAAATTGCAAATTTTCTTCCACTGAAAGTGTAGGATAAAGGTTTTTCCCTAATCCTTGTGGCATATAAGCAATACGGGTACAGACGTTTTTACGATGGGATTTATCTTTCATGTCACCATCTAAAACATAAACTAATCCCTCTTGAATGACATGTGCGCCCGCTATTAATGATAATAAGCTAGATTTACCAACACCATCAGGACCAATTAGTCCCACCATACATCTAGGCGGGATGGCAATACTAACATCATTAAGCGCACACGTTTTTTTATAATGTAACGATACATTACTTACATTTACAACAGCATCATCAATGGCCTTACCTTCAGCAAGTAACGTCAAATCCTTTTTATTTGACTCTGACATATGCTATCTCCAATTATTTAGTTTGGCATTTTGCAACATCAGATAAACCTGAAGGCCACTCCGTATTAGGATCTAGTCTTACCCAAGCCACACCAGGAAGGCCGGTTTTAACATGAGTTATATAGCATTTTAACAATTCTGGGCTTAATTGTGCTTTTACTCTAAACATGAGTTTTTGACGTTCATCTTTAGTTTCAACAGTTTTAGGCGTAAATTGCGCAACGCTCGAGACAAATGAAATTTTGGCTGAAATTGCTTTATTGGGTAAAGCATCAAGAACTAATCTTACTTCGTCACCAATTCCGACTTTACCTGCAATTGTTTCTGGCAAAAAGAACGTTAAATAAACATCTGAAAGATTAACCAGATTTAGCACTTTACCGCCTGAAGGTAAAACTTCACCTGGTTGAGCAATTCGATATTGAATACGTCCATCAACAGGCGCAGTTAATGTACTGTCATCAATATCCGCTTGGATTTGATTAATATTAGCTTGCGCTACGTTTATAGCTGATTTAGCACTTTCTACTCCGGCTTGTGCAGCTTCAATAGCTGCATCGGCAGCAGTAACTTGTGATTTAGCAGAGTCTAATGCTGCTTTTGCACTATTTACTTTAGCGGTATCATCATCAAATTGTTGAACTGAAATTGCCCCTTTTTGATAAAGGGCTTTTGTTCGTTCTAAATGCTTATTGGCAATATCTAAATCACTTTCTCTTTGAGTAACGCCAGCTAAAGCAGCCACTTTATCACTCATTTTTAAGGCAACTTGAGCTCTAGATGTCGCTTCATTACTTAGGGCTTGTCGATATTGCGCTTGAGCCTCATTTAACTGAGCTTGTAACGTATCGGTTTGCATAATAACTAACGGTTGACCCGCTTTAACAAAATCACCTTCATCAACATTAATTTTTTCAATTCTACCGGCTAACTTAGCAGAGATATTGATTTCAGTTGCTTCGATACGTCCATTACCGCTAGTAAAATCTGAACCATATCCATCAGGCTTAAATTGTTGCCATAAGATAAATCCAATAGCAACAACTACAACTGCGATAATAATCCATTTTTTATTTATCATGAATAACACCTATTCTAAAATAACAATTTATAATAAATATTAACGAAAAATTTAATCGTTATAATCCATTTATTTTCAATTTACGCATAATAGCAAATGTTTTTTACAAATAGAATCGACACTAAAAGTAAACGCAGTAAATGCTAAAAATCAGTAAATTGCTATTTTAGAAAAGTTAGCATTAGAAGAGAATCACCATAAATCTTTCTAATTCGAGCTAAAAATGTGTTATCTCAGCTAATAAGACTGTTTAATAAAGTATTGGTCTCAACTTTAAATGGAAAGTGATGTACATTTACTAATATGGCAACCTAAAATAATTTAATCTTCACTTTCTATTATTTTATAAGTGATTAATAATTAATTTTTTAATTCATGCTGATATAAAATAAGCTATCATGTAAACCATTTTGAATTAAAGTATTTTGAATTTTAGTATTTTGCATTCTTGTTTTAACGCAAAGCGTATTAAACAAAGAATGATTAAAGCTAAACGTTATTATTTAATAAGGTGAATTTATGGCAATCCCCTCTTTTTTGACAATATATAATGAATTGATATCCACTCCAACTATCAGTAATGTCACCAACGAAAAATTGGATTATTCCAATAAACCTTTAATAGACAAATTAGCGACATGGTTTGCAGATTTAGGATTTATTGTTGATGTTCAAGCCGTCCCTAACACACGTCATAAATTCAATATGCTGGCAACTTATTCAAATAGTGAAAATAAAAGCCAAGGAGGCCTATTACTAAGTGGCCATACCGATACGGTTCCTTTTGATGATGGACAATGGACTAAAGATCCATTTAAGTTAACGGAAGATAATAACAAACTTTACGGATTAGGCACGGCTGATATGAAAGGATTTTTTGCCTTTATACTAGATGCTTTGCGAGATATTGATCTAAAAAAACTCACCAAACCAATTTATGTACTAGCCACCGCAGATGAAGAAACCTCAATGGCTGGTGCTTCATTTTTTGCCAAACAAACTCAATTAAAACCTGATTGCACCATAATTGGCGAGCCTACTTCATTAATTCCTATACGAGCTCATAAAGGATTTATCTCCAATTCAATAAAAGTGATTGGAAAATCAGGTCACTCAAGCGATCCAGACAAAGGTATTAATGCTATAGAAATTATGCATTTAGTCATTGAACGTCTATTAATCCTTAAACAAAAATTCAAAGAACAATATCATAATGAAGGCTTTAGTGTCCCTTATCCAACTCTAAATTTAGGTGTAATTCATGGCGGTGATGCAGCAAACCGAATATGCGGGTGTTGTGAATTAATTATTGATATAAGAGTATTGCCTGATAATGATGTTGATTCGATTTATAACGCATTATGCGAAACATTAAAACCCGTTATGGATAAATACCCTAATCGTATTTCAGTAGAATATGAAGTATCACCCATTCCAGGATATGAATGTAAAAAAGATCACCCTGCATTGCAGCACATTGAAAATTTAGTGGGTCATCAAGCACAAACTGTCAATTACAGTACTGAAGCGCCTTATTTAAATCAAATTGCGCCAACCATAGTATTAGGACCAGGCTCTATTGAACAAGCTCATCAACCAGACGAGTTTATTTCAATGGACTTTATAAAACCAACAAAATTAACGATAGAAAATTTGATCAAAGATTTCTGCCTCTAATCATATAAAAACGCCGACATCGTCGGCGAATAAAATTGCTTTAAATTAGGATAATTTGTCATCTTTATGGTTATTTCCCCATTGGCAAAGCATATCTAAAATCGGCACCAAAGATTTACCTCGGTCCAATAACCCATATTCCACTTTAGGGGGAATTTGCGGATATTCTTTTCTGAAAATCAATTTATCCCTTTCCATCTCTTTTAAAGTATTACTTAGCGTTTTAAATGAAATGTCATTAATACTTCGTTTAAGTTCATTAAATCGCATTGATGGTTGATTTTCGTTTAACCAATAAAGAATAACAATCTTGTACTTTCCTCGAATCATTGAGAGTGTGTAATTAAATCCACTATTCTCAAAATGATCTTCGGCACAATGATGATTTTCCATGTTTACACTCTCCCTAAAGATAGTACATAACTGTAATTACCGTACTTTAAAAATAATTGTATCAATACTATGATGACTCAATTATAAATAGATAAGAGATATTTACAATGAAACGGACTTTAGTGATTATTGCTCACCCAGATTTAGCTTCTTCAAATGTTAACCGATGCTGGTTTAATAAATTAAATCAATATTATGATCAAATAACCTTACATGATCTTTATTCACACTACCCCTCACATAAAATAGATCCGAGTTTTGAGCAAAACTTAATTGAAAATCATCAAAACTTAGTTATTCAATTTCCAATATATTGGTTTAATTGCCCGCCATTATTAAAACAGTGGCTGGATGAGGTTATGACTTATGGTTGGGCATTTGGTTCTTCAGGAAACAAATTAAAAAATAAAAAAGTAGGATTAGCGGTTTCGGCGGGGATAAAGGAAGCTGATTACTGCGTATCTGGACATTATAAATATACGCTCGAGCAAATTCTAAAACCATTCGAATTAACAATGAATTATGTTCAAGCTGATTATCAGCCCATTTTTGCGATTTATGGCGCGAATAATGAGCCAGATTACCCAGATAAAATCACACAAAACGATATAGAAAAAAGTGCCGATAATTATGTAAATTGGATGAAAAAATTAGGGATATTAATTTAGAATTTATCACTAAACTTTCTTAATACACCTTATTAAGAAATATCCTTGCCTAAAAGATAATAAATATAGCGCATTTTATTCAAGATCTCCCAAGGAGATTTATTAATCTTATTCTGTATAGAATAATAAGACGGTATAGACTCCTTGATATTATTTACAAAATCGAGGCTTTCGAAAATTCATTATCTTTTTAACATAGGGTGTTAACTCATACAGAATCAGCTAACTGGCAAGATTGGCTCATCATACTATATTTGAAAAAAAGCGACGGTATAGACTCCTCAATCTTTTTTACAAAATTGAGGCTTTTTAAGATGAATTATTTTTTACCAAGGAAGCTAACTTATACAAAATCAACTAGCCGACAAGATTGGCTCATTTTACTATACTTCAAAAGTAGCAAAGTCAGTTGCGATTTCAGTAGGTGCAAAAATATTCCTAGCCTCATTGACTAATTTTGTTTTGTCATTCAAGCTATAGCGAGGACTAATATGCGTAATAATAAGGCGCCTAGCATGAGCTTGTTTGGCAATAGTTGCCGCGTGTACAGTTGTGGAATGTCCTCGTTCAAGCGCCTTTTCTTCAAGAGCTTGCTCTTGGGTTGCTTCATGGATTAACAAATCGACATCCTGAGCTAAATCAATTGAAGCCTGACAAGGAATGGTATCGCCTAAAATAGCAATTTTTTTACCTTTTCTAATGGTTTCTAGATAGTCCTTACCATGAATAATCCTACCATCTTCTAACGTAACAGTTCGACCTTCTTTTAAATCACGATAAAAAGAACCAATGTGAATGTTATCCTTTTTTAACTTATCAATGTCCAATGACGCTGGCAGATCTTTTTCTATAATCCGATACCCAAAACACGGAACACGATGCGCTAATAATTTGGCTTCAACGCGAAACTTATTATCCTCAAAAACCAAACCATCTTGCTCAAGTTCAATAATATTTAAAGGATAAGTCAGCCAAGAATAACTAATATCAATAACAGTTTGAATAAATTGCTTAATGCCTTTTGGACCAACTAAGGTCAATGGCGATTGGTTTTGCATCAAAGAACGAGTTGTTAACACGCCAGGTAAACCAAACAGATGATCACCATGTAAATGTGTCAAAAAAATCATCTCTAATTTAGCCAGACTAAATTTGGCCTTTTGCATTTGCATTTGAGTCGCTTCACCGCAATCAAAAAGCCATAAACGCCCTCTTTCCTGCCGGAGATCAAGCATAATACTGCTAACATTGCGTTCAGCTGTTGGTGACCCAGCACTCGTTCCTAAAAAAGTTAATTTCATAAAAGATTAAACATTTTTGCGCTCAATGGTTTGTTCACCCCAGAAGAGTTTGTCTGCTTTAGTTTTGGAAAAAGCGAGTTTTAAGACTTCATCGCTACCTTCTTCCCAAATTTGCTCAGCGAGTTTTTCATCATTTTTAGCTAATTCAAAAATAGCTTCAGCTATCTCAATAGAAGTTTCACGAATGCTGGCCCAAGATCGAATTTCATGTATTTCTTTTTTGGTACTATTCATATTTGTTCTCCTTATTTGCTAAGATTAGATGTAAAATAAACCCAATTGGTACAAAACACAATAGGTGGTATTTTTTATGCTAACAATTATTTCTCCATCCAAAACGCTTGATTATCAAACGCCTTTAATTACCAAACAACATAGCTTACCCGAATTTTTAGAATCCACTAAACAACTTATTGATATTTGTAAAAAACTTAGCAGTGATGACTTGGCTAAACTAATGTCGATCAGCCCAAAACTTGCCACTACCAATTATGAACGTTTTCAGAACTGGCATACTGACTTCAATTTTGATAATGCAAGGCAAGCTATTTTGGCTTTTAAAGGTGATGTTTATGAGGGTTTGCATGTAGAAGATTTTAATGATGCCGATCTAAAATTTGCACAATCTCATTTACGCATTTTATCAGGATTATATGGCTTGTTACGACCACTTGATTTAATTCAACCCTACCGTCTAGAAATGGGTATTCGCCTTAAAAATGGTAATAATACTAATCTATATCAATTTTGGGGTGATAAGTTAACAGAGTGTTTAAATCACGAGTTGGTAAAATCAACCAATCCAACGTTAATTAATTTAGCTTCTAATGAATATTTCAAAGCAATTAAACAACTCAAAGCGAAGGTTATTCAACCCATCTTTTTAGATAAAAGTAAAAATGATTATAAAGTGATCAGCTTTTATGCTAAAAAAGCACGAGGTTTAATGAGTCGATTTATTATAAAAAATAGCATTAATAACAGTGACGATATTAAAAGTTTTAATTTAGAAGGCTACCAATTTGATTCAAAACGCTCAACTGAATTAGAATGGTACTTCACCCGAAATCACGCATAAAAGTAACATGGAATTTCTAATCACATTATGGCAACAGTTTTTAACTACATTGCCTCTGTTCGTTTTGATTTTATTAGGCTACATAGCAGTTAGAGCGGGTCGTTGGCAAAAAACGGTGACCGATAGTGTTACCAAATTTACGTTTTATATTGCCTTCCCAATTATGTTATTTCAGATTATGAGCCATTTTTCAGAGCATTCTGAAATTGATGCCAATCTTTTGTTGGTCTTTTTTGGTGGCTCATTTATTGTGTTTGCATTGGGCTGTTTTATTGCGGTTAAATTTTTCAAACTCAATGGCTCGCAAAGTACCATGTTTGCAATGGGTGGAATTTATACCAATACTGTGTTTGTGGGCATACCAATTATCAAAATGTTATTAGGCGAAAAAGCCATTCCGATTGTTGCTATTATTGTGATTTTTAATGCGTTAATTTTATGGACATTAGCCACGGTATCCATCGAATTTGTCCAGATGGGAAAATTATCGACTAAAGGATTTATAAAAGCATTTAAAAATGTAGCAAAAAATCCGATTATTATTGGTATTTTTGCAGGAATAGTTGTCAATTATGTACACATTCCACTACCTTTCTTCATCAATCAAGCGACGAAGATGGTAAGCGATATGACAGCGCCTCTCTCATTAATCGTTTTAGGAATGGGGCTTGCTGAATATAAGATCCGCGATGATTTACCGATCACAATAGCCATTTGTGTTTTAAAACTATTTATCTTACCGATTGTGACCTATATTTTAGCGATAATAGTCGGATTACCACTTTTAGAACTGCAAGTTATTGTATTACTAAGTTCGGTATCAATTGCGATAAATTGTTATATGATGGCAAGACAGTTTGAGGTATTGCAAGGTCCTATTGCTTCAAGTTTATTGATATCAACGGCATTATCATCCGTGACAACACCGCTAATTCTATCAATAATGTTACAGTTTGCTTAGAAAAATTAATTTGCCTCTAGCTTTTTGAATTTATGATGCAAGATCAAGGCAGAAACAATAATTGCACTACCTAGCGCAAATCGGCCCCAATCAATCGATTGGTGCCAAATAATAACATTAACTAAAATACCAGTTGGAATAACCAAATTATTCATAATGGCAAGCGTACCCGAATCGACTTTGGTTGCGCCATAATTCCATAAAAAATAGCATAATCCAGATGCCACAACCCCAAGCCAAATAATTATCCCCCATTGTAATTGGGTAGTGGGTAGTTTTTCGGGATTGCCAAATAAAAACCAGCCAATACTAGCCACCAGTATTGCGCCTAAATAGACCCATGCAAAAGCTTGATGTTGCGGTAATGGATAAAGCTCCATAATACGTTTATATCCAACCTGCCCCAAGGCAAAAACTATATTAGCGCCCTGAATCAGGAGAAAACCGATAATAAAATCTCGACTAATATGATCGTAACGAATAACGGCTGCGCCAATTACAGCTATAACAGCGGTTAATAGGTAAACAAGTCTGAGTCGATGTCCTTGCAAGAAATCATAAATTAGCGTGACATAAATTGGCGTTGAAATAGTAAATAATAACACTTCAGGCACTGAAATATATTGGAAAGAGTTGTAATAAAAAAAGTACATAATACCTAATTGACAAGCACCAACGCCCATCAACAACACCATCTGTTTTACAGAAATACCTTTAAAGCGTAAAAAAGGAATAAAGGTTATAAAAGCCAGCAAGACGCGCATTACAACTGCAAACCACGTATCAACTTGCCCACTTAAATGAACAGCAATAAAACTAAATGAAAACGACCAAACTATCGTCACAAAAATAAGATAATACATATTAAATTCTTATTGATAAAAGAAAGTTTGGCATAGTATCAATTCGGCTTATTAATGTAAACAGTAATAAGGATGATATGTTTACTAATCAAAAAAAGTTGAGGAGCGGGGTTTTTGAAACATAAATTTAGTAACAAAAGTGCTAAAAATCGCTTTATTATGGCATAATGTGCGCCAAATCACAGTTTAGCCACTTCACTTTAAGCTTAAGAAAAATGCTTCAAGTACGAGTTGCACAAATCAATTCGAGAGTAATTATCCGTGTTAACAACAAGTAATATCACAATGCAATTTGGCAGTAAGCCACTATTTGAAAACATTTCAGTAAAATTTGGTAATGGTAATCGTTATGGATTAATCGGCGCAAATGGTAGTGGTAAGTCCACGTTTATGAAAATTATTGGTGGCGATCTTGTCCCAACCGCTGGCAATGTTTCGCTTGATCCACATGAACGCTTAGGTAAACTTCGCCAAGATCAATTTGCTTTTGAAGAATATAGCGTACTTGATACCGTAATTATGGGGCACACCGAATTATGGCAAATTAAACAAGAGCGAGACCGTATCTATTCATTACCTGAAATGAGTGAGGAAGACGGTTTTAAGGTTGCAGATTTAGAAACCCAATATGCTGAAATGGACGGTTACAGCGCTGAATCACGCGCGGGTGAATTACTACTCGGAGTGGGTATACCAATTGAGCAACATTATGGATTAATGAGTGAAATCGCTCCGGGTTGGAAATTGCGAGTATTATTAGCCCAAGCCCTATTTTCTAATCCAGATATTTTATTACTCGATGAACCGACCAATAACTTAGACATCGATACGATACGCTGGTTAGAAGATACCTTAAATGAACGTGAAAGCACGATGATTATCATATCGCACGATCGCCATTTTCTTAATATGGTCTGTACTCATATGGCTGATATGGATTATGGGGAATTACGTATCTATCCAGGTAATTATGATGATTATATGACCGCCTCTACTCAAGCGAGAGAACGGCTATTAGCGGATAATGCGAAAAAGAAAGCACAAATTAGTGAACTACAATCGTTTGTTAGTCGTTTTAGTGCTAATGCGGCAAAATCCAAACAAGCAACCTCACGTGCAAGACAAATCGAGAAAATCAAATTAGAAGAAGTGAAAGCATCAAGCCGACAAAATCCGTTTATTCGTTTTGAACAGGATAAAAAACTGTTTCGTAATGCTCTGGTCGTTGAAAATCTCACTAAAGGATTTGATAACGGACCACTATTTAAAAATCTCAATTTAATGGTTGAAGTTGGCGAAAAAGTGGCTATTTTGGGGACTAATGGTATTGGTAAAACTACCCTACTAAAAACCCTTATGGGCGAATTAGTGCCAGAACAAGGTGATATTAAATGGTCAGAAAATGCCAATATTGGCTATTACGCACAGGATCATGAATACGAATTTGACGAGGATCTAACCGTATTTGATTGGATGAGTCAATGGAAACAACCAACCGATGATGAACAAGCAGTGCGCAGCATTTTAGGTCGCTTATTATTTTCACAAGATGACATTAAAAAGCAAGTTAAAGTCCTATCTGGTGGTGAAAAAGGACGTATGTTATTTGGTAAATTAATGATGCAACGTCCAAACATTATTGTCATGGATGAACCAACCAACCATTTGGATATGGAATCAATTGAATCGTTAAATATGGCATTAGAGCTTTATCAAGGAACGCTATTTTTTGTGTCGCACGATCGTGAATTTGTTAGCTCACTTGCAACAAGAATTGTTGAAATCACGCCGGAAAAAGTCATTGATTATACCGGTAATTATGAGGATTATTTGCGTAGCCAAGGAATTGAGTAACGTTAAAATCCATAAAAATAGCCACATTAGTGGCTATTTTAGTATTTATTCAACTTAGAAATTAAAATTCTAATTCATCCCACCAAATATCAATTAAATTGCTGGTTTTGACATTTTTTAAGCCATGGCTTTCAAGCCATTTAGTGACAACGTCACGATTTTCTTCAGTACAATTACCCAATTTTTGCGTACAAATGATACCTTTCCAGTTTAAATACCCGCTACCTTCGTAAGCCAAACCGTTTGCTTGTATTGCTTCAATGATGAATTGATCAACAACGTTATCAATAGTGTCTTCACTCGTCCCTTCGTCAAATGACCAACTTACGGTAAAACCTAACTCTTTAAACTCTTCAATATGTAATTTTTTTCTTAAACGACGACTGCGATTAACCTTAGCCATAATAATATCCTTCTACTTTAGAAAATTTAGTTAGTTTTAGAATATGTATGATGGCTAGATTGCTTCATACTATTCTGGTTATTTTTAGAAGTTCGAGTTTTATCAACACGTCTTCTTTTTGCTGGAGCAGGCTTGGCTTTTTTTGCTGGCTCCGCTTTAATTCGAGGATCGACTTCAAATCCTTGAGTAAAAATTTCTGGAATCGTTTTTTTAATCAATTTCTCAATTGATTTTAATTGGGAAAGCTCATCAATACAAACTAATGATATTGCCTGCCCCTGATTTTGTGCCCGTCCGGTTCGACCGATACGATGAACATAATCTTCTGCAACTTGAGGTAATTCATAATTAACAACATAAGGCAATAACTCAATATCTAAGCCTCTGGCAGCGATATCGGTAGCAACGAGGGCGCGTATTTGTCCTGACTTAAAATCAGCCAAAGCTTTAGTTCTTGCTCCTTGGCTTTTGTTACCATGAATTGCGGAGGCTTTAATGCCATCTTTAGTAAGCTGTTCGGCAAGATGATTAGCGCCGTATTTCGTTCGCGTAAAAACTAATACCTGTTGCCATTGGTTTTTACCAATTAAATAAGAAAGAAGTTCACGTTTACGGCGTTTATCAACTCGGTGGATATATTGAGTAATTTGCTCAGATGCACTATTGGTTTTGGCTACGGCGATCGATTCGGGTGAATTTAAAATTGTATTAGCTAATGATTTTATTTCATCTGAGAATGTCGCTGAAAAAAGTAAGTTTTGTCGCTTTTTAGGTAATTTAACGATCACGCGACGAATATCATGAATAAAGCCCATGTCTAACATGCGATCCGCTTCATCAAGTACTAATATTTTTACTGTAGAGAGATCCACCGCATTTTGATGAACCAAATCTAACAACCGACCCGGTGTTGCAATTAAGATATCCACCCCACCTCGAAGTTTCATCATTTGAGGATTGATACTTACTCCACCAAACACCACCAAAGAACGAATAGATAGATATCGGCTATAATCCCGAATATTTTCACCTATTTGTGCAGCTAATTCACGAGTGGGCGCCAAAATTAGCGCATATAAAGGACGCTTTCCTCTTTTAGGTTCTGTATTAAGTTGCTTTTCATGCAATTTTTGTAAAATAGGTAAACCAAAACCCGCTGTTTTTCCTGTACCAGTCTGAGCACTCGCCATCAAATCTTTACCTGACAAAATTACTGGAATAGCTTGTTGTTGAATGGGGGTTGGATCGGTATAGTTTTGTTCTTCAATAGCTTTTAAAATCTTGGCATCTAAGCCAAGAGAGTCAAATGACATGCAATGATTCCTAAATAAACGTGAAATAAATTATTCAAATCTATTATAAAGCAATTCAATAATAAATGTTTGAATATTTAACGAGGCATAGAACAGACACCATTTAGCGATTTATATTGGCAATGATTTTTTCTTTTTCTTCTCTATTAAAATTAGATAGATCAATCTAACCTCAATTTTGAGGCTGCCAAACAATGGTAATTAAATACTTTATTATATTTTTTGTTTATTCATAAAGACTTTTAAAAAGTTTTAAGCTATATTTTTAACTAATCAAGTTAACTTAATTTAGTTTTAAACTTAATTAGATTTAAATCAATTAATAGAATTTGATAAAATGAATGCCATGATTTTTAAAATGTTTTTTATAAAAAACATACAGGTGATATTTATTATCATTCTCATTTATGTTACTATCTCGCTCCTAATCCCAATAAATTAATGGACTAAATATGTTTTTTAATTTCACTCGTATAAAAAATCTACTTTTAGCATTAGTTTTAGCTAGCGTTAGTATTAACTGTTTTGCTAAAGATGATATTACTTTTGCTAATTTTCGTGATATTCGTGACTTAAACCCTCATCTCTATTCCGGTGAAATGTGGGCGCAAAATATGTTGTATGAATCATTGGTTCATTATAACGAAGATGGCACTTTTTCACCTTGGCTTGCAGAAAGCTGGACTATTACTAACGAAGGTAAAACTTACACGTTCAAGCTAAGAAAAGACGTGACATTTAGTGATGGCGCAAAATTTGATGCGCACAGTGCAAAACTGAATTGGGATGCCGTGTTATCAAACAAAGTTCGTCACACTTGGCTTGAAATGGTTCGCTTAATTACTGAAATCAAAGCAGTAGATGATTATACCTTACAAGTTAACCTTTCCGAACCCTATTACCCTTTTATGATTGAAATTGCCGTAACCCGACCGATGCGCTTTATTTCACCAAATTCTATGATTGATGGTGAAACTAAAAATGGCGTTAAATCTTACATTGGTACCGGCCCTTATGTATTAGGTGATCATAAGAAAGATCAATATGCAGTGTTTAACGCTAATCCAACTTATTGGGGAACTAAACCATTACTCAATAAAGTGACCATGAAAGTTATTGCTGATAACCAAAGCCGACTAATGGCACTCGAAAAAGGTGAAATCGATCTCATCTATGGTAAAAATATGGTTGATGCAGATTCATTTGAACGTTTTTCAACAATGGATAAGTTTCAGACTTTAATGTCTAAACCTGTATCTAGTCGAATTGTATTAATGAACACGACTCGTGACCAGCTAAATGATGTTAATGTCCGCCAAGCGATTGAACATATCATCAGTAAAAAAGATATTTCAGAAGGTATTTTCAATAATAGTGAAGCACCTGCTGATACTTTAATGGCAACCAATATTCCTTATGCTAACATTGGGTTAAAACCTTATTTATATGACACTAAATTAGCCGAAACGCTACTTGATAAAGCAGGTTGGGTAAAAGTTAAAGGCCAAAATTATCGTCAGAAAGATGGCAAACCTTTTGAAATCACACTTTATTATGATAGTAACACCGCTTCACAAAAAACAATTGCTCAATATATGCAAGATGAGTTTGAGCAAGTTGGATTAAAGCTTAATATTCACGGTGAAGAAGAGCAAGGTTATCGTGATCGCCAAAAAGCGGGGGATTTTGATATGGTATTTGATATCTCATGGGGTACACCATATGATCCACAATCATTTTTATCCGGTATGAAACTACCTGTTTATGGTGACTATATGGCTCAACAGGGCTTAAAAGAGAAACCGCAAATCGATGCAAGTATTAGTAAAGCATTAATTTCAACAGATGAAAAAGAGCGACAAGATCTTTTCCGTTACGTACTTGAAACATTACATAATGAAGCGGTTTACATACCATTAACTTATGAACGAAATCGGGCTATTGCTGTTAAATCTTTAAAAGGAATTGAATTTGCGCCTTCTCAATTTGATATTCCATTTGAGAAAATGCATTTTTAGTACATAAATATTTTTGATCAATAATGTTAAATTATATTGTTAAACGTTTAACGATGATGATACCGATATTATTCGGTATCTCTTTTATCGCTTTTTTGCTTATCAATCTAGCCCCTTCCGATCCTGCTGAAGTTGCCTTACGGTTAAATGAAATAATGCCAACCCCAGATGCTATTGAAAGTATGCGTCAGGAATTAGGATTAAATAAACCTTTTTTTGAACGATATTTTACTTGGCTATATGACGTTTTACATCTTGATTTTGGGCGTTCGTTTATTCATCGTGACAGATTAGTTTGGGATGAAGTTATCCGTAGCTTAATTCCTACATTAGTTTTAGCAATGTCGTCATTTCTATTTACACTTATTGTCAGTTTAGTTTTAGGTGTGTTATGTGCAATCTTTGCTAATTCAGCATTCGATCATATTGTTCGAATTATTATTTTTTTAGGTACCGCAATGCCTAGTTATTGGTTAGGTTTGCTATTTATTTGGCTGTTTGCTACTTATTTAGATCTATTGCCAACCAACGGGTATGGAACCTGGCAGAACCTTATTTTACCGACGTTAACTTTGTCGTTTGTTTACATCTCAACGTATATTCGTTTTATCCGTAATAATATGCTGGAAAATATGCATAATTATTCGATCTTTTATGCCCGTAGTCGAGGTTTGAAAGAGAGAACAATCATTCTTAAGCATGTATTAGTCAATTCACTACATACCACAATTACCGCATTAGGTATGACCATTCCACAATTAATTGCAGGGTCTTTTGTTGTCGAATATATATTTTCTTGGCCTGGTTTAGGAAGATTATGTATAGCCGCTATTATGAATCGCGACTATCCAGTAATTCAGGCTTACATATTAATTATGGCCATTTTATTTGTAGTATGTAACTTTATTGTTGATGTTATTCATCAATGGTTAGATCCACGATTACGAAGTAATGGTGGCTCTGTATGAATTTAATTAAGCAAGTAATTAGCAATAAAACCGCTTTAGTTTGTTTGATAATCATCATTACAATAATTGTTTTAGGTATATTAGCGCCTTATATTGCACCTTTTGATCCAAATAAAGTTCGGATAGTGCGAAAATATGCCGCTATATCGAGCGAGCATTGGCTTGGTTGTGACCACCTTGGACGTGATATTTTTTCTCGGTTACTTTATGGTATCCGTTCTACCCTATTCTTATCTCTGTTAACCATGATTATCACAATAATTGTTGGTAGTATCATTGGTCTTATTTCTGGTTATCAACGAGGCAAACTTGACGAATGTATTATGCGTCTTTGTGACATCATGTTGTCATTTCCGAGCCAAGTGATGATTTTAGCTATAGTTGGTGTTTTAGGTGTGGGTATTGAAAACATTATTATTGCTAATATTGTAGTCAAATGGGCTTGGTATAGTCGAATGATCCGAAGTTCAGTAATTAAATATAGCAGAAAAAACTATATCCTTTTTTCACGAGCAATTGGTGCACCACATTCTTTTATCATTTATCGTCATTTATTGCCTAATGTCATGTCCGAAGTAGTTATATTGGCTACCTTAGACACTGGCTGGGTGATATTGAATATTTCAGCGTTATCCTTTATAGGATTAGGCGTCCAAGCGCCTACTGCCGAATGGGGACTAATGTTAAGTGAAGCAAAAAACGTAATGACTCAGCACCCTATGCAGATGGTTTATCCTGGTATAGCTATTTTAATTGTTGTAGCGGCATTTAATATGTTAGGTGATTGTTTACGAGATATCTTAGATCCTAAGGAAAAAACAGCATGAGTAGCCCATTGTTAGCAGTAAAGCAACTGACCGTTACGCTTAATAATGGTAACAAGTTACTTGATGATATATCTTTTACCGTCAATCATCATAAATGTTTAGGTATTGTTGGTGAAAGTGGCAGCGGTAAAAGTTTAACCTGCAAAGCAATCATCGGCTTATTAGAATCCTATTTTAGCGTGACAGGACAAATCCTGTTCAAACAGGCTAATTCAACTTTAGATCTGCTAAAACAGAATGAAAAGACATTAAGACCAATTCGCGGTAGTGCTATTTCGATAATATTACAACAACCTATGATTGCTTTTGATCCGCTTTATTGTATTGGCAAACAAGTAGTTGAAACCCTTCAAGCTCATCTCACTATCAATAAAAATGATGCTATTGCTAAAACCTTATTGATGATTGAAAATATAGGGCTCGATAATGCCAAAGAGATTTATAAAAAATACCCGCATCAGTTAAGTGGTGGTATGTTACAACGCATAATGATTGGTATGGCATTAGTACTTGAACCAGAGCTTATTATTGCCGATGAACCAACAACCGCATTAGATTCAATTAGTCAGTTTTATATTTTAAAAATGCTTGAAGAGATAAAATCTAAAACGACTATGATTTTTATTTCTCACGATTTAGGTGTAATTCATCATATTGCCGATGATATTATCGTGATGAATAAAGGTAAAATTGTTGAATCTGGCAGCCGTGATCAGATATTTTATCATCCCAAACATGAATATACTCGTTACCTGATTGATACTCGCAAGCAATTATTGAATAAATTTAATACGGTTATTTACGCTAATAATCCAAATTTAATCTCGGAGACAATTTGATGCCACCGTTATTGCAAGTTGTAAATGTAAAAAAATCGTTTTTGAAACCTGGTATATTTAGCCATAAAAAAAACACAATTATCAAAAATGTATCATTCGATTTAAAACAAGGTGAGTGTCTTGGTATTATTGGTGAAAGTGGTAGCGGAAAAAGTACATTAGGAAAGCTGATTTTAGGCCTTGAGAAACCTGACAGTGGCAAAATCTATTTTAGCGGGCAAGATATTAACAAACGTACATGGAAAAAAGCAGCTATACGCAAAAATATCAGTGCGGTATTTCAAGATTATAACTCTTCGGTTAATCCATACTTTAATGTCGGCCAAATTATTGCTGAGCCACTTGATATTTACGAAAAGCTATCAAAAGAGGAACGTCAGCATCGTATCAATGCGTTATTAGAACAAGTTGGATTAGACCATTCTTTTTATGAACGGTTTCCTCACGAAATGAGTGGAGGTCAATTACAGCGTGTATGCATTGCCAGAGCAATAGCTTGCTCGCCTCAATTTATTTTATTTGATGAAGCGGTAAGCTCGTTGGATATTTCTGTTCAAAGCCAAATCTTAACATTACTTGCCGATCTACAAAAACAGCTAAATTTGACCAGTATCTTTATCACGCATGATTTAACTACAATTACTTATCTTTGTGATAAAGTTGCATTTTTTTATCAAGGTGAAATCGTGGAATACGTTGATAAAATACAACAACTCAGTCAAGTTAAAAATCCTTATTCTAAACTGTTACTTGAATCAATTTTAGGTTTTTAAACAATGTCATCAACATCAAATTTGCAATATCAGTTTAAAGATTATATTAAATTAGTTATTCCATTTATTTTATCAACCATTACTACCCCTCTTCTTGGCGTGGTCGATACGGCTTTAGTCGGTCATTTACCCAATCCAGCTTTTATTGCTGGAATTGCGATAGGAACAGTAATATTTAATACTATTTATTGGTTATTTGGATTTTTAAGAGTAAGTACCACCGGTTTTGCCGCGCAAGCGTTGGATAATTGTTTGTTATTAAGATCGTCTCTTATACGGCCGCTTTTTATCGCAATCTTTTTAGGTTTGGCATTTATAATTTTTCAAAAATTGATTTTTGTTGCTTCAATGCACATCATCAAACCGAATCAAGATGTTCAACATTATGCTGATATCTATTTTTCTATATTAATTTGGGGGGCACCTTTTGTTCTGATTAATTATGTCCTAGTTGGCTGGTTAATGGGGATATCCAAAATAAAAGCCGTTCTGTTTTTACAAGTGTTTATTAATTTACTCAACATTTTGATGGCAGTAATTTTTGTTTGGTGGTGTCATTGGGACATTAAAGGCGTAGCATTTGCAACATTAATTGCACAAATATGTTGCACTTTAGTCGGTATTTGGTTTACCTGCCGTTATTTGCCTAAAAGTGAACAAAAAGTGGATTTAAGATCTATTTTGTCATGGCAATCATTAAAAGGTGTAATTCTAGTAAACACTAATTTAATGATTCGGACTATCTGCTTATTAATTGTAACTAACCACTTTATTTCTATTGGTTCAACGTTCAATACTGAAGTTTTAGCCGCCAATGCCATTTTATTTCAAGTTCACTATATGATGGCTTATCTATTTGACGGTTTTGCTAATGCTTCCAGCGTTTTCAGTGGACGAGCTAAAGGAAATAAAAATATCCACCTTTATAATCAAACTTTACGGTGGTCACTACAAGCCTGCATTATTTGCCCAATTATCTTAATTGCTATTTGGCTAACCTTCGATACAACCATCATAAAGTTATTAACCAATCAAACTAATATCATAACGCTATCGCTTCAATATCAATATTGGTTAATCATTTTTCCAATTGTTGCATCGGGTGGATTAATCTATTATGGTGTTTTTTCTGGAATCAGTTATACAACATCAATACGCGACTCAATGCTATTGGCGTTATTGGTTTGGTTTGTAGCACAATACATTGCTGTACCAATCTGGGGAAATCAGGGGTTATGGTTAGCTTATAATCTATTTAGTTTTGGTAGGTCGATATTTTTAATTATCTGGATTAAAAAATCACGAGCCTATATTTAATTAAAAATGATAGCCAAATAGAAAACGTACTGCTATTAAGCTATGTTTTCAGCCCCTTCAATAAGGGAGGAAATTTGCATTCATGATTCAATCATAGACAAATTTCTTTTATTGATAATGTGACAGGAATTTTTCGTTTATCACTAAATTCAAACTGAAAAATAAAGCCGATATCATATGTATTTAATACATTAAATACGTCTGGTTTATCACAAAACTGACCTTTTATTCCTAATCTAACATTTTCTATAAATTCATTTAGTGCGGTATTTTTGCTATCAGTAGGCATTTTATATTCAAAAACAACATTATTGTGATTAGCTGAAATATTAGTTATTTCATAATCTGATTTGACTTTTAAAGGAAACTTTCCTTCATCGCCTAATAAAGATTTCTTTGCACTATCAGCTAATGCTTTGGAAATCTCAGCAGCATTATCTGTTTCAGACGCATGTACATTTGAAAATATTGCAAAACACAAAAATAAAATTGCCAATTTAATCACTTGCTTCATCATCAATACCTTAATCTAACAAATCTATAATTCCATTATTATAGTTTTAGAAATGATAACACATTTAAATTCTAACATAGTTTTATATAACTTTTTATTAAGTTGAAAGTTAATAATGTGTATATTTTCAACTATTTTAATCTTACCTTAAAACCAAAAAAGGTAACACATTGTGTTACCTTTTAAAGTCAAAAATTATTTTTTATTTGGATGAGGATCTTTAACTGAATCTCCTTGCCCACTAACTATATACCAACCATTTTTACTATGTGGTTTTTTATTATGATCCGGACAAGGGGGTAACGATTTCTTACTTTGGTTGGAATAAATATATCCACAGTCAGCACATTTATAAGTGCCAGCTGAAACATCACTACCGTATGCAGCAAATTTTTGTACCATTATAAGCTCCTCCAGTATATTTAAGATAAGCGAATGCTTATCAGCCATAGTTATAAGCTCTGATTAAAAAAAAAGCAAGTATGTTTTTTAATCATAGTCGATACAATCGTTCTTAATTAAGTAATTTAATGGTTGTTTGATTTTAATTGGGATACATATGAAAACTTAATATATTTGTTGATAAAAAAGTTTGCTCCTACTCAATAGTCAATGATTTTTCCCTTCCAAAAGTTTTTAGTGTTTGACTATAGAGATAAAAATCCTCATATCAAACTATCTTTAAAAAACGTTTCTAATTTATCAAAGGGAATTTTATTGGTGGTATTATCATATAAATCAGTATGCACTGCATTAGGAATAATCACTAATTCTTTATTTTTGCTACCAACCATTTTAAACGCATCTTCTGAAAAGTAACGAGAATGCGCTTTTTCACCGGCGATAATTAATGTTGGGCACTCAATTTCATGAGCATGATTCAATAACGACTGATTAATAAATGAAAGTGGCATACTTAACACCCATGAACCATTCGGATTTGAATTGACAGAACGAATATGAAAACCACGTTTAGTGGTATAAAAACGAGAATAATCTGCAATAAATTGTGGTGTTTCATCCGTGATTTGATCAACGGTAATATTGTTTCTTGGATTCAATGTGGCGTAACTATGTTGTGAATCGTCACAGCGGCTATTATTCAATGACTGTTTCATTGCTAATCGTTGCCCTTCTGTCATGCTATCATTATAACCTTTAGAAATAACTCGACTCATATCGTACATGACAACGGTTGCTACCGCTTTAATTCGCGTATCAATCGATGAGGCATTTAAAGCCATACCACCCCAACCACAAATGCCCAAAATGCCAATGTGCTCCCGCTCAACGCAATCTAAAGATCCAATATAATCGATAGCGGCACTAAAATCTTCGGTATAGATTTCAACTGAAGCCTGATTTCGTGGTAATCCACTGCTTTCACCAGTGAAAGAAGGATCAAATGCCAAAGCAAAAAATCCTCGCTCTGCTAGAGTTTGCGCATAAAAACCCGATACCTGCTCTTTTACGGCGCCAAATGGTCCTGCGACAACAATAGCAGATAATTTATCTGGGCTGTTTTTTGGGCGATATAGATCAGCGGCAAGCGTAATGCCATAACGATTCTTAAAAGTAACTTTAAAATGCTCAACTTTATCACTTTGTAGAAAAATCTTATCCCAACGTTGTTCTAACTGAATTGTCTGAGGTGGAACTGTAATAACCGTTTGTGAACAGATATTAGTCATTTCAATATCTCCTAGCTACATTGAAATTAATGTTTTAAATCTAATTAATTAGCATATTTTTTGGAAATCTTCTTCAGATACCGCTTCACACCATTCATTATAGGTATCCTCACCCGGCACTTCGATAGCGATATGGCTAAACCATGAGTCAACTTTAGCGCCATGCCAATGTTTTACATTCGCAGGAATGGTGATAACCATACCCGGTTCTAAACTTACTGGCTTATTTCCATATTCTTGATACCACCCGCTACCAGCGGTACATAATAAAATTTGCCCCCCACCTTGTGATGCATGATGAATATGCCAATTATTTCGACAGCCAGGTTCAAATGTGACATTGGCAACTAATAAAGGAGACTTTGCTGTTAATAAATTTAGATAGGATTGACCAATAAAATATTTAGCATAATTTACATTCGGCTCACCCTGTCCAAATAAATTATGTTTTTCAAATTCAGATTGACTGATTATTTTCATAATAACTATCCTCGTCAGGAAATGATTTAAAGCTATCTGTGTAATAAAACTTATTTTGTGAAACATGGATATATTTACTATATCCATTTGGTTGTAATTTTTTATTGGCCTTTTACTGCTCAGTTGAATCGTTCAAATTCGATTTCACCAATTTTTGATTTTAAAATATTCGCAATGCCATTTAATTGAGTGGGAGATACCCCGACATTTTTCGCAATTTGAACATGAGATTTAATCTGACTATCGGCACCTTCTAAAGTTGATAGCGCTGATAATGTCGCTATCTCTCTATCTTCATAACTTAAAATATCTCGACCAAAAATATCACCAAAAAGATGGGCTTTTAAAAATTGATCGATAACTGGTGAAAAATCCATAATGCCACCCGAAACCGGTTTGCCAACAACTTTTGTTTGAATTTTTGTACCCAATTTTAAAGAACTTATATTAGTTGGTAATGGCGCTGAAGTAGAACCAACTGTGTCAGTAATGCCTTCTTTTTGACGTTCTTCAAGTAGCGCTTTAAAGGCACTCAAACCATTTAAACTTCTTGGAAAACCTACATAGGCATAAAGTTGAACTAAAATTTCTTTAATTTCATTGATGGTTAATCCGTGATTTAAACCATCAATTAAAGCTTGCTTTAAGCCAATCATATCGCCTTTAGACATAAAAGCGGAAATAGTAACAATCGATCCTTTTTTTGGTGTTAAAATATTCATAGCCTTTACCCTTAAACAATTAGTTAATACTGCAAACTTTTGCTAACTACCCTAGATTTTGACTATTAAGTGCGACTAAAAATGATAGATAATTTATTAGATGCTGATGCGAATGTATTTCACTTCGTTTTTTATTATTATAAGATCTGCTAATAATATCCAATAGAGCCGATCCTGCCAAAAAGTTGCCTAATCCTATCAGAAATCATATGCTAATAGAGAAATTTAAATAAATAGAGAAATCTCTATGTTAAAAAAAGAAATTAAAAAAATAATGCTAAAAAGAATGCCAACTGTGGGGGATTATCCAACACAAATTAAAAACTTTGGCATTTATAGGCGTGAAGTTGGCAAAAATAAAGATATTTGTTTAGAAAATTGTTTTTATCATCCTATGATTACAATGATAATACAAGGAGAAAAAAGCTCTCTGCTTGGCACCAAACTTTATCATTATAAAGAAGGTGATTATCTTATCACCTCGATTGATATTCCAACGATAAATACAATTAAAAATGCAACGACGAAAGCCCCATTCCTTTCATTGTCACTTTTGATTGATAATAATTTAATTAAAGAGTTATTAATAGAATACCCGGAATTAAATAAACCTTCGCAACAAAGTTTTAATGGTATTATTGTCTCAAAGGCTGAAGATGATCTAATCAATGCTTTTTATCGATTGCTCAAGTTGTTGGATAAACCTGAGCAAATTTCAGTTTTAGCGCCACTAATCATAAAAGAAATTCATTATCTACTTTTAATCGGCCCATTTGGTGAAGCGCTGATATCAATTTGTATGCCAGAAACAAGAAGTTATCATATTGCTAATACAATAGATTGGCTAAAAAATCATTTTAGAGAGCCAATAAAAATGGAACAACTGGCCAATCAAGCGAATATGTCACTCTCTAGCTTTTATCGTCATTTTAAAAAAGTAACAAGTTTAAGCCCATTGCAGTTTCAAAAACAACTTAGATTACATGAAGCTCGGCGTTTAATGGTCAGCGAGAATATGACAGCAATTCAAGCCAGCTTAAAAGTCGGTTATGAAAGTGCTACACAATTTAATCGAGAATATAAAAACTTATTCAACCAAACACCACTACAAGATGTGCTAAAAATACGCAAAGGTTCTAAAGGAAAATAAATTAAAGTTGAGGAGTGGTGTTTTTGACCTGAGATTAGTTGAAAATACGGCGGAAATATTAGCTGTTATCGATTTTGTTTATTTGCTTTTAGTAATTACAGTGGCAATTATTGTTAATTAGTTTCCTAGTATTCCCCCTATTTTAAATAAGCAAATAGAGGCTATAAACTGCCAAGAGGCTTGAAAAAAGCAAGAAATCGGCTGGGTTATTCTGATTGCTGGTATTCAGCTAACAATTCTCCTCAACCATCAGCCAACCATTTTAATAGCCACCTTTTTAATTAAAATCCCAGTCTTTCAGCATACTTTGAATCCAATTCAAGGACTTTAGTAAAAAATTGGTGTAGGCTGTATTCTCTTCCGGCGTATTGAATATAAGATTTGAAGTTTTCAATTTTAAATGTACGTTCATCTTTGCTTTCAAAACAGTAACCAGTGAAAAAAAGCTCGTTAGATGAATTTATTTGGACTCTATCTAATAATAATTCTTTGTTGACGTTGGAATGTTTAAATGAAATCGTAAACAAGTCTGAATTCCATATTGTGGTTAAGTGATTTCTAAAATTATCAGAATCTAATTCTTGCTGTTCGTAATCAACAGAATCTTCAGAATTGGTTGAATAATTGAATGAAGTGTCTTGAGACGATGCTTTTTCTAAATTTAAATTTTTGTGCACCTTATAATTTAAAAATTTCTTGCCTATTCCACATATTCCTCGAACTAACAAAATCAAACAACAAACAATAAATGAAATAACGGAAATACCGGCTAAAGCAACCATCGTTGGATTTGGAGGCGAATCATCATTAGGAAAAGTAATGATATAGATGGCAAAAATTATTAAACTAAAAATTAAAACCTTCTTCACGGTGATCTTATATGCTCGCATTAGTTATTTCCTATCAAATCAATCTAGCTTTAAATTCATAAAACGCTTGATCGATTATTTTATTCTTTCTTCCAAGTTGAACCCTCTTCCAACTTTCTCAACATTCCATCAGAAAATAGATTCATTAAGGTCTAAACGGTACTTAGTTCTAATTTCATGCTGAAACCATAAACCTTGATAATCCAATCAATCGCCCCGCTTTTTTAAAAATTGATTTTCATAAATGAATTTCTGATACACTTTTATATATAACAATAAATGAAATTTAATATTCTATCTTAAAGTCAATTGGTTACAAATATAACCATCAATGTAATGTTTTTTATTGTGAGTACTATTATGAAACATCTACCAAGTTAATTCCTCTTTATCAGCTTTATTGTTTTCTTCATACATCATTAGTATGGAGCTATAACTACACATATCTATACCACTATTACAATAATCTTTAATTACTTGATCCATTATTTTTCTATTTGTGGCCTTAGTTGCTTTTTTAAATGCATCTAAATTCTCTTGCTCCATCATTCTCAAATTGGAAGGTTGGCACATGTCAATTTGTTCACAATAATCTTTTTTTACGTTATCCTTAATATATTCGATAACTTCTTGCTTTTGTGCCTCTGAACCATCAAAGTCCATTGGATGAATAAATTTAGCTTGCGCAGCTGTCGAAAATAATATCGAAAGTAATATTGTCCTTTTCAACATAAAAATCTCCTTTTTTGACTAATAATTTTAATTAAAAATTTTCTTTGCTACCATAAATCAATCTTACATTTAATTTACTAATTCGATATTAACATAGGTTAATAAATAACGCCCATGTTAAACTTTAAAAATCTATAAAAAACAAAACAGAAATAATGTTCAAACCAATCTAGTATTGTTTATACTAATCTGAAACTTATTAATGATAGCTTAATTTAATTATGATAAAAATTATCATTTATATTTACCGCTTTAGCTGAAATTTTAGGCTGTTATTTTGTTTATATTTGGGCTAAAAAAGTGGTTTCTGCCTGGTTTCTTATACCGGCGGCATTATGCCTTATGTTATTTGCTTGGTTACTTACTTTACACCCTGAAACTAGTGGTCGAATTTATGCAACATATGGTGGTATTTATGTAGTAGCATCCATTATTTGGCTTAAGTTGGTCGATCATGTCAAACTATCAACTTTTGATTTAATCGGCTCCATGATTATCCTACTCGGAACGCTAGTTATTATTTGGGGTTGGAGAACATAAAATTAATTGTTTAAAAAATTGATATATCCTATTCTTTTAATAAAAAATAAGTAAAGTCTATTAATTAATTTTTAGTAAACATATAAAGTTGAAAGAATTAAATTACATTGAATTTATATAATTAGATTATTTTAAGAAGATGATTATAGACAATTTGTTAACTATATAGTTTTTGAATTGGTGGCCCCTACTGGACTTGAACCAGTGACCAATCGATTATGAGTCGACTGCTCTGACCAACTGAGCTAAGGGGCCATTTGGATGTGCTACTGACTTAGTAGGGTTGCGATTATAATAGAGTTAAAATTAATTTGCTACATTTAATTAACTAAATAGGTTGATTTGGTTAATTATTAAACTGAAACCTATTATCATTTCATCATTTGTAATAAGCGATATTTTTTAGTTAATTAACCTGCTACAATGTTCTAAATTATTATTACTCGTTATATTGGTTGGGGAAATATTATGTCTATCAAGAAAATTCTTTTTATTAGTGCAGCGTTATCTTCTGCATTGTTTTTAAATGGTTGTAGTAGCTCAGATTATCAAGCGACTTCAGCTGGGCGACAAGTTCAGTTTATTGATACTAAACCAGCAGCAAATTGCCAATTTATCGGTAAAGCTGAAGGTCGCCGTAGTACTTTCTTTTCTGGTCTAAAAACTCATAGTGAGTTGATTCGTGATGCAGCTAATGATTTGATGAATAAAGCTGCTGCAATGGGTGGTAATGTGATTTATAACGCACAAGATGCATCGTTACAATATGTTTCAGATATTGCTCCGACAGATGCTGTGATGACTGGTGAAGTCTTTAGTTGTAAATAAGATTGTGTAAAATAGAAAAGGGATACTACTGTATCCCTTTTTTATTTGGCGATATAACTAACCATTTTGTTTTTCAAATTGTTTCATGAAATCTATTAGGTAGTTGACTCCATCAATATCCATTGCATTATAAATCGAAGCCCTCATTCCACCTGCAATTCGGTGACCTTTAATTCCAATGATATTTGCTTGTGTTGCTTCACTAACAAACTTTTTATCGAGATCTTCATTTGGTGATAAGAAGGTGACATTCATGATTGATCGATTAGCAATAGCCACAGTATTTCGATAAAAATCGGATTGATCGATAAATTGGTAAAGTAATTTTGCTTTAGCTTGATTTCGTTGCTGCATTGCATTCAATCCACCCAAGCTTTTAATCCATTTAAAGACTAAACCTGACATGTACCACGCAAATGTAGGTGGTGTGTTAAACATTGAGTCATGATCCATTAAGATTTTATAATCTAACACGGAAGGTAATGCTTTTTGAGCATGTCCAATTAGATCTTCACGAACGATGACAATTGTGATTCCTGAAGGACCAATATTTTTCTGCGCACCTGCGTAAATAATGCCATAGCGACTTACATCAATCGGTTGCGATAAAATGCAAGATGATAAATCAGCAACTACGGTTTTATCCCCAAAATTAGGTTGTTCGAATATCTCGACCCCGTCAATGGTTTCATTAGGGCAATAATGGATATAATCACTGTTATCACTTAGTTGCCATTCGGACATGGGTTTAATTGAGGTTATACCTTGATTTTTAATTGTCACATTTTGTTCAATCACATTACAGTATTTGGTTGCCTCTTTGCCTGCACATTGGCTCCAATAGCCACTGTTAATGTAATCAGCATTTTTTGCCGAAATATTCATTGGCACAGCAGCAAATTGTGCCCTAGCCCCACCTTGGCAAAATAGAATTTTATAATTTTCAGGGACATTTAAAATATCACGAAGATCGTTAGTTGCTTCAATCGCACATGCATCAAAATCTTTACCGCGATGGCTTAACTCCATTACTGATGCGCCGGTGTTGTGCCAATTTAATAATTCAGCCTGTACTTGTTTTAAAACATCTGCAGGAAGTTTTGCTGGGCCTGCACTAAAGTTATAACTTTTATTCATTGCAATTCACTTTCATCCATCTAAAAATTGAAAATCTATTTTTACACTCTATTGAGCGATATACAAACAGATTTTTATCAAAAAAAAGTTGAGGAACGGGGTTTTCGAAGCATAAAAATACCGACAAAAGTCGGTATTTAAAATAAAAAGTACTATAAACAGAGCTGTTTTTTAGCATTGTCGATTGCCAATTTAACTTGTTTAGGCGATACGCCTCCTTTAGCAGATCGTTTAGCTAGGCAAGATTCGAGTGATAAAATTGAATAAACGTCATCTTCAATAACATCACTATAGACTTTTAATTCATCCAACGTTAACTCTTCTAATGCTTTTTGCTTAGCTATCGCGCCAACAACTGCTTCACCTACAATGTGATGAGCTTGTCTAAATGGAATACCTTTAGCAACGAGATAATCAGCAAGTTCTGTTGCATTTGAGTAGCCTTGTTTAGCTGCATTTTGGCAATTTTGGTAATTGATTTTAATATCTTCAAGAACTAACGCTGCCATGTCTAAACATTCTTGCCAAGTATCAAGTGCGTCAAATAGATGTTCTTTATCTTCCTGTAGATCTTTATTGTAAGCAAGGGGTAAACCTTTAAAAGTCATCATGGCGCCAGTTAGTGCACCAACAACTCGCCCTATTTTTCCTCGAATAAGTTCTAATGCATCAGGATTTTTTTTCTGTGGCATTAATGATGATCCTGATGTGACACGATCAGACAGTTCAACGAAATCTGCTTCACCGCTATTGAAGATAATTAAGTCTTCTGCAAACCGAGATAAATGCACCATTCCTATAGATGCATTATTGAGTAATTCAAGTACATGATCTCTATCAGATACCGAATCTAAACTATTATTGGTTGCTGTTGCAAAACCTAACCAATCGGCTAGCTGATCGCGATCCATTGGATAAGCAGTTCCAGCTAAAGCGCCACAACCTAGAGGGCTTACATCCAAGCGTTTAAGTGTATCTTGTAAACGGCTTTCATCACGTGTTAGCATTTCATAATACGCTAAACACCAATGAGCAAAAGTGACTGGTTGTGCGCGTTGTAGATGAGTATAGCCAGGCATAACGGCATCTTGATGCTGTTCAGCGGTAAGCACTAAGCGTTTTCTGAGTTCATTGATAGCTGTGATAAGATGAGCGATTTCATCTTTACACCATAATTTTAGATCGGTTGTTGATTGATCGTTACGGCTACGACCAGTATGTAATTTTTTACCTAAATCACCGATTTTTTCGATAAGTTTTTGCTCTACCCAACTGTGAATATCTTCCGCATCACTTTGTAGAATCTGTTCTGGGTTTTGCCGTACTGATTCTAATAATTCATTTAAAGCTTTTTCTAATTTTTTTTGTTCATCATAAGATAAAACGTCAACAGTGACCAAAGCTTTAGACCATGCAATTGATCCAATGATATCTTGCTCCGCAAGCCGATAGTCAAAGCGTAGAGAATCATTAAAATGTTTAAATCGTTGATCTGCTGCTTGGCTAAAACGCCCACCCCATAATGCCATAATTACCTCAATTTTTAATCCTAAGCGATTTTAGTTTGATCGCTTTTTTAATAATGATAAATCAATAATACTATAAAAAATATATACAGACCAAAGTCTGTATATATTGTGTTTTATATCTAAGTAAAAAGTGATTAAAACTTACTTTTTAGCTTTGGCTTTCGCTTTCACTTTAGATTTTGGAGCAACTGTCGCTTTAGCATCAGCTTTAGCTACTTTTTTGACTGTTTTTTCAGTTTTTTTAGCTGTATCTTTTTTAACTGTAGCTTTTTTAGCTGGTCGTTTTTTCTTACCTTCATTTAGAGCTCGAATGCGTGAAGATAATGAGAATAAGCGAATAAATCCACCTGCATGACTGTGGTCATAGACTTCATCCTCACCAAAAGTCGCAAATTCTTCACTATATAAGCTATTTGGTGATTTTTTCTGAACTGCTGTTGCACTACCTTTGTAGAGTTTAACTACAACTTCACCTGTCATATCTTCTGCTAATACATCAGCAGCGGCTTGAATTGAGCGACGATATGGTGCAAACCAACGACCATCATAAACAACGTATGCCATTTCTAAACCAAGTTGTTCACGCCATTTGAAGCTATCACGATCTAAAATTAATTGTTCTAAACCACGTAATGCAGTCATCATGATTGTACCACCTGGGGTTTCATAACAACCGCGAGATTTGATACCCACCAAACGATTTTCAATGATATCAACTCGACCAACACCATGTTTAGCACCAATTTTATTGAGTGTTGCTACGCAGTTATATGGAGAGAGTTTCTTTCCATTAACAGAAACGACTTCACCTTTTTCTATACCAATGGTAACAAGTTCTGGTTTATTGGGTGCATCTTCTGGTGAGACAGTCCATGCCCAACAATCCGCGTTGGCTTGATTCCAAGTGCTTTCAAGTACACCACCCTCGGTAGAGATGTGCCAAGCATTTTCATCACGACTATAGATTTTTTCAACGGTTGCAGTTGTTGGAATTTTTCGTACTTTTAAGTAATCAATTAAAGCTTCACGCGAACGTAAATCCCATTCACGCCAAGGTGCAATAACTTTAAGTTGTGGTGCTAGAGCTGTATAAGTTGTTTCGAAGCGAACTTGGTCATTACCTTTACCTGTTGCTCCATGACAAAGGGTATCGGCACCAACTTCTAATGCATATTCAACTTGGGCTTTAGCAATAATTGGGCGAGCCATTGAAGTTCCAAGATAATAAGTTCCTTCATATAAAGCGCCAGTTTTTAAAACAGGGTAAACATAATCTTTAACAAATTCTTCTCGTAAATCGACAACTTTACAAGCTACTGCACCAGATGCTTTCGCTTTTTTCTCAACATCTTTTAGTTCTTTAGGATCTTGACCAACGTTAGCGACAAGAGCGTAAACTTCACAACCGCCATAATTTTCTTTTAGCCATGGAATAATAGCTGATGTATCTAATCCACCTGAATAGGCTAAAACCACCTTTTTTGTTGCACTTTTTTTCATGTTATACCCTTTCTTAAATTTACTGACGAAAAAATAAATGATTTAAAGATTAAATTAAGTATATTTAATAAAAAATATACTCAAATAATATACTAACTGATTTATATTTAAGCAATAATTCTTGTACCTGTTATTCCTGATTTTCCATTAAATAATTCAATAAGTTTGTCGGATTCTTTCCAACTAGCTATATCAATTGGTCGCCCAAGCGTTTTTGCTGCTTCGAATGCCGAATTGACTTTGACAATCATGCCATCAGTAATAATGCCTTGTGCGATCAAGTGATCAGCTTCTGCTTGCGTTAATGATTCAATTCGTTGTTTGTTAGCATCTAAAACACCGGCAACATCAGATAATAAAATTAAATCTGCATCTATTGTTTTTGCGAGTGCAACGGCAGCGTGATCGGCATTCACATTCATCATCTTGCCTTGATCAGTAATGCCAATTGAACTAACAATCGGTAAATAACCATTATTAAGTAGTAAATTGATTAAGGTTGGATCACCTATTTCAGCTTCGCCTACATACCCTAACTCTTCAGAAATTTGTTTAACCTTGACACTATCACCATCGGCTAAGCAGAGTCCGATACTTGATATTTGTAATTTTTTGGCTTCTGACAATATTGTCGTATTGGCACTACCTGCAAGACTGCCTACAATCACATCAATCTGGTCTGCGGGTGTAACGCGTAAACCATTGCGTCGTACTACCGGTAATGAAAGACGATCCATTAAGGCGTCAACAACACTACCACCACCATGAACAATAATTAAAGGCCTATTAAAATTCTTTTTATATTCGCTAATAATAATGAATAATTTACTTAACGCATCTTTGTTATCGAGTAATACACCGCCAAACTTAATAATTAATGGTTTCATTTTTATTCCCTATTCATTTAAACAAAGTCACTTGATTAATATTATTAACAAATAAGTATTTATAATAAGGCTGTAGTTTCATCAAAGCCAAATCGAATATTCATACACTGTACCGCTTGCGCTGCTGCACCTTTTAATAAATTATCTTCGACTGAAATTAAAATTAAATGTTGCCCTTTTAGTACAAAACCAATATCGCAATATGGCAGATCTATTACTGATTTTAATGCTGGCCAATGTTTTTGGTAAACCCTAATTAACGGTTTATTTTGATAATATTTATTTAATGCGTTACGAATATCATCAGATGTTACGCCTTTCTTTACCATACAGGTAATAGTGGCATGAATGCCTTGTTTGAAACATCCTAGGTGAGGCGTAAAGATAACTTCTTGGCCTAAGTGTGTTGCAATTTCAGGTTGATGACGATGTGTAAATAAGCCATAAGCATGTAAACTCACTTCACAAAATAAATTGTTAGTCGAAGGTTTTCGTCCAGCGCCACTTACACCGCTTACAGCATTGATAATAGGCCATTGACTTTTGTCTAACAAATCTTCTTCAATCAACGGTTTTAATGGCAGTTGGGATGCTGTTGGATAACAGCCAGGAACTGCAATCAACTGAGCTTGTTTTATAGCCTCATAATTCCATTCAGCTAATCCATAAACGGCCTTCTCAAGCCACTGTTTATGTTGATGCTCAAAACCATAAAATTGAGTATAAAAAGAGGATGAATTGACACGAAATGCGCCAGATAAGTCGAATACTGTGCATCCTTTGTCTAAAAAATAAGGTGCGATATCGTGACTAACAGAATGTTCTGTTGCTAAAAAAACAATATCAATATCATGAATAAGAGATGAATAGTCGGCGGTTGCAATTAAGGGGAGATCAACTACACCTTTCAATTGAGGATATAAATCATAGTCCGAGATTAACTTTCCACCATCACGACTATTTTCAGATACGGTTAACGCGACTAACTCAATATTTGGATGCTTTGTTAAATAATATGCTAGTTTTGCGCCTGCATAACCACTTGCTCCGACAACTATTGCTTTTAACATACCTTTCCTTATCTATCACTAAGTTTTTTTTGGTAGTATAGTAGGCTTTCTGAAAAAACAAAGCAAGCATAAAATGCATTTTTATTCACTTTTAGTGAATTTATTTTCAAATTAGTCGATCTTTAGTAAAGCTAATAAGTCGGATGATTCCTCCTCTCTAATCAATCAAAAGGAGGAACCATAATTTTTATTTCAAATAACAAGCCGATTTTAAGATCGCAATTAGTAGTTCCCAATAACGATATACACTATGAATATTAACTTTTTCATCAGGTGAATGAGGTGAAACTATAGTTGGTCCAATTGAAATCATATCCATATATGGATAAGACTGTTTAAATAAACCACATTCTAAACCAGCATGGATCACCATAATTTTTGCTTGCTTTGAAAAAATCTCTAAGTACTTATCTTTAGCTAATTGTAGTAGTCTAGAATTCAAATTAGGTTCCCAACCTGAATAACCACCACTGATTTCATAATTAGCATTTACTAATTGGCTTAATGATATTAAGGTTGAAACAAGTGCATCTTTCGCGCTATCAACTTGAGAACGAATTAAAAAGTTTACACTTAACTGATTGTCACTAATATTGACAATGCCTAGATTTAAAGAAGCTTCAACCACACCATGGATCTCTTTGCTCATGCTGACAACACCATTAGGTGCAGTGTTTAAAATATTGATGATTTTGTTTTGTTGATCAATCGCGATAACTCTTTTAACTTTATCCGTTTTCACTTCTTTTAAAGTTAATTCAATATCTGGTTCAATCTGTCTAAATTCATTTTGTAATACAGATTGATATTGTTTAACAATTGCTTCTAACTTAGGCAAATCTTGCTTGCTTAAAGTTAATTCAACAAAAGCTTCACGAGGGATTGCATTACGTAATGAACCGCCTCGAATGTCAGCTAATCTAAATGAGATATCTTGTGCGTATTGAGCTAGCAATCTTGCCATTAATTTTATGGCATTCCCTCGCCCAAGATGGATATCACAACCTGAATGTCCACCTTTCAAACCTTTTAGAGAAAGTTGTACATAGCAATCGTGAATCTCCGGCATAACCGCGTATGTAATTGTAAAATTCATTGAGAAGTCTATACCGCCTGCACAACCAGTAAATATCTCACCTTCATCTTCAGAATCAGTATTGATGAGATAACGGCTTTTTAACCAATTAGGTTGAAGACCAAAAGCACCATGCATACCAGTCTCTTCAGAAGTCGTAACTAAAACTTCAAGAGGACCGTGTTCGACAGATGGATCAATTAATACAGCTAGAGCAGATGCAAGCCCTACACCATTGTCAGCACCTAATGTTGTACCTTTTGCTTTAACCCATTCATCGTCTATATAAGCTTGGATTGGATCGATTAGAAAATCATGCTCTGTACCTTCGTTTTTTTGAGGAACCATATCCATATGGGCTTGTAAAGCAATAGATGGGCAATTTTCCATACCTTTAGTTGCGGTTTTGCTCAATAAAATGTTTCCAGCTTTATCAAGCTGACAATCAATGTGATGAGTTGCTGCAAAATCGACAATATATTTGGTTATCATTTGTTCATGATGAGAAGGATGGGGAATGTTACAAATATCATTAAAAATCTGCCAAACAAATTTTGGATTTAGGGTTGATAGCATAATTTATCCTCAGTATTAGCTAGGTAACAAATTAATCAGTGGTTTTTTTTATCTAATCACTCTATAATAAGGTGCAATTTTACATCTATTTCAAGTCCATTAATATTAATTTATTAATTTCGTTTATTCGATTAAAATTGCAGGTTACACATGTCAATAGAACAAACTTTAACAGAAGAAGAAATCAAAGCCAAAAAACAGCATAAAGCAGAGCTCATCGCTGAAAAGAAAAAATTCAACGTTACTTGGGAAATGCTTCAAGCTTATGGTCGTCAACTTTCTGAAAGATTATTACCCGCCAAACAATGGAAAGGCATCATTGCCGTTAGTCGTGGAGGCTTAGTTCCTGCGGCTATTCTAGCTCGTGAACTTAGCATTCGTTATGTCGATACCGTTTGTATTTCAAGTTATGACCACGATCATCAACGTGAAAAACTAATTTTAAAAGAAGCGAAAGGTGATGGCGAAGGCTTTATTGTTGTTGACGATTTAGTTGATACCGGAAGCACAGCTCATACTATTCGTGAAATGTATCCAAAGGCTCACTTTGTAACTATTTTTGCTAAACCTGCTGGCAAACCATTAGTTGATGATTATGTTGTCGATATCGCTCAAGATACTTGGATCGAACAGCCATGGGATACTGGCGTTATGTTTGTTAAGCCACTTAGTGATCATTAATAATTAATTTAATAAGGTTGCTATGACTGAAAACCTTTCTGAAAAGATATTTAAACCACAATATGATTATCCTGAAACATCATCGCTAATCAATCGGTTAGATAGTAGCGATGGTAGCAGTATTAGTCCATTTGATGGTGAAGTAGATTCAAAATGGTACCGAATCATTAATCCTATCCTGTGGTTTTGGCGTGGCTTACCGAAATTGGAAATCGAAGAAGTTTTATCGCAGATCGCAATTTCGACTAAACGTCATACCAATGAAAAGTGGTTAGATTCGGTAATTGGTTATCAACCTGGCAATTGGATTTATGAGTTTTTAAATCAAGCTGCAAAATGGCAAGCTAAAGCGGATTCAATAGATCAATCTGACTTATCTGAAGAAGCAAAAAATAACTTACATCAAGATTATTTAATTGCGAGTGAATTTGCTAGTATTGCTAGCTATCCTCATTTTAAAAATGATGAGCTTGCCATGTATGCACAAACTTGTGCATATCAATCTTATATAAAAGCACTTGAGTTTTCGCCTTACACGACAAAACAGATAGAATTTAAAGTTGAAAATCGCAGTGTTAAAACAATTTTACATTTACCTAAGAACTGTGATGGCGTATGCCCTGTCGTGTTAGTCTGTAATGCATTAGGTAATTTACAAATCGACTATTATCGCTACTTTAGTGAATACTTAGCTCCACAAGGTTTTGCAATGCTAACAGTAGATTTGCCAACAGTAGGCTTTAGTCGAAATTTTGTATTAACTCAAAATAGTAGCCAAATTCATCAAGCTATAATTGAACAACTAGCGACAGTACCTTGGGTCGATAGCAATCGTGTAATTGTTGCAGGATTCCGTTTTGGTTCACACATTGCAACACGTCTTGCTTATTTGATGCCAAATAAAATAAAGGGACTTTTCAACTTCACACCTTTTGTGCATCAAATATTTGTTGATAAAGCCTTACAACAAAATCTACCAAATTGTTACAAAGATATGTTAGCTTGTCGTTTAGGTTTAACATCAGTATCAAATCAGCAGTTAGCAGCTGAATTAAATTACTTTTCTTTAAAAAATCAGGGATTATTAACTCATTCTTGTCCTGTGCCAATCATGAATGTCATCTTTGAAGAGGACAAGTTGAGTAATTTAACTGAAGCAAAATTAATCCAATCTTCAAAGCAAAGCAAAATTGTGACTATTCCTAAAACACCGTTACAAAAAGGCTTACAAAATGCTTTAACTCAATCAGTTAAATGGATGGAATCTATTTTGTAATAGATGATTTAAATAAGATTATTGCTATGGCTAATAAAAAAAAGCAAACTGTCGTTATTAAGTTAGGTACCAGTGTTTTAACTGGTGGAACTAAACAGCTAGATCGCGCTCGAATAGTTGAACTGATTCGGCAATGCTCTTATTTACATCAAATTGGTCACAAAATTATTATAGTTACATCGGGAGCAATTGCTGCTGGTCGAGAGTATCTAAACTTCCCTAACCTTCCAAATACTGTTGCATCAAAACAATTACTTGCTTCTGTTGGACAAAGTAAACTTATCCAGCTTTGGGAACAACTGTTTTCAATATATAAAATTTTTATTGGACAAATGTTACTGACACGAGCTGACTTAGAAGATCGTGAACGCTTTTTAAATGCACAAGATGTTCTAAAAGCGATGCTAGATAATCATATTGTACCTGTCATCAATGAGAATGACGCCGTAGCTACAGCCGAAATAAAAGTGGGTGATAATGATAACCTATCAGCACTAGCGGCAATTTTAGCGGAAGCCGATAAACTCATATTACTGACAGATATTGAAGGATTATATACTGCCGATCCAAGATCTGATACCAATGCTCAATTAATAAAAGAAGTTTCTCATATTGATGAAAGTTTACGAAACATAGCTGGTGATAGTGTTTCAGGGCTGGGAACCGGTGGTATGAGCACAAAAATTCAAGCAGCTGAAGTAGCAGGTAGTGCAGGAATAGAAGTAATAATTGCCGCTGGGAATAAAGAAAATGTGATTATTGATGCAGTCAATAATCAATCGGTAGGCACGCGTTTTTTACCACAGAAAACCCCATTAGAGCATCGTAAACATTGGCTATATGGTGCACCTAATGCAGGAAAGGTGTTAGTTGATGATGGTGCTATAAATGCTATTTTGAATAATGGTAGTTCGCTCTTACCGAAAGGAATTATAGCGGTTGAAAAAGATTTTTCGCGGGGAGAAGTAATAAATATCTGTGATAAGTCAGGAAAACAAATCGCACGAGGTGTAAGCCGTTATAATAGTGATGCGCTAAAACAAATAGCAGGACATCACTCACAAGAAATTAGTCAAATTATTGGCTATGAATATGGATCTGTAGCCGTACATCGGAATGATATGATTATCAAATAATAAGGAGGTTAAATGGAACTAGCTATAGGTGGCGTAATAGTGAACTGGTTAGGTGTATTAATTGTTTACTTGAATTCACTAAACAACTCAGCTTATCAAATGTTATTACCGTTAGTCATAATATCTGCATTAATAAGTACCCTAGGCATTTTATTTGCCAAAAATAATCAAAAATTAGCAGGTACTTTAATTATTATTGGCAGTATACTCTTTATCCCTTTAGGTTTAATAGGGATTTTTGGTGGAAGAAAAATAATTAACAAAGCTAATGAAAAAACATTAGAAGAAAGACGTAATTTATAGAAAAATTGGATATTAATTTTAAGGATAAAAATGGACTCTCAAAATATAAAATGTTTTCATGCTCGACGACACATCATACTTTTAATTATATTAAGTATAGTTATCTTTTTCGTGTTTTTGTCTTTACCAGGTAATCTAAAGATAAGTATAGGATTGCCCATATTAATAATTATTCGTGTTTTTTGGCAATACAATTTGGTTTATATTTCAATTGGGGAAGACTTTATAACTTATCGACCTGCTGCTCCAATAAGAAGTAGTGTGAGCATACTTTTTAAGGAAATCACATCAGTTAGTTATAAATATAATAAAGTTGTCATCAATTACATAAATAATATTAGTAACAAGCAATACACTGTAAATATACCTTTATCAGTTATGGAAGACGCGGAAAAAGAGAAACTTTTAAGCACGTTACATATCATTCTGAAAGATAAAGAAATATAAACTATAAAATTTTAACTTTATGCAAAAAAGGTATCTTTACCCATACCTTTTTTTATTAATTCAAAAGTTTATTTTATGAATTTATAATACATTGCCAATGCTGTAATTAAAATTAATTATTATTAAGTGATATAAATCATTAATTTAAATACCTAACTATTGGTTACAGCTTTTTAGCAAAACATAATTAAAAGTTACTTAATGAGCATTGAGAACTATTGTGTAAATTGGCGATAGATGATCAAATTTGAGAATATTATTAACTTATATATTACAGCCTTTATAATAGATTTGTTTACTGGCTATATTGGTTTCTTTTTTACATTAAATACCTTCATATCTCAGCTTGCTTTTAAGCTTCATATTTGACAATCGCCTGAAAAATACATTATTGTTGGAATAAATTGATTCCTATTAGCAAAATTTGTTTAAGGTGACAGCTCATACCTCTTTAACTCTATTATTTATTCTATAAGTTTTATAAATAAGAATTAGAGTGGGATGTATAATATCATTAGATAAATTATTTTTTAGAGAATCTGTATTCTGTCAAACACAGTTGTGAGTAAAATCTATTAAGGTTAAGCAATGATAAACCAAATTGGAAAGTTAGCAAAACAAGCCTCATATCAATTAGCACAATGCCCAACTAAAATCAAAAATCAGGCTTTAATTAGTATTGCTGATTTATTGGAGCAAAGCTCTCAAAGCATTTTAGAGGCGAATCAAAAAGATATTGCTATAGCAAAAAATCAAGGATTGAGTGAAGCAATGCTTGATCGTTTATTATTAACGCCAGAGCGACTATCCTCTATTGCTAATGATGTTCGCAAAGTTGTCTCCTTAACCGATCCTATTGGGCAAACTATCGATGGGTCAGTTTTAGAGAACGGATTAAAGTTACAACGTCACCGAGTTCCGCTAGGTGTAATTGGTGTAATATATGAAGCCCGCCCTAATGTTACTATAGATATTGCTGCTCTTTGTTTAAAAACAGGTAATGCAGCGATACTTCGTGGTGGAAAAGAAACGGTTAATACTAATACGGCTATCATATCCATTATTCAACAAGCATTAAATCAAGCCGGCTTACCTGAAACTGCTATTCAATCAATCGATAATCCTGATCGTAAATATATCACTGAGTTACTCAAACTTGATAAATATGTGGATATGATTATTCCTCGAGGCGGTGAGGCTCTACATAAACTTTGCCGTGAACATTCAACCATTCCGGTCATAACTGGCGGTATTGGAGTTTGCCATATCTTTGTCGATGAAAGTGCAGATTTTGACGCAGCTTTTTCAATCATTCTAAATGCGAAAACTCAACGACCAAGTACATGTAACTCTGTAGAAACATTACTCGTACATACTGAAATTGCAAATACTTTTCTGCCTAAACTTAGTCAAATTATGGCTGATAATCACGTCATATTACATGCTGATCCTGATGCTTATAAAATTTTAAATTCAGGCGTAGCAAATCTATTTCCAGTAGAAGATGACGAACTTAGACAAGAGTGGCTTTCCAAAGATCTGAACATAGTGATTGTTGATTCACTTGAATTAGCAGTTGAACATATTCGGGAATATGGAAGTGGCCATTCAGAAGCCATTCTAACTCGAAGTCTACTTAATGCAGAGCAATTCATTAAGCTAGTTGATGCGGCTGCAGTTTATGTTAATGCATCAACTCGATTTACGGATGGCGCACAATTTGGTTTAGGTGCCGAAGTTGCTGTCAGTACTCAAAAATTACATGCCAGAGGACCAATGGGTCTAGAAGCATTAACAACTTATAAATGGATTGGTTATGGTGAAGATTTAATCCGTCAATAATGATATTAGCTAACTGTTTATAAATTCAAACAGTTAGCTAAATAGAGATGGACTAATCAAAATTACGCATTAAAAGCGCATAATTTAAATCGATATCTTCAGCTACCGGAATATAAACAATATGGCCATCACCGAGTCCAGCAGGAACAGGTTGGCCTTTTTTATTTTCCATTCGTTCAATAATGAACGTTGTGTTACCTTTTGGTGTCATCATCTCAACACTATCACCTACTGAAAATTTATTTTTCACAATAATTTCAGCTAATCCATTTAAACGTTGACCACTAAACTCACCAACAAACTGTTGTCTATCTGACACTGAATGGCTATGAACATAGTTCTGCATATCTTCATGTTTATGACGACGCAAAAAGCCTTCGGTGTATCCTCGATGAGCGAGTGAATCAAGTTCAGTTAATAAACGAGGATCAAATGGCTTACCTTCACTCGCTGCATCAATAGCTTGACGATAAACCTGAGCGGTTCTAGCGCAGTAATAAAAGGATTTTGTCCGCCCTTCAATTTTTAATGAATGTACGCCAATTTTCGTCAAATCTTCAACTAATTCAACCGCTCTTAAATCTTTGGAATTCATGATATAAGTTCCATGTTCATCTTCAAAAGCTTGCATATATTCGCCAGGTCGACCTGATTCTTCTAACATAAAGACTTGATCTGTTGTTGTGCCAATGCCCAAAGTGGGTTCAATTTGCTTTACAGGAATTGGTTCATATTTATGTACTATCTGCCCTACTTCGTCCTCCTTACCTTCGGACACTTTATATTCCCAACGACAAGCATTGGTACAAGTTCCTTGGTTAGAGTCACGTTTGTTAATATAACCAGATAATAAACATCGTCCCGAATAAGCCATACAAAGCGCACCATGAATAAAAACTTCAAGTTCCATCTCGGGTACTTTTTCACGAATTTCTTTTATTTCATCAAGAGACAACTCTCGTGATAATACAACGCGGGTTAATCCAATATTGTGCCAAAATTTTACCGTAGCCCAGTTAACGGCGTTTGATTGTACAGACAAATGAATTTCCATTTCAGGAAAATGCTCACGTACCAACATAATTAAGCCAGGATCAGACATGATAAAAGCATCAGGCTTCATATTTACTATAGGCTCTAAATCTCGAATAAAGGTTTTCAGCTTTGAATTATGAGGAGCTATATTTACAACTACATAAAATTTTTTGCCTTGCGCATGTGCTTCATTAATTCCAATCGCTAAATTTTCATGATTGAATTCATTATTTCGAACACGCAAACTATAACGTGGTTGACCAGCATAAACCGCATCTGCCCCATAGGCAAAAGCGTATCGCATATTTTTAAGCGAACCAGCAGGAGAAAGTAATTCTGGTTTTGAATATAAATTTGTCATTAAAAAATGCCTCTGATTTCAAGTCAGTATTACCCTATAAGGTAATAGGTTAAGCAAAATAGGATGGGCATTTTACGCTTTAGCTATAGGATTGGCAAATTAATTGTATTTACAATAAAGATCAAAAAAATCGCAATAAGAAACAATAATTTCACAAATCTAATCTTATCGCCTAATTTTATATGAGCTGTTGACCTAGATTTTTATATGGATGCGTGAAACGCACTAACTTTGTGACGAAGATCACATAACGCTATTATAAAGCCCAATATTTTTTTGTTTTTATAGCTCACATTTGTGCAAAACCACATAGATAGCAAACTAATTCGATAATAAAATTAGCGCAATACTTTTTAATAGTCATAGAAACATGAGGAAAATTTAAATGACTGAACTCATTAGTTGGTATGGAGCTATAATAGGACTTTTTCTTGCAATATTTCTTATATTACGTGGAATAAATCCAGTCTATTCGTTATTTTTTGGTGCGATAATTGGTGCTTTCATTGGTGGAGCAAATCTAATACAAACTGTCACAATTTTAACTACTGGTACTCAAAGTATCATGGGCACTGTGATTAGAGTATTAGCTGCGGGTATTCTAGCCGGGGTAATGATGGAATCGGGCGCAGCGGAAACTATTGCTCAAGCTGTCGTTAGAAAATTAGGTGAGAAAAAGGCATTACTCGCTTTAGCATTAGCTACAGGTATTATTACTGCATCAGGCGTATTTATTCCAGTTGCTGTATTAATCGTTGCACCTATTGCTTTATCTGTTGGTAATAAAATGGGCATTTCTCGATTAGCGTTATTATTAGCACTTTCTGGTGGTGGTAAAGCTGGGAATATTATATCACCTAACCCAAATACTATCGCTGTTGCCAATGGCTTCAATTTAAGCTTAAGTGATGTGATGATAGCGGGTTTTATTCCTGCTCTATTTGGTTTAATTGCAACTGTCGTTATCGCTTCATTGATAAAAAATAAAGGCGATAAAATTGCTAACGACGAAGTCGTTGCATTACAAAAAAATGATGCTGAACAGAAAAATAAAAATCCATCATTAGGCAAAGCAATCGTTGCTCCTGTAACAGCAATCCTTCTATTAATGGTTAGCCCTATAGGTAATATTTTCCATATTGAAGCACTAGCTAATTTAAAGATTGATGCATTATATGTGCTTCCTGTAGCAGGGATCATCGGCATGTTAGCAATGGGACAACATCGTAACATTGCAATGTATACCAAATCTGGGATTGAAAAAATGACACCAACTGTACTTATTCTTGTCGGTGCTGGTGCTATCGCAGGTTTAATTGGTTCATCAAACCTAGCAGCTCAAGTTATCAATATCATTGATTCAATGGGAATTTCTGGTTATTACTTATCACCAATTTCAGGTATCTTAATGGCAGCAGCTACAGCATCAACTTCAACAGGTGTAATTTTAGCAACAGGTACATTTGGTTCAACCATCACAGATTTAGGAATACCAGCTCTTAGTGCAGCTGTTATGATGCATACTGGTGCAACAGTTATTGATTCATTACCGCAAGGGAATTACTTCCATGTAACGGGCGGTAGTATGAATATGACAATTAAACAACGTATGAAATTGATTCCATATGAAGCGATGGTTGGTGGAACAATGACAATTATTGCCATTATTTTCTATCAATTTATTATGTAATATTAAGAGTAATTTTTATGAAACAGAAAACATTTGTTCTTGCTCCTGACTCATTTAAAGAAAGCTTAACCGCCAAGGAAGTGTGTCAAGCAATGGAGTCAGGTTTAAAAAAAGTATTTCCTGATGCCAAATATATTCATGTCCCAATGGCCGATGGTGGTGAAGGTACAACACAATCACTAGTCGATGCGACTAATGGAACTTTACATGCTTGTGAAGTTACTGGTCCACTTGGTAACAAAGTGACTGCCTATTATGGAATCCTAGGAGATAACACCACAGCAGTCATTGAAATGGCCTCAGCAAGTGGTATCCATCTTGTTACCAAAGAACAACGTAATCCATTAATTACCACAACCTTTGGTACAGGTGAATTGATTCTTGCCTGCTTAAAACAGGGTATTAAAAAAATTATTTTAGGTATTGGCGGTAGCGCGACAAATGATGGTGGAGCCGGAATGGCACAAGCCTTAGGCGTAAAGCTTTACGATAAAAACAATCAACTACTCCCTAAAGGTGGAGGAGCATTAGGCAATTTAGCTAGAATTGATATGTCTGAAGTAAATCCTCAACTTGATAGTGTAGAATTTATTGTTGCAAGTGATGTTACCAACCCACTCTGTGGTGAAAAAGGTGCTTCAAGAGTATTTGGACCACAGAAGGGAGCAACCCCTGAGATGGTTGAACAATTGGATGCGAACTTACAACATTATGCATCAATCATAAAATCTCAGTTAAATAAAGATGTTGCGACTATTCCTGGTGCTGGTGCTGCTGGCGGATTAGGAGCAGGATTAATGGCATTTACCAATAGTAAAATGGAAAAAGGCATCGATATTGTTATCAAATATAGTAATTTAGAAAACCAATTAATTGGTGCCGATTTTTGTTTTACAGGAGAAGGTGGAATTGATTTTCAAACCAAATTTGGAAAAACGCCTTATGGAGTGGCACAAACTGCCAAAAAACACAATATTCCAGTTATTGCATTAGCAGGAATGATTGGTGAAAACATCGAAGAACTTTATCCAGAAGGAATTAATGCCATTTTTGGAATCATCCCATCTCTATCTAAGATTGAAGATTTATTGGCTGATGGATTCAAAAATATTGAACGAACCAGTGAAAATATTGGTCGTTTAATTAGTATTACTAAACTTTAACACTTTTAGACACTAACAAACAAAAGCATGGGGAAATAAAGAGGCTATTCTTTACTCCCCAATTATTATCTAATTAAACATAGATAAATCTTAATATTAAATTAACAGACCTAAAGTCTGCTATAATTAAAAAGTTTTAACACGATCTCAACAAAAGTTATAGTAATAAAATTAAAATCAATGAGTTATGAATTAGAACTTGTTAATAATATAAGGTTTATCGCTATGAAATCGCAAAGCATCTCACCAATACTTGCTCAATATATTGTTGATAAAACTATGAAAATCATCAACTGTAATGTCAATATAATGAATAATCATGGTGAAATTATAGGTAGTGGTGATACACAACGTATTGGCGAATTACATGAAGGTGCGGTGTTAGCTATATCACAAGGCAGAGTTGTTACCATTGACAATCCAACTGCAAAAAAGCTTAAAGGAGTTAAACCTGGTGTTAATTTTCCACTAAAACTAAAAAAAGAAATTGTTGGCGTTATTGGCATAACAGGTGAACCAGCACAAATAATCCAATTTGCTGAACTTGTGAGCATGACAGCAGAGATGATGATGGAACAAGCTTTATCATTCAATCAACAATCTCAAGAAAATCGGTTAAAAGAAGAGTTTATATTATCAATAATTCAATCAGATAAAACGCTTTCAAATATAAATGAATGGAGTCGAAAATTAAATATTGACTTATCGTTAGCTTATGTTGCTGTTATTATTGAAATCGAGAGTGGTCAGCTGGGAATTCAAACAGCAATGGAGGAGTTACAACAAATCCGAAATGAACTCGAAACACTAACCAAACTAGTAGCCATAAAGTCACTAACCGAAATTGTTATATTACTACCTGCTTTAAATAAGTTTAACCGATGGGATTTTTCAGAACATAAGGCAAAACTAGAAAAACTAGTTAGCCATACAAAATTGCTTAGTCAATTTGCAATAAAAATATCTTTAGGAAAATATTTTCATCAGGGAAACGACACAATAGCAAGATCTTATCAAACAGCTAAAACAGCTTTAGAAATCGGTAAAAAAAGATTACCAGAATGCCGTAACTACTATTATCAAGATCTTATCTTACCGGTTTTATTAGATGGTTTAAATCAAGATTGGCAAGCTGAAGAATTACTTTCCCCTTTAAATAAATTAAAAGCATCTGATACAAATGGTTTATTGCAAAATACGCTTGAAACTTGGTTTTTTAATAACTTGCACAATAGCAATACTGCCAAAAATCTATTTATACATCGCAATACACTTGAGTATAGATTGAATAATATTGCCAAACTGACTGGATTAGATTTATCGAAATTTGATGATCGTGTACTGCTTTATATTGCACTACAACTCGATAAATAACCTTAAATTTTTAAATATAATTAAATTATTCATCACCAGCCTCAATAAGCGGCAAATACTCTTGCCAGCGATATTCTCGTATCGGCATTGGATTTGAATTCTCAAAATATAAAACTAGTGCTGGTTTGATGCCATTCCAATTATCGACAAACTCATATCGAGTAAGAAAACCCTCTTTTATCAATTTCTTGGCTTTAGCATGATAATTAAAATAACTCATAATTTATATTATCCTAATTATTGATAAAAATAATAAAAAAATCGCAAGTTAATCAATTTTGAATTATAAATGATAAATCTTCATTGAAGATATAAAGTTAACTTTTAAAAATAAAAATCGGAACCATGGATAAAAGTGCTAACCACAAAGATTTAATAAAAATAAAATGCAACGGCTTAATTTAGTTTATTAATAATATGGCAAATTCCGATTATCGAGCAATATTAAATAATAAGATATAAATAAATATTACATAAAACCATTAGTGAACTTTGTTAACTTAATGAATTATAAAATCATTTTAAAAAGACTTTGGATTAAGGTTGGTATCTCTACCACTAATCTATAGCAACTTATTTTATTACAGAAATTTTAATTAATTAAAACATTGACGTTAATGGAGACGAGTCCCCAAGTCGAGATAGACGGATTTTCAATTTGTTATAATTTTAATTCTTACATACCCTAACATTTTTTCAATTCGCCTCAACGTTGTTAGAGTAAATCTTTTATAACTAAATATTGGTTTTTGACAAATTTAATTAATTTCATTAAATAAGCACACAAAAAAAACAGGCCACCTTGTGTGAGATTTTTATTACTCATAATTTTTACTCAAATAACTAAGTTCTAAAAAATATTACTGATCAACTGTTAATCTATTATATTATTTTATTAATATTTAAAATCAGTTAGGATAAACTCAATGATATATTAGATCGGAGTATTTTTTTTGCTGAAGCGGCTATTAATGAATTAGCGGCACAAAACAAAACACGTTGATGAATTTTAGTTGTTAATCCATCATTTTCCTCAAAAATTTATTTAGGCAATAAAAAAACCGCCGAAGCGGGTTGTTAATTGTTAATTTTTAATTGTTTACATTGTTAAACGTTAATTCCTGCGTATACAGGGAACACTTCACTGGTTATTTTAAACATGAATATATTTTCGGTTTATCCCTATGTGTATAGGGAACACTTATGGTTTCGGCATTGGTGTTATCTTGTTTTCTTCTGTTAGAGACTCTCTAACAATTTTAGCTATTTCATCAATTACATTTTTACTTTTAAAAAATTCACTCGCAGTTTTATACTTATCTAATAAGTTTGGGTGTTGAACATCAAATTTCACTAATCCAAAATAAAATGCTTCAATAGTTGAAGCGGGCTTGTCATCTTCTTTTAAGTTATTTATTTTTTCCATCGTTGTTTCAACATATTTTTGAAAATAACTATCAGCAGTCACGCAATTTTTCAATGTCGGAAACATAACATTATTTTTTGTGCCAACACAAATTAGGTCAAGCTTACTTCCTTTGTTTATATTCATAGCATCATTTTTATTTTTTAGTTCGAGAGAAACATATTCAAATTGATTTTTACCATTTGCAACAATATAAGGATCGCCTGACAAATCAGTTTTTACGCCCGAAGCAACTGTTTTAATATTAATTAATTTTCCATTATATGTTTTTTCATATTTATATTGGTTATTTTCATATTCGCTTATTAGTTGTGATGCTTTAGCTACAGAAATTTCATCACTTATATTGGATTTTCCACCATTTCTAAAAACAGATACATCTTCTTTTATAACAAGTTCAATAAGCCTTTTTGCATTATCATTTGCCGACACATTAAAACCAATTAACATTAATAGCGAGACAGCGATTATCTTTTTCATTTATTATTTCCCATTCATAAAGACGACAAAATAACAAATTAATCATACTTTTTCAAACTTTCCGCCAACACAAACTAGCTTGCTGTGCCAGTTTGTACCGTATAAATCGCCGTTATACTCGGTGAGTTTTGACTCAACACGAACAAGCGAACCAATTCTATAATGCGGATTGCATAGCGTTGTAGTTTCTAAACCTTCGTTGCTTTTTTTGGGGCTTCCAATCATTCCTGTATTTCTAGAAATAACCCAGCCCTCGTTATTAGCAAGGGCTTTATTTTTAGGAATAACAACTAGCTGATCATCTTGTATAGACCAGTCCGCATTATTGTTAATAGCGATTTTATGCATTGCTTCGCGCGTATCGCACATCATCACTTTACCGCGAGGCAAAACTCTGTCATTGGGTAAAATAATCGCCCCTTTATGGACATCAAAACTACTCATAGCTTCATTTAAAAAGTCACTATCTTTCTGCCCTTTCTGCATTGTTTTGACTATTGTTTTTTCGGTGTATGCTCTTATTACCTGATGACACAAAACCAGTTAATAGCTGTAATTTTGAAACATGTTTAATTTTAATTGTACCGTTTAAATGCGGAAATGTAATATAGGAGAAGCATTGCTCCAAAAAACATTTAATTCATATTGGCTGGATGCAAAACGAAAAGCAGAAGAAAAATTAGGCAGAGAAATCGATTGCACATTTCATGATATTAAAGCTAAAGCTATTTCAGACTACGAAGGTGCGACCAAAGATAAACAGCTATTTAGTGGTCACAAAACTGAAGCGCAAGTTAATAAATATGATAGAAAAGTCAAAGTTACACCGACGCTAAACCCGCCCCCAAAAGAAGATTTATTCTAACTGTATATTCTAAGTATATTCCAAGTGGTTTAATTTTTTAAACATCCGAATTTCTAATTTATTAATTTATTTGATGTTTTAATGGAGGCGCGTCCCGGAGTCGAACCGAGGTAGACGGATTTGCAATCCGCAGCATGGCCACTCTGCCAACGCGCCGTAGAGGTCTATCTGAATAGGTGGCAAATATTAGCATTGGCTTACTCTATCGTCAAGGTTAAATAGGTTATAAATACAGCAGTCGTAGCGATTATTTCAATTGTCCTATATTTGGGACATTAATAAAAAATTTAAAATCACCTACGTCAAGATAAATTATTGCAAAAAAAGTTGAGGAACGGGGTTTTTGAGTTTAAAAATCGACTTTATCCGTAAAAAAATACCTTTTTATATACCTAGAAATAAAAAGAATATAATTCGTGTTATAGATTCCAACTTTTTAAAATAATATTTATTTTTGTATAGAAATTGATTTATCACTTGATAATTGACCGTATTTAGTATAAAAATAGCGCTGCATTTAACAATATATTTTTAAGGAAAGGAAATGTTCAAAAAATTACTAGCTGTATCATTATTAAGTTTTGTCCTAGTTGGTTGTGGTGACGATGGACCTAAAATTGATGTATCTACTCAAGAAACTTATGCAACTTCTATTCAAAAAGCTACTGAAAAATTAAGTGACTCTGATAAGCTTGCTTTTGGACGAGCACTAACTAAAGTAGCTTCTACTGCTGCACTTAACCCAGCTAATGCTGGCGATCAAAATAAAATCTTTACTGAAATGAAAAATAAACTTGATGGAAAAACAGCAAAAGAAATTATCAGTGAATTTGATAAATAATTTTCTTTTATTACACTAAAAACCCGCTTTTGCGGGTTTTTTTATGGAAAAGTTTAATATTATTGAATCTTTTTTATTATTGATAGCAACTAATAGGATTATGTGAAGTAAATTTGATTAATAAATTATAAAATTATTTTTAATTTCTGGGACGAATTTTATATACTTGCTTCACTAAAATAGTTTTTTGAGGTGTGCAATGATTGAACTAAAACTCAGAGAAGTAAAAAAAGACTTATCAACTAAGGAGTTAAAAGTATCCGAATATATTATTGCAAATACTCAAGCGCTAAAAAATATGAGTATACAAACCTTAGCAAAACACAATCATGTTAGCACAACGACCATTTTACGACTTTGTAACAAATTAGGTTATAAAGGTTTTAGTGATTTTAAGGTCGATCTTATCGGCTCAATTCCTCAAAAGCTTAGTACTGAAATTCTTCAAGATGATATTAATTTGAATGACTCTCTTGAGGAAGTAAATAGCAAAGTTCAAGCTATGGAAAAATCCTCTATAGACGAAACTCATTCCATTGTTAATACTCATGCATTAAACAGTGCCATCGAATTAATAATCAAAAGTAACAAAATTGTGATATTTGGCGTAGGAAGCAGTGGCTTGGTTGGTAAAGAGTTTGAATATCAACTAATTAAAATCAAGAAAGATGTAAATTGTCATTTTGATGCTCATATTTCACGTAGTTTGATCAGCACGTTAGACAAGAATGATCTTGTTATTATTATTTCGCATTCTGGTGAAACACCTGAATGTGTAGATTTACTTAAACTTGCTGGACAATCATCAGTCCCTTCTATTGCTATTACTAAAATGGGACAAAGTCAAATTTCATCATTAGCCTCTTTTGTCTTACATACGACATCTATGGAACACGCTTCTAGATTGATTCCTGTTCGTTCCAAAATTTCACAAATATCAGTCATTAATATGTTGTTAACTAACTTATTTATTCGTAAATATGATGAAAGGTTACTACAGCAAACTCAAAATCGTGAAAAACGAAAATATCCTCGATATACCCAGAAGTAATAACAAATTTACCAATCAAATAATCTCATCAAGTTGAAAAGTCATTAACTTAAACTTTTCCTTTAATAAATTTGATCTTGTTCACAAAATTATAAAAATTTCTTAAAAAATGGATGACTATTTCTAAATGTAGATGTAACTTTATTACTAAACATACTTACATATTTAGTAATAAAGTTACAAACAAGGAAATTTTTATGTCTAATCCTTTACCTATCATTTTAGCAAGTCATGGCCCTTTTGCTCAGGGTGCACTTGAATGTGCACAGATGCTTATGGGCGAGCAAGAAAGTATCCACATTATTTCAGTTTTAGTTGATAGCAATATCAATAATTTACGACAAGAAATGCAAAGTAGTTATAAAAAACTTAATCAAGGCAATGGAGTAATTATTTTGGTTGATATTATGGGAGGAACTCCCTGCAATCTTGCTAGCGAATTACTGATATCCCATGACGATGTTTTACTATTTTGTGGTTTTAATATTCCCGTACTACTTGAAGTTTTAAACAATCGAGAAGGAACATTGAACGATGCCAAACAAGCTATTGAAGAAGCATTTCCTCAAAGCTGTAAAGACGTTAGACAATTGCTAAATATTAAAAATGAAGAAGTTAATGAATTGTAAGGAGAACACCAATGCCAATTAATGTAGCACGAATCGATGACCGATTAATTCATGGACAAGTTATTACTACTTGGGTGAAAAACTATGATATCGAGCAAGTATTAGTCATCAACGATAAAGTTGCTGATGACAAAGTTCAACAATCAGTATTAACCATGTCTGCACCGCCAGGATTAAAGGTTTTGATCTTTGGAGTACAGCAATTTATCGAAATCTTAAAAAAGACACCTATCAAAAAAAGAACAATGTTACTGTTCACCAACAGTATTGACGTTGACGCATTAGTGGAAGGTGGATTGTCACTGGAAAAACTCAATGTAGGTGGAATGCGAATGCAAGATGGTCGTCATCAATTATCAAGAGCGGTGTCTGTCACACCAGAAGAAGAACAAGCGTTTAGAAATCTCATTGCAAAAAATGTTGAAGTTGAGATTCAGATGGTGCCTAAAGATCCCATTGTCGATCTAAAAACCCTACTCAGCTAACACTATTTATTAAAACATTTATTTCTATAATTTGGAGGTTAACTCATGTTAACACAAGCTATTCTTGTCGCCATTTGGGCGGGAATTTGTTCACTCGATGATGTCGGGCCACAAATGTTACGTCGGCCTTTATTAACCGGTACTGTAGCAGGCATCATCATGGGTGATATGGTTCAAGGATTAGCCATTGGTGCAACACTTGAACTTATGTGGATGGGCGTTGGAAATGTTGGAGCTTACTCAGCGCCAGATATTGTTGCTGGTGCAATTATTGGCGTTTCATTAGGTATTTCAACTGGCGGTGGCGTTGCCACTGGAGTTGCATTAGCCCTACCCGTTTCAATACTTTGCCAACAATTACTTATTCTATGGCGATCATTTGCTTGTTTCCTAAATCCATGGGCAGAAAAAAGCATACAAAATGGAGATTATAAAGGACTAGTTAAAGTACATTATTTTTCAACACCTATATGGTTTTTAATTAGAGCTGTTCCATGCTTTTTAGCAATTTATTTTGGCAGTGATCTGATTAAAACAATTTTAGACGCTATTCCAAAGAATATAATTGATGGTATGGGTGTCGCTTCAAAATTAATCCCAGCAGTAGGTATTTGTATTCTATTGTTGATGTTATTAAAAGGCTCAATGTGGTTCTTCTTTTTACTCGGATTTGTTTTAACTAGTTACCTAAAACTACCAATCATACCTGTTACCTTCGTTGCACTTGCCTTTGCTGTCTTATATGACATGGCATTCACCGCGGGCAAAAACAATAATCAAAGTAATCAAGAAAAACCTATGCAAAATGACAGTATTGAAGAGGAATATGACCTATGAACAATGAAAAGAAAATTACTAAAAAAGATCTTAATAGTGTCTTTTGGAAAATACAAACAATCCCTTTTTCATTCAACTATGAAAAATTACAAACGATTGGATTTGCTCACTGTATGATTCCAATTCTAGACCGTCTTTATAAGGACGCCGATAAAGAAACTCGCGTTAGAGCAATGCAACGCCATTTTGAGTTTTTCAATACGCAAGTTAATGCCGGAGCATTAGTTCTTGGCGTTACAGCTGCTGTCGAGGAGAAAACAACGGAAGAAGAAAAAGATGCGGTCATTTCGCTAAAAGCTGGATTAATGGGCCCGTTTGCAGGTTTGGGTGATAGTCTACTGAAATTTACTTGGATGCCGATATGTGGAAGTATTGGCGCAGCTTTTGCGTTACAAGGTAATATCATTGGACCCATATTAATGTTTTTCATCTATAATTTAGTCAACATTTTTACAAAATATTTCTTTGTTCATTATGGATATAACAAAGGAATTGATCTTATAGAACAATCTAAAAATTCAAATATTATTCAGCGAATTAGTAACGTTGCTAATGTCGTTGGCGTAATGGTGCTAGGATCGTTAATAGCCTCAACAGTAAAAGTATCAACACCTTATTTAATTGAAGTTGGTGAGCAATCAATAAAAGTTCAAGAAATGTTTGATAAGGTAATGCCAAATTTATTAACGCTTCTTTTTACCTTAGCTGTATTTTTCTTAGTTAGAAAATTTCAAGGTAAATATACAGTATCGCTCATTATTGCTGTAATGGTAATTGGAGTCGTTCTTTCATCAGTCGGCATATTACACTAGGTAGGAAGAAAGTTATGTTAGAAAAAAATAATGAAATATCAGTAATTAGGAATAAGCAAGGAAAATTAGAAGTTACTTTTAATAGTGATAAGCCTGCAGATTTATATTGGACAACCGAAGCTGATGTAAATACTAATAATAAAACGCTAATTGGAAAAGCATTAAAATCCCCAGTAATATTTGATGATCCATTAAATGCTAAAAGCCGAATCTATCTCATATTACAAATAAATGACCAAAAACCATTTTTATTTGGAGAACGAACATTACCAATCAATGGACTAAATAATTTCCGTGATTTTGGTGGTTATGTCGGTGCGAAAGGAAAACGTATAAAATGGGGAATGTTGTATCGCTCTAATCATCTTCATGGCCTAAAACCTGATGCACAACAATATATAAAGGCATTGAATATAAAAACAATCATTGATTATCGTTGTGAAAATGAGGTTAAAACAAGCCCGAATTGTTCAATTGGTGAAAAACAAACTTTTAATTTGGATGCCTCTGCTCAAACAGCAGAATTAGCAGCACAATTTGCAGCTGATCCAAGCAATGAAGATCGGGCATTAATTGAAAGTGTTCTTCGTGATATTCCAAAGGAGTTGGTTAATGGTGACGGTATACAAGTACTTGAGCAATATCGTAACTTTGTACTAAGTGAAAAATCTAAAAAAGCCTATCGAGAAATGTTAAGAGTAATTTTAGATTCAAATAACAGCCCTAGCCTTCAACACTGTCGAGGCGGTAAAGATCGGACGGGTTATGGTGTATTGTTAATTCAAGTTATGTTAGGTGTATCTGAATCAGATATTATATATGATTATATGCTAACACATGATAATCGATTGGAACGCAATAAAATAAAAATGGCTGCTTATCGAGAGATCACTGATAATGAAGACGTTTTGGGTTATCTACTAAGTTTAATTGATACCCGAGAAATCTTTATTAATGAGGTTTTCGATACTATGAGAAAAATTGCAGGCTCACCTAGCAATTACATTAAGCAAGAACTTGGTTTTACCGATAAAGATTTCGAAAAAATGGCATCTATTTATCTCGAAGCTTAATCATTCAGTTAATAATTTAAAAGCGTAATTGTAAAATTGCGCTTTTTTCAATTTAAACAACTTATTGAAATAAATTGTAGAAATATTGAATACAAATAAAAAGTCATGTAAAGCTTTAAAAATGAACTTTCCACTATTTTCACTATTTAACTAAATCTAATTAATCTTAGATAATTTTAGAATATACAAAGAAATCAATAATTACCACTTATCAAAAGATGTTAGATATATTTGCATTCTGGAGTGAAACTAACTTTATATTTAATAATCAAAAAAATTTTAAAAATAGATAATTAACGTTATAAAGCTATAAATCAATCATTATATTTGATTAAATTCTTAATCTAATGCCTTTTAACTATTTTGTTTTAAAGTATTTAATTGAGACAAAGAATATACCCGATATTAGTAATGCCATATTATGTTTATCATGCTAAAAGACAAAAACTATTAATAATTTTAGAAGACATTTAACCCCAAAAAAACTTATTTAAAATTTTGTAATATCGTTAACCAATCATCACTTAATTTTGCATGAATAGTGATAGGGTTAGATGTAATGGGATGAATCATTTTGACAGTGCTAGCATGTAACATAAGACGTTTAACACCAAAATATTGACTAAAAGCTCGATTTTGATGAAGATCACCATGTTTACTATCACCTATGATAGGGTGAAAAATATGTTTAAGATGACGACGTAATTGGTGCTTTCTTCCTGTTTGTGGTTTTAATTCAACAAAGCTATATCTAGCTGTTTTATATTTACCCACTTCAATAGGCAACTCTATTTTACTCAAACCTTTATAAAAAGTTATAGCATCTTGGGCCGGCTTATCTTTACGAGTAAACTTATCAGCGATTTTATCCAACTCTTCAACTAAGGGATAATCAATGATTGCTTCATCATCAACATAACCACGTACAATAGCATGGTAAACTTTTTCTATTTGTTTGGATGCAAATTGTTCAGATAACAATCTTGCAATCTCACTAGATAAAGCAAAAATTAATACACCTGATGTTGGTCGATCAAGGCGATGGATGGGGTAAACATGCTGTCCGATTTGATCGCGCAACGTTTGCATAACAACGACAGTTTCATTTTTATCAAGCCAGCTTCGGTGTACTAACCACCCTTCTGGCTTGTTGATTGCGATTAAATCATTATCTTGATAAAGAATTTCAAAGACCATCTTAAAATTAATATTTCTAATTTAAAAATATTTTTTCAAGTTCAGCGGCAATACTTGGGCTGTTATTATCGCCAATTGAATAATTGGCTTTTTCTTTGACTTCTTTATCCGCATTACCCATTGCTATGCCTAATCCTGCTATGGATAACATACTGATATCATTGTAACTATCACCAAAAGCTACAATTTCACTTAATTTGATATTTTCATGTTCAGCCCAATGCTTTAATCCGTTTCCTTTAGTATTCCCTTTTACCGCCACATCAGCACGATTTGACCATGACCATTCACAAGAAAACTCGCCAAGCGCATCAACCGCATTTGAAAATTGTTTTAATGCTGAAATATCATTACTACTAGTCGCAAATTTGAAAATCAAATTTGCTTGATCAATCAGTTTCTCGAAGTCATCAACTTTTTTAACTTCTGGTTGTAGAAATTCAGGTAAAGACTTCACCCATTTAAAGAAACCTTCTAAATGATCATCAAGAACTTCATAATTCATAAACTGATCAGTATAAATCATAGTATGAATGCCATATTGGTTAACTAAATTTAACAATGTCTTTGCTTGTTGTTTAGTCATTGGTTTTGCAGCAAAGTTTTGCTGCTTTTCGAAATCGTATAAATAGGTCCCATTACAGCAAATCGCAGGTGTAGATAATTTTAGTTGGTAGTAATAAGGGTGAATAACGGTATGATGACGACCTGATACCAAAATGACTTTAATTCCTTTATCACTAATTCTTTGTATCATATCTACTGTTTCAGGAAGGATTAAACGATTACTACCAAGTAACGTACCGTCCATATCAAATGCGACTGCTTTATATTTCATAAGATTTCTCTTCCTATTTCTTCTTAATACATATTAATCGTTAACAACCTAGTTGTTCGTAAATCGCAAAAAGCTAAAAATCTATCTTTTGTCGCCCAACAAAGGAATGTGACAATGTCGTACCATCAACCATTTCAAGCTCTCCACCCACTGGTACACCGTGCGCAATGCGAGTCGCAACGATATTAAATTCATTACACATCTGGGCGATATAATTGGCGGTAGCATCACCTTCAACCGTGGGATTGGTAGCTAAAATAACTTCACTAATTGATTCTGAACTTAACCTACTTTTTAAAAGGTCGAGACCAATATCATTCGGGCCAATACCATCAAGTGGTGACAGATGCCCCAGTAAAACGAAATAACGACCACTATACTGCCCTGTTTGTTCAATAGCAAAAATATCTGCTGGCGATTCAACCACACAGAGTTGATCGCTACTTTGCCGACGGACATTCGCGCAAATATTGCAGATCTCTTGTTCAGTAAAGGTTCGACATTGTTTGCAATGACCAATATTATTCATAGCCTCATTTAACTCTTGAGCCAAATTGAGACCTGCTTGGCGATTACGTTGTAATAGATGATAAGCCATTCGTTGTGCTGATTTTGGACCAACCCCAGGTAAGCAGCGAAGTGCGCTAATAAGTGATTCTAATAACGGACTGATTTGCATGAATTAACCACATAATTAAAAGATGAATAATAATACCTTGTTTGAATTGTCTGTAAAACAAAAAATATTCTATTACTTTAATTTAAAAATAATTAATCTTTCATATATCACTAATAACGATTAGTAACTGAAAATTAAGCTTAGTTGTGTTTTAGATTATTTTTTACTGCGACGATAAAAGCTTTTGGGCTCTTCGCCTTTTAATAGGCGCATTATGTTGCTACTATGGCGAATAATGATTAAGCATGAAAGCATTGTAACAGGTAATGTCAATTCTGGTTTAAATAACCAAACATATAAAGGTGCAAAAAGAAAACCGACTATTGCCGCGACAGAAGAATAACCCGTTGTAATTAATGTAAAAAACCAAGTCAACAAAAAACAACCTGTAAAATCAAGTCCAATCGGCGCCATCATTCCTAACGCAGTTGCAACACCTTTTCCACCACGAAAATGAAAAAAGCATGGAAAAATGTGTCCAAGACAAGCCGAAATACCAATAATACCTAAAAAGAAAGGTGATATTCCTAGTCGATAAGCAATATAGACCGGAATAGCACCTTTTAACATATCAAAGATTAATACAAAAACAGCAGGTAATCGCCCATTAATCCTTAATACATTTGTCGCACCGGGGTTATGAGAACCATATAAAGAAGGATTATGTAACTTCATCAAATGGCAAATTATCATAGCACCTGAAAGTGAACCACAGAGATAAGCAATAATGATCATTAGTATAATCTGTAATGACAAAACCCTTCTCCTATGGTTAACTTTATTTATATAACAATACTTACTACTTTTGCTTTTCCAGTAATGGTTTTAAGTATTTACCAGTATAAGATTTTTTCGATTTAGCAACGTCTTCTGGTGTTCCTTCGGCGATGATTTCTCCACCGCCACTACCGCCTTCTGGACCTAAATCGACAATCCAATCGGCAGTTTTGACAACATCTAAATTATGTTCGATAACTACAATAGTATTGCCTTTATCTCTCAATGAGTGTAGTTGAGCAAGCAATTGTTTTACATCCGCAAAATGTAAGCCCGTAGTTGGTTCATCTAGGATATAAAGTGTGCTACCAGTATCTCGCTTAGATAACTCTTTTGCAAGTTTTACTCGTTGCGCTTCACCTCCAGATAATGTTGTTGCTGATTGACCAATGGTAATATAAGCAAGACCAACATCAATTAAAGTCTGTAATTTGCGTGAAATCATCGGTACCGCGTCAAAAAATTCTCGACCTTCTTCAACAGTCATGTTGAGGATTTCATTAATCGACTTACCTTTGTATTTGATTTCTAATGTTTCTCGATTATATCGTGCGCCATGACACTGATCACAAGGTACATAGATATCAGGTAAAAAATGCATTTCAACTTTAATTAAACCATCACCTTGGCAAGCTTCACAACGTCCACCTTTAACATTAAAGCTAAAACGTCCAGGATTATAGCCTCTTGCCCTGGCTTCTGGTACCCCAGCATAAAGCTCACGAATTGATGTAAAAAAGCCAGTATAAGTTGCTGGATTAGATCGTGGTGTCCGTCCAATCGGGCTCTGATCTATCGCAATAACTTTATCAAAAAAGTTTAATCCTTTAATTGATTTGAATGGTGCAATTTCGGTTTTTTCAGCGCCATTTAATTCGTTTTGAGCTAATGGATATAAGGTGTCATTAATTAATGTTGATTTACCTGATCCAGAGACGCCAGTAATACAAGTAAATAGCCCTACAGGAATGTTTAATGTGACATCCTTAAGATTATTTCCTGTCGCGCCAATCAATGATAACATCTTTTTCTTATCAACTTTATGACGTTTAGCTGGAATCTCAATTTTCTCTTTTCCAGAAAGATATTTACCAGTCAAAGAGTTCTTACTTGCCATAATCTGTTTTGGCGTACCTTGAGCAACAACTTCACCACCATGGACACCAGCGCCTGGTCCAATATCAATCACATAATCAGCAGCCATTATCGCTTCTTCATCATGTTCAACAACAATGACGGTATTACCTAAATCGCGTAAGTGAGTTAATGTATCAATCAAGCGACTATTATCTCGCTGGTGCAAACCAATGGATGGTTCATCGAGAACATACATAACACCAACAAGCCCCGCACCAATCTGACTAGCCAGTCGAATTCGTTGTGCTTCCCCACCGGATAAGGTTTCAGCCGAACGTGACAGAGTTAAATAATTCAAACCAACATTAATTAAAAATTGCAGACGATCATTAATTTCTTTTAAAATCTTTTCGGCTATCTGCGCTCGTTGTCCAGTTAAATTAAGCTTATCAAAAAAATCTTTGGCTTGTTGTATGCTTAAATCACTAATTGTTGGTAAATTAGTATCATTAATAAACACATGACGCGCAGTTCTACATAATCGTGAACCGCCACAACATGGGCAAGGACGATTACTGATATATTTAGCTAACTCTTCACGTATAGTTTGTGAATCAGTTTCTTTATAACGACGACTAAGGTTATTGATGATCCCTTCAAAAGGGTGATTACGTTTAACGACATCACCACGATCATTAGTATAAACGAACTGTATTTCTTCATCACCAGAACCATTTAATAGAATATCTTTTACTTTGTCAGATAATTTTTCATATGGCTTATCGATATCAAATTTATAATGGTTTGCTAACGATTTTAACATTTGAAAATAGTAGAAATTACGTCTATCCCATCCTTTGATCGCTCCGGCAGCTAAAGAAACTTCAGGCATCTGAACAATACGCTTTGGATCAAAATATTGTTGTACACCTAAACCGTCACATTCCGGACATGCACCAGCAGGATTATTGAATGAAAATAATCGCGGCTCAAGTTCAGGAATGCTATAACCACATATAGGACAAGCAAAATTGGCAGAAAATAGATGCTCTTCTGCTTTCGGATCATCTAAATTCGCGACTTTGACAATACCATTAGTTATGGAAAGCACAGTTTCGATTGATTCGGCTAAACGTAATTTCAAATCATCCCGAATTCGGAAACGGTCAACAACAACTTCAATTGTGTGTTTTTTCTGAAGCTCAAGTATTGGTGGATCTGAAAGGTCATAAACATCACCATCAACTCGAACTCGAATATAACCACTTGCTGCAAGTTGTTCAAATAATTTAACGAACTCACCTTTACGCTCAGTAACAACCGGCGCAAGCAACATATAGCGGTTTTCAGATGGCAGAGCCATAATACTATCAACCATTTGCGACACAGTTTGCGCAGCTAAGGGTAAATTATGATTTGGACAGCGTGGCTCACCGATTCGAGCAAATAAAAGTCGCAAATAGTCATAAATCTCAGTGATTGTTCCAACTGTTGAGCGAGGATTATGCGATGTCGATTTTTGCTCAATCGAAATGGCAGGAGATAATCCTTCAATATGATCGACGTCAGGCTTTTCCATTAGTGATAAAAATTGACGAGCATAAGCTGATAATGACTCAACATATCGCCTTTGGCCTTCAGCATATAAGGTATCAAATGCTAATGATGATTTACCAGAGCCGGAAAGACCGGTGATAACAACCAATTTATCTCTTGGTATAACTACATTTATATTTTTTAAATTGTGTGTTCTTGCACCACGAATATCGATATCTTTAATTGACATAGATCTCTTCTTATGTGTGTTTTTAGATAAATAAAATTAACTGTATATTATACCAGTATCAAGTGATTAAATATACAACTATATAGCTCAATAGGGTCTATTAGCAGAAATTCAATAATATAAGCCAAAATTGTCAATTAAATAGCACAAATTAAGCATTTTTTACCCCTCAAAAACCCCGTTCCTCAACTTTTTTTCAAAATAGATTAGAACTAAAAGTTATATTTCTATAACTGTAAATTATTGGTTTCTTGAATTTAATTATCTTACAATAAATCATTGATACACTTTTTTGATATAAGGAATAATTTTGAATAACGACGTTTTACAAGCATTAAATTTATTAAAATCGAAAAAATGGATAGATTTGACTCATGCATTTGATCACAATTCACCCCATTTTTTTATGTTTAAACCGGCTGAAATAAAAACACTATTTGACCACGGTGATGGCTTTTTAGCGCAAAACTTTAGTTTTGCTGGTCAATATGGTACTCATTTAGATGCGCCAATTCATTTTGTTCCTAATACTCGTTATTTGCATGAACTTGAATTACAGGAATTAGCATTACCTCTAATCGTAATTGACCAATCTATACGAGCAAAAGAAGATCCCAATTTTTCTTTTTCTAAAGATGACGTATTAGCTTTTGAAAAGCAACATGGGCAAATTGAAGCGGGTAGTTTTGTTGCACTGAGAACAGACTGGAGTAAGAAATGGCCATCACAATCTGCAATGGAAAATAAAGATGAGGATGGAAACAATCAAATTCCTGGCTGGGGACTTGATGCATTAAAATTTTTATTTGAAGAACGAAAGATTAAAGCGATTGGCCACGAAACTTTTGATACCGATTCAGCGAAAGCATTTCGAGAAAATAATGCACTAAAAGGCGAATACTATGTTTTAGAGCAAGATACTTATCAAGTAGAATTAATGACAAATTTAGATCAATTGCCAACCAAAGGCGCGGTTATCTTTAATATTGTAGCCAAACCAAATAACGCTTCGGGTTTTCCAGTACGCTCTTTTGCAATACTACCGTAATCTATTTTGCCTAAAAATCGATATTAAAAATTTTTAGAGCCAAACTATTCTGATATAAAAAACGGTCATTACTGACCGTTTTATTTACTAACCTTCAATTAGTTTTGGCGTAGCATCCAAAGGAATAATAGCACCTCGATACTGAATCACGGTACCGGCAACTAGGTGACCTTGGCTTGCTGATTGTGAAGGATTTTTACCACTTAAACGTGCAGCTAAATAACCCGCACTAAATGAATCCCCAGCTGCCGTGGTATCAATAACATCTTCTTTAGCGATTTTATTTGCTGGAACGTCAAAACGCCCTTCCACAGAATCAATAATACAACTATCGCTACCACGTTTAATGACCACTTCAGAAACACCAAACTTTTTAGTTCGTTCAATTACTTGTTCGTACGGTAACTTGCCCCATAATAAGTCTTCATCATCTAAAGTTAAAAACGCAATATCAGTAAATGATAAAATATCAGAATAGACACTTCGAGCTAAATCCAAGCTACTCCATAAACGTGGTCTAAAGTTATTATCAAAAATCACTTTACCACCATTGGCTTTAACTTGTTTTAATAGATCTAATAATTTGATAATACTTTCCGCATCTAAAATTGCAATACTGATACCACTTAGATAGACATAATCGTATTTAGCTATTTGCTCAGCAATTTTTGCTGTTTCAGCTGTTTTTAACCAAAATTTAGCAGCTGCATCATTACGCCAATAATAGAAAGAACGCTCACCCTGTTCATCAGTCACAATAGAATAAAGTCCTGGCATTTTATCAGACATTCTTTGTACCAAATCAGTTGAAATATGCTCTTTTTGCCAGCTATCAAGCATCTCTTGACTGAAAGGATCAGTTCCTAAACCAGTCACATAATGAATCGAAAAATCTTTATTTTTTAATAAACGAGATAAATAAACCGACGTGTTAAGAGTATCTCCCCCAAAGCTACGGGTTGTTGAATCTTGTTTTATTGAAAGTTCAATCATACATTCGCCAATAACAGCGATTTTTGTTGTCATAGTGCTACCTAAAATCCTTACTTCTATTTATAAATAATCTAATGCGATTTTTACCACAACTTTACGAACCGTTGCAATCTTATTATCGACAGCACAAAGCGGTTTATGTACTTCATTAGGTAAAAATACAATAAAATCGTCTTTCTGTAATACTAACATAGTTTCTTCGTTAGGTGTTTTGATAAAAGCGATATCATTTTCTGCTATTTTATCTTCTAATACTTGTGTATGAGGAGGTAGAGTGGAAACAGCCATTCCTTCTTGACCATCTAAAACAATCTGCACATCAATATACTTTTTATGGTACTCAGGGTTTGCTTCATGAATATATCTTAATGAATTGTCAGAAACCATAAAAAACATATTATCGCTGTCAATATCATAACGACCAGCTGGTGTATTGCTATTAACGTTGTCTTTTACATATTCAATTGATTGTTTAATCTTGGTAGGCAAATAAGGAATTAAATCCAAATGATTAACATTACCTAAAATCATACTTAACGGTCCTTAATTTCTCAAATGAGGTAATAACTTAAATTAGCTTTATCCGCTTTTACTCAATAGCGAAGAAACCTATATAAAAAGAAGTATATACTTAAGTTAGTCATTTTTGTAGATCATTTAGCAATAAGTTTTCAAAGGTTTTTATGTTGTAATTGACATGCTATACTTCAAAAAAATCATAAAAAACTGAAAAAATGAAAACATTTGTAATAAATTTAGAAAGACAACCCCAGAAAAAACAATATATACAACAAGAGTGTCAAAGATTAAAGCTTGATTTTGAAATTTATAATGCAGTCGATGGAAGTAAACTGACAGAATCATTTATTAAAAATAATGTTCTTGATTATCCAAATAATTTTTTAACTAAAGGTGAGATTGGCTGTGCACTTAGCCATTTTAATATCTATAAAAAAATTGTTGATGAAAATCTACCTTATGCTTTGATTATTGAAGATGACTCAGTCATAGCTAACAATCTTCCTGATTTTTTAAACAGTTTTGAAACTAAAAATACCAAAAAAGGCATTTTTTTATTAACCGCCGACTTCCATTATCTGATTAATAAAAAATACCTATTAGATAATTTCGAAATTGTTGAAGTTACTCGCGCCGTGAGAGCCAACGGTTATATCATTACTAATGACGCAGCAAAAAAACTAATAAAATTCTTATTTCCTATTCGTTATGAAGCGGATATGTTCAAAGTTTTTAAATTATGTGCCAATATTAAATTGTATGCTACTTTACCGGCGTTAATAACAAGTAATGATGTATGTTCACTAAACTCATCAATCCATAATGAGCGAATACACCAAATCAAACAACGTTCAGAGTACAGAAAAAAATTATTTAAAAAAGACAAAAAGCAAAGACGGATCGCACTATGGTTTTGGAAGCACTTTATCAATCGTTTTGAAAAAACCAAATATTATATCGATTAAAGTAAGCATCACTTTTCTGTTATTTTTAATTTATATAAGATTCATGAAAAGATACTTTTCTTAATTAATACAATTAAGGTATTTATTTTTATTAATCGAATACGCTCAACCAATGAATACCAAGTTTTTAAGTTTATATCATAAGCCTTAAAACAATTATTATGAAATACCAATGATATAAAAAAGCCTTGATAAACAAGGCTTAAGATAAAAAGATTATATGGTATTGTTTGCAATTATTCCCACTCAATAGTGGCAGGCGGTTTTCCACTTATATCATATACAACTCGTGATATTCCATTGACTTCGTTGATAATACGATTTGATACTCGCCCTAAGAATTCGTAAGGTAAATGTGCCCAGTGAGCGGTCATGAAGTCGATAGTTTCAACAGCACGTAATGAGACAACCCAATCATACTTACGTCCGTCTCCCATTACTCCAACTGAACGTACTGGTAAGAATACGGTAAATGCTTGACTGACTTTGTGGTATAGGTCAGCTTTATAAAGTTCTTCGATAAAAATAGCATCGGCTTGACGCAGTAAATCACAATACTCTTTTTTCACTTCACCGAGAACACGCACTCCTAAACCTGGACCTGGGAATGGATGACGGTAAAGCATATCGTAAGGTAAACCGAGTTCTAAACCAACTTTACGTACTTCATCTTTGAATAATTCTCTTAATGGTTCTACTAGCCCCATTTTCATATCTTCAGGTAAACCACCAACATTATGATGTGATTTGATCACGTGGGCTTTACCTGTATCAGCAGCAGCAGATTCAATGACATCTGGATAGATAGTACCTTGAGCAAGCCATTTGACATCTTTTAATTTTGCCGCCTCTTCATCAAAAACAGCGACAAATTCACGACCAATAATTTTACGTTTAGCTTCAGGATCTGCCTCTCCCTTCAGAGCAGCCATAAAGCGATCTTCGGCATTAATTGCGATAATATTTAACCCAAATTTATCACCAAACATATCCATGACTTGCTTTGCTTCATTTAAACGTAATAAGCCATGATCAACAAATACGCAAGTTAACTGGTCACCAATGGCTTGATGTAATAATAATGCAGTAACCGAAGAATCAACACCACCTGATAAACCTAGTAATACTTTATCTTTACCGACTTTTTCTTTTATACGAGCAATTGCATCAGTAATAATAGAAGACGGTGTCCATAGCTTTTCACACTGACAAATATCAATAACAAAACGCGTTAATAACTCTAATCCTTTAACCGTATGCGTGACCTCTGGATGAAACTGTACGCCATAAAACTGTTTTTCATCGTTGGCCATAATGGCGAATGGACAAGTTTCTGTTTGCCCAATTAAGGTAAATGTGTCAGGTAATGAAGTAACTTTATCACCATGACTCATCCATACATCAAGTTGCCCTATACCAGCATCATTGGTGCTATCTAAAATACCGTCTGTTAATTTTGATTTTGCAACAATATCAACTTTAGCATAACCAAACTCTCGTTGATTAGAAGCTGTAACTTGTCCACCCTTACCTACTTGAATTGCCATAGTTTGCATACCATAGCAGATACCTAACACGGGCACGCCAGCGTTGAACACATATTCTGGTGCTCGAGGGCTATTTTGGTCAGTAGTACTTTCAGGACCACCAGATAAAATGATACCTTTAGGGTTAAATTGTTTGATTTTTTCTTCCGAAACATCCCATGGCCAAAGTTCACAATAAACACCTATTTCACGAACCCGTCGAGCAATTAATTGGGTAACTTGCGAACCAAAATCAAGAATTAAAATACGTTGCTGGTGGATGTCATTTTTCATCAAATTTATTCCTAAACTATGGACTAATACAAAATCAAGGCGCTATTGTATCATTTACCGATTAAATTGAACGGATTAAATGAAAAACAATTGTAAATATTTTACATTAATATATTTTAAATCTGTTAAACATTTAATCTTGTTAATTTTATTAGATAATTAATTATATTAAAGAATCAAATACCTGACTATATAATACTTATTTATTCATTACGTTAATTGAGGAATTTTGAATAATCCCACAATTTTAATCTATGCAAAAAATTTTCTTTACCTATTTAATAAGTATACTTATAATAAGCTCACTTACTAAATATAGGAAAAAAATAATGAACACAATTTCAATCTCTTTCGTATTACCAACAAAGGCAAAACCATCTAAAATTTGGCAATACTATACCGATCTTAATTTAAGAAAATTATGGGAAACTGATCTTGAAGACTTTCGTATTTTTGGTGACTTGAAAACAGGCACTAAAGGTATTTTTAAATTACAAAATATACCAGAAATGGAAGTGACTTTATCAAAAATCATTGATGAGCAAGAATTTACTGAACAATTTGATATGCCTGAAATAGGTTTATTATTTTTCTCCCATCAAATTGTTGAAATTTCAGAAAATCAATATGCTTTGAAATCAGAGATTTCATTAAAACCAGATACAAAGATGGACACTAAAGCATCCTATGATTTTATAAAACAGATTTCTGATGATATTATTGATAAAACTTACAAATTAAATGGCTTAGTTGAAGGATAAATTATGGCAAAGGGCGATAAGTTTCTGACACAATTTCAAAATGATTCTCAATCCATTGGTTTTATTTTTATGAAAACTTATTCGTCCTGGCATACAAATATCAAAAGTTGTTTGAAAAAACAGTCTATCACTCATCCTCAATTTATCGTACTTGCAACACTTGCTTATTTATCACAATACAACGATGAAATAACACAAGTCACTCTATCCAATCGAACAAATATCGATGTGATGACAATCTCACAAATTTTAGAGAATTTAGAGAAAAAAGATTATATTGAGCGCCACTGTTCAAGCAAAGATAGTCGAGCAAAATCCATTCAACTGACACAAAAAGGGTTTGATAAAGCAAATGAAACTGTACCTTTAGTTGAACAAATTGATAAAGAGTTTTTTTCAACATTAAAGGATGATAAAAAACTATTTATGTCAATGTTATTAACACTATTAGAAAGTCAAGGTGAATAAAGTAATTATCCTTTATCATATTTATTCAAGTTTAAAACATCAAATGGCTTTAATTCATCTAAAAATCAATTTGTTAAGTATTAATAAATGAGTTCTATTTAACTAAAATTTCATTGTAAAATGATTCATTGGGTTAAATATATTCCAATCTTAAAAATATCACTTTTGCCAGTCGCAATAAGTTTTACGCGATGAACATTAAGCTATATTATTTTATTTAACTTGATTATTAGTTACTTTTTTATAAAAAGTCTATACGTAATGCATGACTAGCCATTACGTATAGAACAGAGAAATAAACTTATAATTCTAAATTACCATTTATGTTCTATTCCAATATTTCCTTTATAGCCTTGATGCTTGGTACTTCCAAAATCATGTTCATAACGAGCATCACCATAAAGAAAATTATCTTTGCCTAATTCCGTTTTTATACCAACCCCCAATTCTCCCCAAGTAGTTGCATAATTTTCACGTAAACTATCTTTACCTATTGTGACATGAGTTGGCTTAATAAAGTCATGCCAAACATTACCAATTGCATAAATCGACATAATTTGTCGATCTGCTGCTTGATTATTATGGTCTACTCGTACACCTATTCTACCACGCAATTGATCCTGATTATTCTGATCGACTTGACGATATTTATCTTTAAAACTATCCAAATTAAGATATTGATAAACAAGTTGAGCTTGAGGTTCGATTAGCCATTGGCTTGAATCAACTTGACTAAAGTTGAAGGCATGTCCGGCTTCTGCTGAAACAGCTACACCAAACCCATTTTGATGGATAGAACGGGCTTCTTTTCGTGCATCATATTTATTGCGGATTGAAGAGAACTGTCCAACTAAATCTAAATAACTGTTATTAGCAGAAAAATAGGTATTAGTTAACCCAAGGCTAAATGCTTCCGAAGTACCTTTTCCGGTTTTTTTGTTATGAGAAATTAAACCATTAACAGCACGATATTTATCGGAAAAATCAGTGTTAGCTTTAGTATATGAAAGATAAGCACCTGTATAATTGTGGCTTCCATCTTCGAATAAATTGTTTACCAGATCATGGCCAAGTTGTAATCCATAAACGTCAGTTTCTAAATTCAACCGTTTTTTTCCGTCTGATTTAAGATGTTTGCCTAATATTCTTCCCCAAGTTTCACTTAAATGTTCATCGCAAGTACTACAATTAGCTAAGTTAAAGTTAGCATATTCGCCTCTACGTTCATGCAAAGTACCAATACTTAATAATCCTTGTTCTTGGTTTACTCGTGGCATTGATACATAACCAGAAACGGCATTTGAATAGATCACCTTCTTAGGTGGTTTTACTGGTTCAACTGGTTCAACGGGTTTGACAGGTCCAACTGGGCCAACGGGTTCACCTGGATTACTTGCCTTCATAGTCCAATAGTATTCATCACCATTAGTTGTTTGACGTTTTGCCAATTGAACTTCTGTTGCACCTGTCGTTTGTGCATCACCAGTAAAATTGCTTTCTGAGTTTGAAGTTCCTACATTAATAACAGGAATACTATTCAATATTGCAGCAACTTGCTTTATGTTACCATCAATAAAATTTTCAGCTCCATTTGCATTAACAGGAATAACTTTAGTAACACCACTGGCAGCTCCAGTAATTTTTAGTAAGTCTGATTGTGAAGTATTATTATTCCATAACGTATTCATCTTAACTATTGCATTATTTGATGCCGAATAATTACCTTGAATAGTTAAACTATCATTATATTTTCCATGGGAATGATTATCTAAACTAATAATACCACCATCACTAATAACATTACCTTGTAAAATAAACTCATTTGCGCCCGCATCATCAAATGCAGCATTAAGTAACGCACCATTTGATAAAGTTAAATTATCAAATAAAGCAGTTTTACTGGTATCATTTGCTTTCAAATTCCAAGTAAAACCATTATTTAAGTTTAAGTTGAGTGTAGGCGTTTTATTGGCATCTAAAACTTCACCCTCTTCAGTTTTAACCAAACCTTTATAAACCAGCCCAGTCATACTTCCCTTGTCAGAAGCATTAAAGGTAACTGATGACGCTTGATAATCATCATGACTTTGTTCTGTTCCAGTTTGATCATAGGTATTTGAAAAGAACTGATAACCAGATGCGGTATAATTTCCACTCACGTTAAGAATATAACCCGCATCATTTGCTGTTAGATCAGTTTTATCACCGGTAAAAGATAATACAGTATCGACTTGACCTTGATCGACAAAAATTAAATCTTTGCGACCAACAGAACCACTGATAACCGGGTCAGCACTAGTACCATTGGTAGAAAATATCGCATTTTTAAAGCTTGCACTTACACCATGTGATGCAGCCTGTTCAAATACTCCACTTGAATTCGCATCATCATGAGTCCCGATTTCAAGTGCATAACCATTTGTTTTGATGATTGTCGAACTATCGTCATAATCTGCTTTTAATAAAGAATTGCGAACCATCTTAATACCAGAACCATTTAAAGCATTTGTAGTATCAATATTAAGTTCACCATGAGATTCTAAAATACCAGCACCTTCACCAGTATTACGCGTCTTTCCTAATTTGACACCCACACTGTCCCAGTTCAATGATGAACTATCGCTACCTTTATTCAACACTATGCTATTTTTAGCGCCTTTTAAAATCACTATTGGTGTTAATTGACCATCAGCACCAGTATCATTCGCGCCACCATGATTGGTTGCATTACCCGATACATAAATACCGATGGCGCGATTACCAGTCAAAGTCATATCCAAATCATCATTAACAATAACTCGCCCTGCAGAACCTTGACCATTATTGTCATATGCACCTTGAATAGCACGAATACCATTATTTAATATTGGAGAGGTTTTACCACCTGATGTTGTTTGGTTGATCGTCAGTTTATCAACTGTGACTGTGCTATATTTACCATTATAGGCGTTTCTCTCACCGGCATTTGCAGCTGAACCGGTTAATATCCCATAAGCAGCCACACCACCACTAGAGTTACGACCACGTGTATAGTTATCAGTTATATTTAATACAACATCTTTAGCAGTGATATCGACATTGTGATAAGTCGTAAGCCCCATCACATTACCATCATTCTTTATAGTAAAATTTAAATTGCCCGCTTTAATTGAGCCACCAGAAACACCATAAGTATATTGGTTACCTAAGCCAGTATAATCGGCACTGACATTTGCAGTAAGGGTCGTATCACCCACATTTAGTTGTTCATGCAGTTTACTTCTAGTTAAAATATAAAAACCAGCATTACCACTTTGCGTTGCAGTAGCAGCATTTATATTATTACAACTAGGAGCGTCTTGGCCTACTAAATAAGATCCATCAGGATTTGGTGTACAATCTAACGCAAATAAAGAGGTTGAGGCTGATAAAATTGAAACAGTTATCGCTACTTTACTAACACGTCGTGCCAATTCAGAACAAACTATGCTAGTACCAGTTAGAAAATTAAATTTTGTTTGGTATATTTGATTCATAATTCTTTCCTTATAGACTCTAACATTGAACTTTTTTTACAACGGTGTTTGTTTTTGACTTGTGGTAACCGAAAAAGCAGAGATTATTTTTTAGAACTTTTTTACAAATAGATTTCAACAAGAAAGATTCATTCCGTCCAAATGGGCAAAAGAAAGATAAAAGCCATAATTGTTTACTTTCATCTTTCTTATTACATTGAACAAAATTCACATAACTTTTCGTTTTGTTTAGATATTCCCGTTCCTCATCTTTATTTAAATATGCCCAATTGAGATAACCGAGTGGTCGATTATTTTTAATGAGTAAAATAAAATTCCTAGACTGAATAGTAGGCAGTAAAGTTTCCAATGCTGAACTTATGGCAACATTTCTATAATTGGAATTCCTGTTCCATAACCAAACCATGGCGCCTAATACTTCGGCTTCATTCCATGAAGTATCATGATAAATGCTGGGTGCAATGACTCTAATGGAGTCCTGATTAAGACAATTCATTCCGTTATACCTTTAGTATTTTTAATTAAAAATAATATTGAAAATAAAACTTATCTTTCTTAAAACTTAGGAATATAAAAACAGCTTTGCTTAATCTTTAAACAGGTAATGAAATGGACAAATAATTAACAAATTGATTAAATTAGGGAGATATAGACCATGTATAGTCATATAGCTTGAATAAATTAATCAAAAAGAACTTTATAATGTATAGAATTGGAACAAAAAACAGCGCTAAATAATGTATAACTTACATCATCCTTAACTAATTTCGTCACTTTATGTGATTGGACTTATCGGACAGATAAAAAATGAGAGGTCTTTGAAAAACCTCTCATAAATTTAAACATAAATATTAATAATTTACTAGCTATTTTTTTCTTGCGCGGATTGAATAGCGGTTAATGCAATTGTATAAACAATATCATCAACTAACGCACCACGAGACAAATCATTAACAGGCTTACGCATACCTTGTAACATAGGTCCAATTGAAACAAGATCAGCTGAACGTTGTACAGCTTTGTAAGTTGTATTACCAGTATTTAAATCAGGGAATATAAACACCGTCGCTTTACCTGCAACTTTAGAATTTGGCGCTTTTGATTTCGCAACATCAGGCATAACCGCAGCATCATATTGTAAAGGACCATCAATCATTAAATCTGGGCGTTTTTCTTGAGCAATACGTGTTGCTTCTTTCACTTTTTCAACATCAGCACCTTGACCTGAACTACCGGTTGAGTAAGAGATCATCGCCACACGTGGTTCAATACCAAAAGCAATAGCAGTATCAGCAGATTGAATAGCAATTTCAGCAAGTTCTTGCGCATTTGGATCTGGATTAATAGCGCAATCCCCATAGATATAAACTTGATCAGGCATTAACATAAAGAACACCGATGAAACAAGCGAACTACCTGGAGCAGTCTTGATTAATTGTAGCGGAGGGCGAATAGTATTGGCCGTAGTATGAACAGCACCAGAGACTAAACCATCAACCTCATTTGCTTCAAGCATCATTGTACCAAGCACAACATTATCAGCTAATTGCTCACGCGCAATAACTTCAGTCATACCTTTGTTTTTACGTAATTCAACTAAACGAGGTACATATTTATCACGAATGCGTTCTGGGTCAACAATTTCAACACCTGCACCTAAAGTAACACCTTGCGACGCAGCCACTTTACGGACTTCATCAGGATTACCAATTAACACACACTTAGCAATATGACGCTCTGCACAAATTGCAGCTGCTTTAATTGTTCTCGGCTCATCCCCTTCTGGTAACACCACCACTTTTTTCGCATTACGTGCAAGCTCAGTTAATTGATAACGGAATGCTGGAGGAGATAATCGACGAGCAGAACTTACCACTTCATTCAATGATTTAATCCAACTTGGATCAATGTGATCGGCAACAAAATTCTGAGTATTATCCATACGTTCTTTATCATCAACCGGGATTTCTAAATTGAATTGTTGTAAATTGATTGAAGTTTGGAATGTATTGGTTTTAACAGTAAATACTGGTAATCCTGTATCAAAAGCAGGTTGACACAATTTATAGATTTTTTCATCAATATCATAGCCACCAGTCAATAATACACCACCAATAGCAACACCATTCATTGCAGCTAAACAGATTGTTACTAAAACATCAGCACGATCAGCTGAAGTTACTAATAACGCGTTCGGTTGAAGGTGATTAATGATATTTGGAACGCTACGAGAACAGAAAGAAACATGTTTAATTCGACGATTTTTAATACCGCCTTCATTAATGATTTTAGCTTGCAAATGATTAGCAATGTCATATGTACGACAAGAACTTAAATCGATGTTCCAAGGAATACAGCCAAGTACAGGTAATGGGCTATGCTCGCTTAAATCATTAATTGTAATTTTCTTACCATCAAATTTAGGCGTATGATAAATTTCAACAACATCTGGACGAGCGAGATTTTGTTCTTCTACTGGTGCATTGACTTTGTTAACAATCACACCAATAATTTTATCATTTTTGATGCCACCAAAATTAGAGCGAGCAATCTCAATGCGTTCTTTTAACTGCTCTGGATCATCTTTACCCATATTAACCACAAAAATAATCTCAGCGCCTAAAGTTTTCGCGATGTTATTATTTAGTTCATTAGCAAATGGATAATCAATAGTTGGTACAATACCTTCAACTAAAACAACATCTGCACCTTTAGTATTTTCTGCATATAGTGCAACGATTTCTTCCATCAAAACATCTTGTTGATTCAAACCTAATAAGTTTTCAACATAACTCATTTTTAAAGGTTTCAAAGTTGGAATCGATGTATTATTACTAACTAAAGTCGTTGTATTATCAGGCGCATCACCACCTGCTCTTGGTTGGGCAACTGGTTTAAATACATTTAAGTTAATACCTTGACGTTCCATTGCTCGAATAACACCAAGACTTACACCCGTTAATCCAACATTGGTACCAGTTGGAATCAGCATAATGGTACGAGACATAATAAGTTTCCTCTTAATTCTTTATTAAATCCAAAAACAAACCGCCTTAACGGCGGTTTTAAAGTGCTTAAGCTGTTAAGCGTGCTGCATCTTGTGCGATGACAAGTTCTTCATTGGTAGGAATAACCATTGCAATAGCAGAACCATCTTTAGTGATCACACCACCGTTACCAAAACGTGCAGCTAAATTACGTTCTTTATCAATCTCAAAACCAAGTATACTTAATTTTTCTAAAGTTTTACGACGAATACATTCAGCATTTTCACCAATACCACCAGTAAACACGATTGCATCTAAACGGCCGTCTAACAACATCGCATAACCACCAATGTATTTGACTAAACGGTGAACAAATACTTCTAAAGCATTTTTAGCATTTTCGTCTTTATCTGCATTATCTGTTACATAACGGCAATCGCTACTTACACCAGTTAAACCTAATAGTCCTGATTTTTTATTTAATAAATTATTAATATCAGCAACTGACATATTTAAATTGTCATGTAAAAAGAACATGATAGCAGGATCGATATCACCACTTCGTGTCCCCATAACTAAACCTTCAAGTGGTGTTAAGCCCATAGAAGTTTCAATACTTTTACCGTTTTTCACAGCAGTGATTGAAGCACCATTACCTAAGTGGCATGTAATCACATTCGTTTGATCAACAGGTTTATTTAATAATTTTGCAGCTTCTCGGCTGACATAATAATGACTAGTACCATGAGCACCATAACGGCGAACACCGTACTTAGTATATAATTCATTAGGAATTGCATATAAATATGCTTCTTTAGGCATTGTAGTATGGAAAGCTGTATCAAATACTGCAACATTTTTATTTTTTAAATGAGGAAATGCAATAAAAGCTTCGCGAATACCAATTAAATGTGCTGGATTATGTAAAGGCGCAAAAGCAGAAGCTTCTTCAATACCTTTTAAAACGGAATCATCAATCACAACTGATTGGGTATACTTCTCACCACCATGAACAATACGGTGCCCAATTGATTTTATGCTGTCTAATAATTCTGGTTTTTGTGGAAAAATGTTATTAACAATGAATTTAATCGCTTCGCTATGTGCTGCACCAGCTCCTAAAGAAGCTTCTTGCTTTTCACCATCTAATTTCCATTTGATACGAGCATCAGGAAGGTGAAAACATTCAGCTAAACCAGATAAAAACTCATCACCATTTTCAGGGTTAATAATAGCAAATTTTAAAGATGAACTTCCACAATTCAGAACGAGAGCGTTATTACTTGATGACATAGTAATTCCTATAAATTGAATAAAAGATTTTTACCAATCAATATTGGCAACTCTACACATTAATCAATGTGTTATATAAGGCGACTTCTGATATCTTGAAATTTGAGATAAAATAAAGAGAGCCCCCAATTTGAATGGCACTATTTTAAGACAATAAAATGTGAATGTCGAGGAATCCAAACCAGATGAACTTAGTTAAAATTTTTAAGGCAGGTCAAATATATATGGATATTTGCCCAAAAGATAAAGCCCTATCCTATTCATTTCCTGAATTAAAAATTATTAACTACATCAAAGTTGCAAAAAAAATTTTACCGCCGATCATCATCGGCTTAATTCTTTGGCAATATTATTTACCCGCGCAATTAGCGGTAACAGCAATCACAATTCTATTTGCTTTAAGTTTACCTATTCAAGGGATCTTGTGGTTAGGATATCGTTCTCAATCGCCATTACCGCTCAACTTAATTGACAGCTATAACCGAATCAAATTGCAATTAATTGAAAAAAAGATATTAAGTCCGAATAAAAATCCAAATGAAAAATTAACTTTTGAATCGTTAATGAAACTAATAAACTTATCTAAAATTCATTTAGGGAATTATTTTGGGCAAAATGACGATAACCAACCATAAAGATATATTCATGCAAAAATTTTTGGAAAAATTGAAAAATCAAATAAACGAGCTTGAACAGCAGTTGAACTTATCCGAACAACAAAGCTATCAAGAGCATTATTTTGATGAGCATCTGTTTAACACCAGTAAAATTGAAACCGACAATCAATTCTATTTAGATAAAGTAAAGCAAACCTATCTAGCACTTTGTGATGCAGTACTTTTAGAAAAACGTACACAAATCGAATTTTTATCAGAAAGACTTATAAACCAAATTACCGCCCTAACACGTGAGCTTGCCACAGTACATTTACGTAAACAAACTACTGGCCATATTATTACAGAAACATTAGCTGAAAAACATTCAAGACATTTAGATTATTTACGACGATTACAAGAGATGAAATATGAGCTCGAACTCTCTTTAGAGTCAATAGAACACACCAAAATCGCTGCCCTTGATAATCGAATATACCGCTGCGAACAAGCTATTAAAAGAATTGAATTAGACATGGAAAATAGTTTCATTGAATAATGGTTTCATAGATAATCATAAATTTCTGAATATTTGATGATCAACGATTACCTAACTTAAAATAATGTCTTAACAAAACACGCCTGAATATAGCGTATATGTAAATTCACATTTCAATACTATAGTAAGATCCCAGCACTAAAAAGGATACCAGCTAGTCAAAATAAAGGCCCTTATATCAAAAATGCATATGAATATAATTAATAATTAGTATCATCTTTTCAGTTCAATCTATAATATAGTCATCAACATTAATTAATTACTTGCCACCACTTTTGAATCTAAGAATAAACTAATAAGGACTTTTCCATGAGTAAGATATTTGATGATAACTCACAAACCATCGGCCATACTCCCCTAGTTCGATTAAAACATTTTGGGAATGGTAATATATTAGCTAAAGTCGAATCTCGTAATCCAAGTTTCAGCGTCAAATGCCGAATTGCATCAAATATGATTTGGGATGCAGAAAAACGTGGTTTACTTAACCCTGACGTCGAACTTATAGAGCCAACTAGTGGTAATACTGGTATCGCATTAGCTGCTGTTGCCGCTGCTCGTGGTTATAAATTAACCTTAACCATGCCAGAAAGCATGAGTATTGAACGCCGCAAACTTCTAAAAGCGTTAGGTGCAAACCTTGTATTAACTGAAGCTGCCAAGGGAATGAAAGGTGCGATTGAAAAAGCGGAAGAAATCGTTGCTAGTAATCCCAAACACAATATTATGCTCCAACAATTTAGCAATCCCGCCAATCCAGAAATTCATGAAAAAACCACAGGACCAGAAATTTGGCTTGATACAGATGGAAAAATCGACATTTTCGTTGCAGGTGTGGGAACAGGTGGAACCTTTACTGGCGTAACAAAATACATCAAAAAAGTTCAAGGAAAAAACATTACGGCTGTCGCAGTTGAGCCAACTACCTCACCTGTAATTACGCAAGCACTTGCCGGCGAACCTATCAAACCTGGCCCACATAAAATACAAGGTATCGGAGCTGGATTTATTCCTGGTAACTTAGATTTGAGTTTGATTGATTTGGTCGAAAAAGTATCTAACGAAGAAGCAATCGAAACAGCTCGCATTATAATGGAAAAAGAAGGTATCTTAGCAGGAATTTCATCCGGTGCTGCGGTATTTGCAGCTGATCGTTTGGCTCGATTACCAGAAAATGCGAATAAAACCATCGTGGTAATATTACCCTCTTCAGGTGAACGTTACCTTAGTACTGATTTATTTAGTGGTATTTTCACTGAGAAAGAACTTGGTTAATTATCCTATAAACGCAAAACACCGCCATTTGGCGGTGTTTGATTAAAAATCGGATAATTCAAATTAGAATAAATCAAATTAATCATCTTGAATAATACCAAAATGTCGATAAGCATGAGGTGTTGCAATCCGTCCTCTTGGTGTTCTTTGGATATAACCTTGCTGAATCAAAAACGGCTCTAACACATCTTCAATCGTTTCACGTTCCTCACCAATTGCTGCAGCAATATTATCTAATCCTACTGGACCACCCATAAATTTTTCGATGATGGCAAGAAGTAACTTACGATCCATATAGTCAAAGCCTTCATTATCCACATCTAACATATCTAAAGCTTGAGTCGCAATACGCTCATCAATAACACCTTTGGATTTAACATCCGCATAATCTCTCACACGTCGCAATAAACGATTAGCAATACGAGGCGTTCCGCGTGAGCGTTTAGCTATTAAAAAGGCACCCTCTTTGGAAAGATCTAAACCTAAAAACTTAGCACTACGACTAACGATATACTCCAAATCCTCAACACGGTAAAACTCAAGGCGTTGCACAATCCCAAAACGATCGCGTAATGGCGATGTTAACGAACCCGCTCGAGTAGTTGCGCCAATAAGCGTAAAGGGCGGAAGATCGATTTTAATTGAACGTGCGGCTGGACCTTCACCAATCATAATATCGAGCTGATAATCTTCCATAGCAGGATATAATATTTCTTCAACGACTGGAGATAATCGATGGATTTCATCAATAAACAGCACATCATTAGGCTCGAGATTGGTTAACATTGCAGCCAGATCACCTGCTTTTTCCAACACTGGACCAGAGGTAGTACGCAAATTAACATTCATTTCATTAGCAACAATATTAGCTAAAGTGGTTTTACCAAGACCTGGAGGACCAAAAATTAAAACATGATCAAGCGCATCACTACGTTGCTTGGCAGCCTGAATAAAGATTTTCATCTGCTCACGCACTTGAGGTTGACCAATATACTCATCCAAATATTTAGGACGAATAGCCCGATCTAACGACTCTTCTTCTTTTTGAGCCTGTGGCGCAATTAAACGATCCGCTTCAATCATCATCGTTCCCTATTTTCTTTATAATGCTGACTTTAATGCTTCACGTATTAGCATTTCACAATCCATGTCTGGCTTAATGACTTTACTAATAATACGACTTGCTTCTTGTGGTTTATAACCCAAAGCGATAAGTGCCGAAACGGCTTCACCTTCAATCTGACTTGAGGATTTTTTAAGACTTCCAGTCTCAACAGTTACGTTTACATTAGCTAACTCTTCACCAAACCGTTTAACTCGATCCTTCATTTCGACAATCAATCGTTCAGCCGTTTTAGTGCCCACGCCAGGTAATTTAACTAACGTCTTGATTTCACCTTGCTCAACTGCACTAATAAATTGCCCTGCTGACATTCCTGATAAAATTGCTAACGCTAATTTGGGACCAACACCATTCACTTTAATCAACTCACGAAACAATTCACGCTCTTGTTCATGATTAAAGCCATACAGCACTTGAGCATCTTCACGAACGGCAAAATGAGTTAACACAATCACTTCTTTACCATTATCAGGTAATTCATAAAAACAGGTCATTGGCATAAACACTTCATAGCCAACACCACCAACTTCAATTAACACTTTGGGTGGTTGCTTTTCAATAATGATTCCACGTAAACGACCTATCACAATATATCCTTAATAAATAATGTCAATTAAACAACGTTGATCAATCAGTATTAAACGAAAACTCTCGTTCAACATCAGCCTAATTACTATGATCAAAATTGAATGTGAATTAAAAAAACAATTATGAGTTAGTTTACCTGATAGGAGGAAATTAATAAAGACAAACTGTATAAATAAACAGTCAGTAGACAAAAATATTGCCGACAAAAGTCAGCAATATCAGAAAAATAGAGTTAAAGATTCAAATTAGAATGGCATTTTAAAACCAGGTGGTAATTGCATTCCACCAGTAACTTGAGCCATACGCTCTTTTTGAGCTTCTTCCAAACGGCGAGTAGCATCATTATAGGCTGCAGCGATAAGATCTTCTAACATCTCCTTATCATCTTCGGTTAATAAAGACGGATCGATATCAACGCGTTTACAACTATGTGCACCATTTACAGTAACTTTAACGATACCCGCGCCAGACTCTCCAGTAACCTCTAATTTAGCAATCTCTTCCTGAGCTTGCTGCATTTTTGCTTGCATTTGTTGGGCTTGTTTCATCAAATTGCCCAAACCACCTTTTCCACCTGGAAACATAATTATTCCTCATTAAAAACATTTAGTCTGTAATTATACAGGACGAATACTCGATTCATCAATCTTGGCATCAAAATATTGACAAATCGTCTCAACTTTAGGATCTTGATGTATCGTTTGTTTAGCTTGTTCAAGCTTCTGCTGATATAAATCTTCACGTAATTCTAATGGCGTTTTTATATCTTTACTATCATCAATCACAACCTCTAAATTAAGTGTTTTTTGACGATAAGCTGACATCGCAGTTCGTAGCTTAATACAATTTGCCGACGACTTAGTTAAATGCTCAACAGCCGAACGCGTATGCAAAATTACACTATTATCATCGACTATTTCAGGATACGAATTAACTGCAATCTGTTTAATTAACGGTGCAATCTCCAATTTTTCAATTTCCGCACTCCAAGCATCTTTTTCGACCATCTCTTCAATCAATTTTTTTGTCATCTCTGGGGTTTTATCGACCTTAAGTGACTCCCTAACTGACTTTGCATCAATCACCGGCTCATTCTTAGACTCAAACAGTCCAGTCGATTGCCATTGATAATTTTCTGCTGTAATTTCCTCTTCGTCGTCCTCTACAACCTCATCCACCACTGCACTATTAACTTCAGTCTTAGTAGCCTGTTTAACACGGCTCGAGTTAACTAAATCGCTTGATGGTTGATTGGCACCAACCGGTTCAGACTTTTTTGAACTTTGTTCCTCCATTAACTGCATTCGCATCTCTAAAATATTTTTAGTGATAGACGAAGCATCATCTGTAAGCGATATAGAATGGGCTGGCATCGAATTATTAGCTTGATGCACAGGAGAAACATTATTATCAGCTAATGATGATTGTGACTGTGCCGTTGATTGAACTGATGACTTAGCTGCATCCTTCTTTACTGGAATCGGTGGCATAGAAGCTGATGTTGCTGATTCAACTTTTGGCGGATTAGACTTTGGGACAGGTGGATGTCCTACAGCTGAAGGATTAGTGGTTGAAACCGGTTGAGAAATCGAATCAACATCTTTTGGCATAAAGGCTAACGCGCGTAAAAAGCTCATCTCCACGCCCATTTTCTTGTCAGGTACAAGCGTGAGTTCTTTTCGACCCATCAATAAAATTTGATAAAACAATTGTACATCATTTGGTGAAATGTATTGAGCTAAAAAACGCAATTGCTCCTCACTATCGGCATAATCACCTAAGGCTGTAGGTACTACTTGTAATAAAGCAATTTGATGCAACAAAGAAATGCTTTCAGCTAATAAATTATCCCAATCCGCTCCTTGCATTGCCGCCAATTCAATTTGTTGCATTAACGCATTACCATCGCCTTGGTAAAGTGCATTAACTAACGCAAAAGGAATAGCCTTATCTAATGTTCCAAGCATTGATGCAACTGATACGGCATCGACTTTACCATTACCTAGCGCAATAGCCTGATCGGTTAAACTTAACGCATCTCGCATACTTCCATTGGCTGCTTTGGCTAATAAATGAATAGCTTTTGGCTCACTTTCAATATGCTCTAATTGTAAAATGTGATTTAACTGATCACCAATTAAAGATGTATCAAGCACATTCAAATGTAAATGCAAACAGCGAGACAAAATAGTAATAGGTAATTTTTGAGGATCGGTTGTCGCTAACAAAAATTTAACATGTTCAGGTGGTTCTTCCAAAGTTTTTAATAATGCATTAAAACTGTTGCGAGACAACATATGCACTTCATCGATCAAGTAAACTTTAAAACGCCCTTTAGTTGGCAAATATTGGATATTATCTAGAATTTCACGCGTATCTTCGACTTTAGTTCGTGATGCAGCATCAATTTCTAACAAATCAACAAAACGACCTTGCTCAATCTCACGACAATTATCACAAACACCACAAGGTGTTGCAGTGATACCACTTTCACAATTCAAGCCTTTAGCTAACAAACGAGCAATCGACGTCTTTCCTACACCTCGTGTACCAGAAAACAGATAAGCATGATGCACCCGGCCAAGAGAGAGGGCATTAGATAAAATTTTCAACACATGTTGTTGCCCTACTACCTCAGAAAACGACTTTGGTCGCCACTTACGTGCTAAAACTTGATAACTCATAATCACCATTACTTATTACGATTAAATTTTGCTAATCATATCATAAAGAGCCAAATTAGTCTTTAAGATGCCACTTTTCGAATTAATAATAGACCTTAATTAATTTATAAACAAATTAGATTATAAAAACGCAATTTTAAGTAAAACATATAATAATTAGCGTCATATTACAGGATTTTTTTGCTCAAAAACCCCGTTCCTCAACTTTTTTTTCAACGAATAAATTGATTTAAATTTTAACTTACAGCGTTATATATTTTTAATTACAAAGTCATTAATCTCATCCAAAAACAGATTGCCGTATTTCTCCAATTTAATTTTACCAACACCTGACACATTAATAAGTTGTGTCTTACTTTCAGGCATCGTTTGCACCATTTCAAGTAAGGTTGCATCACTAAATACAATATAAGGAGCGATATCTTCCATATCGGCAATCTCTTTACGTAATCGTCTAAGATTATTAAATAAAATTCGCTCTTCATAAGATAGAATAGTCGTTAAATTAATTGATCGAGCATAACGATTTAAACGACTCTTCTTAACAATTTCTAATCGTGGTTTTGCTAACTTTAATTGCACCTCACCTTTCAATATTGCCCGTGCGTTTTCAGTCAATTGCAAAGTATTAAAATTGGAAATATTTTGCCGCAAATAACCTAAAAAAATTAACTGCCTTATTACACTAAGCCAATAATCAGCGTTATGCTCTTTACCAATTCCATAAACTGAAAGCTTATCATGTCGATTATCTTTAATTTGTGAACGCCCCGAACCACGTAAAATATCCACTATGTATTGGGCACCATAGCGCTGCTCAACCCGATAAACACAAGACAAAACTTTTTGCGCATCAATCAACGCATCATATTGCTTAGGTGGATAAAGGCAAATATCACAGTTATTGCAAGGCTCAGTTCGATGTTCACCAAAATAATTTAACAACACAATACGGCGACACGTCATACATTGCGCAAATGACTCCATCGCCTGAATCTTATGAAGCTCCACTTGCTTCTGATCGTTATCATACTTTTCAATGATTTGCTGCTTATACCAACTTAAATCATTACTTTTAAACAATAGCATCGCTTCTGCAGGAACACCATCGCGCCCAGCACGACCTGTTTCTTGATAATAAGCCTCAATTGAACGCGGACAATCTGCATGAACAACAAACCGAACATTTGGCTTATTAATCCCCATTCCAAAAGCAACTGTTGCCACAATAATTTGTGTATTATCCTTTAAAAAACTCTCCTGAGCGCTTTGCCGTTCGCTTGTAGACAATCCAGCATGATAAGCGATAGCCGAAAACCCTCTTGCCACAAGCCTTGTTGTCATGTCCTCAACTTTAGAACGGCTAGAACAATAAATAATCCCGCTATTCCCTTTTTGCGTTTCAATAAACGACACAACTTGTTCAGTAAGATTAAACTTTTCTACCACGGTATAGCGAATATTCGGCCTATCAAAACTACGAACCACAAACAACGGATCAACTAAATTGAGCTGATTAAGAATATCCCTCTGTGTCATCTCATCGGCAGTGGCTGTAAGCGCGATAATTGGTACATCAGGAAAACGTTTTGATAACTGGTTTAATTGGCGATAATCAGGTCTAAAGTCATGTCCCCATTGTGAAATACAATGCGCCTCATCGATCGCAATTAAAGAAGGAGGATGCTGATCCAGTAACGCGCCAAAAGATGATACTGTCAAGCGCTCGGGGGAAATATACAACAATTTAATTGAATGGTTTAAATACTGGTTGATAACATTTTGTTGTTCGATACCTGATTGAGTTGCATTTAAAAATGCAGCAGGAATACCATTCACCAACAATTGATCGACCTGATCTTTCATTAATGAAATAAGTGGCGAAATGACTATAGCTGTGCCTGGTAATACGACCGCTGGAATTTGATAACAAAGCGACTTACCGCCACCGGTAGGGATAACGGCCAAAACATCACGCCCGTCAATCACTGATTCAATAATATCTTTTTGTTGATTCCTAAACGACTTATAACCAAAAATATTATGTAGAACATCTTCAATCTGATCTTTAAACGACATAACAACCTGAACCAGTAATAACTTAACGACGCTGTGGAGTATAGCTAATTTAGCACTAACAAACCACCGAGAACATGCATTTACCTATAAACAATATAAAAAACAGAATCCATATCGAACTGTTAAATGAATTAGTGAAAATAAAAAGTACAAAAATGTGACAACTATCTGAATTTTCAATATTGGTTTTGCCTATTTTATCACCAATCTAGTTCAAAAGATTAAAAAAACAGCTATTTTTAATTATTTTACTTGAAACAAAACTATTTGCCCGCTAATATTTGCGTGTTTTCTAAATATACGCCCGTAGCTCAGTTGGTTAGAGCATCACCTTGACATGGTGGGGGTCAGTGGTTCGAGTCCACCCGGGCGTACCATCCTAAAGCCTTATATAAAAAAGCTTCAAAAGAATTAATCTTCTCCTCAATTTTACTAAAAGAGTAAAATCGGGGTAAAACTGGGGTAAAACCTATACCATTTTTAGCAAATTTTTGCTATCCACTTCCCAGCTTTTCACTTCAATTCACACTACAGAAAAATATTAGTTTATGATGAATAAAACTAACTAAACTTTCATAATTTGCTCACAATAAACTTTTTATCCAGAATGGAACGCATAGAAATATTTATTCTTCATTTGATGTAAAAATGAAACAGGGTTGTGAGTAGTTTTTGGGTAAGGCGCTTAAAATAGATTTTATCACTACGTATCTCAATTCTACTTTTACAGTAGCGCCAGATTCAATAGAATTTATCCGTTGTTCAACCAGATTCTTATTTTCATACTATTTATATCAAACAATAATATATTAATCTTTATATTATAGTTATGATTCACATTTTATTGGTTTCAGTTATTAGTTATAAGAATAGCTTTTATCAACTGGCTATTTAGCTTTTGATAGTATTGAAAAATACCTAACCTATTTCTAAGACATGAAAAAATTCTATTATCTATAAAATTAAAAAAGCCATCAATAAATCAATATAATGGCTTTTTTATTTATTTTAATAATTTTTAATAAAAATTAATTCTCTGTTGCATCTTTTACATCTTGTAAATTGCGATCTGCGACTTCAGGCATCAAAATAGCTGATAACAGACCGATGGCTGAGTAAAATATAATCATAGCTACAATTGGCCACCAAGCATCACAAATTTTACAAAAAATACCAGCAAATAAAGGTCCTAATCCAACAGCTAATAAACCACCAATTTCATTAGCAATAGCCATTGATGCAAAACGACTACGAGAACCAAACATCTCGGCCATAGTAATAGCTTCAATAGCTGCTTGTCCTAAAACTGCAACGTTATGAATAACTATTAAACATAGCATAATAGTATTTGGATGATAATTTTTATCTAATATAATAGCAAGCATTGGATAGGCTAAAATTATGGTCAATAAATTAAGTAAAATATACATAATTTTTCGGCCAAACTTATCAGATAACCAACCTGATAAAGGGATGATTAAAAATCCAATGAAAGAACTAATTAGCATAGCATCAGTAGGTATTGCTTTACTAAATAGTAATGTTTGGACCATATAACCAGCTAAAAAAGTTTGAATTAATCCTGAATTACCTGCTTGACCAAATCTTAGACCAGTAGCTAACCAAAAAGACTTACCACTGAAAATTTCTAAATAAGATTTATTTTTGATGATGCTATCATTTTCATTAACTTCCTCAAAAACAGGACTTTCTTTTAAATTTAACCGTAACCATATAGCAAACAACATCACAATTGAACTTGCAAGAAATGGAATACGCCAGCCCCATGATAACAATTGCTCATTATCAAAAAAATAAAACATTATGGCCCAAATAGCAGTAGCAGCAAGTGTGCCACAGTTTGTGCCCATTGCAACGAGTGAAGCAATAATACCTTTTCTTCCTCTTGGCGCATATTCAGCTAGCATAGTTCGCGCACCAGAAATTTCAGCTCCTGCACCTAATCCTTGAATAATTCTTAATAAAATAAGCAATAATGGTGCTAAAATCCCAACTTGAGCATAAGTGGGTAATACTCCGATTAAAGTAGTACAAAGCCCCATTAAGGTTATTGTAATAAATAATATTTTTTTTCGTCCTAATTTATCTCCCATCCGCCCAAATAAGAATGCACCTATAATACGAGCGACATAACCAGCTCCATAAGTTCCCATAGCTAAGATCAATGCCATAGCTGCCGATTGTTCAGGAAAGAAAACCTGATGAAAAACTAATGCAGCTCCAAGTGAATATAATTGGAAATCCATAAATTCTAAAGCTGTTCCTAACCAACCAGACATTGCAGCCTTAACCAAATCCCCTGTATTACGTTTCGGGTCTAACGTTATTGAATTACTCATAATGTACTACCTTTGATTATTCTGGAAAAACAACTCAATTGTTTTACCAATAATAAAAAATTAAAAAATCTAAATACGAACAAGTTAGACTCAAGGTCTAGAAGCTGTTCCATCCGGTGTTCGAGCATTTGTCCAAGATGGCAAACCACCAGTTATTGGGAACTTTTTGGCTTTTTCTTCGTTTATATCAATACCAAGGCCTGGCTTATTATTTAAATAAGCATAGCCATCGATGATATCTGGGCAACCAATAAAGACATCTCTAAGTTGATCATTCATTGGTGTATATTCTTGTACACCAAAATTCGTAATACTTAGATCTATATGCATATTCGCTACCACTCCAACAGGAGAAATATCACCTGGGCCATGCCATGCAGTACGTACACCATGAAGTTCACATAATGCAGCAAGTTTTTTTGCTGGAGTTATGCCTCCAATCATACTGATATGACAACGAATAAAATCAATTAAATGTTGTGTGATTAGATGTTTATATTCTGAGACATGAACAAACAACTCACCCATTGCAATAGGTGTTGATGTTTGTTGACGTATGATATTTAAGAAATCGACATTTTCTGGCGCAACAGGATCTTCAAGATAAAATAGTCGATAATCTTCAAGGCTTTTTGCCATTTGTAAAGCAGTGATAGGTTGAACTCTTTCATGAATATCATGAATGAATTCGATATCAAAACCAATTTTGTTACGTAAATGATCAAAAAATTTAGGGATACTGCGCGCATAAGCATCAGGATCAAAATAAATTCCTGAGGTTTTATTATGAGGAGAACGTTTGGGATGTATATTTTTAGCTTTATCATAATGGGTGTTAATCAATTTTAAATCTTCAGTACCAGCTCCTCCATACATTCCCATTTGACAACGAACATATTGATAACCTTCTTCTATTGCAGCGCGGATATTATCTTCAGCTTCAACAGCATCAGCACCATCGCAATGTCGATAAAGTGGAATAGCATCACGACATTTACCGCCTAGTAATTCATATACTGGCATATTTGCCATTTTGCCTTTAATATCCCATAACGCCATATCCATGGCAGACACTGCATTATTAATAATTGGACCATTTCGCCAATAACCACTAACAATAGCTGATTGCCAAAGATCTTCTATTCGGCAAGGATCTTTTCCAAGTAAAAATGGTTTTATATAATCTTCAATCGCGGACTGAACAGCTAAAACTCGTTGAGTAAATGTCGCACAACCTAATCCATATAAACCATCCTGGTTTGTTTCAATCTTAACAACAACTAAATCGATACCTCCTGGTGCTGTCAAAATAGTTTTAACATCTGTTATTTTTAACATAAAAATCTCCGATTCATACTTAAGTTATAAAATCAACTTGTATGACATCGTATTTCGCATATTAAAAATAACATTAAGGAAATAAATGTTGCAAGTGTTTTTTTGTTTTTATGCCCCTTCTTGCAACTTTTTAATTGCGAGAGTATTTGTTTTCATGGCGTTATTTAAAGCTTCTTTAGCTGTTTCAACATTATGTTCTTTGATTGCCATAAAAACTTTGATGTGAGCCTCAATACTTTCCAACGTTGGACCAAAGACACGGTTAAGTTCTTCTAAATAATAATAATAGATATCTTTAATATCATGAATTATATTGATAAATATTTTATTATGTGAGGATTTTATAATTGCAATATGAAAATCTAAATCAGCTTGTGAGTATTTTTTGTAATCATTTTTATTAATCAACATTCGATTTAGAGCTTCTTCAATAGCTACAATATCATCATCGTTAGCATTAATTGTAGCTAATTCAATACATTTAAATTCTACCGTCTGTCTAAAAATCATCATATCAGAAAATTCTTCCTGACTTAAATGCATAATAGGTTGATTTATAGAAACAATTTTATTTTTATCTAAATTTTTCGAAACAAATGAACCCATTCCATGTTTAGTATAAATAATACCAAGATCACGAAGTTTTTGTACGGCACTACGAATACTTGTACGACTAACATTAAATAGTTCTGTTAGCTCAAATTCAGAGGGTAATTTGCTTTCTTCTGGCCAACTGTTGTCGAGTATATTTTTTAGCATCTGTTCATAAACAGCATCGACTATATTTGTTTTAGAAATCGATTTAATCATTAGTTTTTGTCATCTTAAAATTCTTTTTCATCATATTACAACTTATCTCATCAACTTTATCAACGTCTTTAACAAATACAATGAATATAAATTAATACTATTTTGTTGCCTAGATCACAAAAATTAATATTAGTTGTTGCTTAAACAACAAAATAGGCGCATTTTACCAAATATCTTGTATGTTGTATTACAAGTTGATGTATGACAATGTATTTCGCTTATATTCATTTATTAAACTAATTTTTTCTATAACAGGATTTTATATTATGCATGAACTTTTTGATTTAACAGGAAAAACAGCATTAATTACTGGAGCAGCTCGAGGTCTAGGTTTTTCTTATGCAGAAGGGTTAGCTTCAGCAGGTGCCACAATCATTCTAAGTGATATCAACTCAATAGTTTTAGATTCAGCAGTAAATAAACTAAAAAATAAAGGGTACAAAGTATCTGGATACGTTATGGATGTATCAGATGAAAAACAAATAATTGATGCCTTCAATTCGATGGATAAGGACAATATTCAGATAGATATTGTTATCAACAATGCTGGCATTCAACATCGCCAGCCAATAATTGAAATTGAATTAAAAGATTGGCAACGAATTATTGATATTCATTTAACAGGTACATTTTTAGTCTCTCGTGAGGCCGCTAAAAGGATGATAGCACGTAATTCTGGTGGAAAATTTATCAATATATGTTCGCTAACAAGTGAACAAGCTCGTCCCACAGTCGCGCCTTACACAGCAGCAAAAGGAGGTATAAAAATGTTAACAAAATCAATGGCTGCTGAATGGGGACAGTTCAATATACAAGCCAATGCTATTGGTCCAGGTTATATCTTAACCGATATGAATGAGGCTTTAATTAAAGATCAGGCATTTGATAGTTGGGTGAAAAATAGCAATCCAACAAAACGTTGGGGCAAACCGCAAGAGCTTATTGGTACTGCAATTTTTCTTGCTGCACCATCATCTGATTACATCAATGGTCAAGTTATCTATGTTGATGGTGGGTGGTTGGCTGTATTATAAATAAAGGATGTAAAAAAATGAGTAAAAAACTAACATGCAGAGCTTGCTTTGCACATAAAAAAAAGGATATTCGAATCGAAAATAGAGAACTTGCTTATACTAATGATGATGTAGTAGTTAAAGTAGAAGCCGGTGGAATTTGTGGTTCAGATATTCACTATTATCAAGAAGGTCAAGCTGGTTTATCCGTCTTAAAACACCCAATGGTAATTGGTCATGAATTTGTAGGTGAAGTCTACAAGGCACCAACAAATTCAAAATTAAAAGTTGGAAAAAAAGTCGCAATTAATCCATCTCAGCCATGTAATAAATGTGATTATTGCCTTAAAGGTAAGCAAAACGAATGTCCAAACATGCGATTCATGGGGAGTGCTCAATTTAACCCCCATGTACATGGTGGATTTTCAGAATATGTTATTGTTTCTGAGCAACAGTGTTTTACTTACGATGAAAAAATCCCTTCCCAAATCATGGCATTTAGTGAACCTACTAGTGTTGCTATCCATGCAATTAATGTTGCAGGTTCATTGGTTGGTAAAAAAGTTTTAGTTATTGGCGCAGGACCTATCGGCGGATTAATTGTAGCTGCAGCAAAAGCAGCCGGTGCTATAGAAGTAATAGCGTCTGATATTAGTGATAGATGTCAAAACGTTGCGTTACAAATGGGAGCAGATCTAACAATAAATCCATCAGATAAAGAAACTTATGCACGGTTTACGGAAAATAAAGGTTATTTCGATATTACCTTTGAAGCAAGTGGTGCAAACTCGGCAATTGAATCAACTGTGTATTTTACTAGGCCAAACGGCATTATTGTTCAAGTTGGTATGGGAGCCAGTCCTATTCAATATCCTGTTGCTCAAATGTTAGCTAAAGAAATAATATGGAAAGGATCATTTAGATTTATTGATGAATTTGCTGTCGCTGTAAAATGGTTAGAAAAAGGAATAATTAATCCTAAACCACTAATTTCAAGTGAATTTAATTACCAAGAAATTGAAGAAGCGTTGCTTACTGCTTCAGATAAGAGCCGCTCCTCAAAAGTTATTGTGACTTTTGTTGAATAATCAATTTAAAGTATAAATATAACTATCTCAATTTATATTTAATCGAGATAGTTATCTTCATTAATGAATTTAAATTAGGATTAAATAGCAGCCTTAAATCAAACTAATAATTTCATAGTGATTATGCTAACTACCCTATTGTTACAAAAATTGAAATCAAAAATTTTATTCAAAAAATAATTAGTAAAACAGAATTAATATTAATCATATTAACTATCAATTATTACAAATTATCCAAGTCTCAAATAATCAGTCCAACTGCATATCAAAGCCAAATATCAGTATAGCAAATTTACCACATAACTCCCTTACACCATCTCTCTGTTTTTGTAGGAGTAATTAACTCAAAGTTATTTCTGCGCATACATTGTTGAAAATGATACTTATTAAAATAATAGAAAAACTGAGAATCGGGACCGATTCCTTGATAATGATAACGTATGTTATTTTGGGGTATATAACGAGCACATGCTTTATGAAGTAAATCTGCATTAAGCGGTTTATTTTCGATATTTTCGCCTAAAAGCCGGAGAAAAATTTGGTCCGTTGTTCCTATCAAATTTTTAGGTCTTGATCTAAAATGGTCTTCAAGATAATTGTGCTGAATCGCAATTGCATTAGGTAAATTTTCCTGAGATATATGCCCACTTGAACACAACTCGGTAAAGATATTAACCATAATTACTCTTGTATTTTCTGTTTCTTGATTACATTTTTCAAGATCACTTTTTGAAGCTTTTGATTTATTCTTTACAACTGATCGCCAATATTCTTTATCATAATCTGGAAATTCACTGTCAGTATAGCCAAACAAACATAAATCGCCTCTACTTGAACAGGAGTTCACGCTAATAACCATCAGCGTTAAAATAAAAATTCTTATTAATTTAGCCATTAATTATTTCCTAAATAATTCATATAAAATACATTTTATATTTATACATATATTTTCATTCATTACAATACTTTAACAGCAAAGGTTTAAGCTTTTTGTTTTTAGATAAATATTATCTATATATCAACAATCTTTTATCGTTCAAGAGAAAGATTAAGAAAAGAGATGCAGAAGATGTTCAAAAAACCCCGCTCCTCAACTTTTTTAATTGAATAAATTACAAGATTAATAGGCAGGATTAAAGTAAAAAGGCGTCATAATGAATATAAGGGAATTTGACCCCAGCAGGAATAATTAAATCAAAGCAAACATATGATATTTAATAAATTATTTAATGTCATATGTTTTTATACCGTTAAATATACCGCGTTTATTATACCTGTATTTCGGATGCTTTTTTAAAAAGGTCATCCCTCTGTTCGTCTGTTAAACCTAACAATCTCTGAGCTGTTTTAACGGGCATAGAATCCCGCCTAAAATCACTCGCGGTATCCCACGCAGTTTTCAAGATTATGTTTTCCGGTGTTTCCTCATCTAAATTTTTTACATAGTCATCAACATATTGAAACATTGTTGAATCGGCATACCGAGCTGTTTTAAGTAATGCTAGCATCTGGAACCGACTAATAGAATCCGGCACAAAGCCCTTAGATAACTCATCTTGCTTTTTTTTCGCCAGCTCCATAGCTTCTTTTTCTGTAATACTAACCAAACCTGTGGGGGTAAACTCATCTTGCGGCACATCCGCATCAAACGCATAAATTTGATCATTACTATCTTTATAATATTTCATAAAAATCCTTACCTTAATTCAGACCATTGGTGTATGGTGCCTTGGCCCTCTAATATATAGTATTGAGAAGAGGGAACTATAAAACTTAAAGACCGGTGCATTTCGGAGGAAGTGAGCGACAACACGACTACCCCATTGACTTTTACGTTTACTTGAAGAGGTCCAGTTACCTTGTTCTTCCCACTCCCAGCGGGCAACTTTCCGCCTCCGCCTCCGCCTCCAGTCGCTACGCCCCCTGCCCCGATTCCGCTTAGAACTGGTCCTACTTTAATTGTGACAAATATAGGCTTACTAGTGGCGTTTTGGTGATTAACGTTAAGCATTCTTTGACCTAGCATCGAATACCAATTTTGACGGAAACCCAAAGCATTAAAATTACCCTCTATCATTTCTCCATATTTGTTAAATAGGAACGCCCATCGCCGTTCAGAGGCAAGCCATATCCCAAAAAGCCCATCGTCTCGTAGTGACAAAAACACTTGTCTATTTCCCGATGTTAGATCAGTCCTACCTTCGGTTGCGTGGTTTACAGAGTACATATGATCGGTAATAGGAGTTAACCTTTCGTTGAGGTTTTTGACTGTCCATGATGCGGCCGCCGTAGTTTTTGAATCGCTATAGAGAGAATCACTAACAGTTAATGCAGGCCCTGGTAAGCCTTGTGGCCCCTGTGGTCCTTGAACTCCTTGCGGTCCTTGTGGCCCGGTTTCCCCTTTCTGACCAGGCACGCCTTGTGGCCCCTGTGGTCCTTGTGGCCCTTTTGGTCCTGTTTCCCCTTTTTCACCTTGTGGCCCGCGGTCGCCTTTGCTTCCAACGACCCGCCCTAAATTGATAGTTTGTGTCATAATATATACCTAAAATCTGTAAATTAAATCGCCATTGTTTGAAATTGAAAGATCTGGAGGTGTTGCTCCATCCGCATAATGCACCAACAAATCACCGTTATCAGAAATTGATAACGCAAAAAAACCATTTTCGAGTGGCACCACAACGCCGCTTTCGCCCCTATCCCCCTGTTCTCCTTTTTCGCCCTGGGGTCCTCGTTCCCCTTGAGGGCCTTGTATGCCTGGGGGGCCTTGTATGCCTGGGGGGCCTTGTAAATGATCGAGGTGGTTTATCATTTGATACAATGATCGGTATGTATCGTCTAATGTTTCTTTATTCACCGCGTCATGTGGCAGTTGAGGAGTTGCTAAATTCTCAATTTTTCGTAATTCTGCATCATAATGCCTTCCCCCCAGAGGGTACTTTAATGCCCGGTTGTTTGAACCTTCTACCCCCTGCAGAGCCATCCAAATTCTATCAAAATCGCTGTTGACAGTTTTTGCAAGAAAATCGCCATTGGTTTGATAGTCCGTTATCCGCATTAAAGGTATGTTACGCAGGATTACTACACGGCTGTTTGCCGGCGGTGCGACATCAAAAATAACATTACCACCTTGGTTTGTATCCAATCCTGTCACAGTATAGTTAGTAACCCGCACACCGTTAACTAAAACTAATAGATCCGATTCATAAAAAACTTTGCATAAAAACGAAAAAACAACGGTATTACCATCGGCCATATATTCATATTGTATTTGTTGATTACCGACTGACATTTTCTACCCCATTGCACATAAATTCAGTATTGTTCTTGGGCGCAATCTCTTTACAATAGTATTTTTGCCAACCTTCAATTATTACTTTGTTGTACTCAATTGCGTTGGTGAGATTGTAATAATCTTGTTGAGAAGTTCTTGCAAGTCGTAAGGCTTTGTTAGCAATACCGCTGGCGGTGGCACTATCTCGCTCGACTGATTCGACTTTGACGCGCAACTCGACAAGACCATTATCGATATCATTACGTAAAGCATCTGTTTTAGCTTGACCATTTTTTATTGCCCCAATGATATTTAATTCCAGTTGTTTAACGGCATTATTGCTCTGCTTATATTGTTCAAATTCTATTTTGATTTGATTTTCTCTTGCTACTGCGAGTTTTTCACCTTGCCAACAGTTGTATGCAACATATATAGCAAACGCGGCGATAATGGCTAACGGTATTGGCAATAGTTTATAAATAAGTTTTAAATTAGTCATAGTTTTCTATAATTTCCAGTTTAAACGATTGCCCTTTAAGCTCATCCATTAATAACGCTAACGCCTTTCTACTTTCAAATAGTTGGGTATCGTTATTACGCATCCCTACTAAAATGCAACCTGACGTATCCTTAGTCCAGTTACCCGCATGAATTAAGATATGAGAGCGATTCGGCACATCTTTAACTTGATAAACACGGCCGAACTTTGGCGAATTAACAATATCACATTGATATATAGCCGCAGGGATACATGAAATTTGACGTTGGTTATTTTTCCATAACAATTCTAACGTTGATAGGACTTTGCCTGATGGTAATTGGAGTGTACCAAATGTCCCATTTAAATTAGTTTTTATTCTAGTTAATTTCACTAACCGTCTCCTTTAGCTTTTCTTATTAGCCGTTCTTCGAGGGCTTTTATTAATGTAGCTCCCGACCACCCAGCCAGCCCAGCTACACCACCCGCCAGCTCGAATTCCCAATTGAAATAACTAGCAGCCAGCACAACCAATGCACCAGCAAATGTTGAGATAAATATTTGAGCGACTAGAGTACCTATTCGGAATTTGTCACCATTTAAGATGCGATAACAATAGCTAGCTAACGAACCTAGTATTGCAAAGATGAATAGATTAAAAATTACAGCCCATTTAATGTTATCAGGGTCTTTAATCGGCATGTACGAACCTTCAATTTATACCTCGTATTGAGGCGTTTAATATTTTATTTTTGCTTTTGTTTGACCCGTCCAAGGTCTCCACGTCCCCATAGTATTAGAGTTATTGGTGCGTTTTTGCACCGATTTAGCTATTCTGATAGGGGTATTATGTATAGCACCCGCAAGCGAATCGATATAATCATCGGGCTGTTCTGATACCTCGGGATTAAAATTGCGCATTTGCTCAAACACTGGACTTTTATCCTCATCTGCAATACTAATATGCGCCCATAGAAAACGGGATTCTAAGGGTGCCTCTATAGCTTCTAATATACGAATTTGCTTATTACGAATTTCGTGCTTTTCAACAACACCACATCGAAGCCCGCGGCTCTTTAATGCCTGACGTAATAATGTCGGAGCAAAACCGCCGATGCCATTGGTCTCAATAATGATAGATGGTATGTTATATTTTTCGATGAAATCACATAACTGAATTACTTGCCCGCCAACGATACTTTCGTTCTCGCCAAAAACGGCTATCTCTCCAGTAAGCCCAGCGCACACATGCCAATACAGATGACCTTTAGTATCGGTAAGCAATAACGTAAAAGCGCTAGCATCCGATTTAATTTTACCCGCGGACGGGTCCCATACCGCAGACGCACCAACAATGCGCGTATTACCGAGCATCATAGTGACTTCCCCGTTAGCGTCGATTATCGTCGGCTCAACGTCGTATACTCGGATACGTTCAGGATCTAATCTGCTTTCGTTGATTGGTTTAGCGTGTAGCTGGTATTGGCTATCCCATGCATTAATAGTGCGGGTTTCTCTCCGACGAGTTAAAATATCTTGAGGAGTAAATCTTTCGGGCCACGAGACATCCGCGTAGCAATCAAGGATACCGTTATACGCGGAAGCAAAAACTATGTGATTATTTTGAATGTGATAATGCACTCCTTCTTCTAAAAGTTCCGTAGATTTATGAATACCAATAAAAACTACTTGCGGGGCGAAACCAACATAATAAGGTTTTCCCGCTTCAACTTTATTAAAGCGCGTTTCTTTACTAAACAGTTTAATTACAAGTACATCGGCACCTTTTGCTATTAATTCAGTATATATAGAATCGTAGGTGTGCGGTGTTCCAACATATAGTTTTTTTCCCCCGGGCTTTAAAATGTGGGTTTGCTCATCTAATCGCTCCCTAAGTTTTTCTCGAAGTTCTTGGGATGTGATATTACGCGGTACTTCGACATCGTCATTTTGAACTTCATCAGCACGTGAGCCTGTAACGTTAGACATGATGCCTTTAGCCAACATACTACTATGTAGAGGATCGGCTAACGAATTTATGTCGTTAACATTCCAACGTTCAACATCCATTTTACCTTGCGGAATCATCTCTTTAGTTAAAGGGTGCCTACGCAAAATACTTTGAGTTGCTCGGCTAATTTTACGCGCAGAAGGGTCGGATTCAGACTGGTGTAAAATCTGATAAGTTGAATCATTATAAAATCTACAAGCATTATACGGCGCTAATGTCGAAGATTTACCAATTCCACGATGGCATAACAACACTTTAACCGTGGCGGGTTTATCCAACCAATCGGCAATGCGAATATGACAATCGGGGGTATCTCTACCTAAATAATCATTCCACATCATTAAAAAAGCTGTTGTGGAAATTTTAGCCATGCGCTAACTTCTCTAATCGTTTTTTGGCCGCGTTTTCGAACTGGATAACCTTGCTATTTAAATCCTCTGCCGTTCCTGCTTTTGGGGCGGTGCCTTTTCGTTCGTAGAGTGCGATTAAAGTTTCTAGCTTAACTGCGGTTGTAATTATTTGGTTAGCATTTTTCTTACACCAGTAGCGATCCCCTCGTTCTTCCACAGACATTTCATCAAGTTTTTTATTAGCTCCTGCCCATGTGTCTGGGTCCGCCTCGGTGATTACTACCGCAACCATCCGATCGGATAGTTGCTTAAGCATATCTAGTTGTTTCATTAATTCCCTCCCGGTACTAAGTCATCTGGTCGCCACCAAAATTCACGGCCATAAGTATTTTGCTGGCGTTGAGTATATTTTTCTAAATATCCTGGGCTGACGGCTTCTTGTAACTGATTAAACAACAAGTGATCTGTAACTGCTTTTGTGTACCAAAGATTTGCTCCAGGGGTTAACCCTTTCACAAATCGGACAGCATCAGCCCCAACGTGCGTATCGTCCCCCGCCATAGCACGTCGTGCGTTACCCAAGGTTAAACCTGCGAATTGAGTTAAACTTGAACCCAATGGACCTATAGCCATTTCACCCAAGGTCGCATCATAGCTATTTTTATCTGAAAAGATAAAATCCCCATACACACCGAGTGCACCGCCTTTTAGCATAGCCTCGATCCAAAAGCTAGTATCATCCATATCTTGTGGTTTTCTGCCGGACGCAATGTTATTAATTTGTAATGCGGCGGCGCCGAATAATGTAGTAGCAAGTAGTAGTGACCCGCCGAAATAAGCTTTTTGTAACCGTGAAGGTAATGCGGTTCCTCTGGCCCACATTCTGGCTACTAGCGCAAAAGGAAAGGCTTTAAACTGTGTTATAGAGCGTGCTATTTCTCCGCTGGCAGTACCACGTTGTAACCCTGCACCCATCCTTAAACGGTCACGAGTACCCGGCGTTATGACTGCCATGTCGGCCTCCTCGGACAGCATTCCGATCAGCTTTCTAGCCGCCTCAAACCTTACGGTTTCAGGGTTGTCAAAATTCGAAAGTAAACTATCCGGTATAGCTAAAATGCTTTCAGGCGATAAAATATTATCAACGCCAGCCCATTGATCTAATTCGGCCATTCTCCAAACCGCATAGTCTGTATCTGTAACCCCATGACGCCTGATAAGTTCAGCATCGAAGCCGTTGGTATTATTCAGTGATGAAAGATCTTTATTGTTTTTGACTACATGACCAAGGGACGACATCATCGAAGCCGCATAGCCTTCTTTGGCCGCGTCTGATATTTTCATAAGGCCCGATAGTCGCAATACCGTTGATGCGGCTTTACTTGTCCAGTTAGTCCCCATATTATCTACACCCCACCTATTTAAACTTGAAAGCGCGCTTTCAAGAGCAAGGCCATTGCGTTGTGCATAATGCCTATCATTTCTATTGAGTGGATTGAGCGATGTAATCATAGCTCTGTATGCGGGGCCTAACGCCATACCATTAGTTTTGGCCATAAGTAAAAGTGTCCCCTGATCCGTTATCGATGTAACCGCTGCGCTTCCTAATCTTGAACCGGTAAGCAAATTACGTAAACTATCAAATACTGTTGCAACACGAGAACGTACCAACGGTTTATAATTTCCTGATACAAAATCGTAAAGATCACTAGTTTTACGTGCTAAATTTTCTATACTTGTTTTCCCTACCCTATCGGTCATAGTTGATTTGTGGATAGCGTCATCTAACACTGATCTAAACATCAATGTTGGATTAGGTCCGAATGTTTCAATTGTAGCGATATCTCGACTAAGTCCCGAGATGTGCCCAACCATAATATCGAAAATGCCCCGCTCACCATACTGTGCATGATAATTTAAAAAACTTTCTGCATCTCTAAAGAAAATCTGGCGCGATTCAGCGTGGCGGTTAGCGCTCATACTAGATATACGATGCCCCGACCCTTGCAGTTTATTAGCCCCACCTGTTGATATAGTGTCGTAAATGTGAGTGAAAAGCTCCCTAACTTCGGCATCGTTCATTAACGATCCGTCCGGGTGAACATATTGCTGGCGGTCGATAGCTGGCAATATATCATCTAACCACCTTTCGCATCCCGCCATTGCGGTTTTATATTGAGAATGCTCTTGCGGTAGATTCCAGTTTTCTAGCCTACCAATATCACCCCCAGCATTATTAAACGCCGTGCGTAATTGTTCGGCTGAACGGGCCCACAACTCTGCGGCGGCTCTAGCCCCAGTGTTACCTGTGTTTTCTCCATACATTTCCCGAACTAAATCTTGTATCTGATTTTCTCTTTCAAAAAGACTTAAAAGCCCGGCGTTATCCATTTGATCCAGCAACGGGCCTAGAAAGATATTACGGGTAGCCGTTGCTCGGGTATCCATTGCTTGAAAGCCCGTTTTATTATCCGGGTTGTAAGCTAACAATCGATTCAGTGCTTCAACTTCATTTTTAGCTACACCTCGCGTCATCATATCTGCAATCTGGTTATCGACCCTATCACGAGCAAGTATTGTAAGCGCAATACGGCGTCGATTTAATTCTCTTTGACGTATAACATTATTGATGCCGTACTCAGCAGCCCTACGTAACCTTTCCTCCGCAGAATATGATGCCCAGTTAGGATCTTGCCTTGCTAGACTTTCTTGATTGCTAAGAATGTTATTAAAAATGTCCTGCACTTCCGTCCTGGTTAAATTGCGCCCCGTGGCCGCGTTAATTACAGCTTGATAACATTGTCGCATTACGAATTCCTTAACATACATGCCACTGCGGCATCATAGAGTTTTTTATCAGCGTGAGCTTTGGCTACTTCATTATTAGCGGTTTCTAATAAATCTTTCACATTAACAAAGCTTTCTATGCCGTTTTCATCAATGTGATTAATTTGCATATCAGGTTTATCTTTCAAGATTTGCTCGATAGCATCTGTAGAAGTCTTACCCTCTACAAAAGCTTTATTATGTTTTAATGCATTAAACTCGACATCGCTCATCGTTTCAGCACGCTGGTATATATTGAACGTTTCCTCAAGTTCGCTAGCTTTAATATCGATTTTAGAGCTTACTTTATGCGTTAAATGTGGCGGAACTATACCATTGTTAAGGCTGACGATATCACGCTTATCTTGTTTGGTTAGATGTCTTTTATTGATAAGCTCTTGCTTGATTTCATCAACCAATCGGGCGGGTATTGGTGTACCGTTTTTTGAATAATACATAGCGTCATCAGGAAAACGCTTAGCGATAGCATCGGATACCACGTTATGCCAATCTACATCCTCTTTGAGAATAAAATGCCCCTCTTTAACAATGGCATCGACATTCACCGGGCGGTCATTGATCATGTCATCGAAAGCTTTATTTAACGCCCTGTCATGCATATTTAAGGATTCAACATCCGTCGGTATACCCATTGCAGCATCGTTTTGATGCCTTTGATTGTTTTTTGCTAGAAGAGCATCAATAAAGCGTTGTTGTCTAAGTTCAGCATATTTTGCCGCCCCTCCGAAAATCATACCAAGCCCAGCATCAATTAGCAGGGCTTCTTGATCTAACGCTTGATATTGATCTGCCATCTGGTTGTAACCATGAGCCTTCAGCAAATCATGGGTAAAACCACGTTGCCCGACTCCTATAGCAACGTTAGCCCCCGCGGTGTGCATAACATCATGTAAACCTAGATTTCCATATGCATAAACTTTACCGAACCTACTTTGCGATTCAACCCACGCTTTAGTAGCAGGTGAAAATCTAAAGCCCATCGATAACGGAATATACCCACCTAGTGCTACAGACCCGCCTGTTATTACCGCTTTTTCGGCAGCGGTACTCTTGTCCAACCCTTCGGCCAAACCTTGCTCATAATCCGCAGAGCCTTGAACAGCACCAGCTAACGATGCCGCCCCCCCTACCCCCTTGGCAAACTTTCCCGCACCTGCAAATGAGCCCAATATATCGGACATAGAAAATAGGGTTGCTGTCAAACGCCCCCTACTTTGTGCAGTTTCCTGCATTATGTGTATGTGCTTTACGGTAGCCGCCAATGAATTTTTTAAGTATTCAGTTGTTCCGCTGTCATCTTCAAGACCTAACATCCCATCTATTCGTTCGGAAAGATAAACCATCACGCTACCCAAAGCGGTTGAAGGCTTCGCTAGCAAACCTGTATAGGCACCTGATATTACGCTTTTCGCCGAATACTTAATGTCTTCGGTTAAAGTAGGCTCATATTCAAAAAAATCTACAGGATTAGCTTTCGCCTCTTGGTATAATTTTTCGTAAATCATTCTGGAATTTCCTTTATTGCTTTAATTCCATCCAACGCATCAATGACTACAGGGTTACCTTGCTTATCAGATAAGAAACCGTTTCCTGCTTTAATAAAATACTTACCATCTGGTAAGCCCATTGATCTAGTGCTCGGGACTAGTTGGAATCTCGATTCAAAGGGTCGTTGAGTCAAACCATATGGATCTGCTGGGTCTGTGTTGTAGTACTTTAAGTTATCAGTTTCGGTCCAACCATTAGCTTCTGCATATTGTTGGTATTGAAAGTTAACTGAATTATTAAACGATGTTTCCGACATCCCCCAAGGCATACGCACATTGTACTTTGTCGATTTTTCACCAACTACAGCGCTTACCGCCTCTTTAAGCAGGCTATCATCTATTTCTCGGGTATTGGAATATGTACCGTTAGATATGGATTTACCTATGTAGTAATCCATCGCGGCGCTATATACCTGCTGTCTAACTTTCGAATCGCCAGCGAAAAGTCCATCCGTTAAAGTATCAAACGCTTCAAGAGATTTAGGTGGTAGTGTAACACCCTTGATAGACGTATCACCTTTTTTAGAAGGTTTAAGGGCGTCGGCCCCCTTCAATATAAAGTTCGCAACAGTTTGCCTATCCCTTACTTCATCCGCAGTAAATATGTTTTTTTCAACAATAACTCTTCTCCCTGCAGGGCTATTAAGTATTTCACCGGCAAAAGCAAAACCAGGATGCTCTAAACCTACAGCGTTTAAAACGGCATTATATGCTTTGTCATCACCGTCGGTTGCCTCTGAAAAAACTTTTAAAATTTGAGACTGTTGATCCGCGCTGGCATCTTCTAATACACGTGATAAATTACCCGCCTCCGCACTTGAAAGGATTTGTAGTTCAGTACCATAATCTTTACTAATTCGGTTTGCCTGAGCTACCCGCGCTCGTACACCCTCCGGTGTATATTCTAGATTACTTACTTCACCCGCTTGCTGTGCCGCCGCAATAGGATCTTTACTCCGTTTATCTAATAATATTGCGGCCGCTCTAGCCCTGATCTTTTGCAATTCAAGACGCTGAGCAAAATTAGGATTGCTTGGATCTGCGGTTAGATCTGACGGTTTTTTATCGCCTTGTAAAATATCTTCTTTCGTGAAAGCAATAAGGTCGTTGCTAGACATATTTTGCAAAGCACCAATATTGCGCGCTAACGTTTGCCCATCTTGATAAGCATCATAGGCTTGTTGTCCTTTTTTCCCGAAAACAGCATTGAATCGGCTAAGTGGAATATCTGGTGCAGTAATACCTCTTTCTTGCATTGCCTTCGCATTCGCCAACTCAATGCCCAAGCTATCCCTAACACCATTGCCTTGATGCTTGATTAGACTATCCACCTTAAGCATATACTTAGCTTTGTTTACTTCGGTAAGTTGATTGTAAGCAAACGACTTCTTCATTTTTGCCGCAAGAGAAGCAAAACTCCCCTTACTTAACTCCGTATGAGCAACCCAGCCATCTAATGCCGCTGAAAAATATTGTTGTGCTATCTGATCACGTTGTGCCTTTCGTAACTCCTCTGGCATTCCCTGCTCTTGGGCAAACTGATCTAAACGAACTAGCAAGTTGTCAAATCCCATCTTCAATGACGTTTGATCGCCATGCAGATTCTGAGCATTAGTAATAGCCAAGTCTATACTGGCTTGCATTGTTTTCAATGCTAAGGCTGATTGTTCTTGGCTTTCATGAAGCATTAATTGCCGGCTATATGCGGTATGCATATCTTGCGTTTGCAAATCAAATTTATCTAAAAAAGAATTACCTTTCAGTGTTTCCCGAATTTCTTTTATTTTATCTTCGTAGCGTTGGTTATAGTTGCCTGCTTCATTTAACGCATTTTCACCTTTAAGATTACGATAGCCACTATCAGGATGATTCAATTCCTCATTTCCAAAAGTATCTAAATCTAATAATGCTTTTTGATATTGAAGCTGATCATCTTCCCGCTTTTTCTGCAACATGAAATTGGCAACCGCATCTAACCCTTCTCCGAGTTTATGCAAACCAGGACCTATACTAACGGCATTGCTAGGTAAGGTAGTGTTACCTCCGCTGAGTTGTAAATTTCCGAAAGCTGGAATCTTTGCCATATTATGCACCTCCTCCGCCACCGCCACCAGCGGCTCCACCACCGCCTCCCCCCATAACGCTTGATGCAGACATAGCATTTGCCGCATTATTAGCCCATGTGCCGATGGACTGTAAAATAAAGCCTTTTCTCAATCGTTTAGCATTATATTTTGCCATTTTGGAATTAATCATATACTGATTCGCTTCAGCCGCTGAGCTATACATTGTCGCAAAAACATCATCGTTAATATTTTTTTGTAACGTTCGCTGTGTGTCATCCACCGTTTGGGAATTATTGACATCTACACCCGAGGCCCCGAAATCCTGTACGACGCTACCTTGTGCTTGTTCGCCTTCGCGAAAAACTTTCTCGGCATTTTGCTTGCCTTCCCATAACGCGTTTTTAGCGTTTTGCTCATACATTTTTGCCTGGGCTTTTAATAACCCTCGTTGTGTTTTGTAATCGACAAAATCACCTAGATATTTTGCTGTGTCAGCGGTGCCCTTTGCCGCCCAATACCACCAAGACATAATTAAATCTCCTTAATGTACGTAACTGATGATGGGGCATAACCAAGGCAAGAATACATTGATAGCGTTCTATCGGTATTCACGCCGGAAGAGACCCCTAATTCGATATGTGTTGCGCCTTTTGATTTCGCCCATGCCTCGTATTTTTTAATCAATCGTAGCGCAGTAGTTCCCCCCGATTTAACAAAAAAGGCTATATCATTAGCGATTAAATTGTTACCTGCGGGTGGGGTTGATAAACTAGCTATCAAAAGACCTGTTATATTTTCGTTTTTTTCATCGATTAATATTGTTGATCTAGCGCTAGTAATAAGCATTTTTAAGGATAGCAACGCGCTTTCATCATCCCATGTATATACCTGTTGGTGGTTTATCGCAGTTGCATATAATTCTTTGCTAACTTCGAAAACCTTCGGTAAATCAAATAATGTCGCTTCTTTAATCATCCGGAAGTTACCACATAAGAAACCGCTAGCAAATGAAACGGTAGCGGTTGATCTTGTTCAATAGTTATGTTGATTTCGTTAATATCCCAACCGATAGAGCTAAGTTGCACCGAGGATTCCAATTCAGGAGGGGCTGTATCTAACAGGTCCTTACCAAATTTACGAGAGGTGATTACTTGCCCACTTTCTGGGCCGTAAAGGTATACCGACGCCCCCCGAGTATTATGAAATCTAAAAGTTACATCACTTAGTGTTAGTCGGGAGCCTACAATTGTCCCTGCGTTGATCAAGGAATCTTGAAATAAAAGTTCTAAAGTAGTTTTATAATTAAGCCCAACTTCAATAGATACCGCATCACGATTTAAGTTTATTGTACCGTTAACCACCCTTTGGTTAGGCATAACTACACCATCAGCAACAACAGAAACAGTATGGCCCTCAAGATGATTAAAACCGTGCCAAATGTTTGAACCGTTAGCGTCATAACCTGACATCGCGCAATCTGTGTTTAGCTCTGGATCAAAAATTTCTATAGTTATAGTTTTTTGTCCGTTAATGATCCGTCGGACAGCGGTATAAACAACATCCTTAGTTTTATCTGGTAAGCAACATGCATAGAGGTATTGCCCCTCAGTTTCAAAAGCTCCCCAACCAGCAATCTCTTGTTCAGAATTGTATGTTAGTGCGGCGATCGTGCCGTCGTTGCACACAACATAAATCATAGAATTAGGGTCTTGTTGGTAGGTAATCGCTTTGATGCCACTTGTCAGTAAATGTCGCGAAATTTCTGATAATGTCATCCACTCGACATCAGTGCCATAATAGCCACCGTTAGACACCGCTTTTAATTGTTTACCTGCTCGCTGAACAAACAACATTGAAGCATCAACATTTATTGGGCGAACATGCGAGCAACCAAAAGCGGATTGTAACCGGATATTAATGTTGTTTGGTTTAATGCCGTTCTCGTATCCACCAGTAATTGAAAATTCATTACCTGCAGTAAGCGCCAGCAATACCTGATCTTGCGCTAAATGTATAATCTTATTACCGTGATTATCATCAATACCGACAGAAAGTGCATCATCATCGCTACTATCTGCCGTATCAAAATTGTAAGGGTTGCCTGTTGCTGACATCCAAATTTTCCGCGGAAATTTTTTAGATGAGGCAAAGATTAATCGTTGTTGATGTATATAGGTAGCGGAGGGGTACCCATGTTCAGCACTCCACCCCGGATGTAAAATCGTCCATGAATTTGGAATAGCAGTAATCGTTGAAGATAATGCGTAAACTATTTTCCCTGTAGCCGTGCAATATTTACCATCTTTAGCATCGCTTATGTTGGTAATTTTAAGCACACCACTATTGACCGATATGCGGGCGCCTATATCAGAATTGGTAAAACCATAATGTTTAGCTGTGCATGTGTCATCATTGAAACTTGTAATCGTTACCGATTTATCAACGTCCTTATCTGTTGTGGCGAATTTTAGGTATGCATAGGGTGTTGGTACGGTTTCTTCGAATGGCACAGGATCAAAAACAGCCGCTTTCAACGTCCAATTATCATCACCATAACGTTTTAATTCCATAACAGGATGGTCACCATGCACTAAAAACATGGTATCTTGACGCTGAGTATACTTAATATCTTTTAAATCCGATTCTTTGTAATGTGTAGGCACTTCGTAAATATGCCCATTTCGATCCCTTATCACATGGCCATTAATATAAAAACGCATATAATACTCGCCAAGTTCCAGCATGTAGGATTGATCTACGCTATATACAAATTTAATCAGAATTAAATCTTTATCGCTATATTTTGCGTTGTTAATGAATAAAGAACCGTTACGACGAATTGCCCCACCAAACGGCGATATAGCGGCATTAACAGATTTTTTTAACCCGTTTTGATGTTTGGCTGTATCTGTTCTGCCTCTCATCTCTGGCGATATTTCACCAGCAGAAAAGCTTGTTTGAACAACTCTAACTTGCGCAGGCATATTAATACCTCGCTTGCAATAATGGGTTACCTTTGAAACGTTGCGAAGGGGTCTCCATCGCATTATTAGCTTTAGCAATCATCAGTTTATATTGTGCTTTTTGTTCTAAGGTTTGCCTTAATGTATCTGATTTGGCAATCGGATAAGCAATTTGTGATGCCAGCTCGTATTTTACCGCATTAACAAAATCAGGAGGCCAAGTACCTACATCATTATTGCGGAACACATAGCATATATCTAATGCAGAAACATTAGCTAAAATCTTGCCACCTTCTAACTTAAAATCTCGCCCTGCATATAAACTATCTATACTTAGCAAGCGTAACATGTCGGGTGGCTTATTAAATTCATACTTATAACCGTAAGGAGGAGTGCTAACCAAAGGCGATAACGTAACGCGCTTAGTTGCGAAACTCCATGGATGCGCACGTAACAGATCGTCTTGTACGTCATCAAAAAGGTTTATCGTTAACCTTGCTGGTGTGGTGCTATCGTTACTATCTGATATTGGAGCGGCGCCCACTAATAGGGATGCACCTGAACAAATACTAATTTTAGATGACATCGCCGCCCCCTTCTCAAATTACACTGCTAGTTGAATTTCTACGACTTTTTGTTCGTTAGCGCGACCCGCCGCCATTGAAGCATCGACATAGATTTGTGTCGTGTTGTTCTTATCACGACGTTTACCGATATCAACTTCATAGTTAGAACCTTGACCGTAGTGCACCGCAGTACCTGTGTACATAGCTACACGCTTATATGAGCCATCGGCGCTAAGTAATAATTTGTTGTAAGGAATCCAGTTAATCCCACACCAATTAACAACTTGACCTTCCTGCAGCATTCTAACGCTCAAATAATCAGCACTAGTTAACGTAGTGTCACTTAGAATCTTAGTTAACATCGACGGATCGTAAGTAATATAAAGTGTTTCACCGTTTTGCTCGTCGCACTCGTTTGCACGGAAAATACTTTTAGCCGCGATAACTCTATCTTTAAGACTAGCGCTACCGCCCGCAGTAATAATCTGTGAATTAGGTAATACAACATCGGTTACAGTGCCGTTGTATTCATTGACACGAGGGATTGAGCCGAGTAATGCGTTATATATGATTTCATCAGCTTTGCGATGATATGCTGAAAGGCAATTGTTCATATAATCACTTTGAACACTCGCTAACAATCTATGCTCGTCCCCACGAGGAATTGGCACCGCTATATCAAAGTCTCGTAATGTTACACGACGCACACCAGCGTCAGGTAAATCCCATTGCGTATCGCCAAAGCGTGTACGTTCTCGCATTTCAAGGCTACCCATATCATTAATTGTGAATGTGTTACCTTTAATTTGCCCTCTATTGTGTACCGTTTTTGCTAAACGAGATTCTTTTTGTTGGCAAAGAATTTCAAACGTATCATGAAATTGTTCTACAAATGCCGCTGTAATTTTATTTTGATTAGTTGTAAAAGACATTATTATATATCCTAAAAAAATACACCGAAAAAAGAGTTATCGCGTTAGCGGCTCTAAAACTTAACGCGGTCGGCTAAGCGCTAAGTGCTTTTCTTCGTGGAGTGTCCAACCGCCGTTGGGTCCAGTTTTTTAGGAATGTATCACCGGTAGCGGTGCGTTTTCGCACCGATTTAGTAATGTTCTTTATCACCGTATACTTTTTTGTAGTATTGGTCTACCTGATTAATTGCTTTTGTATGATCTGGATGTTTCGGATCTAGATAAGCCGGAGATTGCATTATCGATCGTATGGTCTCCTGAGATTCTGATGGTTGTACATCCCGAGCTGGGGAGTCCTCTTTCATCAACGCCCCTACATTGGCCAGTAACCGTACAACAATAGGATTGTTGCCGATGATATCGATTAAACCTTTATCCTCCTCTGATGCAAAGCGATTAAATGCTCTTTGCGCATTTTGGATGCCTTTGTTCATCTCCGCAGGGGTAGCCCATGTTTTCGCCAATGCCTCTTGACATAAATTCATATCGTACTCATCTCGACGATCTACCAGTGTCTGGACTACAGTAGCATAACGTTCAGCAATCAAGTTGATCTGCTCATTAGTAAATCCGGCTTTGTGAGCGTCTTGTACAAACGCTTTAAAGTCCGCATCGTTCTGTACTAATTCTGGAGTAATGCTTTCAGGTAACCCAAGTTCTTGGGCATTGAAATCGATTTTATAACCTTCAGGCGAATCGGGGACAACGCCACCGGTTTCCCCCATCTTTTTAGCAAGGTGGTTGTAACCCTCCGCAAGTTTACGGCTTGACGCTTCAGTATCAATTGTTCCATCTTGTTTTTTCACTATAAATTTTTCAGGGAAAGGTAGCCCCCCCTCTGGTGTTTCACTACTGCTTGACAGTAAAGATGCTTCCGGGGTTTTATTTTCTTCCCCTTGTGTGCTATTACTTGAACTAGCGACAACATCAGCCAACGATGTTTGCACGCTATCCGCGGCGGGCATACCCCCAGCATCACCACCGTTAACATCAATATTTTGTAATACGTAACCTTCAAACATTATTCAACCTCTGTGTTATGTTTTGCAATATTCAATTGCATTAAAATATATTTAATTACGGACGCTTGCCCCAAGTTGTATGCGGTTTGCCTTCCTCCGTCATCGTTCGCGACAAATTCACCGTTGGCATGACTGAACCGTCGGAGTAAATCATCGAGAATAATACCGCCCGGGGAATGGGGTAACCCAAATAGCTTTTCGTAATCAAAACAAATATTGCTTTTTTTATCTTTCATTTGCTTGCGCCTTCGCTTGTTCTGATGCCGCTACCATATTTATCTGGTCTTGCATTGCTTGCTGTTTCTGAGCTTCCATTTCTTTTGCCCGTTCCTCTCGAATTTTTTTAACTTCTTGCGGTTTGCGTAGAATGCTGGTAACACTTTGTTTTTCCGCCAGTTGTGTTACAACTTCGTCGATATCAACATTATCAACCACATTAGGCGATATCTGCATTACCCCGCCGATTTGACCAATAAATCTCTCAATCGATACTATTTCTGACTCACGTTGTGCTTGCGCCAAAGGCGATAGATATTTAACCGTATACGCTCTATTTGATAGCGTTTGCGGCAGTTCGAACCAGCCGTTACGGAACGCTATACCGAAACAGCGTAAAACTAACACTTGTAACCATTCAGAGTTCAGCCTACCAAACACAGGACCGAGTAACTGACGTAAATACTGTAATCTGATATGAAATTCTGTAGCAGTACGAACACCGCTATCGACCGGGGGGAGCTGATCTGCCATCATCACCGCACGTATTTCGTTTTGCAGTCTATCTTCTTGTGAAAATGTAACATTGAAATTACTAGCAGATCCAAGAGGTCTAATGCTATCCGTTGTCGATGCTACGGTGATCATCTCGCCCGGTCCTATCGTCAACATGCTAGGATTAATTACACCATCGTCTTGAACTGTATACATCCCCGCCGCGGCGATACCTAAACCTAATTTTTCTAAACGCTTTAACTCGTTTAATTCTTTGATAGCAGGCAATGCATCGTAAACCAGCCCAACGCCGTACGCACTACCTTTTTGTTTTTGCCAACGAGGAAAACAGACCGGGAATTCGTGGTACCCACTATTACGAATAATCTTCTTGCTATCTACATCGATGTGATAGCTCAAAAACGGTAACGCATTGTTAAACGGAGAACCCGGAATATAGTCAGTACGCGGCGCGATATAATGTATAAATTTGTAGATAGTGTTCGGTCGTTTTTGGGCATCTGTTTTGATTTTGTCACTAACATCGTTACCAAACTCGCGTACCGCTTGTTCTGCGGTCATCGAATAACAATGATAAACAGTATCGATAACTGCGTCGCGACGTGTTGACGCGACAAATACATCCGCTAGATTCCATTGTTCAAAACTGTAACCGGTGCCGTCCTCGTTATCTGTAATGTATGTTGCAGATTGCCCCGCGATTACATTGTCAGTCATACTCTCGACGGCTTCGCTGTCGTAATTAGACGCATGTATCTTCTCAAATATAATATCCGAGGCCTTTTTTAATGCGTCGGTTTCATCTGGCTCTACGTCATCAATAACCAGCTCAAACCATTTAGCGTTTGCCGGTGTCATCCCCCCGACAATAATCGATGCGATATCTCGCACACTGCGGGTACCCTCTGTTGTTAGAAGTTCCGCTACATCATCTTTGGCTTGATCAGCAGTAAATACATTACCCGACAGTCCGGAAGCGCGGAGCGGCGACGTGTATTTATAACACTCTTTCCACACGTCTTCGAGCGATGCGCGTTCACTACGCATCTTATCCGCCCTTTCGATGATTTTATGAGCTATTCGATTATCAGACATTTATTATTCGCCCAACAGTTTTTTAGCAGACTGTGCAACAGCCCCCGAACTTGAATCCATGCTAGTTGCCCCAGTACTTAAAACACTACGATTTTTTTTACGCGCTAGCGCTGCATTTGTAATCTTTTGTTTATTATCAACTTCTTCTTGCGCTGTATCTTGTGCTGGTGTGGTGTTGTTGACGATTTTTAAAGGTGCTTTTCCGCCCCCAAAAATACCTCCAAGTACCTTACCAAACATTTTACCGATTCCTCCTCCGCTCATTATTTATCCCCTTTTTGTGCGTTGACAACATAACCATTTTTTGTGAGTTTGATATGCTCACCCGTGATTATGTTACTCTGTGCTTTAGTGATATTAACGGCTGACAAATCCGTCTTGACAACGGTAGCGGCTTTAATTTGTGCCTGAGCTTTGATTGTGTCCAACGCTTTTTGTGCTTCTTCGAGCGTTGAATTAATTAACGTTTTCGCATCGAGTAACGCATCTAATTTAATCTGCGCCTGCTCCTTTTCATCTTGTGATGCTGTATCGTCAGCAATTATTGATTTGTTTAGCTCGATAGCATCATCGATATTTTTCGCTCGATTTTCGATGTCTTCTAGATTTTTCTGCGCTGTGGTTTGTTCGTCAGTCGGTGCGCCAGGAATTTGAATATTTTTTTTATTTGCCATTGTGTTGCCTTAATGTAGGTGGGTTAGTCGCAGGTTGATTAGTTTTTTTACGCCACAGCGCGATCAGCGCCTCGCCCGTGTAGTATCTAGGCTCAGATTCGCACGTACGTAAACGAACAATCGACGATTTATGAACTCCGACTTTACGCGCGATAACGTTAATTGAAACAGCACGATCGCTATTCAATATGTCGTTAATTAATTGTGTCCAATCGATGCGCCTAATCATAACCCTGCTTGTTATTTGAAATTTGCAGGTCGGTTATATCATATGTAGATGTTCATAATCCCGATCGTTTGTTGATTGAAGTTTCAGCAAGGAATTTAATTAAAATAAATTATGATTATAAATTAATTAGATATAGTTAAATTCTTCTAGAAATACCGCAAAAATACCGCATTTGTAGATTAAAAAGTGATCAATCGGAATTTAAAGAGTTGACATAATATGTAGGAACCCCTACAATATACAACATCAACATGGAGTTGATAAGGTAAACCCCCGACCTAAGACGAGGGCTTAAGGAGAAGTAAAATGAAACTCAAAATACTCATTTTAATTCTGCTACTTTTGATAAGCTCCCCAGCAATCTAAAGTAGTTCAAAGGAGAGGGCAACCTCTCCGGCGACCTTAAATATAACAATTTAGCGATTTAAAATCAAGGTGATTGCATGGCATTAAGCAGAGCTGAAATAAACGAGCGCAGTAATCAAAAAAGAGGAATTAAATCTAAATCTTTCAAGCTTCACGTTGACGATATAGAGCTAATACAATCTACAGCCAAAAAGCTTAATATTTCTCAAACCAAACTGATTACGGAAGCCGTTAAGCTTTTTATAAAACAACAAGCCCTGTAATCTGGGCTTTTTTTTATCACTAAACGCGCGCACGCGCGAGGAAATGAGATATTTATATACATTAAATCTTTACGCTTTCCCACATCTGCATCAACTTAACCCCTTTTTCATAACTGGGTGATGACCCATTTTTCCACATTACAACCGTCGATACACTAACGTCTAGCCGTCTAGCTATCTCCCGTCCGGATATCCCAGCTTTTTTTAAATCACTAATAATCATAAACCAATCTATTTTTTGCATCTTTCATCCTCGGCTTGCAAATTTTTGCAAGTTAGATATTTTTTATATGAAGTGTAGAAAACTATAAAACACGTTTAAAACATTACCCCGTAAGGTTTCGTAGCCTTTCTATTTTTTAATTTTCTACGCTTTCTACTGATCTTCTCCTATATATACTTTTAAAGCACTATATACGTCGTTTGTAGGTGTCCATTTATATAACTAGTGTAGAAAGTGTAGAAAGTGTAGAAAACCTTTTATGCACTTGATTGGGTTTCTACACTAATCTATATAACTAGTGTAGATTTCTACACTTCGCAAAAACCCTTAAACTTTTACCACCTACTTTAGTAACTGTCTTTTTATACCCTAATTCTTGCAGAGTTTTACTTATTCTCAGTTCTTCACGTCGTCCGATACTTTTAGCATCCAAACCGATCGCCCCTTTAAGCACCTCAATATATGTAACATAATCTTTATCAATCGGTTTCTCATCAGTTATAATATCTGGCTCGTTTAGCCATCTGCTAACCGTTTCTTGCCAAGCATCTTTAATCATGTATTGCTCGTGTTCCCGTGCCGCCAAATGTTCCGCCGCGCTGAACTGAATACCGCTATCAGAAAACAGCTTTTTAGCTTCCGCCCACAACTGATCACGATTTTGTCTAATGCCCTCGACATTAACGTTACTCACCCGAACAGGTAGAAAACGACGATTGCCGGTATCATCTGATAAAAATTCGTCTTGATTTGTTGTACCAACGAAAACTAAACGCCGTGGAAACTGAGTCGCAAACTCTCTATACTTAGGTATCCAGTTTTCATGCGTGCGTGTGATGAACGCTTTAATACTCTCTAATTCTTTTGTATGTAATCCGCGTAGCTCGCCAATTTCGCCAACCAAGCGACCTCTCATCTTTCTTGCCAAATCATCATCCTTTTCTGCAAATGAGACCTCACAAAAATAATCCGGACTCGGAGACAATGCAGCCACCCCGGTTGATTTACCGCAACCTTGGTCGCCAACTAAAATTGGTACCATGTCCGCTTTTATCCCCGGCTTGAGAACGCGACCGGCTAGCGCTGTCCACAGATATAACGAAACAGCCTCCGTGTATTCTGACGATTCTGCGTTAAAATAATCAGATAAAAATGTCTTAATACGTGGCACGCCATCCCACTCTAATCGTGATAACCATTCTGTTGCCGAATCAAAAGGGTTTTCGTCAGCGACTAATAAAACGATATCGCGTATTAACTCGCGACCAATGGGTTTAAATCCACCCTGCTCTAGCCCGATTCGCAATCGTGAGTAATCGGCATCGGTAAATGTTTGCCATTGGTCGCTACCCAACGGGGTAAACATAATTTCATCGCGGAACTGATCAAACTTGATGTTGATTTGACAAATATCCGGACGCTGAACAGCAAGATAAACATTGTTAATAGTTGATTCTATCTTGCCGTTTTTATCTCGTTTGAACGCCGGTAGCGGTTTTTCGCCCTCCGCCACGGGGATAACCTCAAAGTCTTGAGAACGGTAGCCGATAGCATTTAAAAAATCGCCATCATCTTTATCCATACAATGCGCGTGTAAACATCTAAAATGACCTTGATCAAAGCCACCAGTCCCTGCCGGAAAATATGCCGTTGCGGTTTCGTTTGATTCTGTTGTGTGGTTATCAGAAAACGGGCATTCAATATAACGTTCCCCCGCATCACCAATACGTAATACATTCCAGTTTTCATCTAAATATTGTGTAATATCGTCTTCTGCAATACCTTGATTTTGGGTGATATCTCTATTTTTATTTACTCGAGAACTAATAATTTTACCGTCGAGAACATGGGCTATTGTTTGCCATATATGGTTAAACTGTTCGGAGGTTAGTGTAGGTATAAAATAAGGTAGCCCCCCTTCCCACTGGTAACGCTCCCCGCTTGGATGGGTACCAGCCGCAATAAATTGTTGCCCGTTCGCTAAAAACTCAATGATATTATTCTCGTCGATTTTAATAATCTGTTTAGTAAAATCGCCGGGCATTTTAAACATGACTAAAAACTTACTGCTATTAGCTCGAAATCGACAGCATAATGGCACCCCTGCGACCGTTTCAATGTAACCTCTTAACGCAGATTTCACATAATCAGCTATAGCGGGGTCGGATACGTCAACATCAATCGCGCGTACATTGCGTGTCTGTATACAAATTCCATAATCGCTATTTTTAGACCAATTTTCTATTTGCTTTGGAGTTGTTACATGGTTAGTCCAACTTGGAAAACCAACAACTTTACCTTCTCGGCTATAACGTGACGGCGTTTTACCAAGAGATTTTAATGTGCTATTTTCTGAGATATTAGCATTGGGATTTGAAACTACAGGTAGCAGATCTTCTGTTAACCCCAAAGCTAAATCAAAATGCAACCAATCATCTGGTGATGCTCCATATATTTTCATACTAAATATTCTCGTCATCAAATTGTGTAGTCGTATCTAAAAAAGACTGTAAAGCCTCAACTGTTTGCCAACGGGGATTTTGTGTAATACCTTTTAGTATTTTGTTTATTGTAGGTGCGGGCACTTGTGTATGTTTAGAAATATCACGTTGGGTGAACCCTAAACCTTTTAACGCCATAATAATTTCCTGTGGGCTTTTCATTCGTTTTTGTCCTTATTCGTGTTTCGTTTTTGCAATTTTAGTGTTAAATATATAATTTATCAACCGCAAAATCGAAATTTTAAGAATTTTTATATATTTAAAAAGTAATGATAGTATTAGCTATACAAAAATAAGGGGGAAATATGAAAGCATGGAGTAAATTACTAAAAATAGAGATGAATAAAAGAGAAATGAGCCAAGTTGAGTTGAGCTCAATCATAAAAAAACCAGCTAGCACGATATCTCACTGGATCTCAGGGACCCGTATACCTCCTGCAACAGAAATGGTTGACGTATTAAAAAACCTCGGTGTAGAAGAGTTTACAATAACAGCTAGCGGCGATATAAAAACGGATATGGTGCAGGATAACACTAATAAACAAAAAGGATATATTGTAGAAGTACTAAATGTTAAAGCCAGCGCGGGGCACGGTTCTCTTGTTGATACAGAATCTATTGATTCCGTACGCGCGATTGAATACAGCAATGAGAAAGCGCATCAAATATTCGGAAGTTTACCGGCTAACAATGTGAAAATTTTAACAGTCAAAGGCGATAGTATGTCTGGGACAATTGACGCCGGCGATTTAGTATTTGTTGATATATCAAAAAACCATTACGATGGCGATGGTATTTATATTTTTGTTTATGGCGATACTTTATTTGTTAAACGTTTACAAAAAGTAAAAGATAGGTTGCTGGTTATTTCAGATAATAAACACTACGCGCAATGGGAAATATTTGATAGTGAAATGGACCAATTTTTTATACAAGGTAAGGTATTACTTAGCCAAACACATAAGTTAAATAGGTATGGATAAAAAATGAATAACGCAAGCATTTGGGGGATTATTTTTATTTTGTATATATTAATAATATTCAGAAAAAAATTTTTGAATATTATTAAGAAAATTACTCCCCCCGAGAACGAAACAGAGCGTTGGTACAAGGAACATTTAAAGCAACAATCACAAGCCAAGGCCGAGTACTATTACCAAAAGTTCAGTAAATTAAAAGATAAGTATAGTCAGAAAAATAAAATTAAGTTTAGAAGCACCACAGAAGCTTTTTTATTTGCTTGTGAGAACTCCGCACCTTTGGAAATACATCAACCATTGGTTGGGATTGTGCGAGATGTTTCTACAAGTAGGTATATATACGATATTACAAAATTTGCACCCGTTTACAATATTGAAATAGCACTAAATGAAGGCACTTTTAATACCATAGTATACTCACCGGTAATTGATTATTACTTAGAGGTGGGATCTCTAGTTATTTGGACCCCTACAGATTTTCAAAATACAGAATGTTCTATATCAGGACTTTTACAATCTGAAATATACCCAATATTATCTTTAAAGACCGGTTGGAAAATAAAAAAAGAATTTAAATAGCTACCTAAAAAAAAAAAAAATCAAACCCGCTAAATGCGGGTTTTTTCATACCTGTAATCAAAGCCAATGCTCAATAATTAATCAGTTAGATTGCAAATTGCAAAAAAAATTTGCATATATAATTTCGTTTTTGTAAACTTCAATTATTGCAAATAAGAAATTTAATTTCTTTAAAGCAATAGCTCTTTAACAATCAGGAAAAGCCAAATATAAAGCCGCCTTTAAAAAGGGCGGCCTTCATGCTGTACGGCTTTCAACGAGAACCGTACAGCATGTTGAAAAAACAAAACCAAGAAGAACAACCCTCTCAACCCTCGGCAGATGGGGCCAGCAAGTAGGGAAACCAGTGATATCTTGCTCCTTAGATATGCGCGGATGACTATAATACTTCTCCATCCGCGTAAAACTCTTACTTGTAATAATCTGTCACCCTTAAGCCGATTAGCGTTACTCCCTTACGTTAATCGGCTTCCTTAAAAAAATAAATAAAAACGGAATAAAAACAATGCACGATTTAACAGCAAAAAAATTAAAACATACGCAGGCCATACGCAAACCTAAATACGTAGAACGAACCCGACACCAAAATCGTAGCATCTATGTGTTAACCATTGTGTGCGCAATCTTAATTATATTAATGGTATATGGAGTATAAAAAATGTCATTAGAACAAGCTATCCAAGAAAACACCCAGGCTATAATCTCATTACGAGACTTAATCCTATCAGGAAAATTTAACATAACTCCTGAAGCAAAATCTGATCCTGAGCAAAAACCCCTATCAAAACCCGCTAAAAAAGCGCAAGTGAAACAGATCGAAGATACGCCAAAGGAAGAGCAAAAAGCTGAACCGGCGCCGGAATCCCCTAATGCAAAATCGGCCCCAGCTGAAAAAACAGTTCCCACCGAACAAGAAACTATCAAAAGTTTTGTCGAACTGGCAAAAATGGACAGAGGTGCGGCCATTAATGTGCTGGCGCAGTTTAAAGTAGCTAAAGCGGTTGATGTGACTGAAGACCAAAGGGCCAACTTTCTCAAAGCGATTAACGATAGAATCGTGGAAATAGCCGAGGTGTAACATGACCAACCACGCCCTACTATCCCCCTCTGCGGCAAACATGTGGTTTGAATGCCCCGCATCTTTATGGCTAAGTAAAGATGAGCCGGATCAAAGTTCCGCATACGCTGCCGAAGGTACAACAGCTCATGCGCTAGCAGAATACTGCTTTAAGTTTGGTAAACAAGCCAGCGTATTAATTGGGATGAAAACTGCGGTAAATGACATTGAGGTCGATGAAGAAATGGCAGAAGCCGTTCAAAGCTATGTTGACACCGTAAATGGTATAAAAGATTCAATGACCACCCTATATGTTTTTGATATTGAACAAAGGTTAGATTTTAGCGATTTGTTAGATTTGAGCGCCAATATCAATACCGTGAACACTAGCTACACACCAAAAAAATCTTTCGGTACCGCCGACGTTATTATATTAGGCGACGGTGGGTTACAAGTACACGATTTAAAATATGGTAAAGGTGTACGCGTTAGCGCAGAGAATAACAGACAGTTACTCATTTATGCATTAGCTGCATATTACTACTACAGCTTGGGATGTGAAATAAACAAAATATCTATTCACATACACCAACCACGATTAAATCACTACTCCGAATTTAGCGTTACCCCCGAAGATTTAATTGCATTCGGTAAACAACTAAAAGATAAAGCTGGGGAAGCTTACGCAGTTTATATAAACGGTCCGCGTAAAGCTGATGATTTTTGTGCTGGTGAATCTCAATGCCGATTTTGTAAAGCCGCGGGTAAATGTGAAACCCTAGCCAAGCATGTAGAAAACGTTATCGACGCGGATTTTACCAATTTAGATGATGAGGTAATTGAGGATGTCAACAACGATGAAGGTGAAGCGTTGGCAAAAAAATTCAAAGCTATAGCCATGATCAAGTCATGGATAAAAGCAGTCGAAACCCGGGTACAAGCTCAACTACAACTCGGCAACTCTGTACCAGGTTTTAAGTTGGTTCTCAGCCGACAGGGCAACCGAGCTTGGGCTAACGAAGAAGATGCCGAAAACACGTTAAAAAGTTTCAGATTAAAACAAGACGAAATGTACAGCCGCAAGCTGATTAGCCCAACACAAGCGCTTAAAGTTCTAAAAGGATCGGAAATACGAATCAAAAAACTGGAAGAAATCATAACACGCCCCGAAGGCAAACCAACAATAGTACCAGAATCAGATAAGCGTCCAGCTATTTCACCAGCGGACGATTTTACAGACTTAACACAAGAGGAAATTTAATAATGAAAGTAAAACTACAAAACGTACGATTAGCATTCCCCCGACTATTCAAAGCAGAACAAGTAAATGGCGAAGGCGACCCGCAATTCAGCGCAACGTTTATTTTGCCTAAAAACCACCCGAACGTGAAAGATATTGAAAGCGCCATTTTACAAGTAGCCAAAGAAAAATGGGCGGATAAAGCAGAGGTGGTACTTAAAAAAATCAATGCAGAATTGAAAACATGTTTAAAAGATGGCGATTTGAAAGCGGATCTCGACGGTTTCGCGGGTAACTATTTTATTAACGCAAGTAATAAAACCCGACCTTATGTGATTAACCGCGACAAAACCCAGCTAAACCCCGACGACGGTGTCATCTATGCAGGATGTTACGTTTACGCAGTTATTGATATCTGGGCAATGGATAACAAATTCGGTAAACGTATTTGCGCATCACTATCGGGAGTCCAATTTTACAAAGACGGAGATACATTTACCGGTGGCGGTATCGCTTCCGATGACGATTTCGATGATTTGTCTGTAGACGATTCTGTAGACGATTCAGTGGATGATTTAGTCGGTTAGTACACAACAAAGCGCATTCAAAGAGTGCGCTTGATTATGTACTCAACAAATTAAGAGGAAATTTAAAATGTCAGGAATACCAAATATAAATGAATATACAGTAGCTAAAAAAGCAGTTTTTATGGCTGTATCTACACAACTTCATGCCGATTTTATTAAAGAACACACCCCTCATGAGCCTAAAGTCGGTTTAAATCTCGAAACGTCTATGAAATTGGCAAAAGTTTTTTTAGACAGTATAGAATTAGAGGGTGAAAGCATCGAAACTTTAAAATGTGAAATTAAAGATATAGCCTCTAAAGCAATAGATACCGTGTTTAACGGATTGTTCAACGAAAAAGGGGCAACCGATGCGACATATCCTTTATCTCGACACTGAAACATATAACGAACACCCCATAAGTAAAGGTGTTTATGCGTATGCAGAAACGGTGGAGATCATGCTATTTCAATACGCATTTAACGATAGCCCGGTTTATGTGGTCGATTTAGCAAATGGGGCTAAACTGCCCCACGAGGTGATCAACCTGCTCCTAAATCCTGAAGTAATTTTATTTGCCCAAAACTCAATGTTTGATAGGACGGTACTAACACGGGGAAATCTATTTAAAGATAGACCCGATATTATCAACGCAATCAGCAAGCCAGAACGCTGGCGAGATAGTATGGTTATTGCCTACGCACATAGTCTAAAAGGTGGTTTAGGGGATTTGTGCGAAATATTCAAATTGGATAATGACCAAGCTAAAGATAAAGAAGGTAAAGCACTAGTCCAACTGTTTTGTAAACCCCGCCCCAAAAATAGCAAAATTCGCAGAGCTACCAGCAAAACGCATCCCGAAGAATGGGATAAATTTAAGCACTATGCTAAACAAGATATCGTTTCAATGCGTGAAGTTGTTAAAAAGATGCCTAACTGGAATATGCTGGAGAATGGCTTCGAGATGTCTTTATGGCACTTAGATCAGCGTATTAATGATAGGGGTGTTTGTATTGATGTCGATTTGGCCGAAAAAGCCGTTGAATGTATCGACATTGAACAACGGCGGTTAGCCGATGAAACAAACAATATGACAGATGGTGAGGTGCAAACAGCTACCCAACGCGACGCAATGCTACGGCATATTGTAGGGGCGTACGGCATTACGTTAAATGATTTAACAGCCTCGACAATCGAACGCGGGTTAAATGATCCAGATTTACCCGACGGGCTAAAAGAGCTGCTCGCCGTTCGGCAGCAAGCAAGTACAACAAGCACTAGCAAATACAAGGCATTACTTACTCGTGTTAATAGTGACGGCCGACTAAGGGGTACATTGCAATTCATGGGAGCACCACGCACAGGACGTTGGGCTGGTCGAGGATTCCAACCGCAAAACTTAACACGCCCTACTTTACCACAATGGCAAATTGATCTAGGTATCGAGGCGATAAAATCCGGTAACGCCGACTTGCTAACGGATAACATCATGAAGCTAACAAGTAACACATTAAGAGGTTGTATATGTGCTCCTGAAGGTAAAAAGTTAGTTGTCTCGGATTTATCCAATATTGAAGGTCGAGTACTGGCGTGGCTCGCTGGTGAAAGTTGGAAGATTAAAGCATTCCAAGATTACGATAACGGTACGGGTCACGACCTCTACAAATTGTCTTACTCAAAATCGTTCGGGGTCAACCCTAACTACGTAACTAAGGAACAACGCCAAATAGGTAAAGTCCAGGAGCTAGCATTGGGTTACGAAGGCGGCGTAGGAGCTTTTATTACTTTCAGCACAGCATACGGCATCGACTTAGACGCCATGGCGGACGAATGGGCGCTGAAAAATAAACGCACCTACGGGCTATCCGATAAAGCCTATATAGTTTGTGATGCATTTAAAAGGTCATGGCGCAAGGCACACCCTAATATCGTTGAGCTATGGAAAAAACTGGATTCAGGCGTACGTTATGTGATCACAGGAGAAGCTAAAACTTTACGCATTAATGAAAACCTAGTAATCGATAAAGTCGGGGCATGGCTACGCATTCAATTACCGTCGGGGCGATATCTATGTTACCCCGGTGCGCGTATCGATGAAAACGGCAAAATAAGCTACATGGGATTAAATACATATTCACGTAAGTGGGAACGTATTAACACCTACGGCGGAAAAATTGCGGAAAACATTACTCAAGCCGTGGCTCGTGATGTGATGGCTTGGTCTATGCCATGTATAGATGAAATCGGTTTTAACATCGTGCTAACCGTACACGATGAAATCATCACCGAAGCGCCAGATATTCCCGAATACTCGCATGAATACCTCAGCCAAATTCTATCAACCGCGCACGAATGGGCAAAAGGCCTACCGCTCGCTGCGGCAGGATTTGAAACCTACAGATATAAAAAGGATTAAAATATGACCAGACTAAACAAAGATATTAAAGCTAAAATTTTACAAAATGCATTAAACGCAGCACCAGTGAGCAAACGGCTGGCCGAGTTGACCGAGATGAAATATAAATTAGCAGTTGACGTTTACAATTATGTAACAGAGGGGCGTGACCCTAACGACTACTCGTGGCGCCTACGGGAAATCGTATATAAATCACCGTTTTATCTAGGTTTTGATGTATGCGATTCATGCTTAACCGGGGCAGGTTTTATTCCCTGTACGTTTGGGGGCTTGCAGGAATATTTATATTTTCCGGATGACGGCACAGTCCGATATCAAATATTGCGCGATCGTTTACGATTTACAGCGGATCATGAGTTTTCTATTCGGTTTACGAAAATAGCGCAGGAGTTAAAAAAATGCGAAGAAGAAAAAGAGAATCTTGAAATTGATATCCAAGCGGTCTTGAACAGTTGCCGAACCGCCGCCCAACTCGAAAAATTCTGGCCCGAGTCTGTTAACTTCCTCGAGGGCTGCGAGGTGTGCGCCGAAATTAAGGGCGTACCTACGGTCTTAGTTAATGATTTGAACGCCAAGCTAGGTCTATGATATGCGTGAATCCGTAATCGAAAACAACCTTACCCGCCGAGTTGAAGAGCTAGGCGGGATAAGTTATAAGCTGTCTCCTATTGGGCGGGTAAATAAGCCCGACCGGTTAGTTATGCTACCAGGAGGGAAAATTATTTTTGTTGAGTGTAAGCGCCCCGGAGAAAAGCCCCGACCGGGGCAAATAAGGGAGCACGAACGCCTACGAAAATTAGGTTTTCGTGTTGAAGTTTTGGATTCCCAAGATGTGAGATTTTTATATGAATAACAAACCCTTTACCCCCCGCCCCTATCAAAGCCTAATTGTAAACCATCAACTTGATTTACCCCGTGGTAATACGTGGGCAGGCATGGGTATGGGGAAAACATCATCAACGTTATGCGCATTAGATATCGCGTACATGAGTGGTCACTATACCGCCCCGACTTTAGTTATAGCTCCGTTACGTGTGGCACAATCGACATGGCCGGATGAAGTAAGCAAGTGGGACTTTAAAAACACCGGCATACAGCCTATTGTTGGTACGCCAAAGCAGCGTTTGCACGCCATACAAAACAAACATGCGAATGTCTTCACCACTAATTACGAAAACATACCATGGCTGGTTGAACAATTCGGGGATAAATGGCCGTTTCAGCAGGTAATAGCTGACGAGAGTACAAAATTAAAATCGTTCCGGTTACGTGGCGGTGGCGTTCGGGCGTCGGCGTTACGTGGTGTCGCGTTTAAACATGTGCGCTGTTGGCAAAATCTGACAGGCACACCCGCCCCTAACGGTTTACTGGATCTGTGGGGGCAAAACTGGTTTATAGATGGAGGACAGCGTTTAGGGCGAACCCTGGGCGCGTTTACCGATAGGTGGTTTAACAAAATCCCAATCGGTGATTATTTTAAAATAACGCCAACCGAATTTGCGCAGGAACAAATACAAGAAAAGCTCAAAGATGTTTGCATTACGTTAGAAGCCAAGGATTGGTTTGACATTAATGACCCTATCGTCACGCCCATATATGTTGATCTGCCGGATAAATTACAGCGCCAGTACAAACAGCTTGAACGAGAAATGTTTCTAGAAATCGGCGATAGCGAAATCGAAGCGCTAAATGCTGCATCGAAAACCATTAAATGCCTGCAGTTCGCAAACGGCGCGATTTATACCGACAGCCACAATAATTTTACTGAAGTGCATGACCTAAAAATCCAAGCATTAGAAAGCATAGTAAGTGAAGCTAACGGAATGCCGGTGCTGGTCGCGTACCATTTCGAACACGATAAAGTTAGGTTGTTAAAATCATTTAAGCAAGCCCGTTTACTTGATAACGATCCGAAAACGATAAGGGATTGGAATGCAGGCAAAATACCGATATTACTAGCCCACCCTGACAGTGCAGGGCACGGTTTGAACCTACAAGACGGCGGTAATATTCTTGTCTACTTTGCCCACTGGTGGAATCTAGAAAGCTCAGATCAGATACTTGAACGAATAGGCCCAACCCGCCAAGCGCAATCAGGCTACGACCGCCCCGTATTTGTTTATGAAATTATCACCCGCGGGACTGTCGATGAGGATGTTATCGACCGTAAAAAAACTAAACGTAGTATGCAAGAAATACTACTCGAATCAATGAAAAAGAAGGGGTACTAACGGCCCTATTCAACTTACGAGCGTTAGGGCTCAAGGATTAATTATGGGAAATCGTAAAGCAGTAACAATCAGCGTAACCCCAGACGAATATGACTCTATCTGTACAGCATTCGAAGATTATCTTAGTAAATGTGAAAGCACTGACGATTGTGATTTTATAGAAAACGCTAACAGAGATGGGGATAATTTTGAAACATTTCAAACAAAATATAAAAGAGCTCATCAAAGACAATTGGTAAAAAGCGCTGTTAAAAAAGCACTTGAATATGCAAAAGGAACCGAACATGACTAAATATAGCGAACTATATAAAAATGATATTGAGTTAGGAGAATAATAATGACAAATAAACTAATAGTAGAAAACCCACTATACAATAAGGCGCAAGTTTGTGCGTACATCAGTATAGATGATAGAACATTGGATCGGTGGGTTGCATCGGATAAATTCCCGAAACCAGATCTATATTTGGGGCGACACCCTCGATGGAAACTGTCCACAGTAAACACCTACCTTGAACAGATAAAACAGGAGTTTCAGGAAAAACAGTTATGCGGTTAAACTATCAATGTAATCCGCATACCATTGCATCATCTGACGCCTACCCTCCAAATATTGTGCGTGATTGTAAATACCGCGCACACCCTCCTCCTCGTGATTTAGTTGTTTCTCTATCCAATCACGATTAAAGTTATGCTCATTTAAAACACTCGAAAACTGATGCCTAAATCCGTGCCCTGTTGCACGTTTGGCAAATCCCAACCTTTTTATCAACCCCAAAATAGCACCATTTGACATAGGCGATTGTATGTTATTTCGCCCCGGAAAAACAAAATCACAATTCCCAGTAATTGGGTGTAAAAATCTTAGTATATTTATAGCCTGCTTTGATAACGGGACTATGTGCACCCTGTCTTTTTTTATTAATGTCTCGGGTAGTAAAATGTAACGTTTCTCAAAATTAACATACTCCCATTTACACCGCAACAATTCTACCGTCCGCACCGCAGTTAATATTAATAACTCGGTAGCGTACCTTACAAGGATATTACCCGAATAAGTTTGTAAAGCTTTCATAAACTCCCGCATATCATCTTCAATTAAAAATGCATAATTTTTAGGTGTACGTGTCACCATCGCTGTTGCCAGTTCTCGGGCTGGGTTATTCTCTGCTCGCTCTGTAATAATTGCATATTGAAAAACTTCAGTACACCGCTGCCTCATCTTTTTAGCGATTTCTAAAGCCCCTCGATTTTCAATTTGTTTTAAACAATTTAACATTTCAATTGGTTTTATCTGCGAAATGTCCATCTCTCCAACATAAGGAAATATGTCTTTTTCAAAATAAGTAAGTATGGTTTTCCGAGTGTTTAGTGACCAACTTCGTTTTTTGTTTTCGTACCATTCCATAGCTATTTTGCTGAATGTATTACCCTGTGCCATGTTTGAGAGCAACGCTTTCTTTTTGCGTTCTACTGATGGATCTCGACCGTGCGCTAATAATTGTCTGGCAATATCCTTCTCATTACGGGCATCAGATAAACTGATATACGGATATTTACCGATTGTTAGTGTTTTCCGTTTACCGTTGAAACTATAATCGTACCGCCATGATTTAGTTCCACTAGGTGTAATGTACAAATACAGGCTTTCAAAATCTGGTAACTTATAGGGCTTATCTTTGGGTTTTGCTGAATCAATGGCTTTTATAGTTAGCATAATTACGGTATTTTTTGTTGCGGTATTAAAATATACCGTAAATATACCGTAGAAAGGTTTGCGTTGTCAAACGTAAAAGAGAGTGTAGCTGAGTGAGAAAAACTACCAAAATCCAGTTTTATAAAGGCTTTTGGCGTAAAGGAGAGTAATAATAAGTTTAAGGGAATTTGACCCCAGCAGGAATCGAACCTGCAACTAGCCCTTAGGAGGGGCTCGTTATATCCATTTAACTATGAGGTCATCTCGGGCGGTTATTCTAATAAATTTATCAAGATATTACTATTTAAATAATGAAAAATTTTCTATTTTGAACAAACATGATACAATCTTAACATTCGTCAATTATGATTTATAACATTATGAAAAAAAGAATAATAGGTATGATGTTCTCGGTTTTAGCACTGACAAGTTGTGCCACTTATCAAGCTGAAACCAACAGTTATAGTGACCCATTATCGGGTTTTAACAAAACCATGTTTGATGTTAACTATTATGCCCTTGATCCTTATATTTTACGCCCTGCAGCTGTGGTATGGAAAGATTATGTACCAACACCTGTGCGTAAAGGCGTTGTTAATTTTTCATCTAACCTTTCTGAGCCAGCTTCAGTAGTTAATAGTGCACTACAAGGCGAAGGCCGTGAATCTGGTAAACATTTAGCTCGATTCTTTATCAATACCGTTTTTGGTGTGGCGGGTATATTTGATGTTGCTGGAATGGCGGATCCTCAATTGCAAAAAGGCTCTAAACGTAGTTTTGGTCAAACATTAGGTCACTATGATGTACCTTATGGTCCTTATGTTGTATTACCTTTCTATGGTTCTGCGACACTTCGTCAGGAAGGTGGTGACATCGTTGACACCTTATACCCACCACTTGTTTGGTTAGATTGGGAATGGGCACTAGTTCGTGGCGTTGTTGATGGCGTTGAAGCTCGTGCCGTAGCTATTGAGTATGAAGATCTGCTTAAAAATAGTGATGACCCTTATAACTTTATGCGTAATGCTTACTTCCAACGTAATGACTTTAATGCGTCAGGCGGTAAAGTTGATGAGAAAAAAGAGAAACAACGCCAAGAAAGCATCAACGGTATTATTAGCGATATCGACGCCCAATAGAATTTTCCCTACATTAATAAAAAACGCCGGCTTGTTCGGCGTTTTTTATTTTTGCTGCATTTCAGGTAAGTGTTGCCAAAATCGTCTTGGCATATTTTGTCGTTGTAATTTTGGGTTAATTCTTTCTTTTATCGTTAGTGCATTACAATAACGGTACCACATGGTCTGAAAAAGTTTTTCATCATCAGTTAAATAATCTTGGTTAATTTTGTTATTGACAATCAGATCATCGTTTAACGATATTTTCTCCAATTTTTCTAAATCATAAAAATAACCATACTGGCGTTTTTCATCATAAATAGCCCATTTTTGGTCGGCATAACGATCTTTAAAGAATCGTGTCGTTAATGGTAAAGCATTATAAATGGGACCAATAACCGCAAAATAGATCTTTTCATCACTTGTTGGATTTTTGATAGCATTAAATCGAACAAATTGTTGGATATGGTGTTTTTCTTTATTCACTTTTTTAGCGATATCATGAATGGCTAATACATCTGGATCGCCAAAATCAGTTTCAATTGAATAGTTAGATTTAAATACTTTGCAAATATAACGAAAAATGATTAAATCACTTTCAGGCAGCTCTGATAACCAAGTAAATAAGATCTGATTTAGTGCAATCTTGGATAACTTTTTTTGTAGCGCCGAGTATACCCTTTCATACTTGCTATTACGAAATTCAACATGGTGAGAATCAGATACCAAAAGCGGTACAACATCATCATCCGACAACAAGCATTCCGGCATTTTTTTAAGTTTAAACGCATCAAAAACCGCGCATAACAATCCTTCGAAAGATTTGTCATAATAAAAAGCTAGCATAACTTACCATCCCATCACAAGCTGCTGAGGAATAGGATCTTTTTTAGCTTCAAGTAATGGCGGATCTTGCAGGTTCAGTCGAATATATTCAGCAGATGACTCGAGCAATTTATAGGTACTCATTTCGTGACATACAATAAAAAATTGCGCACGTTTAAGCACAACGCCTATGCGTTTTAACGCTTCAATATTAAGTTTTCGATGTCGCCTTGCCATCACTATTAATTTTGCTGATTTAACACCAATGCCAGGAACTCGCAAAATTTTTCGATAACTATCGCGATTGATATCTACAGGAAAAAACTGCGGATTACGAATTGCCCAAGATAATTTTGGATCGACAGTTAAATCAAGATCGGGATGTTCATCATTAACAATCTCATCGACACTAAAATCATAAAAACGAAGTAACCAATCAGCTTGGTATAAACGATTTTCGCGAACGCGTGGAACTTCTTGCAACACCGGCAATCGCTTGTCATAACTATTGACTGGAATAAACCCCGAATAGTAAACCCGCTTCATACTTGGGCGTTTATAAAGTTTGGCGGTGAGTTGTAATATTTGATTATCGGTTTCATCTGTCGCCCCAATAATAACCTGGGTGCTCTGCCCTGCTGGTACGAATTTTGGAGTAGACTTAATTTTTTTGCGATCTTCAATATTTTCCATCAAATTTTGTTGGATATGACGCATTGGTTGATAGATCGTTTGATGATCTTTATCCGGTGCAAGTAATTTTAAATTACGTTCAGTAGGAATCTCTAGATTGACACTCATTCTATCTACTAATAAACCGGCTTCTTTGATAAGCTCATTACTTGCGCCAGGAATAGCTTTCATATGGATATAACCATTAAAATTGTATTCTTGACGTAGAATTTTGACTACCCGAATCATTTTTTCCATTGTGTGATCAGCACTACGCATAATACCAGAGCTTAAAAAAAGTCCTTCGATATAATTGCGACGGTAAAACTCAATGGTTAAATCGGCTAATTCTTTTGGAGTAAATCCAGCTCGTGGGATATCATTACTTTGGCGATTAATACAGTAAGCACAATCAAACATGCAGTAATTGGTTAGCATAATCTTTAATAACGAGACACATCGACCATCGGCGGTAAAAGAATGACAGATACCACAACGAGAGGCATTACCAATACCTTTATTTTTATTATTGCGCGAGGTACCGCTTGATGCGCACGAAATATCATATTTTGCTGATTCTGCCAATATCTCAAGCTTTGACATCATTTTGTCTTGAATCATAATCACCACCAATGACTGTATATATTTACAGTATTATAGCTATTTTACTTGCATCTGCAAGTAAATTATCAGATCAAAAATAGGAAATATTTGCTCAATAAAACTGCATATAAACTCTACTTTATTAAGAGACTATAAATAAAATGTAAAAAGCGGGAGTATTATTGATTACTTATTCCACTAACCCTATCTTATTTAAAAATTGTGAAATAAAATCAATCATAGGGTATTGTTCAGCTTACAAGTGTACGCTATAATCACACCAATTTTTCATACGAAGCTGGTTAATTTAGGAGTAAAGCATTAGATGAAACGTGTAGTAATCACAGGATTAGGTATTCTTTCAAGTATTGGGAATAATACCAAAGAAGTTTTAGAATCATTGAAAGTGGGCCGAAGTGGTATTACTTTCTCTCAAGAAATGAAAGATAGTGGAATGCGCAGCCATGTATGTGGTAATGTAAAATTAGATACAACTGGGCTTATTGATCGCAAAGTTGTCCGTTTTATGAACGATGCATCTATTTATGGTTATCTGGCTCTACAGCAAGCAATCGAAGATGCAAAATTAACCCCAGAACAAGTATCTAATCCTCGTACAGGTCTAATCGCTGGTTATGGTGGCTCAACCAAAACTCAATATAATGTCGTTGCCGGCATGAAAGAAAAAGGTTTAAGAGGTGTTGGTCCTTACGCAGTAACTAAATCAATGTCATCTGCAATATCTGCATGTTTAGCCACACCATTTAAAATTAAAGGTGTTAGCTACTCAATGACATCTGCTTGTGCAACATCAGTTCACTGTATTGGTCATGCAGCAGAACTTATCCAACTTGGCAAACAAGACATTGTATTTGCTGGTGGAGGAGAAGAACTTTGCTGGGAAATGTCATGTGAATTTGACGCAATGGGCGCATTATCAACCAAATACAACGACACCCCAGAAAAAGCATCACGCGCTTATGATAAAAACCGTGACGGTTTCGTTATCGCTGGCGGTGCTGGAATGGTAGTTGTTGAAGAACTTGAACACGCCCTTGCACGTGGTGCACATATCTATGGTGAACTAGTTGGTTACGGTGCAACATCTGATGGTTATGACATGGTTGCACCATCTGGTGAAGGTGCAATGCGTTGTATGCAACTTGCTATTCAAGATCTTGACGCACCAGTTGATTATATCAACACTCACGGAACTTCAACACCAGTTGGTGACGTAAAAGAATTATGGGCAATCAAACAAGTATTTGGAGATAACATTCCAGCTATCTCTTCGACTAAATCAATGACTGGCCACTCATTGAGTGCAACCGGTGCTCAAGAATTAATCTATTCATTACTTATGCTTGAACACGGCTTTATCACACCTAGTATCAACATCGACGAACTCGCTGATGAAGCAGTTGGAATGAACATTATTACCGAGCCAACTGAACGTGAATTAACAACAGTAATGTCAAATAGCTTTGGTTTTGGTGGCACTAACGCTTCAATTGTCATGAAAAAATATAAAGCTTGAGTCTGATAGTTAATGTTTAATAAAAAACCGCCCTCATTAGTGCGGTTTTTTTATAGCTTAATCAATCAAGTAGATCAATTATAATACTTTACTTAAAAACAGCTGTGTTCTTTCATTTTGAGGATGATTAAAAATTTGCTCAGGTGAACCTTGTTCTTGAATGATGCCCTGATCGATAAAAATAACACGAGTTGACATCTCTCTAGCAAAACCCATCTCATGCGTGACAACCACCATGGTCATCCCCTCTTGAGCAAGTGCCTTCATCACGGCTAAAACTTCACCGACTAACTCAGGATCTAACGCCGAAGTAGGTTCATCAAAAAGCATAACTTTCGGGTCCATCATCAATGATCTAGCAATCGCGACACGTTGTTGTTGACCACCGGATAATTGATTTGGATAAGCATCAATCTTATCAATCAAACCAACCTTAACTAATAAACCTTCAGCCTTATTAATTGCATCATTTTTTGGCATCTTCTTGACATCCATTGGTGCCAAAATTAAATTTTCCAATACCGTCATATGTGGAAAAAGATTAAAACGCTGAAAAACCATGCCAACTGATTCACGGAGTTGATTGATATTGGTTTTAGCATCTGGCAATTTAAACCCATTAACTTCAATCTCGCCTGAAGTAATATCTTCTAATCCATTAATGCAACGTAAAAAGGTGCTTTTACCTGAGCCCGAAGGGCCAATAATAGAAATCACCTCTTTTTCCTGAATATCACAAGAAATACCTCGTAGCACATGAATATCGCCAAATTGTTTTTGTAGATTTTTAATGTGAATCACTTTTGCCTAACCTTTTTTCTAAATATTTTACTAATAATGAAAGCAAGAATGTCATTACCCAATACACAATAGAAATCACAATATAAGGTTCAGTATAAGACCCATATGCAGCTCCAGATGTTCTTGCAGCAAAAGCTAAATCAGCCAGACCGATCGCTGCACCGAGTGACGAATCTTTCAAAATAGCTATTGCATTATTACCCAAAGGTGGAAGCATACGTTTAAAAGCCTGTGGTAAAATTACTTTACGCATGGTACTACCATAGCTCATTCCAAGTGACCTTGCAGCTTCCATTTGTCCTTTATCGATTGATTCAATCCCTGCTCTAAAGATTTCGGAAATATAGGCACCGGCATTTAACGTAATTGCCGTAACACAGGAAATAAACGCCCCATACTCAGTACGCCAATAACGAGCGGTGGACATTGAAATAAGATTATCGGAAACCAATAATCCATCACGAGGGTTTAGAAAATATGGCATTAATACATAATGCACTACCATGATTTGAACAAATAGTGGTGTACCACGAAAAGCACTAACATAAATTTTAACAGGCCATTGTACACCATAGTGAAGCACCCATCTCCAAAAACCAAATTTAGCTGATGCGGTTCGCCCAATACCTAACGTCAATCCCCATAATGTCCCTAAAATGACACAAATAATAGTACATTGAACGGTTAATTTTGCCCCCTCGATAAAGAGGGGCGTATATTCTTCAATAATTTGCCAATTAAATGCCATGACTATTCCACTTTACTCTTTAGAATCTAATGGTAAAGATGGAACATTATTATCGAACCATTTTTTATAAATTGAAGCATAAGTACCGTCTGCAACAATTTTTTTCAGGCCTTCATTGATGCTATTGCGTAATTCAGTATTACCTTTAGCAACGGCAATACCAAAATATTGCGATTCAAAACTATTATCATAAACTAAATTGAAATCTTTACCGGGATGCATTTTAATATAAAACTTAACCACACCAACATCAGCAACAGCTGCACTTATGCCTTCTTCATAAAGCTCTTGTAGCAATAACGGCGTATTATCAAAACGTTTGATTGCAGTGCTATTCTTACCGAGTACTTTAGAAACAACCACATCAGCCGTACTACCATTAACCACTCCAACAGTATGATTGCTTAAATCAGCAATTGACTTAATTTCAGTTGTTTTTTGAGAAACAATAACTTGCTCAGCCGGAAAATACGGTAATGAAAAATCAACAGAGTTTTTACGCTTTTCAGTTATAGTGATACCTGAAATGATAATATCGCGCTCACCATTATCTAAAGTAGCAAAAATGCCTTCCCATGGCGTATTAATTAATTTGATTTTAAAATTTTGAGCTTCAGCAATCGCTTTAATAAGATCAATATCAAAGCCTTCTAACTGCTTATCGCTATTTTCATACTCAAAAGGACGATATGTTCCCCCTGCTCCAACCACATAAGTCTGCTCACTGGCAAAACTAAATGAAGATGTGAATAATAAAAGAGAAGACAAAATTACAGAAAAAAAAGAATTACGCATACAGATTCCTATCTATAAATAAATATTCGAAACATAATAACTTTTAAGCAAAATATTTCAACAGAATATTTAACTTAATTGGTGATTAATTAATGCTTTTATAGAGGCTAAAAACCCCGCTCCTCAACTTTTTTTGCATTTAAAAAATACACTGATTAATAATTAAATTACTCTTAGAATAAACCATTCATCAAAGAAAAAAATACTCAAACCAAGTTTGAGTATTTTCCCAATATATCTCATCATGTAGATTAACTAAATATTCATTTTTTTAATGAAAAAGGTCAATACCGCTGAGCTTATTAACGCGATCACCATAAATAAGAAGGCGTGGTTGTAGCCTCCGTTGGCGTTGTCGATAAGGAAGCCGATAATGAATGGTGATAATACGCCTGCAACTTGTCCACCAAAGTTGACGATACTTGAGGCTTTGCCCATGATTACCGGCGGAATCATATGCATTAGCATTCCCCAAAAGATAGCAAATGCGATAAACATAAAGAGTGCTGATACGCATTGGAAGACTATAGCCGCCTCAAGATTATCGACTTGGAACATTAAGAAAAGAAATATCCCAGAGATAAAAGCGGTTAAACCATATACATATTTTAATTTTTGTTCGAACTTATCAGCAAAATAGCCACCAACTAAAGTTCCTAACGCACCAAATAAGAATGGGATTGCAGCTAAGATACCGGTTTTGGAGAGCGATAATCCTCTTGCCTCAAGTAAATAACTTGGTAACCAAGTGGTGAATCCCCAAAATGTGATATCAAATAAGAACCAAATTAGCGATAACTTCCAGAGTATTGGCATTTTCAATACATCTATTAACGAAGACGAGCTCTCTTCGACTGAGACATTATCGTTGATTATTTCTAATTCTTGCAGTTCATCAGCACCAATCAGACTATTTTCAGATGGATTATTGCGAATAAACTTATAGATAAAAAAGCCTAATATAAAACCAGGAATACTTAAGATGATAAATACATCGCGCCAACCTAACCATTCAATAATGGCAACTGCCACAATTACAGATATTGCTGGTCCTAATGTATTGACGGAAGATTGAATTGCCGTTGCTCGTCCTCGTTCTTTGGCAGGAAAATAAGTAGCGATAGTTTTCCAAGACGAAGCTGGGAAACAACCTTCACCGGCACCAAACATGAAGCGAGTCAGTAACATTAATGGTAATACATAAATTAGACCGGTAAAAAGCGTAAACATCGACCACCAAATAATGGCAAAAGCCATCACTTTACGCGGACCAAATTTATCTGATAAATAACCACCGGGAATTTGGAACAGTGCATAACCAATAAAAAATGCACTAATAATTGAACCTTGTACAGTTTTATCGATACCAAGATCATGGCCAATAAACGGCAATGAGACATTCATTACCATACGATCAAGAAACGAAAGTAACCAACCTGACCATAATAGTAATAAAATGGTATAACGCCCTTTCCATTTTTTTTGATTATACCCAGAGGTAGGAATTTTAGTATTCAATTTATTCATAAAATTTCCTTAAATAATATCATCCCAATTAACTTAAAGTTAACATTTTTGCTACTATTTTAAATTTACTCTATTTTTAGAGTAATTTGTTGACATTTTGACCAACAAATTACTTCGTTCTAAATTAAAAGCTCAAAAATCCAATGGGTATAATTCCGCTCACTTCAGTGAACTTTTATTATTATTTAATTATTAGCTGTTATAAACGTTCCAGGCAGCTTGTAAACCAGCCCCTTGTACTGTTTTAAAACCAACTCGATTTAACACAGCTTCAAACGCGGTTAATGTTTGCATGACACAAGATTTTCTAGCATTATAGCCCATAGTACCAATACGCCATACATTACCTTTAAGCGGACCGAATGAAGCACCGATTTCAATACCAAAATCATTTAACATTAAATTACGAACTTCAAGGTCATTAATATGTTCCGGACGAACCACACCAACGACATTATTCATTTTATGATCGAGATCGCCAAACAACTCAAGTCCCATAGCTTGTAAACCAGCAACCATTGCAGCCCCATTAACGCGATGACGCTCAATCACGTTATCTAAACCTTCTTGTAACACAATTCGAGCACATTCGCGTGCAGCATAAAGCATTGAGGTCGCTTCAGTGTGGTGGTTGATACGTTCAGAACTCCAGTAACGGATAATCATATCGATATCAAAATAGTTAGAATAGATCATCTCATCTCGGCCACCCGCATCATTTTCAGCACGAATACCCAGTTCAACACATTTACGAGCTTGAATAATTTCGACCATTTTTGGACTTAAAGTAAGAGGAGCAACACCTGGAGGTCCACTTAAACATTTTTGTAAACTCACTGAAACGCCATCAAGTTGCCATTTATCAACTTCAAGTGGGTTACCCACAATCGAAGCAGTTGCATCGACATAAGACAACACACCATGGCGACGACAAATTTCACCAATTTTATCCAATGGTTGCAATAATGTGGTTGAAGTGTCACCTTGCACGCAAAGTAATAGTTTGGGTTTGACTTTTTTGATAGCATCTTCAATAACATTAGGATCAAAAACTTCACCCCATGGCACTTCAATAGTATGCACATCAGCACGACAACGGTGGGCAATTTCACAAAGTAATAAACCAAAACGACCAAATACGGGTACTAATACTTTGTCACCCGGTTTAATTGTTGACACAAGAACGGCTTCAATACCGGCTCTTGCAGTACCATCAATAACAAAAGTTTGCTCATTTTTGGTTTTAAAAATATCTCGATAAAGTGACATAGTCTGATTCATATAATCAGTCATAACTGGGTCAAACTGGCCAATTAAAGGTGCCGCCATCGCTCTAGTGACACGAGGATCAGCATTGATTGGACCTGGTCCCATTAATAGTCGCGTAGGCGGATTAATTTGGTCATATTTATCTAGGTCTAACATTATTTTTTCCTTTATTAATATCGAGTTAATTGTTTGAAGATTACACTAACTCATCTTCTCTTATCTATATTTTTCAAAAAATTATTGGCAATGGGATGATGAAACTTAAACAGATTAACAATTTCATTCATCACTTTGCCCATATGCGATTTTTTCCATGCTAATGACAATGGCGATGGCTTACGTTCATTAACCACTTTACAGGCAATCAATTCACCTGAATCTAAATAAGATTGGCAGATTGATTTGGGTAAAAAACCAATACCTAATCCTCTTAAATGGCAAGCCAACTTAGTGGTAATATTTGGCACAATAATCTCAGATTGGCTAGGTAATAACCAAGCCACTCGTTTATTCATATGCACAGAGGTATCTTCAACATTAATTGCCGGATACTTACGTAAAGTATCATTAGATAACGCCCCATCAATTTGGGTGATCGGATGATTTTTGGCTGCCACAAACACCCAACTTACTTCACCAAGAGGTAGTATATTAATCATCGTATCAAGCGATTCAGTGCCTGTTGCGCCAATCGCTAAATGGCACTCACCATGCAATAACGAATCCCACACTCCCATATAAACTTGTCGATTTATATTGAAAGTAGTAAAAGGGAATTTCTCTTTTAAAAACGTCAACAAATCGGCTACCGCCTCAACATCATAGAGCAGATTATTGATGGTAATATTAATTTTTCGCTCAACACCATCACGAATCTGTTGTAACTCATCAGGCATGGTTGATAACCAAAGCAACCATTGGCTACATTGCTCATAAAGATGTTGCCCTGCCAGCGTTAGTGTCACAGTCCGTGTGGTTCGTTCAAAAAGTTGAGTATTAAGATCGGCTTCCAATGATTTAATACGATAACTAATCGCTGCTGGTGTTTTGTAAAGTAGCTTAGCCGCTTTTGAAAAGCTATTGCTCTCAACTACTTTAATAAAGGTCCGCATGGTTTCTGTATCTAGCACGATTTAATCCCTTAAAACAAAACGATCAATACCTAACCATATACCAAGTAAGAGATCGGATCCAGAGGTGTGACCATAATTCGATAAATTTTTTATTGATGAATGGTGATATTTATGTTGTGCAAATGAATTAATCACTTGTAGCACCAACAACGAAAATTTACCTTGCAGTGCATAAGTCAAAAAACTAGCACTAACAGTTGTGGTTAACAAATGTAATGACAAACGCTCAAAGGCGAATTTAAGCTGTCGAATTTGATTGTCAAAACGGCAATCGCTTGAGATAACCGCCAACATCCCCACGATAATATCATCAAAACTTGGCGTTAAACCCGGTCCTAAGCCAATAAACGGCGTAATATCATCTGCTTTACCATTCATCAAATTAGTCATGGTATTACATAATAATTCGAGTTGATATTGACCCGATAAATTGTCACTTAATTTACCAAATAACCCCGTCGGATTTTCTATCTCTTTCAATAGATTAGCAATTTGTGATTTATTAACTAATGAATGTTTTTTTATATTTAACTGACAAACATGCGTATCAAGTGAAATTAAAAAAATCCCGACTTGCAAATCACCCGTTGCCGATTGATAAATGGATAAATCACTACCTAACGACAAAATATAATCAAAATCAGACGATTTAAGTACAATACCCATGGGCGACAAACCGCTATTATAACGATGTATAGTAATTAATTGCTGATCAGCATTGATTAAATTAATCGTTTGCTGATGAGTACTAAAGTGCGACAACTCACCTGCTTTTATCGGAATATCCGCACTAACTAAAAGTGGTTTGATAATATGAGATGCTTGCGACAAACCACGCTCTTGCAAATAATCAAAAGCGGGGATAGTAAGTCGCTGATTATTTAGCGACTTATTTAAGCATTCATCATCTACATACATCAAACTCATAGCCTATATTTCTAATTTTTTTGCTAATGCCTCGAGTGCTTTTTCAAAACAAGCTAACGGTGCTCTAACTGTACCTGCACCAATTTGGCCCACTCCTGCTTGTTTATGGGCAATACCAGTATTAATTAGTGGCGTGATCCCAGTTTCGACAACTAAACGAAGATCTAACCCTAAACAGCATCCTTGGAAATTCCATGTAGGAATTTGGAATAACATATTATGTTCTAGATAGATTTCACTCATCTCTTCAGATACTTCATATGCAACATCCGTGCCACCGGCACCAACAAAGCGAGTTACCCCTGGCGCTGCAACCATAGCCGCCCCGCCTATACCAAAGGTTTCAGTAATAGCACTATCACCTATATCTGGGTTTGCATCTTTTTGAGAATAGCCAGTAAAGAATAGACCTTGCGGAGTATTAACTGGCGCGGTAAACCACTGATCGCCAAGTCCACTGACTTTAATACCAAATTCTTTACCATTACGTGTCATTGCTGTAACGATAGATCCTTCTTTAATTTGCGCTGCGCTATCCATAATTGATTTACAAAATGCCATAGCAACATTTAAGAAGAACTGATCTGTCACGCTTAAAAAGCTAAAGATTTTCTCCATTTCCGCTTTACTACGATCAAGTAAAATTAATTTTGGTGAAAGCGTTCTTAATAATAGTGCTGAAGCGGCAATATTACGTTGATGGAATTCATCACCCATTGTAATAGCTTGTGCCATCAAAGCGGTTAAATCGATACCATTATCAAACAGTTTTAATGCATCATTCAAGGCGGGCCCTAACGACTCTTTCATCCAACGATGACGGTCTAAAACCTCCTTGCCATAAGCACCAAAACGCATCACTTTACCAATACCTTCATTTAAATTGCAGTAAGCACGATTACCATGGGTAATGTTTTCAACCACAATCATTGGCATATTGGCTGACGTAATCCCCCCCATTGGACCAACGGCATTAACAGAATGACAAGGGATAAATTCTACTTGGCCTGACTCTAACAAATGCAAAGCTTGCTTCTCATCTTGAGCCCAGCCTTCAAACAAGCAAGCACCAATACAAGCACCTTGCATTGGCCCAGTCATATCATGCCAAACAATCGGCGGTCCAGCATGAAGTAATTTTTTACCTTGCGCCAAGGTTGGTACAGCTTCTTTAGCGGATATAACGCCTACCCAATGAGGTCTAGCAGCTTTAATTCGTTCAATAATTTTTTGGTTTGCTTCATTTATTGCAGTACGTAACATATCAAAACCTCTTAATTTAATTTTTGCAAAATAGCCGCTAATTTTTTATTACCGCCGGCTATTGGCGCCCATTGATAATGCACAACAGGAATATTCGATGATTGAAGATCTTCAGCAAAACTTCTTAAACCAGCATTAATCACACTAATATGGCTTAATAAAGGATATGGTTTAATGAAATTATTTGATTTAACCGGTGTAATCAGTTTTTTAGCTAACAAAATAGCTTCCGGTAAATTATTCATTACAACAATATTCGCTGATTCTAACGCTTCAATTTGCTTACTACGACATTGCGGATCTTGCTCTGAACCAGTCACGGTTGCGATAGCTATCAATGGATGATTATCACCTCGTTTAGCACAGGCTTTTTGATAACCTGAAATAACTGACTCAGCCGGATTGGCATTTGCGCCATAGCCAATAACCAAATCAACAAGTAATACACCTACGTCGTGATTTTCACCAAGCTGAGCGATTTTATCTTCGCGAATAGAAGGATCAATCATAGGATGAGGTTTACCTACAGTGTAAAAATCATCACCTAAATCAATAATTTTATGCCCCTGTTGATCTAACATAATCCCTTTATCGTGATGATGACTGGTAGTGAGATTTAATTCCTGAGCAAGCAACATCGCCGCTTCTGAAGCTAAGGTACCGCCAGTATATAACCCTGTAATCGTTTTATTGGCTAAATTAGGCAACTTATTCGCTATCGCTTCAACTGGACTTAATAAACAGGCTAATCGAGCTGCTTCATCTAATGTGCGTGCAAAATAGATATTATCGTCTTGAGGTTTATCGATTTTCGAGCCCAAAAATAAAGCCACCACCGGTTTAGGGATTAACTTCATGGCTGAAATCACTTTTTCCCGCACACTGTCTGCTGGCGGTTTAGAAATAAAGGTAATCACTTGTGTATCAGCATCGGCAGCGAGCATATTTAAGGCAGTAAGCGCACTAATCCCCCCGACTTCAAGCGACAAATCACGCCCACCCAAACCGATAGCTTGCGTAATACCTTGATTCAATAGAGCGATTTGTGAAACCACTTCTTGAATACCCGTACCAGACGCCCCAATTACCCCAATATTCCCTTTAGGAATAACATTAGAAAACGCTAAGGGTGCCCCCGCGATAAAGGCCGTCCCACAATCGGGGCCCATCACAATTAAATCTTTTTTAGACGCTTTAGTTTTTAAACGGATTTCATCTTCGATTGACACATTATCAGAAAAAATCATCACGTTTTTATTATCGTCTAAAGCTTGATCGGCTAGCTCAGCAGCGTACTCCCCAGCAATCGAAATTAACACTAAATTAGCATCAGGTAATTTTTTCGTTGCGCTAGCTAAACGCCTTGCTTTAAGTAGTTTTGCACCACCTTGCTGAGCTTGAGCGATATTTTTTAGTGCATCCTCAAGTTGTTGACTAATCAACTCGACAACATCATTAGAGTCATCTTTGGTTTTAATCGCGACACAAATATCATTTGGCGTTGCATCATTAAAACTATCACTCCAAAAACCTGTTGCGGTTAATAAAGATTTATTGGCAGGAGTACCCATCATGACAGATACTTCATCAACCTCATCAAGATTACTCAGTTTTTTTGATATCAACATCAAACTAACAGAATCTTGAAAGCTTCCCTTTTTTATAAAAGATTGAATCATGAGAATAGGCCCCTCAAATATGATAAGTGCTGTTAACTTTGAACCTCATTAAGCTCATTAAAAAAATCTAATAGTTAGATTATATTTATATATTACGGAAAAAATAAACAATAAGCAGGTTATACATCACAAAACATTAACGATATCAAAAATATAATATTATTTAAAATCAGTATCATAAAAGATTGTTAAAAAATTTTTTATAATAATAACTACTTAATTTAATTAAATTTCACAAATATAAAAAAGCTAGTTTGATCACATTATTATTTGATATTAATAGTATGGTAAACAAAAAAAACATTTAAAATGATCCGTAGTATCGACACGATATGTGCGGTTAACATTAAAAGCAAAATGTTAACGATGATGGAGTTTTAAATAGCAGGTAAATATTTATGAATATTTTATATGATGATGTTGCTAATGCAGTTAAATGGATATCGAGCTTTGGTGGTTTAGAACAAGGCGGAACAACTCGATTACTTTATACTGAACAATGGCTTACTGCCCAAAATGCAATTAAAGAAAAACTCTCACAAATTGGCATGAACACCTATTTTGATGATATTGGTAACTTATATGGTCGATTTGAAGGCAGTAAATATAAAGAACAAGTCATCATGTCTGGCTCGCATGTTGATACCGTTGTTAATGGTGGCAAACTTGACGGCCAGCTTGGCATCATTGCAGCTATGCTTGCCATGAAATACCTAAAAGAGAACTACGGCCAACCATTACGCACCTTAGAACTTATCTCCATGGCAGAAGAAGAAGGCAGTCGCTTTCCTTATGTCTTTTGGGGAAGCAAAAACGTATTTGCCATCGCCAACAATGATGATGTTGCCGATATCGAAGACAACAATGGCATTAAATTTGTCGATGCAATGAACAACTGCGGATTTAAATTTAACACCCAAAAAGCACGCACCGATATCAAAGCCTTTTTAGAGTTACACATTGAACAAGGAGGCGTACTTGAGCGGGAAGAAAAAAGCATAGGGGTTGTAACCAGCATCGTTGGACAACGTCGTTACAACATCCGCTTAATAGGTGAAGCAAATCATGCGGGCACCACACCAATGAGTTACCGTAAAGATGCTATCTACGCTTTTAGCCGAATTTGCAACGAATCCATTAACAAAGCAATTAAAGTGGGTGATCCATTAGTATTAACCTTCGGTCATGTTGAACCAAAACCCAATGTGGTTAACGTCGTTCCGGGGGAAGTGATGTTCACAATAGACTGTCGTCACACTAACCAAGAAGAACTTAAAAGCTTTACCGAAGAGATTGAAGCTGACATGATCCGCATCGCCAAAGAACTGGGCCTTGAGATCGAAATAAATCGTTGGATGGATGAAGCCCCAATTCCAATGGATGACAAACTTATAAAAATGCTCGAAAACATCTGCAACCAAGAAAAACTAAGTTATCGCGTAATGCATAGTGGTGCCGGTCACGACTCACAAATTTTTGCACCACGAGTACCGACCGCCATGTTATTTGTACCAAGCATCAAAGGCATCAGCCACAACCCTGCTGAAGATACTAAAACCGAAGACTTAGTTGAAGGAATAAAAGCATTAACTTATGCCCTTTATCAATTGGCTTATCAAGAATAATAAGGAATTAAAATGACAGAAAAAAAAGGTGGCATACAGTACTGGCATAAAATCGTCGCTTTATTATTCCTCGGTTGGTTAGTGATGTGGATTTATCGCCCCGTATTAGCAGCGATTTTTCCTGAAATTCAACAAACTGTAGGACCACAATCAAATACTGAACTGGGCTTAATTGCTAGCTGTTACTTTTTTTCCTACACCTTAATGCAAATTCCAGCTGGGATCTTAGTTGACAAATATGGTAAAAAAGCCGTCGTGATTCCTGGCTTCATACTCTTTACCATTGCCGCTATCATGATTGGTAATGCACACTCAATGATGATGATCTATATTGGTAGCTTACTGGCGGGTCTTGGCTGTGGCTCTTACTATGGTTCGGCTTGGTCACTATCAGCCGAAAACATTCCAGCTGAAAATCGTAGCTTCGCCTCTGCCATTATCAACACTGGCGCGGCGTTAGGTATGGGTGTTTGCTTATTATCCACTAGCTTCCTAGTTAAAGCGTTGGATATGCCATGGCAATATATGCTCTATATTATTGCGGCTCTAACACTCTGCTTAATTGCTGGATTTGCAATTATCATTAAAGAGCCATCGATTAAAAGCGTCATCACCCAAAAACAGAAAACGGAAACGGCGCCGAAAGAAAAACATAACTTTTTTAGTAGCCCAATGGTTGCTTGTTACATTATGTACTTTGCAACATGCTATGGCTATTACATGGTGGTAAGCTGGTTACCCAACTTTCTTGAAACTGAACGAGGCTTTACTGGCGGAAGCATTGGCTCTGCATCATCTTTAGTCGCATTCGCCGCTATTCCTGGCGCACTTGTCATCAGTAAAATCTCGGATAAATTTCGTGCTAAACGACTATTTTTTATTATCGTATTAGAACTGCTTTCAGCCGGAACACTATTCATGGCTGTCCAATCATCCACCATCACCTTATTACTGATGGGATTAATCCTCTATGGATTATTTGGCAAGTTTGTTGTTGAACCGATTCTAATATCTCACGTGGCTGAAATTGCCCCAAAAAGCAGTTACGGCACAGCATTTGGTGTATTTAACTTCTTTGGCATGAGCTCATCAGTGATAGCACCACCATTAACTGGATTATTAGCGGACATAACAGGAACCAAAATTACGGGGTTCTATGTAGCTATTGCAATCTTAGTTATTGCAACAGCATTATTCTTTTTAATTAATTTGCGTAAACACATAACCAACTGATTCACGCAAAAGCATCGACTATTTATCGATATTTGATAAATAGTCGAAAAAAGTAGTACTCACGGCAAACCTTGCCTAAATCTAAAGCATATGTTCCAAGGAGATCATTATGGGATATATCAATAACAACATCGGCTACCCAAAAGACCTATTAGCGTCCCGTGCGATAATCAAACGTCATAATTTTGCCTTAATACCGCCTGATGGCTTAGTTAAAAATATCATTCCCGGTTTTGAAAATTGTGACATCACCATCTTAGCCACACCTAAACTAGGGGCATCGTTTGTCGATTACCTTGTTACCATGCACCAAGGTGGTCAAAACTTACAAGGATTTGGGGATGATGATATTGAAGTATTTGCCTATGTGATAGAGGGTGACGTCAACGCAAAAGCCAATGACCAATCACACCGTTTACAAACTGGTGGCTACATCTACTGCCCCGCTGGGGTTAAACTCTATTTACAAAATATGACCACTTCATCACGTTTATTCCTGTACAAACGTCGCTACAACCCTATTTCAGGTTATCAAACACGTGTGATTGCCAATCATATTCAACAACTAGAGCGCATGAATTATGAAAATATGGATAACGTATTTATACAAGACCTTCTACCCAAAGAACTCGGTTTTGATATGAACTTCCATATTCTTACCTTCCTACCGGGTGCAAGTCATGGCTATATCGAAACCCATGTACAAGAACATGGCGCCTACTTACTTAGTGGTGAAGGTATGTACCTACTTGATAACCACTGGATACCGGTTAAAAAAGACGACTACATCTTTATGGGAGCCTATGCCCTACAAGCGTGTTACGCTGTTGGCCAACAACCACTGAGTTATATCTACTCAAAAGATTGTCATCGGGATGTGGACATCTAAACAAAAATAAAGGACACCGTATGGAACTAATAGTTATTGCATTAGGTGGTAATGCGATTTCAAAACGAAATGAATTACTCTCTATTGACAACCAATACCAAAACATCAACAGCACGACCCAATTTATTGCCAAATTAGCCAATAAATATCGACTTGTTATTGTTCACGGCAATGGACCACAAGTTGGATTACTTGCCCTACAAAATGCCAGCTACCCAAGCGTACCCGCCTACCCGCTCGATGTCCTTGTTGCTCAAACACAAGGCATGTTAGGGTATATGATACAGCGAAGCTTACAGCAATATGTCAACCAAGTTACCTGCGTATTAACACAAGTCGAAGTAGACAGCAACGACCCATCATTCAAAGATCCAACCAAATTTATAGGTCCGGTATATCAACCTGAAGAACAACAAAAACTACAAGCCCAATATGGTTGGCAATTTAAACAAGATGGCAAATACCTAAGACGCGTTGTTGCATCCCCAAAACCGAAAAAAATTATCGAACTTAATACCATCAAAGAGCTAATTAACCAAGATACCATCGTCATCTGCAATGGTGGGGGCGGAATTCCCGTAATAAAAGATAAATCGGGTTATCAAGGTATCGAGGCGGTTATCGACAAAGATCATAGCGCTGCCCAACTGGCAATCGAACTAAAGGCTGACCACTTGATGATATTAACCGATACTGACGCCGTATATGAAAACTGGGGCACACCTGAGCAAACCGCTCTAGGCAAAGTTGATACCAAACGAATACAACCAATGGCAATCGATGATGGTGCTATGGGACCAAAAATCAAATCCGTTATTGAATTTGTCGAACAAACTGGCAATACCGCCTATATTGGCAACTTAACAGATATCGAATCGCTATTAGCACAAACAAAAGGCACTATCATCACCAAATAGCGACTATAGATAGGAGTGATAAAATGAGACTAGACAGACAAACACTACACAACTTAATTGCCAAAAAACTACATAAAGCTGGATTAACTCAAGAGCACGCCGATATTGCTGCCGATACGCTTTCATTTGCCGATGCACGAGGCATCCACTCGCATGGCGCCGTACGAGTTGAATATTATGCTGAACGCATTGCAAAAGGAGGCATGACTCACTCCCCCAATGTCACCTATAAAGAAACCGGTCCATCATCAGCAATATTAGATTTTGATAACGGATGCGGATTAGTTGCCGCTAAAGTTGGTATGGACAAAGCCATAGAAATGGCGAAGAAAAATGGCGTTGCCGTAGTCGGAATTCGTCGAATGTCACATAGTGGCTCGCTTTGTTACTTTACCGAAATGGCAGCTAAACAAAACTTAGTCGCCATATCCATGTGCCAATCTGACCCAATGGCGGTTCCATATGGTGGCGCGGAAGAATTTTTTGGAACCAACCCAATCGCATTTGCAGCACCAACGAACGACGAACGGATTGTCTCATTTGACATGGCAACCACTGTCCAAGCTTGGGGAAAAGTCTTATACGCCAGATCAAAAGGCGCCTCCATTCCACCAACATGGGCGGTTGATGAACATGGTGAACCAACAACCGATCCCCACAAAGTAAATGCCCTACTACCAATAGCCGATGCCAAAGGTTATGGTCTAATGATGATGGTCGATGTACTTTCAGGCATATTACTTGGCTTACCATTTGGTAAAAACGTTTCATCAATGTATGCGGATCTATCCCAAGGTCGCAACCTTGGTCATCTGCATATTGTAATCAACCCACAATACTTTGTTGGACTCGATATCTTTAAACAAACCATGTCAGCTATGCTTGACCAACTAAAACAAACCAAACCAGCCAAAGGCAATAGTGAAATCTTCTTTCCAGGCGAAAGAAGCAAAAAACGTGAAGCCGATTACTTAAAAAATGGCATAGAGATAGTTGATGATATCTATAATTATTTAATTAGTGATGATATTCATTACAATCGTTATGATCATAAAAATAAATTTGCCGAATAATATCAAGGTTTCAAAAACCCCGCTCCTCAACTTTTTTAAACATCTTAAAAAATCCGCCTCAAATGAGGCGGATGTCTTATCGCTTTAAAATAACAATATTTCTTTTATAGCCACAGTAATAATTTGAACCCAAAATTTTTAGGGAATAAATGCTATTTTTCTATATATATTCTCAAAATAAGAACAAAAAGCTAAGGTTTTGAAGAGCAAAGCCCATAGCGTCTTTTGTCGTTGTTTGAACTCACACTCCCAAAGTCCGATGACACGATAAACGGATAGCTACCATTTAAGTCGCCAGTCCAGTACCAGTAGTTTATAAAGCCAACGTTTAAGTACTTGTCCATATAGCCCCATTCCGTAAAAAAACCTGCCCCAATTTGACGCTGGTAACTATTATTAGATGATGAAGGGGTAGCACCGACTGAACCTTGACAGGCTGTGCCAGAACTACTACCTTGGCAAGATGCATTGGTTAAATCTTTTACCTTAGGCATATCATAACCAATATTATTACACCAAGATAATGTATTAGGATAAGTTGCAAACACATCACCACGGTTGACGAACCACTGTTTTAAAACGAATCCATATTTAACAACGACGTTACCATTATTGCCTCTACCTACTAATTCAAAGGTTTGAGGTAAATTAGGTTTAGAAATACGGCCAGGATTGTCAGAACTATGCTGAGATAAACTTGCGGCTGGACCAGTTAATGTAACACGAACGCCTTTCCTTGATGAGTTTGTCATTGTCGCAGTTATACCACCATGAGAAACTGTCGCCCATGACAATACCTCTTGAATACCTCTAACATCTAAATCAAAGTACAAACCATGAGCACCTGTAGTCGGAAAATTTAAATGGTAAGATGATGAAACAAATGACTGAGGAATAAATCCCCCTGATAATGTGTTTTTATCCCATATAGAATCTGGACCAGCAAAAGTTGTACTTCCGCTCAGGTTAGGTCTAGCAAAACAAACCACAGAAAATGAAGCCTTAGGCTTAACGAAATACTCGACATAACTCTTTTGAAAAGTACGACGATTAGGAACCCCATAGCGTGTTGCTAATTGACCACCAGTACTGCTTAATTTAATTCGATAAGGCGCCTTACAAATATCAAGCACAGTATCACGTGATACTTGTTTATCATTTTTATCATAAATAGATAACATTAAATAACCATGAGCAGAAATATCACCATCACCATCATCATCGCCCCAATAATTATAAGGCGGAGAAATAAGTTCCTTGAAGGCAATTGAACTACTACCAGTTGGCACTAGCATGTTAATATCAGCAAAACTTTGACCTGCAATAGGTAGCTCTATTGACGTAGTCGATGAAGTATTGGTTAAAGGGGTAAATTGAGTCCCATCAGATAAAGATATCCCAAACAGACCTTCACTATCAATAATACGAGTGAGACCACCGTCGAAAGAAAAATACGGCGCACTACCATTGATAGCATTAGACGTTTTAGATGTTAATGCATGGCTAGAGAAAGAAATAGGAAATAAAAGAACCACTGTTAACTCTAAAAAGATCTGCTGGGATAAATTGGATCGAAATAAGGATCGAAAAAAAGATTGCGTGAAAATTCGCAGAATTCTGGATAATTGTGTGAAAAAATAAGACCTACTGTAAGATAAATGCTGGAAACTAAACTTAGGCGAATTTAAATTATAGGTTGGCCAAGTTGCCTGTTGCCTGTTGCCTGTTGGAAATTATAATACATATTCGACAATCCTGTCAAGTAATTTTTTGATTTATTTACATTTTTACACTTATTGCCAAATTTTAGCCTTATAGCTAAAACCTTTTAAAAGTATAGTGATTGGAAAAACACGATGCAACACTTTTTTTCGCTCATTTACGTTAACTTTTGTAAATAGGATCTAAAAAGGATCTAAATTATAACTGATTAACTATTGTTTTAATTAAATATATTATAATTACAAATCTTTAAAATTAGAGCAATTGATCCTGAAAATTTTATTTTAGGGCTTAAAACAAGAATTTTGATCATTTAATAATTTTTAAGTGAAATTTAGAACCCCAAAAACCCCGCTCCTCAACTTTTTTTGCGATAGAAACTGCAAAAATAAACCCGCGGGTAATTCAAGCGTCGCTTAGCCACAAAATCGCTTTTTTTATGGCTAAACGACATTGACTCTTAGCTTACTTTTAATCACTTAATACTATTTTTCCTCACCCCCAACCCCGACCTAAGGATTAAGGACGAAGAAATAAATACTAAGGATAAACACAAAGCCCAGGTTCGTTGCCGCCTTCGTAGTTATTATTTATATCACCGCCTTCTGCGCGCACGACAAACCTGCGACTATAATAATCATACAGATTACTAGTCCAGTACCAATAGCGGCTGTTGAAGCCAGCGCCTGAGTAATCGGTCATACGACCCCACTCAGTTAAAAAGCCAGAACCTATATGACGCCTATAATGATTACGAAGTGAGGCAGGTTCGGCGCCGATTGAACCACGACAGTTATTATAGTTGGCGTCTGACGGACAAGATGCATTGGTTAAATCCTTTATCTTAGGAAGACGATAACCAATACTATTACACCAAGATAATGTATTAGAATAAGTGTAATAGTTAGTACCTCGGTGGACGAACCACTGCTTCAAAGTAAAACCATATTTAACAACTGGATTACCATTATTATCACGGCCGACCAACTCGAAAGTCTGAGGCAAAGTAGGTTTAGAAATAGGACTAGGACTGTCTGAATTATGCTGGGATTCGGCAGCATAAGGACCAGTTAAAGTAACGCGTACGCTTGTAGCAGTAGAATTAGACATTGTGACTGTGATACCACCCAGAGAAACTGGAGACCAAAACAATGGCTGACTACTACCACTAATATCTAAATCAAAGTACAATCCATTAGCGCCAGTTGTAGGAAAGTTTCTACCGTAAAGTGACGGATCAGTTGACTGAGGGATAAAACCCTTAGCAGGGTCCCACATCGAAGGCCAACCAGCATAATCACCTCCACCAAGATTTAAAGCCGGTCTAGTAAATTTGACACAAACTGAGGAACCAGGCTTTGGATTGACGTAATAAGTCACATTACGGGCACTGAAAGTACTACGATTAGGAAAACCGTAACGAGTTGCTAATGTGCCATTGGTACTGGATAATGTTACACGATAGGGTGCAGAATCATTACATGTTGTTAACACAGTATCACGTGACACTGGTTGTCCTCTTCTATTGACGATAGATAAACTTAAAGAACCAGTAGCAGTAACGTCAGCATCACCATCATCATCTCCCCAATAATTATTAGGAGGACCGATAAGAGAACTCAAAGCGACTGAATTTGTATTAGTTGGGACGAACATACGAATATCAGCAAAACTCTGACCCTCAACCGGCAAGGTGATAGGTCTTGAAGAAGATGAAGTATTGGTTGAAGGTGTATATGTAGTTCCGTTAGATAGCGTAATCCCAAGCAGACCGTTAGCATCGACCGCACGTGTACGACCACCGTCGAAAGTCAGATAAGGCGGAGTACCCTGTATCTGATTTGCTGTTGTCTGTGATGTCAATGCGTGACCAGAAAAAGGAAGGAAAAAGGCCACGAAAAAAACAATCTGCCGGGATAATTTGGGAAATGATCGAAAACAGGATCTGAAAGAGGATCCGGAAAACGACCGGAAAAAGGATCGGAAAAAAGATCGAGAAGAGGATCGCGGAAGCGATCGCGCGAAAATTCGCAGAATTTCACTTGATTGCGTGAAAAAATAAGTTTTAGTGAAAAATTTAAACTGAGTGCTGGACTTAGACGAATTTAAAAGATAGGTTGGCCAGGTTGCCTGTTGCCTGTTGCCTGTTGAAAATTATAATGCATTTTGGACTACCCTGTCAAGTAATTTTTTGATTTATTTGTAATTTTATACTTTTATATCAAATTTTAGCCTTGTAACTAAAACCGTGTAAAAAGTATAGTGATTGGAAAAACACGATGCAACACTTTTTTTCACTCATTTACGTTAGCTTTTGTAAATAGGATCTAAAAATGATCTAACCGACATTTGATTAACTTATGTTTTAATTAAAGATATTGCAATTACAAATCTTTGAAATTATAGCGATTGATCCTCAAAAATTTTATTTTAGGGCTTTGAATTAGAAATTTAGTGATTTGGATCATTTAATAATTTTTAAGTGAAATTTAGAACTTCAAAAACCCCGCTCCTCAACTTTTTTTGCGATAAAATCGCCTCAAAAATAAACCCGCCGAGGCGGGTAATTCAAACATCGCTTAGCCGCAAAATCGCTTTTTATGGCTAAACGACGTTGACTCGTTGAGTCAGCTTACTTTTAATCACTTAATACTATTTTTTATCACTCCAACCCCCGCCCTAAGGATTAAGGACGAAGGAATAAAAACTAAGAGGAGCAAAGTGTGGAGTTTTCGTAGAAGTTCCAACGCACGTAACCGTCTTTTATGCCCACGGAAAAGTGTTCATCACCACGCAGGTCACTAGTCCAGTACCAAACGTAGTAGTTGTTGAAGCCAGCGCCTGAATAATCAGGCATACGACCCCACTCAGCTAAAAAACCAGAACCTATATGACGCATAAAATAATTACCCCGTGAGGAAGGGGTGGCACTAGGTACGACTGCATCTGTACGAACTGCATTGGTTAAATCCTCTACGCGAGGCAGACGATGACCAATACTATTACACCAAGATAAAGCAGAAGAATAATTTCTCCTCGCAGGACTGTTGAAGAACCACTGCTTCAAAGTAAAACCATATTTGACGACAGGAGCACCATTAGTATCACGACCGACCAACTCGAAAGTCTGAGGCAAAGAAAGACTAGCGCTAGGACCAGTTAAAGTAACACGAACGTTTGTAGCTGTAGGATTAGACATTGTGACTGTGATACCACCCAGAGAAACAGGAGACCAAGACAATGGCTGACTTACACCTCTAATGAGTAAATCAAAGTACAGCCCATTAGCGCCAGTTGTAGGAAAGTTTTGACCGTAATAGCGAGGGTCTGTTTTTTGTGTGAGAAAACCATTAACATGGTGCCACATTGAAGACGAACTCGAAGTCGACCTGGCCAAACTACCTGGTTTTGCAAAACAAACAGCAGGACCAGTCGGATTTACGTAATAAGTCACACTACTTTCACGGAAAGTACTACGATTAGGAAATCCGTAACGAGTAGATAATGTACCGTCAGTACTGGATAACGTAACCTTATAAGGTGCCTTACAAATCTCTGGCACGGTACTACGTGATACCGTTTGACCGCTTTTATCGACGATAGATAAACTTAAAGAACCAGTAACAGTAACGTCACTATCACCATCATCATCCCCCCAATAATTATTAGGAGGACCAATAAGAGAACTCAAAGCGACTGAATTAGTATTAGTTGGGACGAACATACGAATATCAGCAAAACTCTGACCCTCAACCGGCAAGACGATTGGGGTTGTAGATGAAGTATTATTAGAAGGCGTGTAATTAGCTCCGTTAGATAGCGTAATCCCAAGCAGACCGTTAGCATCGACCGCACGTGTACGACCACCGTCGAAAGTCAGATAAGGTGCACTACCCTGTATCGCATTCCTAGTTGTCTGTGAAGTTAATGCATGACTGGAAAAAGGAAGGAAAAGAGCCACAAAAAAAACAATCTGCCGGGATAATTTGGGAAAGGATCGAAAACAGGATCCGAAAAAGGATCGCGGAAGCGATCGCGCGAAATTTCGCAGAATTTCACTTGATTGCGTGGAAAAATAAGTTTTAGTGAAAAATTTAAACTGGGTGCTGGACTTAGACGAATTTAAAAGATAGGTTTGGCAGGTTGGCTGTTGGCTGTTGGCTGTTGAAAATTATAATGCATTTTAGACTATCCTGTCAAGTAATTTTTTGATTAATTTACAATTTTATACTTTTCTGTCAAATTTTAGCCTATTAGCTAAAACCGTGTAAAAAGTATAGTGATTGGAAAAACACGATGCAACACTTTTTTTCGCTCATTTACGTTAACTTTTGTAAATAAGATCTAAAAATGATCTAAGCTATAACTGATTAACTATTGTTTTAATTGAATATATCGCAGTTACAAATCTTTGAAATTAGAGCAATTGATCCTCAAAAATTTTATTTTAGGGCTTTGGATTAGAAATTTAGTGATTTTGATATTTTAATAATTTTTTAAGTGAAATTGAGAACCTCAAAAACTCCGTTCCTCAACTTTTTTGATGGAAAAACACGATAACTAAAGAGTGCCATATTTAGAGCGGAATTATTTATTTGAGGCAACATTGCAAAACAAAATTTTGAATCCCAAAAACCCCGCTCCTCAACTTTTTTTGCGATAAAATCGCCTCAAAAATAAACCCGCCGAGGCGGGTAATTCAAACATCGCTTAGCCGCAAAATCGCTTTTTATGGCTAAACGACGTTGACTCCTTGAGTCAGCTTACTTTTAATCACCTAATACTATTTTTTATCACTCCCACCCCCGGCCTAAGGATTAAGGACGAAGAAATAAAAACTAAGGATGGGAGCAAAGGCAGTAGTAGCCGTAGTTGCGCTGGGGAAAACTCACGTCACCGTTGTATGTTCTCACGAGAGCCGAGCCTCTAACATCCGTGCGACTAGCCCAGTACCAACCGAAGATATTGCTTCCAGACATTCTACCCCACTCAGTGAAAAAGCCTGAACCAATTCTACGCTGGTAATAATTACCACGTGAGAACGGGGTAGCGCCTAAACGACGATAATTTGAATTTGTTAAATCGTTTACGCGAGGCATTCGATAACCAATACTATTACACCAAGATAAAATATCAGAAGGATCGTTAGTGAAATAACTATTTCGGTTGACGAACCACTGCTTCAAAGTAAAACCATATTTAACAATTGGATTACCATTATTGTCACGACCGACCAACTCGAATGTCTGAGGCAAAGTAGGTTTAGAAATAGGACCAGGACTGTCTGAACTATGCTGGGATAGGGTAGCGTAAGGACCACTTAAAGTAACGCGTACGCTTGTAGCAGTAGGATTAGACATAGTAGCAGTGATACCTCCATGGGAAACAGGAGACCAAGACAATGGCTGACTAACACCTCTAATATCTAAGTCAAAGTACAATCCATTAGCACCAGTTGTAGGGAAGTTTCTACCGTAAGATGATGGGGCAGTTGACTGAGGAATAAAACCATTATCCGGGTCCCACATCGAAGCTGGGCCAGCATATTGACCTGAAGCGTAAGTCAAATCAGGTCTGGCAAAACAAACCACAGGCGAAGCCTTAGGATTGACGTAATAAGTCACATTACTAGCATTGAAAGTACTACGATTAGGAACGCCATAACGAGTAGATAATGTACCGTTAGTACTAGATAACTTAATCCTATAAGGTGCCTTACAAATCTCTGGCACGGTACTACGTGATACCGTTTGACCGCTTTTATCGACGATAGATAAACTTAAAGAACCTGTAGCAGTAACGTCACTATCACCATCATCATCCCCCCAATAATTATTAGGAGGACCGATAAGTGTACTTAAAGAAACTGAATTAGTAACAGTAGGAACGAACATACTTATATCAACAAAACTCTGACCCTCAACGGGCAAGGAGATTGGGGTTGTAGATGAAGTATTATTAGAAGGCGTGTAATTAGCTCCGTTAGATAGTGTAATCCCAAGCAGACCATTAGTATCAACTGCACGTGTACGACCACCGTCGAAAGTCAGATAAGGTGGAGTACCCTGTATCTGATTTGCTGTTGTCTGTGATGTCAATGCGTGACCAGAAAAAGGAAGGAAAAAGACCACGAAAAAAACAATCTGCCGGGATAATTCGGAAAAGGATCGAAAACTGGATCCGGAAAACGATCGAAAAAAAGATCGAGAAGAGGATCGCGGAAGCGATCGCGCGAAAATTCGCAGAATTTCACTTGATTGCGTGGAAAAATAAGTTTCAGTGAAAAATTTAAACTGGGTGCTGGACTTAGACGAATTTAAAAGATAGGTTGGCCAGGTTGCCTGTTGCCTGTTGCCTGTTGAAAATTATAATGCATTTTGGACTACCTTGTCAAGTAATTTTTTGATTTATTTGTAATTTTATACTTTTATATCAAATTTTAGCCTCGTAGCTAAAACCGTGTAAAAAGTATAGTGATTGGAAAAACACGATGCAACACTTTTTTTCGCTCATTTGTGTTAACTTTTGTAAATTGGATCTAAAAATAATCTAAGTTGCAATTGGTTATCTATTGTTTTAATTAAGTATATCATCATTACAAATCTTTATAATCAGAGCGATTGATCCTGAAAATTTTATTTTAGGGCTTAAAACAGGAATTTTAATCATTTAATAATTTTTAAGTGACATTTAAAACCTCAAAAACCCCGCTCCTCAACTTTTTTGACGGAAAGAAGAGTTTCTAAAAATCACCATAGTTAGAGCGGAATTATTTATCTGAGGCAACATTGCAAAGCAGAATTTAGAACCCCAAAAACCCCGCTCCTCAACTTTTTTTGCGATAGAAACCTCAAAAATAAACCCGCGGGTAATTCAAACGTCGCTAAGCCGCTTAATCGCTTATTATGATTTCTTCGACTATTTAATTTTTAAATACATATCCTCTCCCTTTACGAAAGGATTTTATGCAATAACTTATTTGATCATATTTCATCCATTCGTAAGTCTGAATTTTTTCTATATGATAGTTATGATCTCTTACTACATTTCTATTTTAATTAGTTTTTAATAGTTTTATAATCAATCCCCTCAACTTCTTACAATCTTCGATTTTTTAATAAAAACAATGTTTTAATTAAGAGTAAATTTTCAACGCTAGGGAGTATTAACATGAATGATGGGTTAAAACTAGAAAAAATAAAAGCCTTATTTGAAAAACTTGAATTACCCGATTTTAATAGCTCATCAATAATTTATGGTTCTATCCACCCAAAACTTTGGAGATTTGCACTTTTTCAGGGCGCAGCCGCTTTTGATATTAAACACTACCTTATTTATTTTAATTCCGATGAAATTATTTTAATTGGCTTAACTCTCGGTGCAGATTTAACGAATGATGTTATTCGAATACCAATGACGTCAATTTCAAATTTCAAGTTCAAAAAAGGCTGGATTACCAGTAAATTTGAATTTACTATGGCTGGAAACAAAAGATATCCATTTATAGTACCTAATTTTGTGTTCATCGCAAAATGGCAAAAGCCAAATTTAACCCATATTGTTTCCACCTATTTTAATCAATAATTAACTCAATTATCTTTTACCTATATGATGAAACATAATTACCTAATATATTGTATTATTGGGTAATTTAATTTCATTTTTTACGTTTAATGTGTGATGCAGTCCTTGCCCGCATCGGAAATCCGTGAATTTGATTATAGTGCTTAGCGTTTTATAAAAAGTCCGTATATGTTCTAACTTGCATATTTCTGTTTTCTAGTTTAATTTATCGTCACTAACCCATTCACTTTTTGAGATGAGACATGACGATATCATTTAAAGAGCAGCAACAACGGATCAATTTTGTTAAACAATTTTTTGCTGAGCAATTAGCTAATAATTTATCACTAATTGAAGTTCAAGCCCCACTTTTAAGTCAAATTGGTGATGGTGTTCAGGATAATTTATCTGGGACTGAGAAGGCGGTACAGGTTAATATTAAGAGTATTCCTGATGCACAATTTGAAGTGGTTCATTCACTCGCTAAATGGAAACGCAAAATCTTGAGCCAACATAATTTTCCAGTTGGTGAAGGTATTTATACCAATATGAAAGCGCTTCGCCCTGATGAAGATAAGCTCTCCCCTATTCACTCTGTTTATGTCGATCAATGGGATTGGGAAAAAGTGATTCGTCCTGAAGATCGCAATCTTGCTTATTTAAAACAGACGGTAGAGAAGATTTATAGTGCTATTAAGGCTACAGAAAAAGTGGTTTCAGAAAAATATCATCTTTCTTGTTTTTTACCAGAGTCGATCACTTTTATGGATAGTGAGCAGTTATTGAAACGTTATCCTAATTTGTCACCAAAAGAGCGCGAAAACGCGATTACTAAGGAGTTAGGCGCAGTATTTTTAATCGGTATTGGTGGTGATTTGTCAAATAAAGAAAAACACGATGTGCGCGCCCCTGATTATGATGATTGGAGTAGCGATAATGAGATGGGTTCTAAAGGATTAAATGGTGATATTTTAGTTTGGAATCCAGTTTTAAATAGTGGTTTTGAAATTTCGTCAATGGGTATTCGCGTCGATCCTGAGACGTTAAAGCGTCAATTAAAATTAACCAATAATGAAGATCGTCTGCAATATGCTTGGCATAAGGCATTAGCTAATGGTGATTTTTTACAGACAATTGGTGGCGGGATTGGACAATCTCGACTAACTATGTTGCTTTTACAACAACATCATATTGGGCAAGTCCAAGCAAGTGTTTGGGATGATGTAACCAAGCAAAACTATCAACAACTTTTATAATTCATGCTCAGCATGTTTTATCTAAACTGGTAAAACATGCTGTTTACTAGTCACTTTTATCCAATGCCATTTGCCAAAAATTTATTTCCAATTGCGTCGCTTGCTTAAATATTTGGCTTAATTGTTTAAATCGGTTTTCACTAATATTAAGTAATTGTTGTTCTATCCAAGCAATTTCTTTTTGTACTGCTTGTTGGAACTCCTTACTGGCATACATCTCAATCCAAGAGCGATATGGGTTGTTTTCGTCCCAACCTTGAATCCAATTGGCAATCATGCCATACCCAATTAAACAGGGTGCCATTGCTATGTGTATATCTAATATATCGCCGTGTAATCCTATATCAAGCACATAACGTGTATAATCGCTATTGGCTTTGGCTTCCTTTAATGTGCTTAGTTCATATTCAGATATGTGCCATTTTTTGCAATATTCAATATGCAGATCGAGTTCAACTTCAACAATGGTTTTTAAACTCTCTAATGATTGCCGAATTTGAGCAATGTCGTGACTTTTATATACTGCAAGTCCCCAAGCTCGGGAAAAGTTGATTAAAAAAAGATAATCTTGTTTAAGGTAGTTTTGAAAGCAGGTTAAGTCTAATGTGCCTTTTCCTAATTGTTGAACAAAATCATGTTGAATATAGTGTTTCCACTCGCTTGATTCAATCAGTGAGTTAAATGATGGCATAATGACTCCTTTTTTGACAAATTCGCTATAAGGAGTTAAACAGATTTCTATAATAGACGTGTTTTAAACTCCCTTCGTCGGTATTAACCGAATCAGGTTCAACGGGTATAATCTCAGCCTATAGCACCCCGGTTAAACAAATTATAAAATTTATAAAATGGTTACTTAAATTTCTCTTTATTCTGCTTTTTGTTCAGTTTCCTGAGATTCTGTAGAAGTCGGCTCTGGAGTTTGAACTTTTTCTACTGGTGCCGAAGCTGGCGTTTGAACTGGAGCGTTACTAGGGCTGTCGCTCTCGACAGGTTGTGGTGTGATTTCAACAGGTGTTTCAGGCTCATCTTTAACTGATTTTGATGATGGTGTACGAATATAAACAATGCTTTGTTTACCTCGATCACATGATCCAACGATTTTACCTTCAATATTTTGTTCATCTTGAGGAACAAGTTTTAATTGGAAGCTATTTTCATTAACACCGTTATTTTTAATTTTTTCGGCGATATTTGCACTAATTTCGTCACAATTGGACGCAGATGCAATAACTGGGAGACCTAATAATAAAACTACTGCTAACTTTTTCATGATCTTTCCTTAAGATTATCGAGTAACTGATGCATTATAAAACGATTGTTTAAACTGTCCATATCGTTTTGAATAACGCTGCAAATAAATTTTATCAATAGATTTGAAAAAGCTAGCTTAGTATAGATTTTTTAGTTAATTCTGCTCTTGGTGTTGGTTTTCGAGTAATTTTAATTTATCTAGAACCCATGAGCGAATATCGGATAATTCGGCTTCAGATAATTGATTTACAAAGTCTCTTTTTGCGTGGAGTTGTTTGCGATCTTCTTCAGTCAAAACCACACCTTTTAAATTTAATAATACCTCTTTACGGTACATTGAGTAGATAAAATCTTTTATCAAATCATCGGAAAGATTAATATCAGCCATGGTGATTTCCTTATTTTATAAAACTCATTTGTTAATCATCAAATTTAGTTAATCTTTATATAAATAACATTCTGATAGATTTTAAAGATGAATCCAGCCTAAAAAATAGGCTGACTTTTACTATAGTCTAATCACTATTAGATAACAATAGTAAATCGATAAATTAGATTAATCGATTAAATTATTCACTTTATTATTTGATAAGTATTTAACAAACCTGTTGATAACTCAATAACAATATAATAATTAATAAGTTATATGCAAGGTTAATTTTTAATCTTCTCTGATTTCTCAATTTTTGAGTAACCATTATCTAGCCTATTTCACAAAAATTGTGATTATAAAAAAATACAGCATATATTATGCTGTATAAAGAAAATATAAGGGAGTTAAAACAAGAATTTATAAAGCAGTAATAAACGCGGTTAAACCAAATAATACCCCTGGAAAATTAGCTATTGCAATTGGCCAATCCTTTTTTTGTCGTAATAAGCCATAACAGACCCATAATGAGCAGTTAATTGCTGCCGCTAAAGGTTGAGTTGGATTAGCTTTAAATCCATGAAGATTGTCGATAATTTGTGGGATATACGATACGTACATTCCTAATGATGCAAGTGTTGCGATAACACCCAAATAGTGAAAAGCTTTTGGAGAAAGATTCAAAATCAGCCTACCTGCTTATATATGAAAGGAGCAAATAATCTAACATATATAACAAGTGAGTTAAATATTGGTGTACCGTGGTTTCAGATAATATTTTGTAAATAAAATGATAAGATTTTTTATGTGAATCTATTTTAAGTAATCGGATATGGTTTTTAATAATAAATGTTATTGCTACGAATGCCTTATATCAAACGCAAATTGTTATATCATATAATGTAGCTAATAAGGCGTAAAAACCGTGATTTTTTGATAGTTTTGTGATTATTTAGCTGAGATTCAATCCAATAATGAGATTTGAAGTTTACCGATTAACCCTGCCTTGTTTGTCTAGCAGTTATGATCTATTTATTAACGCCAAATACCTGTTAGAACAATCAATAAAAAGTTAGTTCGCTTTATCTCATCAAATCTTTTGCAAAATGACCATAACTTAAACGTATAGCGCCAACTCGATCCCCAAAGTCAGTGCCTTGTGACACTATTATATGCTTTGCTAGTAATTGATTTAAAATAGCCAACTCCTGCGCCTGACTGCTAACGGGCAAATGGGCATATAGATGAAAACCGCCTGTGGGTATCTGGTAATTGATGTCACCTTTAAAATAGTCATCAAGCCAATCTATTAGTTGGTTAGCCTTCTGTTCTAATTGCTGGCGTAACCATTCTTGATGGGATTGGTAGTGATGAGTCAAATATTCTTCAGCTAAAAGTTGCGGTAATATACTTAATCCTGAGTCAATGTGATGCCTTATATTGGCTAGTTTTTCGATAATTTCTTTCGGTGCAATCATCCAACCAATACGTATGTTGCGACCAATATATTTGGATAATGATCCTAAATAGATAACTTGATTACTAGTATCATATTTTTTTATCGGGTCGATATGACTCTTTTGATCAAAAGCTAACCCACTATAAGCATCATCCTCAACAATACCAATACACTGCTTTCGACAAAATGCCAATATCTGTTTTTTTCGATGATTACTCATCACACATCCCGTTGGATTTTGAAATATTGGATTTAGAAATAACCATTTAATTTGCCGTTCTAAACTGACTTTTTGTAAACTCTCTAAGGTTATCCCTTCGGCATCACACTCAATACCATATAACCGCAAACCTGCTGCTTGAAATAGTGGTAATGAATAGAAATATGAAGGTGATTCAATACCTATTGCATCGCCAGGTTTTAATAATCCTTGAGTAATTAAAAAGAGGGATTGCTGCGTTCCTGAGGTTATTAAAATTTGATCGGTATCAACCATCATGCCAAATTGGTTCAACATATAATTGGCGATCTGCACTTTGAGTGTAGGTAGACCCAATTGCAACGTGTCGCTTTGCTTTTCATAAGCAACCATTTCATGAGAGGTGATATTGGGTAACATTAATTTGGGCATCATATGAGTTGGTAAATCGCCATTAGCCAAATCACAGATGTTCGCCATTTGCTGACGAGTCTGAAATACTTTTTGTTGATATACACTTTTGCGATTTTGATAGAAATGGGCTGGTAGTCGCCAGTTAATGGTGGAGTAAGCTTGAAGCCCCCATTTTTGATCATTAATAAAGGTTCCACTACCCTGCTTACGAACCAATATATTTCGTTCAGTTAAGATATCTAGCGCATGGACAATAGTTGAGCGGTTAACGTGCAGATTTTTAGCTAACTCTCGCTCTGATGGCAATCTCTCACCCGCTATTAATACCCCTTGTTCAATGTAGTTTTCAATCAACTGGACCACTTTTTTAAATAGTGCTCCGTCAAAAGCCGCTAATTTTTGTTTATTCCACATCGTCTATCAGTTTTTTGATTTATGCATAATTGGATGGGTTAATTATAGTCCAATTGGCTGTTTATTGAAGCAATTTTATTTTGAATAATACTTTATTTAATTAGGAGCAATCATGAAAACAGGTACACAAACAGTAAAACGTGGCATGGCACAGATGCAAAAAGGCGGTGTGATTATGGATGTAGTTAATGCCGAACAAGCAAAAATTGCTGAGCAAGCAGGTGCAGTGGCTGTAATGGCTTTAGAACGTGTTCCCTCTGATATACGCGCTGCTGGAGGCGTAGCACGAATGGCTGATCCAACAATCGTTGAAGAAGTGATGAAAGCAGTTACCATACCTGTTATGGCAAAAGCGCGAATCGGTCATATCGTTGAGGCACGCATTTTGGAGTCCATGGGCGTCGATTATATTGATGAAAGCGAAGTGCTGACACCAGCGGATGAACAATATCATTTATTGAAAGATGAATTTACCGTACCTTTTGTTTGTGGTTGTCGTGACTTAGGCGAAGCACTGCGTCGAATTGGTGAAGGTGCTTCGATGCTACGCACCAAAGGTGAACCAGGAACAGGTAATATTGTAGAAGCAGTAAGGCATATGCGCCGAGTAAATGAACAAATTCGTTTAGTTGTTGGTAAATCAAAAGATGAGTTGATGACATTTGCTAAAGAGATTGGTGCACCTTATGAGTTGATATTACAAATCAAACAACTGGGTAAACTACCGGTTGTTAATTTTGCTGCTGGTGGCATTGCTACGCCTGCTGATGCTGCATTGATGATGCAACTTGGCGCCGATGGTGTGTTTGTTGGTTCAGGTATTTTTAAATCGCAAAATCCGGAAAAATTCGCTAAAGCAATCGTTCAAGCAACAACTTATTTTGACGATTATCCAAGATTAGCTGAACTTTCAAAAGGATTAGGTGAAGCGATGAAAGGTATCGAAATCAGTAAATTAAGCGAATCTGAAAGAATGCAGGAGCGAGGTTGGTAATGAGCTCAAAAGCAAGTAAAACCATTGGTGTGCTTAATTTACAAGGCGCAGTGACTGAACATTTAAATATGCTTGCAACTATTGATTTAGTCATCCCAATTACAGTAAAAAAGCCCGAGCAATTGCGTCAAGTTGATGGTTTAATTATTCCGGGTGGTGAATCAACAGCAATAAGTCGTTTAATTCGGCAAAATGGCTTATTTGAACCAATCCAAGAGTTTGCCAAGCAAGGTAAAGGGATTTTGGGTACCTGCGCGGGTTTGGTGCTTTGCGGTAATGAAACAAGCCATAGCGAAGTTGAACAACTGGGGTTGATGGATATTGTGGTTGAACGTAATGGATTTGGTCGGCAAATTGCTAGCTTTGAGACGATGTTAGATATTGCACCTATTGGCCAGCAAGTTCCAGCTGTTTTTATCCGAGCGCCCTATATTGCTAGGGCGGGCAAGCAAGTCACACAACTTGCTTTTATTGATAATCATTGCGTAATGGCAGAGCAAGATAATATTTTAGTCTGCTCATTCCATCCCGAACTAACGACCGATAATCGCATAATGCGCTATTTTATTGAAAAATGCTGACTGTTTTTCTCTTATATAAAAAGATATTCGATTATAGGCACTAATTATTGGTGCCTTTTTCTCCTCAAAAACCCCGTTCCTCAACTTTTTTCTATTTTTTAAATTGCTTGCAACTTATTTTTATCTGTCTTTATAATGTGTTAACAAATGATAAATAAAAAAGGTAAATAAATTATGATGACAGGAAGTTGTTTATGTGGCGAAGTTGTCTATCAACTAAATAATGAGATTAAAACAATTGTGTATTGTCATTGCTCGCGTTGTCGCAAACAAACAGGTTCGGCTTTTAATGCTGCAACAGCCATTAACAAGGAAGATTTAACTTTTATTAAGGGCGAAGAAAAGATAAAAATTTTTTCATGCTCAGGCGTTAATCGCCATTTTTGTGGTCAATGTGGTTCACACCTTTTTTCTAGTCGTGATAATGATAATAATAGTTATCGATTACGTATTGGCCTAATTAATGAATCAATTAATGCGGAAAAACGTATTCATATTTATACGGGTTCAAAAGCGAATTGGGATATTATTTGTGATGGTTATCCTGAATTCGAAGAAGGAATCCCCCCAAAACCCTAATAATTTGGTACTAATTTCATTAGCTGGATAAAGTTTATTTTCAAACGCTAAGTCTGCTTTTAAAGGTCTTCATTACGTTGCCAATGGGTTTTATGCGCAAAACCCATTAGGTTATTTGTCATCTTGATTTGTTGCAATTGAATAGACCAAATCGGTGCTTTCATCACTCTAGCAAAAGGAAAGGCATGATAATAAAGTTTATAAGCATGACTTGCTTGATTTTCAGCAAGCAATTGAGCGTTGCCCGTAAATTGTATCCCCTGAATTTTGGCAATCGATTTTGGACTGATGCTAATCGTGCCAGCAACATTAGGATTTTTTAGCATTGCTTGTGCGTGTTGGGTTTTCAATTCTGATAAGAAATATAAACACCAATTGACTTCATCAAATACATAAAATGCGTTGCATGACCATGGTTGGTTTTCTGCTAATATTAGGCTCAAACTTAACACATGTTGCTGTTTAATAAATTGCACGATTTTATGGTCAGATGATTTCATTATTTTATTCAGATTTTTGATTAAGACTCATATCCTCACCCCAGCGCGGTAAACTAGGTACATCAATATCAAACAGATCAAGCGCTCTGGCAACACTATGAGTGATAATATCATCGACACTTTCAATATGTTGATATAACGCAGGAACAGGTGGAAAAATAATTCCTCCCATCAATGTCACCGCTTCCATATTTTTAATGTGTCCTAGATGTAATGGGGCTTCTCGTGTCATTAACACTAAGCGACGACGCTCTTTTAAAACGACATCAGCAGCGCGTGTTAATAAATTATCAGATAGACCATGAGCTATTGCTGCCAGTGTTCGCATCGAGCAAGGTGCAACTAACATGCCCATTGTTTTATATGACCCACTAGCAATTGCAGCGCCAATATTGTCAATCGAATAGACCATATCGGCTAAAGATTCTAATTGTGCTAACTGGGATTTAGAATGTTCGTAATTACCGGTTATTTTGGCCGCTTTTGATATGACAAGATGGGTTTGAATGTCCATTGGTTTTAGGAGTTCTAAAGCTTTTATACCATAAGCAAAGCCTGTTGCGCCACTTATACCAACTATCATTCTTCTCATATTGATTCCTACAGTCAAATTTCTGAATTTATTTTAACTTAGATTAGTGCGTTAAGGTATGGGAATTTGTTTAATCGTGGAGTGAAAGTCACCGCTAACCTTTTTGTTAGCGGTGGAATTTGATATAACTTATTCTTTAGCCATTGGTTGTTCAACGACTTTTGTAGTTTGTTTACCTTGGATGGTTTTAATTTTGTCACCATAAGTTTTTACGGCTTCTTTATTTGATAATAAGCTATATGTTAGCTTAAAGTCAGCGCTTTTACCTGGTTCTAATTGAGGAACACGTTTTTGTTCACGTTCAATAGTAACAGGATAGGCAAAGCTTGTACCTGGCTCAATACCAGTCACGTAACCTTGTTTAAGCGTATCGGTGTTTTTCCATAATGTAAGCACTGGTAACTGTTTAGTATTAAATGAAATACCAACCCCTTTATCACCTGCTTTGTTAGCCAACATCACTTGAGTTTGATTTTTTGAATCCGCATAAGGGAAGATGTTATAAACCATTTCGTCAAAGTTTTTTGTTGGTCCTAAATAGGTTTGCCAATTTTTAAGGCCGGTAGCCGCATAATCATTGAATGGTGAAACTTCTTTAACAGGTGCAACAAATTTTGCCCCTTCTTCAAGGATTGGTGTACCAAAATTGCTGTGATAGATAATTTGATAATCACGCGGGTAATCACCTTGGTTAGTCACAGTATCGTGAACAGTAAATTCTTTAGTTCCTGGTACATGAGAAATTCTAACCCAAGTTTCTAAATTGCTCTTTTTGAAAGCTTTTTCTTTGATAAGACCACTAACGGTAATGGTGTATGGTGCTTCGTCTTCAATATCAACAAACAGTTTTGAAACAGGTGTATTTTGCGCGCGCCCATGAAGGGTGTACATCATTCCATCAGCTTGTACCGCATGACCTGTCCATTCAAAGCCACAACGAACCATCATTTCATTAAAACCATCTAACCAACCATTACCACCACGGCTTTCTAAGTTGATATTATTAGGATGAACGATTTCTTCAACCGGGGAATCCCAACCTAAGCGCACTCCATCACCTTCAACTGAAAGGATACCTAGACCACGAGTTGGGCTTAATTTAATAGTCAGTCCATCACTTATAAGAGTTAAGACTTCAACATCTTCTTGAAGCCCACCTCTAAGTACACTATTTTGCATACTAAAAGTTGGTGCACCCTTTGCATGTTCGACATTTGTTAGATACCAGCCACCTTTTCTAACTTGAATATCGGTGTCAGTAATAATGTAATGTGTAGCATTGGCAGAATAGGAGATTACTCCAAGCGCGACAGCTAACGTAAGATTTCTAATTTTCATGAGATTAATTCCTTATAATTATAATTAAAATATATATCCATCATGAGCAAGGATATGCGTTAATTGGGTCTAACCTGCCCTGCTTTCCAGTGTTTTCGACAAACTGAATGGTATTCACTATCACCAAGATGAATTGAATTACCAAATTTAACGATTTGTCCGTTTTCACCTTCTAACAGAATCATTGTCGCTTTTTTACCGCACCAGCATACGGTTTTAAGTTCTCTATAATTATCAGCAATTTCTAATAATGTTTTCGAACCTTCAAACAAATGTCCCATATAATCGGTCTTTAATCCAAAAAACATCATCGGAACGCCAAACTCATCACATACGTCTGACAACTTCCATATGGTATTGGACGATAAAAATTGACTTTCATCAATCAAAATACACGCATAGTTATTTTGTTTGATCTGTTCAATAATACCATCAACAGTATTATCATCAAGTTGTAATGCTTTTTTACGTAATCCAAGTCGAGATACAATCTCAACTGCGGAGTCGCGAGTATCGACCGATGATTTAAGTAATAATGTCTGCATATTATTACTTAAATAGTTATGATCTATTTGTAGTAATTCTGTGGATTTTCCGGCGTTCATTACGCCATAAATATAGTAAATTTTAGACAAAATTTGCGTCTCAAAAAGTTAGATAGTAATTATCAGTAACACTAAAAGTAAAAGGTAAGTCTCTCGACTTACCTTTTTGATGAATAAATTATTTGGCTTTACCTTGGTTTGCTACCGCTGCTTGTTTAGCTGCGATTTCATCAGCATTACCTAAGTAGTAATGTTTAACAACTTTCATGTTGTCATCAAATTCATAAACTAATGGTACGCCAGTTGGAATGTTAACATCAATAATGTCATCATCACTGATATTGTCTAAATGCTTAACTAGAGCACGAAGAGAGTTACCGTGAGCTGCAATAATAACACGTTCACCTTTTGCAACACGTGGTGCAATAGTTGATTCCCAGTAAGGAAGTACACGTTTAATTGTTAATGCTAAGCTTTCAGTTAATGGTAATTCTGATTCTGGTAATTTGCTGTATCGTGAATCGTGACCAGGGAAGCGCTCATCTGATTTTTCAAGTGCAGGAGGAGTGATAGCAAAACCACGACGCCATAATTTAACTTGATCATCACCATATTTAGCAGCAGTTTCTGCTTTATTTAAACCTTGTAACGCACCATAATGACGTTCGTTTAATTTCCAGTTCTTTTCAACCGGTAACCATGCTTGATCAACTTCATCAAGGATGTGCCATAATGTATGAATAGCACGTTTTAAAACTGAAGTATATGCATAGTCAAATGTAAAGCCTTCTTGTTTTAGTAATTTACCTGCTTCAGCAGCTTCTTTGTTACCTTTGTCAGATAAATCAACATCAGTCCAACCACAAAAACGGTTTTCTTGATTCCAAACGCTTTCTCCGTGACGAATAAGAACTAATTTTTTTACTGCCATGAATATAACTCCTTAGTTACGTAAAATAAAATGGTTAAATGAATTGGACTTTCGTTAAAAATGCACGTTTGATTCAGTGCATTTTTAACGTTTTAATCTTTTTAAACACTTATTATTTAGATAAGTATTTTAATGGATCGACTGATTGCGCTTTATAACGAATTTCAAAGTGTAGTCGTACTGATGAAGTTCCCGTTGCGCCCATTGTCGCAATTTGTTCACCAGCTCGAACATTTTGTTGTTCTTTAACCAAAATAGTTTGGTTATGCGCATACGCCGTTAAATAGTCATCATTGTGTTTTACAATGATTAAGTTACCATAACCTGGTAATGCATTACCAGAATAAACCACTCGACCATCCGCTGCTGCAACGACTTTAGCGCCTAATGAACCAGCAATATCTATACCTTTAGTGGCATTAGAGAATTTTTCAATGATCTTACCTTGTGCCGGCCATTGCCATGTAATATTGGCAACATTCGATGTTGAGCTAGATGGCGATGTGGTTGAAGCCGGTTCAGTTACAGTTTCAGTAGTTTCAACTGTATTGGTTGGTTTATTAGTACCAGATGTAGTAGTTGTTGTAGTAGTTACTGTTGTTACAACTGGTTTTGTTGAACTAGTCTGAGCAGGAGTATTCGTTGATGTGGTTTTTTTAGTTTCAACGATCGTTGTGCCACCGCTAACATCAAGCACTTGACCTACACTTACAGCAAAAGGTTCTTTGATATTATTTTTAGCAGCTAATGCTCGATAATCATTACCGGTTACCCAAGCGATATAAAACAGTGTATCGCCTCGTTTGACGGTGTAAGTATCACCTTGATAGCCACCTTTTGGAATATCATTATAATCACGATTATAGACAATACGTTCATTTGATGTCACAACACCTTGACTAGTTGAACCGCTAGTCGAATTACGAGATGCTGGCGCCGATGGTGTATAAGTTGATGTAGATGATGGCGCTCGATTACCTTTGGAAATAATTTCAGGCGGTTTTGTGTAAACCGAGGAGGTAGAAGATCTCGAAGAATCAGATATATCTTCGATATCAGCTGGATTTGTCTGCGTACAAGCAGAAATCATCAAACTTAAACAACTTAATGTGAGAATTTTTTTCACAATAACACCTTTCATTTATATATAGTTTTAATACGAACATTTTATCGTTTTTATAACAAAAAGCTATTATATTAATTACCAGCAAGCTAAATCAATAAAATCACAGCTAAAATAGCATTTTTATTGCTTAAAAACTGTAAATTCGGCAAATTTTACAGTTTATATTGCTTATTGTAAGTTATTTAGGCGATTTTTAGATGAAATCTGTCACCAGTATAAAATGATTGCTAAAATTTGGTTTAATAAATGCCCTATTATCCGTCTATGTTTTATTGATTAAGACTTTTTTCGGCACTAGGAGTATGTACATTAAATTTGATATAGTATATTTAAGACTTAAAAATTTACAGTGATCCCAAAATAATGACTTTATATATTGTAGCAACACCTATTGGTAATTTAGATGATATTACCCTTCGCGCGATTAATACACTTAAGCAAGTTGACTTAATTGCGGCTGAAGATACCCGTCATAGTGGACTGCTTTTGCAACATTTGGGGATTAAAGCCAAATTGTTCGCCTTACATGATCATAATGAGCAAGATAAATCACAACTATTAATTGAAAAACTTAAATCAGGATTATCAATAGCGTTAATATCTGATGCAGGCACACCATTAATTAATGACCCCGGTTATCATTTAGTGAAAGCTTGCCGTGAAAATAATATTAATGTAGTACCCATCCCTGGTGCATGTGCGGCCATTGCGGCACTCTCAGTGGCTGGATTACCTTCGGATAGATTTAGTTATGAGGGATTTTTACCGGCTAAAACAAAAGCACGACAAGATTATCTTACTACGTTAATTGATGAACCACGAACTATGATTTTTTACGAATCAACGCATCGACTTTTAGATACCTTGCATGATATGCAAACCATTTGGGGAAGCGATAGACAGATTGTGTTAGCTAAAGAGCTGACCAAAACATGGGAAACCATCGTCCATTTTTCCATAAAAGATCTTATTGAATGGTTAGAAGAAGATAGTAACCGACAAAAAGGCGAATTCGTTTTGATTGCCGAAGGTATGAATAAAACGGATGATGTGATTGATGCAAAAGCAATTAATACACTAAAACTGTTATTAAATGAGCTACCTTTAAAAAAAGCCGCAGCGATAACTGCTGAAATTTATGGGCTGAAAAAAAATCAATTATATCAACTCGGATTAACCTTTCAAAATTAGCTAACAATTATATTGTTAATAAAACTATGTTGAGATTAAGCAGAGTATCGTTTTAAGTGTTGATTTCGATGATCTTATATCATCAGCATTAGCACAATTAGTGCAATTTAGTATATAATCAACGTTTAAGATTTTTATAACACAAGGTAATAAACAATATGGGATTTAAATGTGGAATTGTCGGTCTACCAAATGTGGGCAAGTCAACGCTTTTTAATGCACTAACTAAAGCTGGGATTGAAGCGGCTAACTTTCCGTTTTGTACTATCGAACCTAATACAGGCGTAGTGCCAATGCCCGATCCGCGTTTAGATCAATTAGCGGAAATTGTTAAGCCGCAACGAACATTACCAACGACCATGGAATTTGTTGATATCGCAGGTTTAGTAAAAGGTGCATCTAAAGGTGAAGGACTTGGTAACCAATTCTTAGCTAATATTCGTGAAACCGAAGCAATTGGCCATGTTGTTCGTTGTTTTGAAAACGAAAACATTGTTCATGTTGCAGGTAAAATCGATCCAGCTGAAGATATCGAAATTATTAACACAGAACTTGCGTTAGCCGATCTTGAAGCCTGTGAACGCGCTATTACCCGTTTACAAAAACGAGCTAAAGGTGGTGATAAAGACGCTAAATATGAACTTGAGATTCTTGAAAAGTGCCTTCCTCACCTTGAACAAGGTAAAAAATTATTACTTTTAGATTTAAGTAAAGAAGAACTAGATGCGATTAAATATCTTAGTTTCTTAACGTTAAAACCAACTATGTACATCGCGAATGTCAATGAAGATGGTTTTGAAAACAATCCGTTTTTAGATAAAGTGAAAGCCATCGCTGAACAAGAAAAAGCAGTCGTAGTACCAGTTTGTGCAGCTATTGAGGCAGAACTTGCTGAGCTTGATGATGCTGATCGTGATGAGTTTATGCAAGATCTTGGTTTAACCGAACCGGGTCTAAATAGAGTTATCCGCGCGGGTTATAGTTTACTTAACTTACAAACTTATTTTACTGCTGGCGTTAAGGAAGTTCGTGCTTGGACTATCTCTGTTGGTGATACTGCACCTCAAGCAGCGGGGAAAATTCACACCGATTTTGAAAAAGGATTTATCCGTGCACAAACCATTGCCTTTGATGATTTTATCAAATATGGTGGTGAACAAGGTGCTAAAGAAGCAGGAAAAATGCGTTCAGAAGGAAAAGATTATGTCGTGCAAGATGGCGATATTATGAATTTCTTATTTAATGTATAATCAAGTTTTAATGGGTGCAGTTTAATACCGCACCCTATTTATTTCAATTTTGTAAAATTAATAACTCGCCAATATCACTCTTCCCTGAATGGATAATCAATTATAAGGAGCTTCATTTATGTTATTAACCTTTGAGCAAGCTAAAAAAAATATACTTGAAGCATCATCATTATACAATCAACTTTCAAGTGAAAAAGTTGCATTATTTGACGCCTTAGATTGTGTTACTGCCGAACCGGTTATTTCTCCAATTAATGTACCAAGTTTTAACAATTCGGCTATGGATGGTTATGCGGTAAGGTTAGCTGATATCAATCAATCGAAATTGTTACCTTTAGCCGGTACTATTTTTGCTGGAGATGATATCTCTAATCTGAATTGGCCATTAGGGAGTTGCTTACGCATTATGACTGGCGCGCCTGTTCCTGAACAAGCTGATGCTGTGGTGATGCAAGAAGAGACAGAGCAAACAGAGTCAGGTATTAATTTTTTAGGTGATATTAAATTAGGTAGCAATATTCGTTGTATCGGCGAAGATGTTAAACAAGATTCGGTGGTGGTGACTAAAGGTACACGTTTAACCATTCCAACACTATCAAGTTTAGCCACGCTTGGTATAACTGAATTAGTCGTCTATAAAAAAATAAAAGTCGCTATCTTTTCAACCGGAAATGAATTAACCGATATTGGTGATCCGCTAACAAACAAAAGTGCAATTTATGATAGTAATCGATTTACGCTAAAATTATTATTATCTAAATTAAATTGCCAAATTATCGATTTAGGTATTATTGCCGATGATCCGAACCGAATTAAGCAGTCACTTGAAACAGCGTCTAAACTTGCTGATTTAGTGATTACAAGCGGTGGGGTTTCTGTTGGTGATGCAGATTATACAAAAACAGCTTTAGAAGCACTGGGTAAAATTAATTTCTGGAAAATTGCTATAAAACCCGGTAAGCCGTTTGCGTTTGGAAAGATAGGTGATGCGTTATTTTGTGGATTACCTGGCAATCCTGTTTCGACATTGGTCACTTTCTATCAGTTAGTTCAGCCTTTGATTTTAGCACTGTCAGGAGAGCATTTAACCTCTAACAATCTGTCATTTGAAGTGAAAGCAGCAACGAATCTTAAAAAAAGTGTTGGCCGATTAGATTTTCAACGTGGTGTATTGCAAGTTAATTCTGAAGGTGAGTTAGAAGTTGCTTCAACGGGTCAACAAGGCTCACATCTAACTCAGTCGTTTAATCACGCCAACTGCTTTATCATCCTTGAGCAAGAAAGAGGCAATGTTGCTAAAGGTGAATATGTGACAGTTGAGCTGTTTAATAATTTATTAAAATAGCGCAACTAAAACAGCACCTGCAGCAATCATGGCAACACCAATGGCTGAAAGAAATGAAATTTTTTCGCCAAAGATAATAACAGCAAAAATGACGGCAAAAACAACGCTAAGTTTATCAATCGGGGCAACTTGCGAGACTTTACCTTCTTTAATTGCCATGAAGTAGAATAACCAAGATAATGCCCCAGCGACTCCACTCAATGCGATAATAAGTAATGCTTTCTTATCGTTAAAGAACGTGTTAATTAGATTTAGCTTTCCTTGCACGGCAACCACGCCAACTAAAAAAATCGCCATAACAATAGCCCGTATTGCGGTTGCAGTATTGGCATCAAGGTGTTGTAAACCAATTTTACCTAAAATTGCAACACATGCAGCGGTAATTGCCGATAGCAAAGCATAAACAAGCCAAGCGCTCATATTAATACCTATCTATTTGAAATAAATACTGTTGATTGTTTGAATTCTTTTGGCATTGTTCTGATTTATTCATCACTCCTCGGCAATCTTCAAGCACACCGTGAGCTTTTGACCAATGGTACTGTTTGCCTTCATCATTTTTACCACCACAAGCTGTTAAACTTAAACTTAGTGTCAGGCAAGTTAGTGCGATAATTACTGGTTTCATCATATCCCCTCGCAAATATTTAGTTATCTTATAATTTATTCGTTATTCTAATGCATTATTAAACTGATTGATAGCAAAGCTATCACCAATTTTTACTACGTGAAAAGCACGATCTTTCTTCAATGAATTTAATAAAAACGGTGGCTCATCTAACGATTCATCCGCTAATTCAAAAGCTCCCCAATGAATGGCAATCGCTGATTGGCAATTTAATTCATCAAACAGTTGCAATGCTTGTTGAGGGTCGATGTGCTGTGATTGCATAAACCAACGCGGTGCATATGCGCCGATGGGGATCAAGGCTAGATCGATTTGCTTAAACCTTTCGCCAATTTTCTTTAAACTGGTTGAATAGCCGGTATCCCCCATAAAGTAGATATTTTTCGATAACGACGAGTCATCATTCTGCATTACCCAACCACACCATAATGATTTGTTGACATCAAAAGCACTTCGATTACTCCAATGCTTTGCTGGTGTCGCAGTAAACGTTATTCCACCAATATTAGAAGATTGCCACCAGTCCAACTCAATAACTTGCTTCGCTCCCCATTTTAATAGTTTGGTTTTGAGCCCTAGGGGAACTAAAATAGTCATTTGTGGAAAACGTTTTACCAGTTGTTTTATACTATTAAAATCAAGATGGTCATAATGGCTATGCGATATCAAAACTACATCAATGGTTGGTAATTTATCGATAATAATAGCGGGTTTGGTTCGTCGTTTAGGACCAATAAATTGAAACGGCGAAACTCGGTTGGAAAAAACCGGATCGGTTAATATCCATTTATTATTAAGTCTTATTAACGTAGTTGAATGCCCTATCCACCAAACTCGATCACCTTCTAAATTTAAATCAATTGAGCTACACCAAATTTGGTTAAATACTTGATATCCTGCTTTGGGTGGTAAGACTTTACGTTTAAGGCGCCAACGTAGCGCGTCAGTCAATTTAATTGAAAAAGGCTCACTATTTTTAAAAGCTCTATGATGTAAATTATCACTTCGCTCATTAAGGGCTTTATCTAGCGTTTCGTTTTTTTTATTCATTAATTTGTTGAGTTAATTGATACTTCGTTCAATAATCACAGCAACATTGCCTGCATTAGCAATCGCATCTGGTTTTGAGACTTTGATTTTTAACCATTGAACAGAAAATTGTTCAATAACTAACTGTGCAACACGTTCAGCTACTGTTTCAATAAGCTCAAATTTATTTGCTTCAATAAATGATGTTATTGATTGTGAAACAACGAAATAGTCTAAACAAAATTCTACATTATCACTTTTTCCTGCTGGCTTATTATCCCAAGCCATTTCTAAATCAAGGACTAACTTCTGTTTGATGTTTTTTTCCCAATCATAAACACCAATTGTGGTATAAACTGTTAGAGATTCAATTAATACTCTATCTTTAATCGTTAATGTCATATTCAATTCCAAGCATTGATATTGTTTAAAATAGAGATTACCGAATCTTATTAAATTACGCTATAATTTATTTCAAATAATAGTGAATAAAAGATGATATGACTCGAATTTTTCAACCCTACACCATCAATCAAAACAGCCTAATTACCTTGGACGACAATGCTTTTAATCACCTGATCCGTGTATTAAGAATGAAGCCTGGCGAATCAGTGACGTTGTTTGACGGCTCTAACCAAATTACGCCAGCAGTGATCCATGAAGTAAACAAAAAAAACGTTGTTGTAAAAACAGCAACAACTGTTTTTGATGATCGAGAATCACCATTAAACATTCATTTAGGCCAAGTTATTTCTCGTGGCGATAAAATGGAGTTTACTATTCAAAAATCAGTTGAATTAGGTGTGAGTATCATTACCCCACTACTTTCTGAACGCTGTGGCGTAAAGCTCGATCAAGAAAGGCTTGAAAAGAAGGTTCAACAATGGCAAAAAATTGTTATTTCTGCCTGTGAACAATGTGGGCGTAACATCATTCCTACCATAAATTCGGTAATGAAATTAGAAACTTGGTGTGCAAGTTTAACTGATAGCCTAAAACTCAACTTACATCCAAAAGCAGAAAAAGGCATAAATCAACTGTCGTCTGAGAATAAAAACATTAGTTTATTAATTGGACCAGAGGGTGGGCTATCTAACGAAGAAATTCAGATGACGCATCAATATCAGTTTACCGATATTTTACTCGGTCCACGAGTTTTACGAACTGAAACAGCTGCACTAACAGCAATAACTGCCCTTCAAGTTCGTTTAGGTGATTTAGGTTAATCACCCAAAATGAATGAGTTAACAATTGATTGCTTTGCTTATTAATCGGTAACGAGTATGATAGTTCAAAACTTGATTTTTATTGCTAAAACCATGCTCTACCTTGATTTCAAATAAGTGATTTTAAATAGGTAGAAAAGCGTGCAAGTCATCAACAGCAAATTCAATGCAATCAGATAAAATCAGTAAGGAGTCAACATGATTAAACTTGGTATTGTTATGGATCCCATCAGCCATATCAAATTAAAAAAAGATACCAGCTTTGCTATGCTGCTTGAAGCACAAAAGCGAGGTTATCAACTCTATTATATGGAGATGAATGATCTGTTTTTACGTAATGGTGAAGCAAGTGCAACCACTCGTATACTAACAGTTCATAACAATAGTGAACATTGGTTTGATTTTGGTGACGAACAAACAATAGCATTAAGTGAACTCGATGTGATACTAATGCGTAAAGATCCGCCTTTTGATACCGAATTTATCTATGCGACTTATATTTTAGAACGCGCTGAAGATAAAGGCGTATTAGTAGTTAATAAGCCACAAAGTTTACGTGATTGTAATGAAAAATTATTTACTGCTTGGTTTGCTGATTTTACGCCGGAAACTTTAGTTACTCGCCAAACATCACAAATTAAGGCTTTCCATCAACAATTTCATGACATTATTTTAAAACCACTTGATGGTATGGGTGGTTCGTCAATTTTTAGAATCAAACAAGATGATCCCAATGTGTCTGTGATAATTGAAACACTTACCGAGCATAATACTCGTTACTGTATGGCGCAAAATTTTATCCCGGCAATAAAAGATGGTGATAAACGTATTTTAGTTGTCGATGGTGTTCCGGTTCCTTATTGTTTGGCGCGGATACCTCAAAAAGGTGAAACACGTGGAAACTTAGCCGCTGGCGGACATGGTGAAGTAAGAGCTTTAAATGATAGTGATTGGAAAATTGCCAACAGTATTGGACCAACATTAAAACAAAAAGGACTTTTATTTGTAGGACTTGATGTAATTGGGGATAAATTAACTGAAATTAACGTCACTAGTCCAACTTGTGTACGAGAAATTGAAACTGCCCATCCAGATTTATCAATCACAGGGCTTTTAATGGACGCGATTGAATCAAGATTAAATAAAAAGAGTTAAAAAATGATTAGAGAATACCAACCAAAAGATTTAGATGCCATTATGAAGATATGGCTACAAGGTAATGAACAAGCTCACAACTTTATTGATCTTGAATTTTTTAAACAGAACTACGATATAGTTAAAATGTTGATTCCAATGTCAACTATCTATGTCCAAGATCTTAATGGCGTAGTAGGTTTTATAGGTTTAACTGAGAATTATATTTCTGGACTCTTTGTTGAAGAAGGTTTTCGTCATCAAGGAACCGGAGCTGCGCTAGTTGAAAAAGCAAAACAGCGTCACAATGAATTATTGGTACATGTGTATAAACAAAATAGTGATGCGATTAACTTTTACTTATCGCAGGATTTTGAAATTATTGGTGAATCAATTAATGAAGAAACCAATCATCCAGAAGTATTAATGCGTTGTAATGTAGAACATAAAGTCAAAATTGGTAAATGTGCATTATAATTTAACAACAATGTGAGCGTATGAATTTAAAAAATCATTTTATTATTGCAATGCCAACACTACATGATTCAGTATTTAGTCGTTCTGTGGTGTATATCTGTGAACATAATCGTGATGGTGCAATGGGTATTATTTTGAATAAGCCTATTATAGATCTCAATGTTGAAACCGTATTGTCCCGTCTTGAAATCACTGCCTCAAAAAGTTGTGCTGAACTTGAGCATCCAGTATTTTGTGGTGGACCACTTGCCGAGGAGCAAGGTTTTATTTTACACACGCCTCATAAGGGGTTTGCATCAAGTATACAGATTTCTGATGATGTGATGATAACCACATCACTTGACGCATTGAAATCGATTGGCTCTCCAGAACAACCAAAAGATATCTTTCTAGCACTGGGTTACTCAAGTTGGCAATCATTACAACTTGAAAGTGAAGTTGCCAAAAATGACTGGTTAGTTACCGAAGCTGATCCACAAATTATTTTTGAAGTGGCTATTGAGGATCGTTGGAAAAAAGCGGCTGAATCATTGGGCATTAATATCAGTACTATTTCTCACCAAATGGGTAATGCATAGACAATGGCAACTATTATTGCATTTGATTTTGGTACTGCAAGTATTGGTGCAGCTATTGGTCAGGACATCACAAAAACAGCTAACCCACTTTGTTCATTTAAAGCTCGTGATGGCATACCTAATTGGCAAGCGATTGAAAAAGTACTTAATGAATGGAAACCCGATTATTTAGTGGTTGGACTACCGCTAAATATGGATGGCACAGAACAACCTTTAACCGCTAGAGCTCGCAAATTTGCTAACCGTTTGCATGGTATGTTTGGTTATCAAGTACATCTACAAGATGAACGATTATCCACAGTTGAGGCTAAATCACATATTTTTGCTTCACGTGGTTATCGGGCGCTTGAAAAAGGTCATGTTGATGCAACTTCTGCCATTATTATTTTAGAGAGTTGGTTTGAGAACAATGAATCTCTTTAATTAATAAGTTATTTTATCAATAATTAGTCGCCAATAAATTTCATCCTTGCTAAAATATCAAACAATTTTTCTACTGTAAGGACTGCTCCCGTGTCAAATAACAAATCTCTTAGCTATAAAGATGCCGGTGTCGATATCGATGCAGGCAATGAACTGGTAAATCGCATTAAATCTGTTGTAAAAGAGACCAAACGTCCTGAAGTTATGGGTGGACTAGGTGGTTTTGGTGCATTATGTGCAATTCCGCAAAAATATAAGCAACCTATTTTAGTATCAGGTACTGATGGTGTTGGCACAAAATTACGTCTGGCAATGGATTTAAACCGCCATGAATCAATTGGTATTGATTTAGTTGCAATGTGCGTTAATGATTTGATTGTTCAAGGTGCGGAGCCGTTATTCTTCCTAGATTACTATGCAACAGGTAAACTTAATGTTGATGTTGCAGCAACAGTCGTTACAGGTATCGCTGAAGGTTGTAAACAATCAGGCTGTGCTTTAGTTGGCGGTGAAACAGCCGAAATGCCGGGTATGTATCACGGTGATGATTATGACTTAGCCGGCTTTTGTGTTGGCGTAGTTGAAAAAGCAGAAATGATTGATGGAAGTAAAGTACAAGATGGTGACGCCTTAATTGCTCTTGCATCAAGTGGTGCCCACTCTAATGGGTACTCTTTGGTTCGAAAAATAATCGAAGTGAGTGGTGTAAATCCAGCTACAGAACAATTAGATGGAAAACCATTAGCTGATCATCTACTTGCTCCAACCAAAATTTATGTCAAATCTGTCCTAGATTTAATTTCCAAAATCGACGTTCATGCAATTGCCCATATTACTGGTGGTGGTTTTTGGGAAAACATTCCTCGTGTTTTACCGGATAACACTCAAGCAATTATTAATGAATCAAGCTGGCAATGGCCGTCAATCTTCAATTGGTTACAACAAGCTGGTAATGTCAGTCGTCATGAAATGTATCGTACTTTCAACTGTGGCGTTGGTTTGATCATCGCTTTACCAAAACAGTTAGCTGACCAAGCCATCAATTTGCTTAATGAGCATGGTGAAAAAGCTTGGCTACTAGGTGAAATAAAAACATCATCATCAACTGAGCGTGTAATTATTAAATAATACTATTCGTTTATATTATCCAACCATTTGGATAATATAAACTTTTTATCCAATCAATGCTATTGATACTACTCATTGGTAAACTTTCAAAAAAACTTCAACTTAAATAACTTGTTAAGTTAGCTTAATCATCAACTTTTGCAATTCGATTTACCAATAATAATTCGCTTGGTAATGATTAAAAACAGATAGTCATAACGGAAAAAATTAACACAAAAATAACTAAAAGCTATCTTACTTTCTGGTACAATAGTCAAAAAATATAATAACTAAGTAATGTCATAAAACGATAAAATACAAGGTTTTTTAATGATCATATCAGATGCTAATAGTGCGGTGTCATCTGTCGCATATCGTGCAAACGAAGTCATTGCTATTTATCCCATTACACCGAGTTCATCAATGGCTGAGCAAGCCAGCACATGGGCAGAATTTAATAAACCCAATGTATTTGGTGATACCCCAAAAGTAGTTGAGATGCAATCCGAAGCTGGCGCAATCTCGACCGTGCATGGCGCATTAATGACTGGTGCACTAGCAACATCATTTACCTCATCACAAGGTTTACTATTAATGATTCCATCGCTATACAAAATAGCGGGAGAATTAACACCATTTGTTTTACACGTTGCTGCTCGTACCGTTGCAACTCATGCATTATCTATTTTTGGTGACCATTCAGATGTCATGTCAATCAGGCAAACTGGTTTCGCCATGCTTTGTTCTAGCTCAGTACAAGAAGCTCAAGATTTAGCGTTAATTTCACAAATAGCAACACTCAATAGTCGTATACCATTTGTCCACTTTTTTGATGGATTTAGAACCTCACATGAGGTCAATAAAATTTACCCAATCAGTGATGAACAAATTCGTAACTTACTACCTAATCAAGCTATTGAAGCTTTTCGTGCTCGCGCATTAACACCAGATAAGCCGGTAATACGCGGAACATCAGCTAATCCTGATACCTACTTCCAATGTCGTGAAGCCATTAATCCCTATTATGAAAATGCTTACAACCATGTTGTTGATGCGATGCAGGCATTTGAAAAAGAGACAGGTAGAAAATACCAGCCTTTCGAATATTATGGCGCAGAAGATGCGCAACGTATTATTGTTATTATGGGGTCGGGGGTCAGTACCACCAAAGAAGTGGTTGATCATCTAATCAAAAATGATGAAAAAGTTGGCGTAGTCATCGTCAGATTATACCGCCCTTTTTCAGCAAAACATCTACTTGATATTATCCCTAAAACCGTGAAAAAAATCGCGGTGATGGATCGCACCAAAGAACCAGGCGCTCAAGCAGAACCACTTTATTTAGATGTAATGACAGCATTTGCTGAAAGTTTTTCTCGCGGTGAACGTAGTTATTTACCACAAATTATTGGTGGTCGTTATGGTCTATCTTCGAAAGAGTTCGATCCTCGCTCGGTATTAGCTATTTTTAATGAATTAGCAACTGAGAAGCCAAAACCTCGATTTACTGTTGGTATTTACGATGACATAACTGGATTATCATTACCATTACCAGAACAATCAATACCACAAAAATCGGCACTTGAAGCATTATTTTATGGTTTGGGAAGTGATGGAACCGTATCTGCAACAAAAAATAATATTAAAATTATTGGTGATAACTCACCATTTTATGTTCAAGGTTATTTTGTTTATGACTCGAAAAAGGCAGGCGGTTTAACCACCTCTCATCTTAGAGTCAACCTTGAGCCTATTGATTCACCTTATTTAATCACCAGTGCTCATTTTATTGGTTGTCATCAAGATCAGTTTATTGACAAGTATCAGATCGTTGAAAGATTGAAAGACGATGGAATCTTTTTGCTTAATACGCCTTATAGTAAGGATGAAGTCTGGCATAGATTACCTAAAGAAGTGCAAGTTCAATTAATCAAGAAAAGAGCGCACTTTTATATTATTAACGCGGCTAAAATTGCTCGAGAATGTAACTTAGGGGCAAGAATAAACACCGTAATGCAAGCCGCTTTCTTCCATTTATCTGAAATATTTAAAAATGATTTCAGTATCACTCAACTGAAAGAAGTTATTGCCAAAAGTTATAGCAGTAAAGGGCAAGATATTGTTGAAAATAACTGGAAAGCACTTGATTTAGCCATCGCATCACTTGAACAAATTCCATTAAGTTGTGTTGATGAAAGTAGCCCATTGCGCCCATCAGTCGTACCAAGCAATGCACCTGATTTTGTTAAAATGGTTACTGCAACAATGTTAGCCGGCTTAGGTGATACTTTACCCGTTTCGGCGTTCCCGCCCGATGGAACATGGCCAGTTGGTACCACCAAATGGGAAAAACGCAACATTGCGGAAGAAATTCCAATTTGGAAACCCGAACTTTGTACCCAATGTAACCATTGTGTAGTAGCTTGTCCTCACGCGGCTATTCGAGCCAAAGTGGTTAGTGAAATAGTTAATGCACCAGAATCGTTAAGCTCACTAGAAGTGAAAGCGCGAGATATGAAAGGTCAACGCTACGTATTACAAGTTGCGCCTGAAGATTGTACTGGATGTAATTTGTGTGTTGAAGTTTGTCCTTCACGTGACCGCAATAACTTTGATATCAAAGCTATCAATATGCAGTCGCGCATTGATAATCTTGAAACACAGCGGACTAATTACGAGTACTTTACTGCACTACCAGATCGTGAAATAAAAACCCTCGAACGTATAGATATACGCACATCGCAACTATTAACACCATTATTTGAATATTCTGGTGCATGTGCGGGTTGTGGTGAAACACCTTACATCAAATTATTAACGCAATTATATGGTGATCATCTCGCTATTGCTAATGCCACTGGTTGTTCATCAATTTATGGGGGTAACTTACCGTCAACACCATATACCACCGATCATAATGGTCGAGGACCAGCATGGGCAAATTCATTATTTGAAGATAATGCCGAATTCGCCCTTGGCTATCGAATTACCTATAACCAACATAAAAAACGAGCATTACGTTTGTTGGAACATGTTGCAGGCGAAATTTCACCAGAAATTGTAATCAATTTACAATCTCCGGATCTTTCAATTGATGAAAAACGTACGCAAGTCAATTTACTTCGTCAACAATTAGCTCATTTAACCTCAGCGGAAGCTAAAGAGCTAATACAAGATGCTGACTACTTAATTGATAAATCAGTATGGGCAATTGGTGGTGATGGTTGGGCATATGATATTGGGTTTGGTGGATTAGACCATGTAATGAGTCTCACTGAAAACGTAAATATCTTAGTTCTTGATACTCAATGCTACTCAAATACTGGTGGTCAACAATCGAAGGCTACACCAATGGGTGCTGTATCAAAATTTGCTGATTTAGGTAAAAATAAAGCCCGTAAAGATCTAGGTGTGAGTGTGATGATGTATGGTCACGTTTATGTTGCTCAAGTGGCCCTAGGCTCACAACTAAATCAAACCCTAAAAGCATTACAAGAAGCTGAAGCCTATAACGGCCCTTCTCTCGTTATTGCTTATAGTCCTTGTGAAGAACATGGTTATGATTTATCTAAATCTCATGAACAAATGAAAGATTTAGTAAAATCAGGTTTTTGGCCACTATACCGTTATGATCCTCGTCGTATGCAAGAAGGAAAACCGGGTCTAGTGCTAGACTCAAAAGCACCAAACAGTGAATCATTAACTGATGTGTTACTCAAAGAACAACGATTCCGTCGTTTAGAAACACTTGAGCCAGTGATTGCTAATACCTTGCATGAACAATCTGCAAAAATGGTTAATTCCAAATTTAAATTCTTGCAGATGCTAGCAACCTATTCCGATATAGAAACGCCAGCTGACAGCTAAATCTAAAAACGGATTAATTGGTTAAATTAATCCGTTTAATCTCTTTAATGAAGATCCAATTTTTGGGAATAAAAAAAACTCTCTAAATATAGAGAGTTTTTTATTATATTTATTAAACTTTTTTAACGACCAGTCACACGACGTGTCATCCAGTAATGTTTTTTCCAGTAATCTTCATTCAGATTTGAATAGATAACACCTTTTGAAGTTGAAGCATGTAAGAATTTACCATCTGCATAATAAATACCAACATGTAATCCGCTACGACTACGTCCGGTTTTGAAGAAGACTAAATCACCCGCTTTAGGCGTGGTAACTTTATAACCTAATTTAGCTTGTTCAGCAGCACTTCTTGGAAGGGTCTTTTGTAATCTATTTTTGTAGAAGTTCATAACTAAACCAGAACAATCACTACCAGCTAAAGTAGTACCACCATAACGGTAAGGTGTTCTCTTCCATTTTGAGTAGTGCTGTTCAATTTTGGCTAACATCACAGGATCAGATTTAACTGATACTTGGCTATGACTGCTACTACAACCAAATAATACGAATAATGATAAAATTAGTGAGCTTACTAATAATCGCTTTTTAACGCTACCGCAGCTGCTGCGCAACTTCGTTAATAATCGATTGTCTTTTCTTGTCATTTCTTCTTGTTCCTTTATTCAACGTAGACCACTGCGAATAACGTCTTGCTACCTTTAAACTTTTAGGTAAAACGCCTTTTTGCCACTTATTCTCATCAAGTTTAGACAACTTAATTGGGCTAAGGTTCGCGTGGCTGCGAAAATTTAAACTCTCTTTAAGCTGAACTAATCGTAAAGAAAGAAAACAAATGATCACATCATCAACACTTAGTTTACTAAATCCAGAAAGCTGATAGCGCATTCTCGATCCATAATGCTTAGCAGTTTGCATTAAACTACCAACGGCTGCACCTATTAACGCAGCTGAACCAAATGATAATCCACCAGTTGCTAAATCAATGCTAGCACCGATTGTAGCGCCCGACACAAAACCTTTGGTCAAGTGAACCCCCATCGTTTTTAATGCATCAAGATTAAACAAGTCTGCATTATAACGGCCTTTGATTAAAGGCAAATTCTCTTCACTCTCTTGAGTTGAATCGAATTGATAGAGCTTCAATAAATCATTAATTGCTTTCTGTTCACGTTTCCTGACTTTATTTTGCATGTCAGCGACAGCTTGCTTATCATCAGATTTTGCCATTTCATAAAAAGCAGTCACATCAACTAATGCTTCTGCAATGATTTGGTTAGCTGTACGATTACGTGATTCACGAGTTTCAGCAATATTAACTAGCCAATTATCCAATATTTTTTTTGCTGGTTCAACCAATAACGCCAAGCTATTGTACAATTTTTCTTCACCGTCTAAGGGTGGAAAAACAGCGTTGAACCCAATGATAGCATGAATCCCCATTCTTGAAAGCAATCTTTTCCATTCCTTTTCATTCTGTTCCTCAGCTGAAATGAAGTTAAGTACTGCAAGAATCGGTTTATCGCTATTGGCTAAGATAGCTAATTCATCGTGATATTTAGGTAGAACGGGCTCTCGCACGTCGATCACATAGATAGCAGCATCACAATTTAACACCTGTCGGATTACTTTTGCTTCTTGATTGAAGAGGTTTTCAGCTTCTGGACTTTGTAAAAAAATCGTTAATTTATCGACTCCATCAAGCTTACTATTTGGCGATACAAGTTGATTGATATAGTCATAAAGCGCCAAACTGTCTTCAAATCCGGGTGTATCATAAAAAGTAATGTCGGTGTTATCCGCTAGAGGGAGTTTGATTGACTCTACATGTCTAGTTGTCCCTGGCTTATCAGAAACATCACCAAAATGACTATCTCTTATTAATGCACGCAAAAGTGAAGTTTTACCAAAATTTGCATGTCCAACTATCGCTAATTTCAATGAAGTTATCATATTAATTATCCTGATCTAACCAGCTAGGATTAGCTAACGGTAAAGATAACGATTGCCAATTATGTAATTGTTTACCATGATTAATAAACCATATTCGACTTTGCTGTGATTTATTCATTAATTGTTGAACAAAATTTAATACCCCGCGATCTGGTGCTCGATCAGTATCGATTGCAATTAACACTTTATACGCGGGTTTTAATTGCAAAAGATCTAATATTGCATTTCGCTGCTCACGAGTATTTAAAAATCCGTAAAAATGCCCGTCATGCGGTGGATTCCAACTCTCATCTACATCCACAGCCACTAAATAGACACCACTTCCTTCTTCAATCTGTGAGATTGGTAGTTGCCATTTAGGTTCGCCTAACTTATCTTCATCCACCATTTGGGTTAAAAGTGGCTGTAATTGTTGGGATAGGATTTGAAAGTCAGGATCATCCAAATTTAATTTAATTTTTCGGCTACTCACAATCCAAGCGATGCCACAAAACGTCATTAATAGAAATCGAACGGCTAATCCATAACAGATAAAAACACCTAATAGCCAAATTGCCCAAGAAGAACGAATGTCACCCTCACTTAAAGCGTGTTCACTAAGCTTAATCACATCATCATTTGGAATCGGAAAACCAAACAAAGATGGAACATAACCTAAATAATGCGTTAACTTAATAATGGTATCAGAACTTAATAAAGTAGTTTTCCACTCAAAACTGTAGTGCTGAGTTGAAAATAGCATCAATAAAACGAATAAAGCACTACATAAAATAACGACCCAAAAAAGATTCAGAACAAAACCAAGCAACCAACGGATTGAAGAACCAAATAAAGTGATAAAAGCCGGTACAAGCTGTTGCACGGTCTTTTTTTGATAAAGCTTTTGGGCTATCCATAACCAACAATGGATTAATAAACTACCACCAAAGCGAGAAAAGAAAAAAAATGAACCAATCCAAATAATGAGCGTAATAAAATGAACACCTAATAAGCACAATAGCGCCCAATACAAATTGATTGGATTTTGACTCAAAGCGCTAAATGTTAATGAACCACCTAAAAAAATCGAAATTAACAGTAATAAACAGAAAGAAATTTTAATAGAACGTAAAATAACCTTTTGCGCAGAATATAAACCATTTTGTTTAGACAGTATTGTTGCGCGGGTAATGATACGGTTAACCAAAGAGGTTGGCATAGCTTTAACTTGTCGATTAATATCTTGATCAGCAAATCGACCTGATTCGGATTCTATTAAATGGATGGTTTGAGTAAGCCACAAAGATTTTAGCTGTTCGCGCATTTAAATATCATCTTCACATTAATTAGTCGTCATAAAAGAAACGCGACCTAAGTCGCGTTAAAAAAATTGAATCATTTACTGGGTTATTTCACCAATTTTGCTTAAAAGGGTTTGAATACGTTGTTGCCAAACTTGTTGATCTTGTTTTAACTTCTCATTTTCGTCACGTAATGCTTTCATCTCATCTGAACTATCATTAATTAATTGTTCAAGTTCATGATTGCCTTGCTTTAATCTCGAAATCTCTTCTTTCAAGGTATTAATAGTGTTTACAGTGTTTTGAATTTTAGTTTCTAATTGATTCAATATTTCTAATGACATATTTTTCCTCAAGCTCAATTTATTTGGTGTATAATAAGGAGTATTATAACGAATTCATTCTGAAATCAACACCATTTTAAATCTTAAGTTGGAGAAAATTATGCGAAAACCACTCGTAATGGGTAACTGGAAACTCAATGGAAGTATCGAAATGGCTAAAGACTTAGTTGCAGGACTAAGAGCTGAGCTATCAACTGAAGCAAACTGCGATATTGCAATTGCACCACCGACTGTGTACTTAGATTTCGTTAAACATCAATTAGGTGGCTCAACTATTCTTTTAGGCGCACAAGATGTTGGTGTTCATCTTTCAGGTGCTTATACTGGTGAAGTCTCAGCCACTATGTTAAAAGAAATCGGTGTGACTCACGTGATCATTGGTCACTCTGAACGTCGTACTTATCATAAAGAATCAGATGAATTTATCGCTCAAAAATTCGGCGTATTAAAAGAAGCTGGACTTGTTCCTGTACTATGTATTGGTGAAACAGAAGCTGAAAACGAAGCCGGTCAAACTCAAGCAGTATGTGCTCGACAAATTGATGCAGTAATTAATGCATTAGGTGTTCAAGCATTTAATGGTGCAGTAATTGCTTATGAACCAGTTTGGGCAATTGGGACTGGAAAATCTGCAACTCCAGCTCAAGCGCAAGCAGTACATAAATTTATTCGTGACCACATTGCAAAACAAGATGCCGCTGTCGCTAAACAAGTTATCATTCAATACGGTGGTTCTGTAAATGACAAAAATGCAGCAGAACTATTCACTCAACCAGATATTGATGGTGCATTAGTTGGTGGAGCTTCATTAAAAGCTGATGCTTTTGCAGCGATTGTTAGAGCAGCAGAACAAGCTAAAAAATAAGCATTAAAATAAAAAAGACGCCTATAAAAGGCGTCTTCTTTTTAACTAAATTAAATTTTGTAACTTATTTTTTAACCTTATTTTCATACCTAGATGGCCAAATTTTCTCAACAGGCACTTGCAAATATTCAGAGATAATACGTTCATATTTAGGACAATGACGATATAAAGCATTACGTAAAGTATCAGCCTGTAAACCACTTGATCGTGAAAGCGCCCTTAAATTTCCGCCTCGAATTTTAATTTCACCTACAACTCTTGATGGTGTCCAGTCTTGATCTTGTTCTCTCATTATGAGATCCTCTATTGGTTAAATTTTTTGCTATTGTAAAGATTATCGGTGTTACGATTCTAGATCGATAAAAAGTTACCGGCAAAGAATAGCACATAAAAAAACGAATTAAAACAATAAAAACAAAAAAACAGCCACAAATGGAATAAAATATAATGGAAACGAAAGAAAAAAAACCTAAAACCAAAGAAAAAACACGAACTTTTAACGATACTTGTGTTGAAACTTTTAAAAACCGATTAACGCTCCTATTAGAAGGTCGTTCAGGCAATGCATTTGCCAGAAGTGTTGGTATGTCCGAAGCGGTAATCCGTGATTACTTAAGTGGAAAAACCTATCCATCACTCAGTCGATTAGCTACTATCGCAGATAAATGCGATGTATCAATTGAATGGTTAGCAACAGGTAAAGGTGAATGTCGCTTACTACCTGAAACGCTAAGCCGAGGTACAGTGAATGTTCCGTTTCTTAATAAGAACGAAACTATTAACGCATTCACAATTTTAGATACGATCCCATTTGATCTCACCTTAACTAAACATCAAGGTTGTGAAGCAGATGATCTTGCTGCGGTTTGGGCTAAAGGTGATTGTATGGAACCAACTATATCCAACCATGATATAGTCATTATTAATACAGCAAATAATAAACCAGTTGATGGTTTCCTTTATACTGTACAATATGATGATCAAATTACTATCAAACGAATTCAAAATCAAGGTTCAAATCTGTTATTGATTTCAGACAACCCAAAATACCCGACTATTACGAAAGCTAAAAATGAGCAAAAAGATTTTAAAATAATTGGTCATGTAATCTATTTATTGAAAAATCTCAATTAATATTGCCATTGTGCTTTTTTTATTTTTACTCCATTGATGCAAATCAATGGAGTTTTTTATCACTTGATATTGCATTTTTTTCTGCGAACAACATAAAAATGTCATTAACAAAATTAAGCAATCTAATCACATTCCATACAGCATAACCTTATACATTTAGCCTTAATTATGCTAAAATCACCACAAAATTTTTGCCCATTAATTTAGTTATTATGCCAAATGTAAACACTCGAAAAAAAGTCGTTGTCGGCATGTCTGGCGGCGTAGATTCTTCCGTTTCTGCTTATTTATTACAACAACAAGGCTATGATGTTGTTGGTCTATTTATGAAAAATTGGGAAGAAGATGACACAGAAGAATATTGCTCTGCAGCTATCGACCTCGCTGATGCACAAGCAGTCTGTGACAAATTAAATATCAAACTCCATACCATCAACTTTGCTGCAGAATATTGGGACAATGTCTTTGAACATTTTTTATCTGAATACAAAGCAGGCCGAACGCCGAATCCAGATATTTTATGTAACAAAGAGATCAAATTTAAAGCATTTCTCGAATATGCAGCAGAAGATTTAAATGCCGATTATATTGCAACAGGTCATTATGTCCGTAAACGCGAAAATGGTGACAAGGTTGAATTACTCCGTGGAATCGACAACAACAAAGATCAGAGTTATTTTTTATATACGCTTAGTGAAGACCAAATTCGTCAAAGTTTATTTCCTGTTGGCGAACTTGAAAAACCACAAGTAAGAAAGATAGCAGAGCAACTTGGCTTAGCAACCGCAGCCAAAAAAGACTCAACAGGTATCTGTTTTATTGGAGAACGAAAATTCAGTGACTTCTTAGCGCGTTATTTACCTGCACAATCAGGCGTTATTCGAACCGTAAATGGTGAAGTTATTGGTCAACACCAAGGATTAATGTACCACACATTAGGTCAACGCAAAGGGCTTGGCATTGGTGGTCTAAAACAAGCCGACGACACTCCATGGTACGTAGTTGATAAAGATATTAAAAATAACGAATTAATTGTTGCTCAAGGGCATGACCATCCAGCACTATTTTCAAATGGTTTAATTGCCCAACAACTGCACTGGGTTGATCGTAAAATTGTTACCCAACCATTTCATTGCACAGTTAAAACGCGCTATCGTCAACAAGATATCTCTTGTTGTGTTACACCACTAGGTGAAGATAAAATTGAAGTCATGTTTGACAAACCTGTTGCATCTGTCACACCAGGACAATCAGCAGTGTTTTATCAAAATGAAGTTTGCCTTGGCGGTGGAATTATCGAGGAACGAATTATAAGCAGTAAGGAGCATTAAAGTGAACAATAAATACCATCATATTGCAATAGCTCTTGCCGGCGCGACACAAAGCGCAACACTTATCCCCCAGCTTGCTAATACTGGGGTTTGTAATACGACAATTTATCAAGTATCGATAAAAAGCATATTCAACACATCACCAAAAACCACTGATGATGTTTATGATGGTATAAACAATATCAAAACAGGGTTAGAAACACTGATTACCCTACTCTCCTCTAACCAAAAACAACATGTTGAACTGATTCGTTACCTTTTTGGTACCTTAAGTATTACCAGCAAATTATTAAAAAATAATGAAGCGTTAGATAAAATAGATCAACGTTTACAACGAATATCAGGCTTGTATCCTGAAATGAATAATGAAACAATCGACAATCATATTGACGATCTCTCTTATTCATTAGCTGGAATCTATTCTGATATCATCAGCCCGTTAGCAACAAAAATCAAAGTGGTAGGTAAAGCTGAATATCTACAAAATTCATTAGTTCAAGCCAAAGTCAGATCTTCACTATTGAGTTGTGTTCGCTCTGCCATTTTATGGTATCAAGTTGGAGGAAGTCGCTTCCAATTCCTATTAAGTCGCAAACGAATAGCTAATGCAGCGCAAGAGTTATTAAAAGAAATTAATCAACAAAGTTATTAAATTAAAAAATAGCAACGGAGTAAAACCGATGGAATTATCTGCTCTAACCGCCCTATCACCAATTGATGGTCGTTATGGTGACAAAACAACAGAATTACGCACAATTTTTAGTGAATATGGTTTATTAAAATATCGCGTTCAAGTTGAAGTACGTTGGCTACAAAAATTAGCTAGCCAAGCAGATATTCTGGAGGTTCCAGCTTTAAGTGAGCTTGCCACTAAACACCTTAACCAAATTGTAGAAAACTTTGATGAACAAGATGCATTACGCATTAAAACCATCGAAAAAACCACAAACCATGATGTTAAAGCGGTTGAATATTTCCTAAAAGAGAAAGTAAACAGTAACGAAGAGCTACAAGCTATTAACGAATTTATCCACTTTGCCTGTACCTCAGAAGATATTAACAATCTATCTTACGCATTAATGCTAAAAACAGCGCGAGATACAGTAATCGTTCCTTATTGGAATAAATTGATTGATATTATCACCGCTCAAGCTAAAGCTTATCGTGACCTTCCATTGCTATCAAGAACGCACGGACAACCCGCTACACCATCTACCATTGGTAAAGAGTTTGCTAATGTAGCCTACCGTTTAAAAAGACAACTTAAACAACTACAGTCAATTGAAATACTAGGTAAAATCAATGGTGCGACAGGTAATTATAATGCACACATGGTGGCTTACCCACAAATCAATTGGCACAAATTTAGTGAAGAATTTGTCACATCATTGGGATTACAATGGAATCCATACACCACGCAAATTGAACCACATGATTATATTGCCGAATATTTTGATTGTGTAGCGCGTTTCAATACCATCATGATCGACTTTGATCGTGATGTTTGGGGTTATATTGCACTAAATCATTTCAAACAAAAAACCATCGCTGGTGAGATCGGCTCTTCCACCATGCCACACAAAGTGAACCCAATTGATTTTGAAAACTCTGAAGGTAACTTAGGTATAGCTAACGCTATTATGAGTCACTTGGGTAGCAAACTACCTATTTCTCGTTGGCAACGAGATTTAACTGACTCAACAGTATTACGTAACCTTGGTGTAGGTATTGGTTATGCGATCATCGCTTATCAATCGACCCTAAAAGGCTTAAACAAGCTTGAAGTCAATCAAGAATATCTACTTGAAGAGCTTAACCGTAATTGGGAAGTGCTAGCCGAACCAATTCAAACCGTAATGCGCCGTTATGGTATCGAAAAACCATACGAAAAATTAAAAGAACTCACTCGCGGTAAACGTGTTGATGCACAAGGAATGCAACAATTCATTGACTCGTTAGCTTTACCTGAACATGAAAAAGCACGATTAAAACAATTAACTCCGGCAAATTATATTGGTTATGCAATTAGTTTTGTCGATGAACTTTAAGCGTCACATTTAAACCGTAAAAAAATAAAAATGTCTTCATGCCTAAAGCACTCAAGACTTTAGGCAAATCGACTCAAGAGTTAAAGAAAAGATAAACAAAGATTTGAAAGGAATGGAAACACCATTGAAAATTCGCATCGCCACACGTAAAAGCCCCTTAGCACTTTGGCAGGCTAACTATGTAAAAGAACAACTGACAGCTATCCATAGCGATCTGACTGTGGAACTGCTTCCTATGGTAACCAAAGGAGATGTGCTTTTAGATAGTCCACTGTCAAAAATTGGTGGAAAAGGATTATTTGTAAAGCAACTAGAGCAAGCCATATTAAACAACGAAGCTGATATTGCTGTTCACTCAATAAAAGATATTCCCGCCCAATTCCCGGAGGGACTAACCCTATCAACCATCTGCCAACGCGATGACGTACGTGATGCACTCATATCAAACCAATATCAAAGCTTGGACGATTTACCGCAAGGCGCCATTGTAGGCACCTCAAGTCTAAGACGCCAATGTCAATTGCGAGCAAAATATCCACATCTCATCATAAAAGATTTACGTGGAAATGTAGGCTCTCGTCTAGCAAAATTAGACGATCAACAATACGATGCAATCATCCTCGCTGCTGTCGGTTTAAAGCGATTAGGATTACAAGAACGAATCAAACAATATATAACAACAGATTTAATCTTACCGGCGGTTGGGCAAGGTGCGGTTGGCATTGAAACCCGATCAAATGATGACACGATTCTTAAATTACTTGCACCTCTAGACGATAAAAACAGCCGAATTTGTATCCAAGCAGAAAGAGCAATGAATCAAGCCTTACAAGGTGGTTGCCAAGTGCCAATCGCCTGCTATAGTCAATTAACGAATGATTTATTAACTTTAACCGGGTTAGTTGGTAGTATTGATGGGAGCAAAATCATTAAAGCGACGCTAACCAAATCAGCAACCGAGCCTGAAACCTTAGGTCAACAACTGGCATCAGAATTGTTAGCCAAAGGAGCTGATAAAATTTTAGCGGAAATAATTGATTGATGATTTATATTACTCGCCCTTCCCCCGAAGGGGATAAGCTAACCCAGCAATTAAATCAAGCAAATATTCCGGCAACCCATCTCCCATTATTCAAAATCTTAGCAGGTCACGGACTAAATAGCCTTCAACAACAGCTCAACCAACTTGCGCCATCAGATATCGTAATTGTGGTATCGCCACAAGTCAGCTATATGATAAAAGAACATCAACCTAATCTAAGCTTTCCTAAACATCTACGCTATTTTGCCATTGGCAAAAAGTCAGCTCTATTGTTTAGTCAACAAGCTGACGTTCACGTTGATTATCCAAATGAAGAACATAGTGAGGGATTATTACCACTATTGACTGACTTGCAAGGCCGTTCCGTTTTAATTTTGTGTGGAAACAATGGACGGCAATTTCTCTCTCAAGAGTTGCAACAAAAAGCAAACGTGACCTCAATACAATGTTATTTTCGTCAACCAATTCAATATCCAGCCAACATACTAACTGATGATATTGCTCAACAAATCCTACTCGTAACAAGTGTCGATCACCTACTCCAACTCGACACATATTGCCAAAATAAACATAAATATGAAGCACAATTGGTGGTAACTAGCCCACGGATATTCGAAAAAGCCAAGCAACTAAATTGGCATAACGTTTTACAAATTGTTAGCGCAAATAATGAATTTTTATTTAAAACAATGATAACTCTATGTCATAATGCGGAAAATATTTCTCAAAAATCTAAATGAGGTAATTTATGCCATCTAGATATTATGGTGCCAATGCAACACTATCAAACATCAGCACCACTTCATTTAGCCAAATAAAAAAGACAGAAGCGAATAATATGATGAATATAAATAAAAAAGAGCCAAAACCTTCTAGTCCTCAACCTGAGCCATCAGTCAATACGCTAAAAGCGCCAGTATCAAAACTCTCAATACTCGCCATCGGATTAACAGTTTGCTTAGGTGGATTGATCTATTTTCAAGGTTATAGACAGCTCCAAAACCAAACACATGAAATCTCAACGCTACAAACTGAAATTGCCAATTTAAAACAAAATACCAAAGCAAGTATAATTAAAGATCTTCAAAGTAATATTGATGATGCCATCAATAAACAAAACCAACAGTTTTCATTATTAACACAACGCGTTGACCGTCAATTAAGCGACAACCAAAAAGCTCAACAGCAACTTACTGAACAAGTTAATGATACTAATAAATTAAACGAGCAAAATCTAAATAGCCTTAACGAACGTTTAGCAGCCGTATCGACTCTGGATAACAACGTTTGGCTCATCTCGCAAGCAAACTACCTAGTGCATTTAGCCGGTAGAAAAATCTGGAGCGATCAAGACTACACCAGCGCCCGTTTATTACTCAAAAGTGCAGATGAAAGCTTAGCGAAAACAAATGATCCAAGCTTACTCCCTGCTCGACAAGCCATCACCAAAGATATTAACTCACTATCTCAAGTCACTTTTGTTGACGCTGATGGCATAATCCTAAAATTACTTGGTTTAACTGAATCAATAACAGAATTACCATTAGTTGGAAACTATAAAGATATCGATCTGGGCATGAATCAATATGACGATACTCTTGCTAACAACGCCAATACTTCAGCAGATAATGTCACCCATTCAACAGATGATTGGTCAGATAATTTACTTGCTAATGCTTCAACATTTATGGATAAATTCATCAAAATTGAAAAATTAGATGTAAAAGATAACCATTTTTCTGAGTGCCTAGACAAAGCTGGAAGTGACGAAAAGCAAATTGTTAAATGCCAGATCCTAAAAACACCACTTAGTGCAGAACAATCACTTTACCTGCGCGAAAATATCCGTTTCCGTCTATTAATTGCTGCTCAAGCAGTACCAAGACATCAAGAACTCATTTATCAACAAGCGCTCAATGATACAGCAATTTGGGTCAATGCATATTTTGATGGTAATGCCCCAGGCGTAAAAGCATTCATAGATGAGCTTGAAAACTTACAAAACCAACCAATCAGTAACCAAAATATACCTGATAAACTCGACAGCATTACTGAACTTGAAAAATTAATGCAAACCCGCGTTAAATCGATATTAGGTAAATAGGAGAATAATAATGTTCAAAATACTCATTATATTCCTAGTATTAGTTGGTGGATTTTTCCTTGGGCCATTGTTTGAAGGCCACCAAGGTTCTGCGGTATTCGAAGTTGCCAAATATCGTATCAGCATGTCATTTAACTCATTTATGATATTGCAAATCATTGGCTTGCTCTGCCTATACCTAATCTATAAATTATTCTCTAAAATCTTCAATACCAAATTAGGTAATTGGTTTAGATTACGATCGCCAAAAAAATCAATTAAACGTATTGAACAAGCGCAATTTTATTTATTAGAAGGTGATTACCGACAAGCAGCAAAACTATTTATGAAAAGTGCCAAAGGAGCAAAAAGTTCGACACTATCTTATTTACTTGCTGCTCAAGCACAAATTGATGATGATCAACTTATTGCCGCTAATCAATCTTTAGAGCAAGCAGCTAAAAGTTGCCAACCAAATGAATTATTTGCTTTTCAGCTTGTACAAATTCGGTTACAAATCAAAAATCACGAATATAGCTCAGCCAAAATCACAATCGAAAAACTGCTAAACGAAAAACCGCGTAACATTGAGCTCTTAAAATTAGCAGACCAGCTATATTACGAATCACAAGATTATCAAGCGGTGATAGAACTGTTACCAATCTTATACAAAACCAAAGCTTACCCTGATTCGCAACTCGATCAGTTCAAACAAGCAGCTTATATTGGTCGTATAAAACAGTTATCTACGGATATTGATCCTTTAGCTTTAATAAAATGGTGGAAAAAACAACCAAAATCTATCATTAACAATCTTGCCAATCAAAAAGCAATGGCAAACTACCTAACTCAATTAGGTCAAACGGCCGAAGCTGAAAGACTAAAAAGAAACATCATGCGATTAGAGCAAAAAGAACAATGTTGACATAAAAAAACAGGGCAATCGCCCTGCTTTTTATTTATCGCTAGAGAATAAAATACCGAATCAAAGCCATACAACTCATACCCGTAATCACCACCCACATCAGATTTCGTGTCAATATCGCCACGACAATAGTTGGCACAGCGGCTAAACAATATTCCAAATTAAAAGTAGGAAACTCACCTTGCTTAACAATAAACAAATTTTGCACAAATAACGCAGTTAAAATACAGATAGGAACATAAGATAAAAAACGAATCACGATTTCAGGTAATTGCAATTTTCTAACTAATAAAAATGGTATAACTCGCGGTAACCAAGTCACCACGCCACTACCCAAAATAATCAAAAAACTATATAAACTCATGCCTTACGCTCCACAATAATACCTATAAAGCAGCCAGCAAAAGTACTAAATAATATTGCCATTTCTGACGATACAAATCGCAATAAAAAAACCAGCACCACAGTTACAGTTAACATTGCAATAATCAGATTTCTAATGGTTTTGGTTTTATCTCCAGTTAACTGCAAATATAATAAACCAATAAACATCGCAACTAATGCATAATCTAAACCAAACTGAGCAGGATTTGGCAACCACTCGCCAATCAATGCACCGACTAAACAGGACAAAATCCACGCCAAATAAGCAGTAACATTCAGCCCATGCATCCAAGGTGGATTGATCGGCGTTTTATTGGCAATAGCATTCATCGCAACCGCGAAACTCTCATCGGTTAATAAGCTACCAATCCCAATATTATTTAAAAGCGAAAAACGCCGAAAAGCAGGCGCAGTAGCCATACTCATCAAAAAATGGCGTGAATTAACCAAAAAAACAGTAAATATCACAGCCGAAATCGGGGTCGCGACAATCATTAAACCCGTAATAATAAATTGTGATGCACCTGCATAAATAATAATAGCCATCAATGTAACTTCTAACACTGACAAATTAGAGGCTTTACCCACTACACCGGCAGCAATACCAATTCCAATATAACCCAATAAAGTGGGAATACAGGCGCGCACACCATCTTTAAATGTTAATGACATCTTTCTTTCCTTCCAACTGCCATCTTAGATAAATATGAAGAGTAGATTGCAGATAATTAAATCGACCTAAAATAATAAGCCACATTCTATAATCAAATTTTGGTATAATAGCGCTTAACAACACGATATTAAAATCATTAATTGTATTACGGTAAAATTATTTATGTATACAGGCACTTTATTTATCATTTCAGCACCAAGTGGTGCAGGCAAATCAAGCCTGATCCGCGCCTATTTAGCGCAAACTAATCACCATCCGGCTAAAGTATCAATCTCTCATACAACCAGAAACCCAAGACCGGGCGAAAAACAAGGTGAACACTACTATTTTGTAGACAATCAAAAATTTGAATCACTTATAAAACAAAATGCCTTTGTTGAATATGCTCACGTCTTTGACCACTACTATGGCACATCCAAAGCTGAAATCGAACAATCATTGCAGCAAGGAATAAATGTCTTTCTTGATATCGATTGGCAAGGTGCACAGCAAGTAAGACAGCAAATGCCTGAATCAAAAAGCATCTTCATTTTACCGCCATCACTAAAAGAGCTTGAAAATCGACTGATTAAACGCGGTCAAGACGACGCGAATATCATCAGCAAAAGAATGCACAAAGCCCAATCTGAAATATCGCATTATAACGAATATGACTACATCATAATAAATGATGATTTTGATGAATCATTAACAGCACTTAATGCCATTATGACAACAGCGAGTCTTGAGCAAGCAAAACAAACCATCACACACCAACATCTTATTGATGACCTGCTTGCACCAAAATACTAATCGATTTGAAAAAAATATCGCCGAAAAATCGGCGATATAACGTATTAATTACCTAACGCTTCAGACGCTTGGCTATTTTGAATTAACTCCAGCTTATAACCATCTGGATCTTCAACAAAAGCAATAATCGTCTTACCACCTTTAACCGGCCCCGCCTCACGAGTCACACGACCACCCGCTTGACGAACGTCTTCGCACATCTTAGCCACATCATCAACCCCGATAGCAATATGACCAAACGCCGTACCATGATCATATTTATCCGTTCCCCAATTATAGGTCAATTCAATCACCGAACTGTCAGACTCATCACTATAACCAACAAAAGCAAGAGAGTATTGATATTCAGGATTCTCACTTGTTCTAAGCAACTTCATTCCCATTATACGAGTATAAAAATCAATTGAACGTTTTAGATCACCGACGCGGATCATAGTATGTAAAATACGCATTGCAGTACTGTTCCTTATTACAATTAAACATCTAACTTGAGTTTATCTATTTGCACCAAACCAAGCAAATTTTTATGCTGACAAAATAATCAATTAAGAGAATTTAAAAATAGGTAAAATGGGAAAAAAGGAAAAAATGGAAGAAAGAGAAGAAAAAAAATGCCTTCACGAATCATACAATAAGTGAAGGCGAACAAATCAGTAAGATTTGAAAAGGAACCTTTAATATCTTGAATTATATTTTGGTGCTGCACTAATACGTTTACCGTTAGAGATCAGTTTCACTTTTTGACCAGGATAAAACTGCTTAGCATCACCTTTTTGAACAATAACAATCGTTGAACCTTTATCTTGTTTGATTTCTAATTCAACCGCTGCAGCTTGGCTTGCTTTGTTTTCAATAGCATCACCTAAAATTGCACCACCTACAGCACCGGTAGCTGCAGCTAAAATTCGCCCAGTACCATTACCAATTGTATTACCTAATACTCCTCCGATGACTGCGCCGCCTAAAGGACCCGCAACATTGCCACCATTTTTGCCATCAGAGTTAGCTTGAATCTTAACCGCTCTTACAGCAACAACTGTACCATAACTTACTTGTTGAACTTGTTTCGCTTGATCGGTTGTATAAACATCGCCAGAATAAATATCACTATTACTGCACCCAGATAAAATTGCTGCTAGTATAGTTAATGTGACGATTTTTTTCATAATTTATTCCTCATATATTGAGTATAAAATTTTATACCTCTAATAGCATAATATTCTTTTGCAAAAACGACAACATCATTTTCACAATTTTATCATTTGATAATACAATTTATAATCAACTTAGGTTATACTCAGCTCAATAGTTAATCTACCATACAATAAGTACATGAAACGGTTATTTTTTCCTTTAATATTATCAGTTATGATAACTGCCTGTCATGATGAAAATCAAAAAGCAACGACGAAAAATGAAACCGTCACTCATCAATCTAAGCTTGATTGTATGAATGACAAACCGAATTTAAATCTTGACGCCATCGCAGCTGATGGATGTCCAGTAAAATAATTTTATAGGCAAAATAACAGCATGAAAACTATCGAAATCGACGAAGAACTTTATAACTTTATCGCAGGCCAAACTAAATATATCGGTGAAGATGCCTCAAGTATTTTAAGACGATTATTAAAGTTTAACCAATTGTCAGCAATCGAAATTGCCCCATCAGAACTCATTGAAAACAATTATTCAGTTATTGAAAACCTGATTAAAAGTGAAAGATTTACTAAAGAAAGATCCACCATCAGTCGATTTTTAATGGTATTAAACGCGCTATACAACTACAACTCTGCACTATTCTCCATTGCAGCGACCTCACTCCATGGTAGAAAGCGTCAATACCTAGCAAAAGACCCAACAGCACTCGAAACCTCAGGTAAAAACACCAAACCACGAGAAATCATTGGAACCCCATATTGGGTCATTAGCAACACCAATACTGCTCGTAAAATACTCATTATAGAATCGATTATGAGCGACATGGGAATATCAGAAAGCATGATAAACCAAGTGACTCATGCATTCTCACCATCAAGTAAATAAAAATTCACTCAATGAACACAAAAGTGAATAAAACGAATTGTGAAAGAGGAGTAAAAAATGGATAAGCCAAGTCGTGCGGGATTGTTAGCGCAACCGACAGACCTAATAAATGTCGAAACATTAAAAAACAATTACTACCAAATCAAACCAGATACAGACAATATCAGCCAACTGGTCATCTTTGGTACATCGGGTCACCGTGGTAGCTCAAACAAAGGCACCTTTAACGAAGCTCATATTCTAGCCATTGCACAAGCGGTGGCGGAATACCGCAAAGCTAACAACATCACTGGTCCTTGCTTTATTGGCCAAGATTCCCACGCCTTATCCGAACTTGCGCTAAAATCCGTATTAGAAGTCTTTATTGCTAACGAACAAACCGTAGTCATCGCTCAAAACTGGGGTTACACACCAACGCCGGTAATATCGCACGCCATCTTAACTTACAATAAACAATCACAATTAGCTGACGGCATCGTTATCACGCCATCACACAACCCACCTGAAGATGGCGGAATCAAATACAACCCAACTAACGGCGGGCCTGCTGATACTGACATCACCAAACAGATCGAAAATCGCGCTAACGAACTACTCAAAGCCAACCTAAATGGTGTCAAACGCGTCACGATCGAAAAAGCGATAAAATCTGACTACCTGCATACTAAAGAATATGAAACCGATTATGTTAATGACCTACAAAACATCGTCGATCTATCGCTTATCAAATCATCATCACTCAAAATTGGGGTTGACCCGCTGGGTGGCGCCTGTATTACCTATTGGCCACGCATTGCTGAAAAATATGGCCTAAACCTTGAAATCGTTAACAACAAAATCGACCCAACATTTAGCTTTATGCATCTTGACCATGATGAAATTATCCGCATGGATTGCTCAAGCCGTTGGGCAATGGCAGGATTACTAAATCTAAAAGACAAATTCGATCTGGCCTTTGGCAACGACACCGATGCTGACCGCCACGGTATCGTCACCCCAAAAGGACTAATGAACCCAAATGCCTACTTATCAACCTGTGTAAACTACCTATTCCAAAACCGCCCACAATGGCACAAAGATATCGCAATCGGTAAAACACTCGTAACTAGCTCAATGATCGACCGCGTAGCTAACAGCTTAAACAAAAAATACCTTGAATATCCGGTTGGTTTTAAATGGTATGCTGATGGACTCTATCACGGCAAACTCGGATTTGCTGGTGAAGAAAGCGCAGGCGGATCATTTTTAAGAACCAACGGCAAAGTCTGGACAACTGATAAAGATGGCATCATCTTATGTCTGCTTGCTGCAGAAATGACGGCCAAAATTGGCAAAAACCCACAAGAACAATATCAAGAGCTTGAAGACAAATTTGGTGTCTCATACTATGGACGCATTCAAGCTTCGGCTACATTTGCTGAAAAACAAAAACTGGCCAAACTTGATGCAAGCCAATTAACCACAGACAAGCTAGCCGGTGAAGAAATAACCCAATGCCTCACCACCGCGCCAGCAAATAATGCGCCAATTGGTGGATTGAAAGTGATCACCGAAAACGGCTGGTTTGCAGCTCGCCCATCGGGAACGGAAGACGCATATAAAATCTATGCCGAAAGCTTTATCAGCAACGAACACCTTGCCACCTTACAGCAAGAAGCTCAACAAATAGTGGCAAAAGCAATAAAATAAAAAGCTGATAAGTTAACAGATAAACGGGGTAATAAGGCTAAATATAATTATTTATTAGCCCCAAAAACCCCGCTCCTCAATTTTTTTGATGGAAAAACATCTAGTAAAAAACGCCATAGTTTAAAGCGGAATTATTTATTTGAGATAACATTGCAAAGCAGAATTTAAAACCCCAAAAACCCCGTTCCTCAACTTTTTTTGATGCAAAAAAACAGCTACTAAAAAGCGCTACAGTTTAAAGCAGAATTATTTATTTAAGACAACATTGCAAAGTAGAATTTAGAACCCAAAAACCCCACTCCTCAACTTTTTTTGCGATAAAATACCTAAAAAATAAACCCACCTAAGCGGGTAATTCAAACGTCGCTTAGCCACAAAATCGCTTTTTATGGCTAAACGACGTTGACTCCTTGAGTCAGCTTGCTTTTAATCACCTAATACTATTTTTTATCACCCCCGCCCTAAGGATTAAGGACGAAGAAATAAAAACTAAGGATGGGAGCAAAGTCCGTAGGAGCCGTCGGAGGTGTAGATCCTATACACGTAACCGTCGTCAGTGCTCAGGACATACTGGCTACTACCATAAGAAGGGTCACTAGTCCAGTACCACTGGGTGACGAAGCCAACGCCTGAATAATCAGGCATATTACCCCACTCAGTGAAAAAACCTGAACCTATATGACGCATGTAATAATTACCAGACGAGGAAGGGGTGGCGCCTAAATTATATTCTTTTGTATTTGTTAAATCCTTTACGCGAGGCATTCGATAACCAAGACTATTACACCAAGATAATGTATTAGAATAATCTTTATACACAGAACCACGGTTCACGAACCACTGCTTCAAAGTAAAACCATATTTGACGACTGGAGCACCATTACTATCACGACCGACCAACTCGAAGGTCTGAGGCAAAGTAGGTCTGGAAATAAGACCAGGACTGGATGAATCCTTCTGGGATTGAGTAGCAGCAGGACCTGTTAAAGTAACACGTACCCCTGTATTAAATGGTAAATTTGTCATGGTAGCAGTAATACCACCATGAGATACCGGAGACCAAAACAATGGCTGACTGACACCACTAATGAGTAAATCAAAGTACAACCCATTAGCGCCAGTTGTAGGAAAGTTTCTACCGTAAAGTGACGGGTCAGTTGACTGAGGGATAAAACCATTACGAAGGTCCCACATTGAAGCTGGGCCAGCAAAATAACCTGTACCGTAATTAAAACTAGGTCGAGCAAAACAAACCACAGGCCCAACCTTAGGATTGACGTAATAAGTCACGCTACTTTCACGGAAAGTACTACGATTAGGAAAACCATAACGTGTAGATAATGTACCGTCAGTACTAGATAACGTAACCTCATAAGGTGCAGAATCAGTACATGTCGTTAACACTGTATCACGTGATACAGGCCGATTGTATTTATCGACGATAGATAAACTTAAAGAACCTGTAGCAGTAACGCCAGAATCTCCATCATCATCACCCCAATAATTATTAGGAGGACCGATAAGAGTACTCAAAGCGACTGAAGTAGTATCAGTAGGAACGAACATACGAATATCAGCAAAACTCTGACCCTCAACGGGCAAGGAGATTGGGGTTGTAGATGATAAATTGGTAGAAGGCGTGTACCTAGTTCCGTCAGATAAAGTAATCCCAAGCAGACCGTTAGTATCAACCGCACGTGTACGACCACCGTCGAAAGTCAGATAAGGCGGAGTACCCTGTATCGCATTCCTAGTTGTCTGTGATGTCAATGCGTGACCCGAAAAAGGAAGAAAAAAAGCCACGAAAAAAACAATCTGCCGGGATAATTGGGAAAAGGATCGAAAACCTGATCTGAAACAGGATCCGGAAAACGATCGGAAAAAGAATCGAGAAGAGGATCGCGGAAGCGATCGCGCGAAAATTCGCAGAATTTCACTTGATTGCGTGGAAAAATAAGTTTCAGTGAAAAATTTAAACTGGGTGTTGGACTTAGACGAATTTAAAAGATAGGTTGGCCAGGTTGCCTGTTGCCTGTTGAAAATTATAATGCATTTTGGACTACCCTGTCAAGTAATTTTTTGATTAATTTACAATTTTATACTTTTCTATCAAATTTTAGCCTTGTAGCTAAAACCGTGTAAAAAGTATAGTGATTGGAAAAACACGATGCAACACTTTTTTTCGCTCATTTACGTTAGCTTTTGTAAATAGGATCTAAAAAGGATCTAAATTATAACCTATTAACTATTGTTTTAATAAAATATATTGCAATTACAAATCTTTAAAATTAGAGAGATTGATCCTTGAAAATTTTATTTTAGGGCTTTGAATTAGAAATTTAGTGATTTGGATCATTTAAAACCTCAAAAACCCCGCTCCTCAACTTTTTTTGCGATAAAATCGCCTCAAAAATAAACCCACCGAGGCGGGTAATTCAAACGTCGCTTAGCCCCAAAATCGCTTTTTATGGCTAAACGACGTTGACTCCTTGAGTCAGCTTACTTTTAATCACCTAATACTATTTTTTATCACCCCCGCCCCCGCCCTAAGGATTAAGGACGAAGAAATAAAAACTAAGGATAGGCGCAAAGGCCGGAGCTGTAGTAGTCGTAGTCCCAAAGCACGTGACCGTTGTCTGCGTGCACGAAAAACTGGTAACTACCATGCGGGTCACTAGTCCAGTAAAAAGTGTCGTAGAAGCCAACGCCTGAATAATCATACATACGACCCCACTCAGAGAAAAAACCAGAACCTATATGACGAATGTAATAATTATTAGGCGAGGAAGGGGGGGCGCCGACTGAACCCTGACACCAAGTGCCTGAATTTTGACCACGACAAGATGCGTTGGTTAAATCCTTTACCTTAACAAGACGATAACCAATACGACTACACCAAGATAAGGCTTGAGGATAAGTTTTCTTCACAGAACCAGTGTTCACGAACCACTGCTTCAAAGTAAAACCATATTTGACGACTGGAGCACCATTACTATCACGACCGACCAACTCGAAGGTCTGAGGCAAAGTAGGTTTAGAAATAGGAATAGGATTGTCTAAACTATGCTGGGATGGAGTAGCGTAAGGACCAGTTAAAGTGACACCAACGCTTGTAGCAGTAGGATTAGACATTGTGACTGTGATACCACCCAGAGAAACTGGAGACCAAGACAATGGCTGACTTACACCACTAATGAGTAAATCAAAGTACAGCCCATTAGCACCAGTTGTAGGAAAGTTTCTACCGTAAGAGGATGGGCCAGTTGACTGAGGAATAAAACCATTAGCAGGGTCCCACATTGAAGCAGGGCCTTGGAAATCCACACCCCAACCATTCTCATTAGGCTTACCATTCCTTAAATTAGGTCTGGCGAAACAAACCACCGGCACAGCCTTAGGATTGACGTAATAAGTCTCACTACGGGCACTGAAAGTACTACGATTAGGAAATCCGTAACGAGTCGATAATGTACCGTCAGTACTGGATAACTTAACCTTATAAGGTGCCTTACAAATCTCTGGCACGGTACTACGTGATACCGTTTGACCACTTTTATCGACGATAGATAAACTTAAAGAACCTGTAGCAGTAACGTCAGCATCACCATCATCATCACCCCAATAATTATTAGGAGGACCAATAAGAGAACTCAAAGCGACTGAAGTAGTATCAGTAGGAACGAACATACGAATATCAGCAAAACTCTGACCCTCAACCGGCAAGGAGATTGGGGTTGTAGATGATGAATTGTTAGAAGGCGTGTAATTAGCTCCGTTAGATAGTGTAATCCCAAGCAGACCGTTAGCATCAACCGCACGTGTACGACCACCGTCGAAAGTCAGATAAGGCGGAGTACCCTGTATCTGATTTGCTGTTGTCTGTGATGTCAATGCGTGACCCGAAAAAGGAAGGAAAAAGACCACGAAAAAAACAATCTGCCGGGATAATTTGGGAAAGGATCGAAAACTGGATCCGAAAAAGGATCGCGGAAGCGATCGCGCGAAAATTCGCAGAATTTCACTTGATTGCGTGGAAAAATAAGTGTCAGTGAAAAATTTAAGTTGGGTGTTGGACTTAGGCGAATTTAAAACATAGGTTGGCCAGGTTGCCTGTTGCCTGTTGCCTGTTGAAAATTATAATGCATTTTAGACTACCCTGTCAAGTAATTTTTTGATTTATTTACAATTTTATACTTTTCTGTCAAATTTTAGCCTCGTAGCTAAAACCGTGTAAAAAGTATAGTGATTGGAAAAACACGATGCAACACTTTTTTTCACTCAATTACGTTAACTTTTGTAAATAGGATCTAAAAAGGATCTAGATTATAATTGATTGGCTATTGTTTTAATTGGATATATTATCATTACAAATCTTTGAAAATATGATTAAAGATCATCGGAAATTTTATTTTAGGGCTTAGAATTAGAAATTTAGTAAGTTTGATCATTTAAAACTTTTTAAGTGAAATTTAAAACCTCAAAAACCCCGCTCCTCAACTTTTTAAGAAACGGGATATTATCTGCACTGAATAAACTGACTGATGTTAATTGATTCGAAAATTATATTTTATTAACTGCCTACACGGCATAAACCTGCGCACCTCGGAGTTCTGTCAATAACTGTACTTTCTAAACTGCCTACACGGCATAAACCGGTTTCCGTTTTGCGTTGATGCGTTGTTTTTGATTTCTAAACTGCCTACACGGCATAAACCTGTTACAATTATGTTCTTTAGCAATTTTATCATTTCTAAACTGCCTACACGGCATAAACCACAAATTATCATTGTATTCAAAATACCCATTTTTTCTAAACTGCCTACACGGCATAAACTGCTTTTTTGTAGCGAGTGAATCCATAAGCAAATTTCTAAACTGCCTACACGGCATAAACTACCCCGTTGGCGACCGCGGGATATGAGCCATCTTTCTAAACTGCCTACACGGCATAAACTCTGCGATTTGGTTTGCTATTCGATACGTCACCTTTCTAAACTGCCTACACGGCATAAACTTAACATTTTGTTTTATTTCATCATCCAAATTTTTTCTAAACTGCCTACACGGCATAAACTTAGAACAAGACATACTATAATCGTTGTTTGTAAAAAGGCAAAGGGCATTTGGCGTTTTAAAAACCCTTTTTTTTATTATCTTTTTAAAATAATGATTTTTAATTATTTTATTTTTTGATTAAAAAAGGGTTATAAAAATAATATTTTTTGAGGCTTAGAAAACCCCGCTCCTCAACTTTTTTTAAAGCAAATTTTATTCATAAAAAAAGGATTACACTGAATCCTTTTTTTATTTATATTTATTGATTAACCCGCTCGATAATTAGGTGGCTCTTTAGTGATTAGAACGTCATGAACATGACTCTCTTTCATACCTGCGCCAGTAATGCGGTAGAACTTCGATTTTGTGCGTAACTCATCGATAGTTCCACAACCCGTTAGCCCCATACATGAGCGTAATCCACCCATTTGTTGGTGGATGATTTCTTTTAATAAACCTTTGTAAGCAATTCGGCCTTCAATACCTTCTGGCACTAGCTTATCGGCAGCATTATCTGATTGGAAGTAGCGATCCGATGATCCTTTTGCCATCGCACCGAGTGAACCCATACCGCGATAAGATTTATAAGCACGGCCTTGGAATAGTTCGATTTCGCCAGGTGCTTCTTCAGTTCCGGCAAACATTGAACCAACCATAACGCAAGATGCACCAGCGGCAATAGCTTTAGCAATATCACCTGAAAAACGAATTCCACCATCAGCAATAACTGGAATATTGTGTTGTTTAGCTACTTCAACAGCGTCCATAATGGCACTAATTTGCGGTACCCCTACCCCAGTGACGATACGCGTGGTACAAATTGAACCCGGTCCAATACCCACTTTTACCGCACTCACGCCTGCATCAATTAGCGCTTTTGCGCCTTCACCCGTAGCAACGTTGCCACCTATAATTTGTAAATTTGGATAGGCTTGTCTTGCTTGGCGAATGCGTTCAAGTACCCCTTCTGAATGGCCATGTGATGAGTCGATAAGTAAAACATCAACGCCGGCTTCAACCAAAGCAGCAATACGCTCTTCGTTACCCGCACCCGCACCCACTGCTGCGCCGACACGTAAGCGACCTTTTTCGTCTTTACATGCATTAGGTTTTTGTTCTGCTTTATTGTAATCTTTAACGGTTATCATGCCTTTTAAGTGGAATCTATCATCAACCACTAAAACCTTTTCAACACGATGTTCATGCATTTTTTGCAGTACACTTTCTCGAGATTCGCCCTCTTTAACGGTGACTAAGCGCTCTTTAGGTGTCATTACCGCAGTTACAGATAGTGATAAGTCAGTTGCAAATCGAACATCTCGAGCAGTGATAATACCGACTAACTCTTGTGATTCTGTCACAACCGGAAACCCTGCAAAACCATATTCTTTAGCAAGATCGATTACTTGTTGAATAGTTGCTGTTGGTAGTACTGTTACGGGATCTTGAACAATTCCGCTTTCATGTTTTTTAACACGCTTTACATGCTCAGCTTGAACTTCAATTGGCATATTTTTATGGATAAAACCAATGCCACCTTCTTGAGCAAGGGCAATAGCCAGTTCAGCTTCGGTTACCGTATCCATGGCAGCAGATAGCATTGGAATGTTTAATTTGATGGTTTGCGTTAGTTGAGTTGTAATATCAGCAGTATTAGGTAAAACAGTTGAATGGGCTGGAACTAATAAAACATCATCGAACGTGAGGGCTTCTTTAACTATACGAGACATGACAATATTCACCATTGAGTTGGATTGTTGATAAAATATTGCCGATGTATTCTACTCACATTCGATATAAAAGACTAGTAGAATTTGATATTTATTTTTAGGCGATAATCAATCGCCCACTTTTAATTGAGCTCGTCTTTTTGTGCCATCAAGATGTAGTTAACATCAACATTACGACCTAATCGGAACTGATTGCTGAGTAAGTGATATTCCATTCCAATAATATCTTTAACCGTTAAATGCGCTTGTTCAACCCAAGTCATTAATTCAGAAGGACGGATAAAGCGATTAAAATCATGAGTCCCTTTTGGCACTAAGCGTGCAATATATTCAGCGCCATAAATCAACATAAGTTTTGCTTTATGGTTACGGTTGATGGTCGATAAGTAGAGTTTTCCATTCGGTTTGAGCAGTTTTGCGCAGGCATTAATAATAGAAAATGGGTCAGGCACATGCTCTAACATCTCCATACAAGTTATCACATCATAGTGTGATGGATACTGTGTGGCGTGCTCTTCAACGGTTTGTTTTTGGTAGTTGATAGAAAGACCATTTTGCTCGGCATGTAATTTTGCTACTGCTAATGATTCATCAGCCAGATCGATAGCGGTTACATTTGCACCTAACTTGGCTAAACTTTCAGACAATATTCCCCCACCACAACCAACATCTAATACATTTTTTTGATTCAAATCGTTTGATTTAATGTAATCAACTCGCAATGGATTGATGATATGCAATGGTTTGCATTGGCCATTTGGATCCCACCATTGTGCAGCCAACTTAGCAAACTTATCTATTTCGTTTAAATCGATGTTTTGTGTCATGGGTATTCTTATCAAAAAGGGGAATTGATGTAATATATGCGATGAGTTGATGATTAGCAATATCAAACCGTTTTAAAAACCCCGCTCCTCAACTTTTTTTATTACTCATAATTTCTATACTCAACCACTCAAAAATTCCGTTTTACTTAGCGATATAGGCTAAATTTTTTCATTGGCTATAACTATAAATCGTAATGTTTTCTTGTCTATAGGCTTAATTCATGGCATGATTTAGCACTTTATTTATCTAATAAAAAAATAGTTCAGCCTAGGCTGATGCTAGAAATTAAATATTTAATCAAAAACTCAAGGGAAAATATATTCATGAGTACAGGTACTATGAAGAAAAGTCATTCACAGTGGAGCTCTCGCATGGGATTCATGCTTGCAGCTGCGGGTTCTGCTGTGGGTTTAGGTAACATTTGGAAATTTCCATACATGGCTGGAGAAATGGGTGGTTCAGCATTCGTGCTTACCTATTTGCTATTTATGTTTGTTATTGGTCTGCCTATTCTAGTTTTAGAGTGGTTAATTGGCCGTCGCGGGCAAAAAAATCCAATTCATACCATGGAAGATGTTGCTGTTTCAGAAGGTCGCTCAAAATTGTGGCGCTGGGTTGGGATTATCGGCGTACTTGGCTCATTTTTAATTCTCTCGTTTTATAGTGCAATTGGCGGTTGGGCTACCGATTATATCTTTTTAGCTATCAATGGTACATTTAATGGTGCGAATGGTGCCGTAACGGCGCAAATCTTCAAAGGTTTTCTTGGTAATACCTCTAGCTTGTTGATTTGGCATACGGTGTTTATGGCAGCCAATACCATTATTGTTGCGATGGGCGTTGGCGCTGGTTTAGAGCGTGCTTGTAAGGTAATGATGCCTGGCCTTGGTATTTTATTATTGGTTTTAGTTGCTTATGCAGCCATCGTTAGTGGATCATCATTTGGTCAAGCGTTTGACTTTTTATTCACACCAAACTGGTCAGCATTAAATGGTACTGCCATTTTAGCGGCTTTAGGTCATGCATTCTTCAGCTTATCATTAGGTATGGGGATTATGATGGCTTACGGTTCATATCTTGGTAAAGATGTGAACTTAATCTCTACTGCTCGCACCGTTGTTATCTTAGATGTTATCGTTGCGATGTTGTCAGGTATGGCGATCTTCCCATTAGTATTTGCTAATGGTTTAGAAGCAGGTTCTGGTCCTGGTCTGATCTTTGTAACGTTACCTATTGCTTTTGGTAATATGGCAGCAGGTTCAATTTTAGGTTGTTTATTCTTTATCTTCCTAACTTTTGCTGCGTTAACCTCATCAATATCATTACTTGAGCCTACGGTAGAGTTATTAGAAGAAAAAACGCACATGGGTCGTAAAACCGCAACAGTGGTTAGTAGTGTATTAATTTGGGCATTGGGTATCGCTTGTATTTTATCATTCAATGAATGGGCAGACCTGAAACTATTTGATAAAAATATTTTCGATCTGCTTGATTACCTCACAAGTAAGATTATGTTACCTGTGACAGGATTAGGTACTGTTATCTTTGGTGCTTGGATGATGAACCAAAAAGTCATTCGTAAAGAGCTTAACTTAAATAGCTTCTGGTTTGGCGTTTGGACGATTTTAACTCGCGTAATTATTCCGGTTGCCGTTGTTCTTATTTTAGTTTGTGGCTTTTTACCAGAAACTCGATAATTAAATTATCATCAATAGCCCTGATACATTATCAGGGCTTTTTTTAATCAATTAAAAAATCACCAATCAACGGTTTATCATAACCTCTCCTCTTGAAATTCTTTTTTTAATTCCCATATAGCAATACAACAATTAATCAAAACATTATGTCAAAGTTAATCAATTAAAATGTATCGATCACTTTTAATTGGTAAAAATAGTTGAGGTATTAGTCAATGAGTAAGCAAGGAACAGAAACGCGTGGATTTCAATCCGAAGTTAAACAAATTCTGCATTTAATGATTCACTCTTTGTATTCAAACAAAGAGATTTTTTTAAGAGAACTTATTTCAAATGCATCTGACGCAGCCGACAAGCTCCGTTTTAAAGCACTTGAAAATGCAGATTTATATGCGGGTGATGCTGAGCTTGGTGTTCGCATTTCAACAAATAAAGAAGCTGGCACATTAACCATTGCAGATAATGGTATTGGGATGACTCGTGATGAAGTCATTGAAAATTTAGGTACGATTGCCAAATCAGGTACCAAAGCCTTTTTAGAATCCATTGGTAGTGATCAAGCGAAAGACAGCCAATTAATTGGTCAATTTGGTGTTGGATTCTATTCTGCCTTTATTGTTGCCGATAAAGTGACAGTAAAAACCCGCGCTGCAACAGCTAAAGCCGATGAAGCAGTGATGTGGGAATCAGCTGGTGAAGGTGAATACACGATTTCTGATACAGAAAAAGAGAGTCGCGGTACTGAAATCATTTTACATTTAAAAGAAGATGAAAAAGAGTTTTTAGATGATTGGCGTCTACGTTCAATTATTAGCAAATATTCAGATCACATCTCATTACCGGTTGAAGTCCAAACTACTGAAGAAAATGAAGTTAAGTGGGAAAAAGTCAACAAAGCTCAAGCACTTTGGACACGAAGCAAATCAGAAGTGAGTGATGAAGAGTATAAAGAGTTTTATAAACATATTTCACATGATTTTGCCGATCCACTAAGCTGGAGCCACAACCGTGTTGAAGGTAAACAAGAGTACACTAGTTTGCTCTATATTCCATCTAAAGCACCTTGGGATATGTGGAATCGTGACAATAAACACGGTTTAAAACTCTATGTACAACGTGTGTTTATTATGGATGATGCTGAACAATTTATGCCTAATTATTTACGTTTTGTAAAAGGCTTAATTGATTCAAATGATTTGCCATTAAATGTATCACGCGAAATATTACAAGATAATAAAGTGACACAAAACCTTCGTAATGCATGTACTAAACGTGTTTTACAAATGCTAGATAAACTTGCCAAAGATGATAAAGAACAATATCAACAATTTTGGAGTGAATTTGGTTTAGTCTTAAAAGAAGGTACTGGTGAAGACTATGCTAACCGTGAAGCGATTATGAAATTATTACGCTTTACAACAACACAAAGTGATAGCGAGGCGCAAACTGTATCATTAGACGATTACATCAGCCGTATGCAAGAAGGCCAAGAGAAGATCTATTACATCACTGCTGATAGTTATGGCGCAGCGAAAAATAGTCCTCACCTTGAGCTATTCCGCAAAAAAGGCATTGAAGTCTTATTATTATCTGATCGTATTGACGAGTGGATGATGAGCAATTTAACTGAATTTGATGGTAAACAATTCCAATCAATCAGTAAATCTGACGAGTCAATCGAGAAGTTAGCTGATCAAAATAGTGATGAGCAAAAACAAGTCGAAAAAGAACTTGAGCCATTTATCGAACGTGTTAAAAAAGTATTAGGTGATAAAGTTAAAGAAGTTAAATTAACACATCGTTTAACTGATACGCCAGCAATAGTCACTACCGCTGCCGACGAGATGTCTACGCAAATGGCAAAACTCTTTGCAGCAGCAGGACAAAAAGCACCAGAGATAAAATATACCTTTGAAATCAATCCTGATCATCAATTGGTTAAACGTGTCGCTGACACACAAGACGAAACCGCATTTAGTGATTGGATTGAATTACTATTAGATCAAGCATTACTAGCTGAAAAAGGATCATTAAATGATCCAAGTAAATTTATTCAAACAATGAATAAACTACTTGCACAATAATTAATTTATTCACCCAAACCCGATATGGCTCGCCTATCGGGTTTATTTTTTGAGAAAAATCAATTTATTTTTCTCAAAATTATGAAGTCAGTCACACTTTTTTATATTCCTCCTTTCCATTTTCGTTTTGCGATAGATAATAAATTAATCTTAAAATTTAGACAGAGTCAGATGAAAGTTCATAAAATATTAAATAATAATGTTGTAGTGACTTTGGATTCCAAAGGGAATGAATTGATTGTTACGGGTCGAGGAGTGGGATTTAAAAAACGGGAAGGTGATGAGATCGACCCAAAACTTATCGAAAAACAGTTTTCTTTAAATAACCAAGAAATACTGCCCAAATTTGCTGAACTGCTTTCTGAAATTCCAATCGAAGTTCACACCACATCCGATATTATTATCAATCATGCCAAACAATTTTTAGGCAGTAAATTACAAGATAGTATCTATATTTCATTAACTGACCATATCTATTTTGCCATTGAACGGCATAAGCAAGGATTTGATATTCCGAATAATTTTATTTGGGAGATAAAAAAATTCTATCCTAAAGAGTACGAAATCGGATTATATGCTTTAGATGTCATTAAAAAACGTCTGGGTGTTGAGCTTCATGAAGATGAAGCGGGGTTTATTACGTTTCATATTGTCAATGCTGAGCTTAACGATACCATGCCCAATATTGTTAATATGACCAAAATCATGCGTGAAATTTTAAATATCGTAAAATATCATTTTCGGTTCGAATATGACGAAAACAGCCTTTCTTATCAACGATTTGTTACCCATTTAAAGTTTTTTGCACACCGCATTTTGAGTAAAGGTAAATCCGCACAGCAAGATACCTCGTTGTATGAGATTATCCGTGAAAAATATGAACAAGCCTATCTTTGCACTAAACAGATAGACCTTCATTTAATCCAACAATATCAACATCCGCTATCTGATGATGAAAGTTTATATCTCACTATTCATATTGAACGATTGAGGTCGGAATTAAAAAAATAATTATGTGATATACATCACAAATTAACGAATGAATTGTCAACAAGCTAATTTATTTTATGTTAATTTAATAAGGAATCTTTTTTTGGATTGTTATTGCATTGGTTAATTTTATCGATGCAAGCAAAACCTAAATCCCGTATTTATTGGGGTTTAGGTTTTTTTTTGCGCTTAAATAAGGATAAGCTATGAAAAATAAACAACTTGCTGAATCAATTATTGAGAACGTAGGTGGTCAAGATAACATCGTCAGTCTAGTACACTGTGCTACCAGACTTCGCTTTGTATTGAAAGATGAATCAAAAGCAGATGCCGAAATAATTAAAAAACAAACTGGCGTCATTACTGTCGTTCAAAGTGGTGGACAATTCCAAGTCGTTATCGGCAATAATGTTGCTGACGTATTTAATGCAATTATGGATATCACTAGCCTTAATAACACCCCCGCCCCTCAAGAAGCGGGACCTAAAAAAGGGATTGTGTCACGACTGATTGATTTAGTATCAAGTATTTTTATTCCAGTTTTAGTGGTACTGGTTGCTGGCGGTATTTTAAAAGGGATTGTGTCTCTATTACAAGTATGTGACATTGTTCAGGAAAAAACGCCAACATTTACTTTTTTAAACGCTATTGCTGATGCGCCATTTTATTATTTACCGATCATTTTAGGTTTTTCAGCGGTTAAAAAATTTGGTGGTAATCCTTATGTTGGAATGGCGATAGGTGGCGCATTAGTCTATCCGGATATCACCGAGATGCTAGGAAAAGCAATTGAATTACAAACTGAATTTTTCAATATCCCTATTAAATTAATTCCTTATAAATCTTCAGTCTTCCCGGTAATTTTAGCAGCATGGTTTTATTCATTGCTTGAACGTAACTTCAACAAAATCATGCATGACTCATTTAAAAAATTCATTTCGCCACTACTCGGTATTATCATTACTGTGCCATTAACGTTTGCGCTTATTGGTCCAGTCGTTGCATTTTTATGTAACATTGTTGCTAGTGGCATTATTTATGTTTATGAACTTAATTCTGTTATTGCCAGTATGATTTTAGCAGGACTTTGGCAAATAATGGTTGTGTTTGGTATCCATTGGGGCTTGGTACCTTTTGCGATAAATAATATTACCGTATATCAGCAAGACTTTATGTTACCAATCTTATTCCCAGCGGTATTTGCCCAAGTCGGTGCGGTATTGGCGGTGATGATGCGCAGTAAAGATCCGCAAGTTAAAGCGTTGGCAAGTTCGTCAGCTCTCTCAGGTGTATTTGGGGTAACAGAACCAGCAATTTATGGCGTTAACTTACCATTAAAACGCCCATTTGTGATCGGTTGTCTCTCAGCCATGGCTGGCGGTGCAATTATTGGTTATTTCAAATCGGTTATCTTCTCATTTAGCTTCACCAGTATCTTTGCATTTTTACAAATGATTCCAAGCGATGGTTTGGATGATAAATTCTTTGCTGCCATAATCGGTTCGATAGTCTCATTTATCATTGCATTGGTGGTAACTTACCTATTTGGTATCCCTAAAGATAAAAAAGCGGATAATGCCGATCAGGCGTCAATAAACAGTGAAACACAAATCGATACTATCTCAAGTCCAATGACCGGCAAACTTATTGATTTAAATCAAGTCAATGATCCAACTTTTGCCAGCGGATTGATGGGTAAAGGTGCCGCAATTATTCCAACCATTGGCGAAACTGTCGCGCCTGAAGATGGTGAAGTTGTTTCGCTATTTAGAACTAAACACGCCATCGGATTTCAAACTCAATCAGGGGCAGAAATCCTTATTCACATTGGTATCGATACAGTTAAATTAGATGGGCAACATTTTGAAGCGCATGTTGAAGCCGGCCAAAAGGTGAAAAAAGGTGATCGACTTGTTAGCTTCGATATCGACGCGATTAAACAAGCTGGCTTTGAAGTCACCACGCCAATTATTATTACCAATAGTGATGACTATATCGATGTGCAGTGCATATTTAAACAAGATGACGTTCAACAAGGTGACGCGCTATTAGCGTTAAGTGCAAAAAAGGAGTAAAACATGGCAAATACATTTCCTAGTGATTTTTTATGGGGTGGCGCTATTGCTGCCAATCAAGTTGAAGGTGCATATCGTGAAGATGGCAAAGGGCTATCAACATCTGACTGCACGCCTAATGGTCTATTTGGTGATATTGTCGATCGCAATAAAGTCGATATTACCAGTATTAAAGATCGGGCAATCGACTTTTATCATCGCTATCCAGAAGATGTTGCCCTGTTTGCTGAGATGGGATTCACCTGTTTACGAACATCTATCGCGTGGACCCGAATCTTTCCAAATGGTGATGAAGAGCAACCAAATGAAAAAGGACTGGCGTTTTATGACAAACTATTTGACGAAATGTTAAAACACAACATTACGCCACTTGTCACCTTATCGCATTATGAAATGCCCTACTACCTTGTCACAGAATATGGTGGATGGGGAAATCGTAAAGTCATCGAATTTTTTACTCGTTATGCCAAAACAGTATTTGAACGCTATAAAAATAAAGTGAAATATTGGTTAACTTTCAATGAAATTAATATGTCACTCCACGAACCTTTTACTGGCGTTGGTCTAGATCGTAACAGTACTAAAGCCGAAATTTATCAAGCGATTCATCATCAATTAGTTGCCAGTGGCCGTGCGGTAAAATTGTGTCATCAAATCATTCCAGATGCCAAAATCGGTAATATGCTACTTGGCGCTATCGCCTACCCGCTTACGCCAAAACCAGAAGATGTTTGGGCGACACATGTAGAAAATCATGGTTGGTTATTCTTTGGGGATGTTCAGGCTCGTGGTTACTACCCAACTTATATGAATCGTTACTTTAAAGAGAACAATATTGAACTAACCATTACCGATCAAGATCGTGAAGATTTAAAAGAAACCATCGACTTTATCTCATTTAGTTACTATATGAGTTGTTGTGGCACAGCCGACGATTCACTCCGTCAAAAAGGTAATATTCTTGATATGGTCCCAAATCCTCACCTTAAAGCATCTGAATGGGGCTGGCAGATTGATCCGGTTGGTATTCGTTACTTATTAAACCTACTTTATGAGCGTTTTCAAAAACCACTGTTTATTGTTGAAAATGGTTTAGGCGCCAAAGACAAACTTGAAGCAGATGGCACGGTTAATGATGATTATCGTATTAACTATATGAACGATCACTTAGTGCAAATTCGCGAAGCTATTAACGACGGCGTTGAAGTAATGGGATACACCAGTTGGGGACCAATTGACCTCATTAGTGCATCAAAAGCAGAAGTCACCAAACGTTATGGTTTTATCTATGTTGATCTAAACCAAGATGGCTCAGGCTCATTAAAACGCTATAAAAAGAAAAGCTTTTATTGGTATCAGTCTGTGATTTCATCCAAAGGTGCAACTTTAAAATAATGATCATGCAGGTAATGTCTGCTCGGCATTACCTGCAAATGTACTGAGCAGATTACGAGGATAAAGATGATTAATAAAATAATTAAAATCATCACCAGTTTACTGTTGCTAACCGCACTCTCGACTGGATGTAGCAATCAACCAAGCAGTAGGTTTAATGCTAATCGTGATGATGTGGTTACCATCTATTTTGCAAGGCATGGTAAAACGTTATTCAATACCTATGATCTAGTACAAGGCTGGGCCGATTCACCCTTAACCGACAAAGGAATAGAAACGGCGCGTTATTTAGGTGAAGGCTTTAAAAAGAAATACATCAAATTTGATGCTTATTACACCAGCGATTCAGGTCGTCAACGGGAAACCATGCAAGTGTTGTTAGCTCAAAAAGGGGTAAAAAACTACAAAATACAAGAGTTAAAAGGTCTACGCGAAGTTTTTTACGGTGGATTTGAAGGCGGTACTAATGCGAAAATGGTATCCGCAGCCATGAAATCACTGGGTTACAAATCGGTTGATGCCTTTTATAAAAGTTATGTACAAGGGCATATCCCAGTAACAACACTAACCGAAGCGATTGCCAAAAGTGACCCTAGACACGAAGCGGAAAACTTTACCCAAGTTAAAGAGCGCACTCAAAACGCACTCCACACTATTGTAGAGACCGCACTGGCTAAGCATCAAAAAAATATATTGGTGATCTCATCAGGCATGTCGATTCAAGCAATGATTTATGACTTAACTGATAATCCTGTTAAAAACAGACCATTAGCGAATGCAACTGTCGTCAAAATTGTTTACCAAAATGGTAAATATAAGGTCGTTGAAATTGGCAGTATGGACTATGTTAATGAGGGTAAATCATCATTAAATATCGGTGAAAATCGTCAAAATTAGAAACAATTAGTAAAATTTAGTCGAATAGGATTGTTACTGCTTTTGCAGGCAAAACCTAAATATGACTCAAGCTGGATAGCTTGGGTTGTGTTTAGGTTTTTTTTGGAAAAAAAATTTATAAAAATAGGAAATAATAATGAAAATAAAGTACGTCTCCTTAGCATTACTTAACATCATGTGTTTTTCAGCTATTGCCGCTGATTCAAATTCAATCAATAGTGAAAATGGCTTTTTGAATAATGCCTTTTTCAAAGATACTAAATTTGAATTTTCAACACGTAACCATTGGAAGTATTTAAAAGAAAACGCATCCCAACCTAAAGAAGTACATAGTGCATGGGGTCAAGCATTTACGCTCAATTATAAATCGGGTTATTTATTCGATACCCTAGGTTTTGATTTCACCTATGATAACGTTATAAAACTTGGTGCTAGTGACTACTTTGCAACTCGTAACCTACTCTATAACTCAGGCAAAAAACCAAACAAACACAATGCGCATGGTTTTAACAAATTTACTCAACGTTATGCCAAAGTCAAACTCGGTGATAAAAATATCAACTTTAATGGTAAAGTCGGATGGCATAGCTTAAAAGATACGGGGGTAATGAGTTCATCACAACATTTAACTCGTTATAGTTATTTGGGGTACAGTGGCGTATTAAAATATTCAAACTTAGCGCTACAACTTGCTTACATCGACAGCGCCTTCCCGCGTGAATCATCGAAAAAAGTGCATTTTTATAGCTTAGATAGAAAACACGTCATTGATAATATCAAAACGGCCGGTATTGCGTATAATGACAAAATAGTAAAACTTGATTACTCCTATGGCGTTGCTAAAGACTACATCAAACGTCATGCAATCGAGTTCTCTTATAAACCGATGGATAAACTTATTCTTGGTTCACAAATTTACGGTAGTACCGCTCTTAAAAACCATGACAAAATGAAAGCTAATGTCCGTGATTTTGATGATTCAGCATGGCATTACGCCACTGACATTGAATGGAAAGAAGCCGACTGGAGTGCTAAATTCGGTATCGCCTATACTGACGCTAACCGCAAAGGTGCTATCGGTTACTATGGCCGTCATATTGGTAAAAACAATCGTGGACGTTATAACGGTATGGCAGCAGCTGGGGCCGACTATATGCGTGATGGCGAACTGGTATTTTCAAGCGTATTGACTTACGACTTCTTTAAAGACAATACCACAGGTTTATATCTCAACTACGGTGAATTTAACTACAAACATGAAACCTTAAAAAATGGCGAAATCAACGTGTTTAATATCTTTAAACCAACAAGTGGTACATTTAAAAATCTATCTATTTTGTCAAAATTTGGTTATGGTTGGTCTTATAAAACCTTAAGCAGTAAAGACATTACGCCAAAATTAAGAGACGGCAAAGCTCAACGTTCACCAACACTGTCAGCCGAAACCGTTATTGATTATCGATTTAACTTATTATAGAAAAGGACGAAACTATGAAAAAACTCATAAAACTTATTGGATTAACCGCTATCCTTACCGCATCAATTGCACAATCATTTGCTGCCGAAGTGAATATCTATTTTACCCGTCATGGTAAAACCATGTTCAACAACGTCCATCGTGCTCAAGGATGGTCTGACACGCCACTAACAAAACCGGGAATTGAAGTGGCACAGCAACTTGGTCGTGGCTTAAAAGGTATCGACTTTATTTCGGTCTATTCAAGCGATTCAGGCCGAGCAAGACAAACTGCGCGCATTGTTCTTGAATCTAAAGGTGACACAAAATTAAGCATCAACGAAATGGAAGGATTACGAGAAACGTGTTTTGGTGATTTTGAAGGCGATCTTGATCCCAACATGTGGAACCCCGCAGCACAGCACCTAGGTTATGAGTCTGACAAAGCATTAATGGCTGATTTAGCTAAAGGTAAAGTCACCCTTAAAAAAATGATGGATGCGATCAAAGCCGTTGAAAAATCAGGCGAAGCAGAAGACTACAATGCCGTTAAAACACGTATGCAAGCATCATTAAGAGCAATTGCAAAATCAGCCCAAGAACAAGGTGGCGGTAATGTTCTTGTTGTTTCTCACGGCATGGCAATTATGGCTATGGTTGAAGAAATGTTAGATAAACCAATCACAAGTGGACTAGGTAACGCGAGCGTCACTAAAATTCGTTACACTGATGATGGCAAATTCATTGTTGAATCATTAGGTGACATGAGCTATGTCGAAAAAGGCAAAGCAGTAAAATAATCGATAAAAAAGGCTCACCGAAGTGAGCCTTTTAACTTTTTACTCAGAAAAATCACTATTTAATGTCTCTTTAATCAACCATGTTGCGATGATACTAATGATTGACGCCACCGCCACATAATAGCCTACCCACGTCAAACTACCATGTGCCACTAAATAATTAGCAATAATTGGCGCAATTGATGCCCCTAAAATCCCACCAATACTATACGCTGCTGACGACCCGGTATAACGAATATTAGTCGGAAAAATCTCGGGTAAAAATGCCCCCATAGGTGCAAAAATAATCCCCATCAAAAATAGTGATAAGCATAAATAGGTCATCACCAATAATTCACTACCACTAGCCATAAATTGAGTCATCAACAGACCAGATAGCGCAACAAGCATTAAGCCAACAATTAAAACCGGCTTACGCCCGTATTTATCGCTAAGTCGAGCAGAAATCGGGGTAGCGATCGCCATAAATACAATCGCTACACACAAAAATCCTAAAAAATGACCTTTTTCAATGCCCAAGTATTTAGTGCCATATTGCAATAAAAAGGCTGTGGTTATATAAAAAAGCGTATAACAACCTACCATCGAAAATGAGCCTAACGTCAACGCTTTCCAATGGTGAACAAACATATTCATTACTGGCATTTTAACTTGTTTTTTATTGGCTAAAGCTTGAGTGAAAATGGGGCTTTCAACTAATTTTAATCGAACATACAAACCAATAACCACAAGAACCGCACTAAGAACAAAAGGAATACGCCAACCCCAATCTAAAAACTGCTCGTTACTCAGCGAAAGCGTAACACATAAAAATACCCCATTAGATAATAAAAACCCAATCGAAGGGCCTAACTGAGGAAACATCCCAAACAGAGCGCGTTTATTTTTTGGCGCGTTTTCCGTTGCCAATAATGCTGCACCACCCCACTCACCACCAAGACCTAAGCCTTGTGCCAAACGTAAAATACACAACAAAAATGGCGCCCAAAAGCCAATCACACTATACCCAGGTAACAAACCAATTAACGCCGTAGCCACGCCCATCAAAATAAGCGATACAACTAGGGTGGACTTTCGACCAATGCGATCACCAAAATGACCAAACAAAATCGCCCCAATAGGCCTTGCAACAAAAGCTATACCGAACGTTGCAAATGATTGCAACGCTTGAGCCGATGGCGAACTATCAGGAAAAAATACCGGCCCAATCACTAGCGCAGCAGCGGTGGCGTAAATATAAAAATCATAAAATTCAATTGCAGTGCCGATAAAACTAGCTAACGCTACGTTCGACATTGAATTGGCTGGTTTAGTATTCATCATTCATTCCAAAATTATTTTATTTTTAAATAAGTGCAAATATTATAGTTGTTAACAATCCATTTACCATCATAAATAAAAAAAGTAATATCCCTATTCTCAATATAAGAACTCGCTATAATAATATAACCGACTAAAAAGGATTTTATATGTATTACATCAGTCATTATTCATCACCACTGGGGCAAATCACCCTAGCAAGTCAGCACAATAAATTAGTGGGTGTTTGGATTGAAGGACAAAAATATTTTGGCCAAATGCTAAGCGCCCAAAAAGAAGAGGCGCCAAATTTAGCCATATTTAATCAAACCAAAAAATGGTTGGATGACTACTTTGCCGGCAAAAAACCGGCTATCACAAAATTGGCTTTAGCACCACAAGGTAGCGAATTTAGACATAAAGTGTGGGATATATTGGTACAAATCCCTTATGGTAAAGTGATTACCTATGGTGATATTGCTAAACAAATCAGCACCAACATGTCCAGCCAAGCAGTCGGCGGTGCCGTTGGCCACAACCCCCTTTCCATCATTATCCCTTGCCACCGCGTAGTAGGCACAAATGGCAACTTAACAGGTTATGCAGGTGGAATTGATAAAAAAGTGTGGTTGCTAGAACATGAACAAGTTGATATAAAAGATTTTTTTGTCCCCAAAAAAGGAACCGCTATTTAAAGATAAATATTTTTAGCCCAAAAAATCAAAAAACCCCGCTCCTCAACTTTTTTTCTGAGATAAAACACCTCAAAAATAAACCCGCCTAGGCGGGTAATTCAAACGTCGCTAAGCCACAAAATCGCTTTTTTTATGGCTAAACGACGTTGACTCTTAGCTTGCTTTTAATAACTTAATATTATCTTCCCCTTCGCGGCCCTAAGGATTAAGGACGAAGAAATAAATACTAAGGATAGACGCAAAGTGTGAGGTTTGGAAGCGCTATACCATGCCAACCCACAAAACCGTTGTCTGCGCGCACAGTAAAGTTCCAACCATTAGGATTATAAGAAACTGTATCACTAGTCCAGTAGTAATACTGGTAGGAGTCAACAACTAATGAGTAATTAGGAATATTACCCCACTCCGTGAAAAAACCAGCACCTATATGACGCATGTAATGATTATCGGATGAGGGAGGAGTGGCGCCAGAGATAGGGTCATCCCCTCTACGAACTGCATTGGTTAAATCCTTTACCTTAGGCATTCGATAACCAAGACTATTACACCAAGATAAGGAAGGAGAATAATAGTCATTCTCCTCGCGCCATCGCACATTATTTCGCCCCGTATAACCTCTGTGGACAAACCACTGCTTCAAAGTAAAACCATATTTGACGACAGGAGTACCATTAGTATCACGACCAACCAACTCGAAGGTCTGAGGCAAAGAAGGTGTAGGAATACTACCAGGAGTAGCTGAACGCTGTTGGGAGTAAGTAGCGTAAGGACCCGTTAAAGTAACACGTACCCCTGTAGTAACTGGTGAATTTGTCATGGTCGCAGTAATACCACCATGAGATACCGGAGACCAAGACAATGAACCTCCACCACCAATTTCTAAATCAAAGTACAATCGATTAACGCCAGTTGTAGGAAAATTTTGACCGTAAGAAGATGGGCCAGTTGGCTGAGGAATAAAACCATTAGCAGGTTCCCACATTGAAGACGGACCAGCAAAATCAAAAGATGGGTTATCCCTATCTGCACCAAGCTTACCATACGATAAGTTAGGCCGAGCAAAACAAACCACAGGCGAAGCCTTAGGATTGACGTAATAAGTCACATTACTGGCACTGAAAGTACTACGATTAGGAAATCCGTAACGAGTTGATAATGTACCGTCAGTACTAGATAACTTAATCCTATAAGGTGCGTTACAAATTGTTAACACGGAATTACGTGATACAGACTGGTTGTTTTTATCGACGATAGATAAACTTAAACGACCTGTAGCACTAACGCCAGAATCTCCATCATCATCACCCCAATAATTATTAGGTGGACCGATAAGTGTACTTAATTCGACTGAATTAGTATTAGTTGGGACGAACATACGAATATCAGCAAAACTCTGACCCGCAACCGGCAAGACGATTGGAGTTGTAGATGATAAATTGGTAGAAGGCGTGTAATTAGCTCCGTTAGATAGCGTAATCCCAAGCAGACCGTTAGCATCAACCGCACGTGTACGACCACCGTCGAAAGTCAGATAAGGTGCACTACCCTGTATCGCATTCCTAGTTGTCTGTGATGTCAATGCGTGACCCGAAAAAGGAAGGAAAAGAACCACGAAAAAAACAATCTGCCGGGATAATTGGGAAAAGGATCGAAAACAGGATCTGAAAGAGGATCCGGAAAACGACCGGAAAAAAGGTCGAGAAGAGGATCGCGGAAGCGATCGCGCGAAAATTCGCAGAATTTCACTTGATTGCGTGGAAAAATAAGTTTTATTGAAAAATTTAAACTGAGTGTTGGACTTAGACGAATTTAAAAGATAGGTTTGGCAGGTTGGCTGTTGGCTGTTGGCTGTTGAAAATTATAATGCATTTTAGACTATCCTGTCAAGTAATTTTTTGATTAATTTACAATTTTATACTTTTCTGTCAAATTTTAGCCTATTAGCTAAAACCGTGTAAAAAGTATAGTGATTGGAAAAACACTATGCAACACTTTTTTTCGCTCATTTACGTTAACTTTTGTAAATAGGATCTAAAAAGGATCTAAATTATAATTAGTTAACTATTGTTTTAATTAAATATATCGCAATTACAAATATTTAAAATTAGAACAATTGATCCTTGAAAATTTTATTTTAGGGCTTTGAATTAGAAATTTAGTGATTTTGATATTTGAATAATTTTTTAAGTAAAATTGAGAACCCCAAAAACCCCGCTCCTCAACTTTTTTTGCGATAAAATCGCCTCAAAAATAAACCCGCCTAGGCGGGTAATTCAAACGTCGCTTAGCCGCAAAATCGCTTTTTTTATAGCTAAACGACGTTGACTCCTTGAGTCAGCTTACTTTTAATCACCTAATACTATTTTTTATCACTCGCACCCCCGCCTAAGGATTAAGGACGAAGGAATAAGAACTAAGGATGGGAGCAAAGGCCGTAGAGGTTGTTGTAGGTGTGTTGCCCAACCACGCAACCGTCGGCTGTGAACACGATAAACTGGTTACTACCACTCGGGTCACTAGTCCAGTACCGAAAGTCGACGAAGCCAACGCCTGAATAACGGTACATTATTCCCCACTCCGTGAAAAAACCAGAACCTATATGACGCATGTAAAAATTATTAGGCGAGGAAGGGGTGGCGCCGACTGAACCGCGACACTCAGTGCCTGAATTTCGACCACGACAAGATGCATTGGTTAAATCCTTTACGCGAGGTACACGATAACCAAGACTATTACACCAAGATAATGTATTAGGATAAGTGTCATACTTAGAACCTCGGTTGACGAACCACTGCTTCAAAGTAAAACCATATTTGACGACTGGAGTACCATTAGTATCACGACCGACCAACTCGAATGTCTGAGGCAAAGTAGGTTTAGAAATAGGATTAGGACTGTCTGAATTATGCTGGGATGGAGTAGCGTAAGGACCCGTTAAAGTAACGCGTACGCTTGTAGCTGTAGGATTAGACATTGTGACTGTGATACCACCCAGAGAAACTGAAGACCAAGACAATGGCTGACTTACACCAGTCATGAGTAAATCAAAGTACATTCCATTAGCGCCAGTAGTAGGAAAGTTTCTACCGTAAAGTGACGGGTCTGTTTCTTGAGTGAGAAAACCCTTAACAAGGTCCCACATTGAAGATGGACCATTTAGGCTAGAATTATAGTGATACGTATTTGGTTTGGCAAAACAAACCACCGGCGCAGCCTTAGGATTGACGTAATAAGTCACATTACGAGCACTGAAAGTACTACGATTAGGAAATCCGTAACGAGTAGATAATGTACCGTCAGTACTAGATAACTTAATCCTATAAGGTGCGTTACAAATTGTTAGCACGGAATTACGTGATACCGTTTGACCGCTTTTATCGACGATAGATAAACTTAAAGAACCTGTAGCACTAACGCCAGAATCACCATCATCATCCCCCCAATAATTATTAGGAGGACCGATAAGAGTACTTAAAGCGACTGAATTAGTATTAGTAGGAACGAACATACTTATATCAGCAAAACTCTGACCCGCAACCGGCAAGACGATTGGTGCTGAAGAAGATGAAGTATTGGTAGAAGGCGTGTACCTAGTTCCGTCAGATAAAGTAATCCCAAGCAGACCGTTAGCATCAACCGCACGAGTACGACCACCGTCGAAAGTCAAATACGGCACATTACCCTGTATAGCATTCCTAGTTGTCTGTGATGTCAATGCGTGACCCGAAAAAGGAAGAAAAAGAGCCACGAAAAAAACAATCTGCCGGGATAATTGGGAAAAGGATCGAATAAAGGATCGCGCGAAAATTCGCAGAATTTCACTTGATTGCGTGGAAAAATAAGTTTTAGTGAAAAATTTAAACTGGGTGTTGGACTTAGACGAATTTAAAAGATAGGTTGGCCAGGTTGCCTGTTGCCTGTTGCCTGTTGAAAATTATAATGCATTTTAGACTACCCTGTCAAGTAATTTTTTGATTTATTTACAATTTTATACTTTTCTGTCAAATTTTAGCCTATTAGCTAAAACCGTGTAAAAAGTATAGTGATTGGAAAAACACGATGCAACACTTTTTTTCACTCATTTACGTTGACTTTTGTAAATAGGATCTAAAAAGGATCTGGGTTATAATTGTTTAATTATTGTTTTAATTGAATATATCGAAGTTACAAATCTTTAAAATTAGAGCAATTGATCCTCAAAAATTTTATTTTAGGGCTTTGAATTAGAAATTTAGTGATTTGGATCATTTAATAATTTTTAAGTGAAATTTAAAACTTCAAAAACCCCGTTCCTCAACTTTTTTTAATGGAAAAATACAGCTACTAAAAAGCGCCACAGTTAGAGCGGAATTATTTATTTGAGGCAACATTGCAAAACAAAATTTTGAACCCCAAAAACCCCACTCCTCAACTTTTTTTGCTAAAAAACACCTCAAAAATAAACCCGCCTAAGTGGGTAATTCAAACGTCGCTTAGCCGCAAAATCGCTTTTTATGGCTAAACGACGTTGACTCCTTGAGTCAGCTTACTTTTAATGACTCAACACTATTTTTTATCACGCCCACCCCCGCCCTAAGGATTAAGGACGAAGGAATAAAAACTAAGGATGGTAGCAAAGCCCGGGGTGGGGGAAGTCGTTCCAAGACACAGAACCGTTGGGTGCGCCCACGATAAACTGGTAACCACCATACGATTCAGTAACCCAGTACCAACCGTCTTCGCTGAGGAAACCGGCTGAATAATCACCCATTTTGCCCCACTCTGTGAAAAAGCCAGAACCAATTCTACGTTGGTAATAATTACCAGGTGAGGGAGGAGTTGCGCCAGAGATAACTCCATGGGATGTACGAACAGCATTGGTTAAACTCCATACGTCAGGCATTCGATAACCAATGCGAGCACACCAAGATGAAGTATTATAATAAGTATCTTTCTTAGAACCACGGTGGACGAACCACGTCTTCAAAGTAAAACCATATTTGACGACAGGAGTACCATTAGTATCACGACCAACCAACTCGAATGTCTGAGGCAAAGTAGGTTTAGAAATAGGACTAGGACTGGATGAATTACGCTGGGATTCGGTAGCGTAAGGACCTGTTAAAGTAACGCGTACGCTTGTAGCAGTAGGATTAGACATTGTGACTGTGATACCTCCCTGAGAAACAGGAGACCAAGACAATGGCTGACTTACACCATTAATGAGTAAATCAAAGTACAATCCATTAGCGCCAGTAGTCGGAAAGTTTTGACCGTAATAGAGAGGGTTTGTTTTTTGTGTGAAAAAACCATTATCCGGGTCCCACATCGAAGCTGGACCTTCGAAATGCGAAGCCCATCTATCATCATCGAACTTACCATATTTTAAATTAGGTCTGGCAAAACAAACAACCGGCACAGCCTTAGGATTAACGTAATAAGTAACACTATTTGCACTGAAATTACTACGATTAGGAAAACCGTAACGAGTTGCTAAAGTGCCGTTAGTACTAGATAACTTAACCCTATAAGGTGCCTTACAAATCTCTGGCACGGTACTACGTGATACCGTTTGACCACTTTTATCAACGATAGATAAACTCAAAGAACCTGTAGCAGTAACGCCAGAATCTCCATCATCATCTCCCCAATAATTATTAGGCGGACCGATAAGAGAACTTAAATCGACTGAATTTGCATTAGTTGGGACGAACATACGAATATCAGCAAAACTCTGACCCTCAACCGGCAAGACGATTGGAGTTGTAGATGATAAATTGGTAGAAGGCGTGTAATTAGCTCCGTTAGATAGCGTAATCCCAAGCAGACCGTTAGCATCAACTGCACGAGTACGACCACCGTCGAAAGTCAGATAAGGTGCACTACCCTGTATCGCATTCCTAGTTGTCTGTGATGTCAATGCGTGACCAGAAAAAGGAAGAAAAAAAGCCACGAAAAAAACAATCTGCCGGGATAATTGGGAAAAGGATCGAATAAAGGATCGCGCGAAAATCCGCAGAATTTCACTTGATTGAGTAGAAAAATAAGATTCAGAAAAAAATTTAAGCTGGGTAGTGAACTTAGACGAATTTAAAAGATAGGTTTGGCAGGTTGGCTGTTGGCTGTTGGCTGTTGAAAATTATATTGCATTTTAGACTATCCTGTCAAGTAATTTTTTGATTAATTTACAATTTTATGCTTTTATGTCAAATTTTAGCCCTGTAGCTAAAACCGTGTAAAAAGTATAGTGATTGGAAAAACACGATGCAACACTTTTTTTCACTCATTTACGTTAACTTTTGTAAATAGGATCTAAAAAGGATCTAAGTTATAATTGGTTATCTATTGTTTTAATTGAATATATCGCAATTGCAAATCTTTAAAATTAGAGCGATTGATCCTCAAAAATTTTATTTTAGGGCTTTGAATTAGAAATTTAGTGGTTTTGATATTTTAATAATTTTTTTAGTAAAATTTAAAACCTCAAAAACCCCGCCCCGCAACTTTTTAAGAAACGGGATATTATCTGCACTGAATAAACTGACTAGTGTTGATTGATTCGAAAATTATATTTTATTAACTGCCTACACGGCATAAACCTGATTTTATGAATTTTGCGCCTTCATCGATGATTTATTAACTGCCTACACGGCATAAACCTAGAACAAGACATACTATAATCGTTGTTTGCAAAAAGGCAAAGGGCATTTGGCGTTTTAAAAACTCTTTTTTTCAGTATCTTTTTAATATCATGATTTTTAATTATTTTATTTTTTGATTAAAAAAAGGGTTATAAAAATACTATTTTTTAGGGCTTAGAAAACCCCGCTCCTCAACTTTTTTACTCTAATATCAATTTTTAACCATAATTAAACAAGGTCATAAAAATCGGCATGATTAAGGTTAATAGAAAGCCTTGGACGATTGCGGGTGGTACGATGCTGATACCGGCCCCTTTTTGTAGCATAGGTAGCGTAAAGTCCATCGATGTAGCACCACATAAGCCTAACGCTGTGAGTTTGTATCGTTTGATTAGGGTTGGGATTAGGATGATGGCGCATAATTCGCGTAGGATGTCATTTAGGAAAGTGGCACTGCCTATAATTGGGCCATGAGCTTCGGTCATGAGTATTCCTGATAGTGAATACCAGCCAAAGCCTGATGACATTGCCAGCCCTACTCGTACAGGTTGTGATAATATGAGTGCTGCAATAATCCCGCCTAAGAAGGTACTTAGTACCACAATAATAGTGGTAACTATACCGACTTTGTTGAGTAGGATCTGTTTTAGTGAGATGTTGTTACTTCGTAATTGTATACCAATAAGTAGCAATAAAAAGACGAGTACCACTTTGGTGATGTCTTCACTATATTGCCAAATAAAGAGTGGAAAGAGTCCGGCAATAAAGCCGGCGATTAGCGCAATACACACTCGCAGTGATTCTAAGATCATTTTGAATCGTGATTCATAATTTTGTTTACTATGGGTGGTGCGCCACGGTAAAAATAGGTCAATTAGCGCTAAAAAGATGAAATTGCCACCAAAGGTACAAACAAAAATGATCGCGGTGTAAAATAGGATAACTTTTATGTTAGAAGCTAGATTATCTAAGTGAGCCAACTCGGTTCCCATGATAAATAAAATAAAATAGACCATCCAACTTAAGATTAGGTTTATTTTGATGATCCATTTTTGCTCTTTGAATTTAATCAAATAACCTAGACATAACGGCACTAAAGCAATAAGAATACCAAAATACATGTTTTATTCCTTTATTTTCATTTTTAAAAGTCAAATTTTTTATATCGCTTGCTAATTTAAACAAGCGATTTTTTTTGTCGTTAATCCATACCATTATGTTAATGCTGCTAATTGAGTTTCAATTTTATTTTGCAGTTCATCTAATAATGCATAACGATTTCGATACTCAGAACGTTTTTTACTGGCAATATCTTCAATGGCTTTTCGGTTGATTTGGGTGGGTAAAATAAATAACGATCTTTCGTCTTGTTTACCGTCAATAGTTAACCAAAAATCATCATAATCAGATAAGATTCTTTCTTGTCGGCTGTTGTAGCGCCAGTTGTTGTAAACATGGGTTTTATTGCCCACAGCAATAATTTGTTCAAGCTGGAAATAACGAGCAATAATTAATGCGGCTTCCACCACCACACGTTTAGGAAATAGTCCATAACACTGTTTTGTTGCTTGCTGAACTCTGGTGCGAGCGTCTTGATGCCCTGTTCCTTGTAATCCTGCTATAAACAGTGTTGGTTTTTGTTGGTATTGGTTAATGGTGAAGGTTAACGTGGCTAAATCAATGCCATCATTGTCATAAAAATATAAGCTTAGCTCACCTTCACGAGCAAACTTGTTACGCGCTTGGATGGCGATTTTTATGTTAGCTTCGTTCTTAGCCATAACACTTGCTAATTCAAATGATGAATCTGGATTGTAGAAAGCTTTAGTCATGCTATCAGGATGATTTGCTAAAAAGTCATAATGATAGGCTAAGGCTTCATAGCGCTCTTGTTGACTTAAACAAGATGCTAAATAAGGTCGTTGTAATTTACAGGGTAAATTGGTTTGGCATGATAGATAGTATCCAAGTAGTGGGTATTGTCTTAATTTATCTAGTAATTTAAGCGTTATTGGGCTTAAAAATAGGGTCCTGAAAAAAAATTTATAACGATAAGTCGGTTTAAGCCATAGTTCATTAAGCGGTAGTTTACCTGTACAAAGCCAGTTAAAAAGTTGCCATTTACTTTTAGGCTGGGACATATTCGTAATATTATTCATAAGCAGAAAAATGTGTTCGTAAGTTTGTAAGAAAATTATATGTGGCTAAATTATTAAATATCAATTTAATATTAACGTTAAATTTAAATGTTTTAAGTAAGCTGATAAGAGTACAACACAACCTTAGTCAACGCAACCCTTGAGGTGTGATGAATAAAAAAACGGTGAACTGTGTCACCGTTTTTATGATCGTTTAAAAAAACGAATTATTGACCTTTAACTTCTTTTAAACCGTTGAATGGTGCTTTTGAACCAAGCGCTTCTTCAATACGGATTAATTGGTTGTATTTAGCAACACGGTCAGAACGGCTCATAGAACCAGTTTTGATTTGACCAGCAGCTAAACCAACAGCTAAATCAGCAATTGTTGAATCTTCAGTTTCACCACTACGGTGTGAAATTACTGCTGTATAACCAGCATCTTTCGCCATTTTAACTGCTGCGATAGATTCAGTTAATGTACCGATTTGGTTAACTTTAACTAGGATTGAGTTAGCGATGCCTTTTTCAATACCTTGTTTGAAGATTTTGGTGTTAGTTACAAATAGATCGTCACCAACTAATTGGATTTTGTGACCTAATGCTTTAGTTTGGTATGCCCAACCTTCCCAATCGCTTTCATCTAAACCATCTTCGATTGATACGATTGGATACTGATTAGTTAAACCTTCTAAATAGTGAGTAAATTCTTCAGCAGTGAATTCTTTGTTTCCTTCACCTTTTAATACGTATTTACCAGTTTCTTTGTTGTAGAATTCAGATGCAGCACAGTCCATCGCTAAAGTGATGTCTTTACCTAGTACATAACCTGCTTTTTCTACAGCTTCTTTGATACATGCTAATGCTTCAGCGTTTGAACCTAAGTTAGGTGCAAAACCACCTTCGTCACCAACAGCAGTATTCATGCCTTTAGCGTGAAGTACTTTTGCTAAGTTGTGGAATACTTCAGAACCCATACGGATTGCTTCACGAACTGTTTTAGCACCAACTGGTTGAATCATGAATTCTTGAAGGTCGATGTTGTTATCAGCGTGTTCACCACCGTTGATGATGTTCATCATTGGTAATGGCATAGAGTATTGACCTGGAGTACCATTTAGGTCAGCGATGTGTTGATAAAGTGGTACACCTTTCGCTGCTGCTGCTGCTTTAGCTGTTGCTAAAGATACTGCTAGGATTGAGTTAGCACCTAAGTTAGATTTGAAATCAGTACCGTCTAAATCAAGCATGATTTGGTCGATTGCAGCTTGATCTAACGCATCTTTACCAATAACTGCTTTAGCGATTGGTCCATTTACGTTTTCAACAGCTTTAAGTACGCCTTTACCTAAAAAGCGAGATTTGTCACCATCGCGAAGTTCTAACGCTTCACGTGAACCTGTTGATGCACCAGATGGAACGATTGCAAGACCAACGAAACCACCTTCTAAATGAACTTCAGCTTCAACAGTTGGGTTACCACGAGAGTCGATGACTTCACGACCATGTACTTTAACGATTTTTGCCATGTTATTTTCCTCTATATGACAGATATATACCTAATGTAAACATAAATTATTTTTGCTGCTGATCTTGATAATCTTTGGCAGCTTTAACAAAACTACTAAATAATGGATGTCCATCACGTGGAGTTGATGTAAATTCTGGATGGAACTGACATGCAACAAACCAAGGATGGTCTGGAATTTCAATAATTTCCACTAATTTTTTATCAGTTGATAACCCTGTCACTTTTAAGCCAGCCTTGACAACTTCTGGTAATAAGTTGTTATTGACTTCGTAACGGTGACGGTGACGTTCGGTTATCGACTCTTTTTTATACATTTGAGCGACTAATGAATTTGGCTCTAAATGACAGATTTGCGAACCTAAACGCATGGTACCACCTAAGTCGCTATTTTCATTACGTTGAACCACATTACCAGACTCATCACTCCATTCAGTGATTAATCCAATAACAGGGCTTGCACAATCTTTTACAAACTCTGTAGAGTTGGCATCTTTAATACCCGCTACATTACGTGCATACTCTATCATAGCAACTTGCATTCCGAGGCAAATTCCTAAATAAGGTATTTTGTTTTCACGTGCATAGCGCGCAGCAATAATTTTACCTTCAACGCCACGATAACCAAATCCACCCGGTATTAAAATCGCATCTAAGCCTGCAAGTAAATCGGTACCGCGTGATTCGAGGTCTTCTGAATCAATATAACGAATATGAACAGTTAAACGGTTTTTTAATCCACCGTGTTTTAACGCTTCATTTACTGATTTATATGCATCAGGTAATTCGATGTATTTACCTACCATGCCAATGGTCACTTCACCTACTGGATTAGCTTCTTCATAGATGACTTGTTCCCATTCAGATAGATCGGCTTCCTTACATTCAAGATGGAAACGATTGCACACGTAGGTATCTAAATTTTGTGATTTCAATAATGCTGGGATTTTATAAATTGAATCGACATCTTTAAGTGAAATCACCGCTCGTTCAGGCACATTACAAAATAGTGCAATTTTCGCTCTTTCGTTAGCCGGAATTGCGCGATCTGAACGACAAATGAGTATGTCAGGTTGAATACCAATTGATAATAACTCTTTAACTGAGTGTTGGGTTGGTTTGGTTTTAACTTCACCTGATGATGCAAGATAAGGCACTAATGTTAAGTGCATAAATAAGGTATGTTCACGACCAACATCAACCGCTAATTGGCGAATTGCTTCTAAGAATGGTAGTGATTCGATATCACCCACTGTGCCACCCACTTCAACGATAGCAACATCGTAACCTTTGGCACCATCAATAACACGATCTTTAATCGCATTGGTAATATGAGGGATAACTTGGACTGTCGCGCCTAAATAGTCTCCACGACGCTCTTTTCGTAAAACGTCAGAATAAATACGTCCAGTTGTAAAATTGTTTTTTCGGCTCATTTTGGTGCGAATAAAACGCTCATAATGACCCAAATCGAGATCGGTTTCGGCACCGTCTTCAGTCACAAAAACTTCACCATGTTGAATTGGGCTCATTGTTCCCGGATCGACGTTGATGTAGGGATCAAGTTTTAGCATGGTGACTTTTAAATTGCGGGCTTCTAAAATTGCAGCTAATGAGGCTGCGGCAATGCCTTTACCTAAAGAAGAAACGACACCGCCTGTAACAAAAATATAATTCGTGACCATTAATACCAGACCATTATTAATTTAATTGAACAATATCACATTAGTTTAAATGATAAATGCAATATATGATGAATCAGACGGGAAATTAGTATAACAGAATATGGTTTCTCTCACAATTGAATAATTGAGTTTAATTACTCAGTTTGTTTACTAACTTGGTGTCTATTATTTAATTACTGGTATTAACCCCGAACAGTTAATCGTTATATTCAAGAATTTTATCTTGATAATGACTAATAATTTTTTCGAGCCTAAATTGATTGGCGGCTTTTTTCCATATATAAATAATACTATTGATTAAGGCGATTAAGATAACAAACAGAAAGACAAAATTGTTGATCAAAATTGGCGATGAAAATAACTGATTTTTATCGATATCATTTCCATAATCAGTTGAAAGTGTTAGTTTCGAAATTTCTCCATTATGATAGCTTTCTTTGCTAACTTGATCCATAATTTTGTTACTATTACCTGATGAAATACCCTTTATTTTATCACATTGAAGGTGTTGAGATTTGATATCTTGCGTATTTTCAATATCACATAAAATACGAGATAGATCCAAATTAACTCGCTCCAAAGAGTGAATGGCGGATTGCTTCAAACTTACTTTATCATCAATATTCCACGTAGTGTCTGGCGCGGTTAATTGCTGATACGTAAAATCAAATTTTTCACCCGCATGAGTAAAAAAGAAAATTAAGATAGCCAATATTAATCCCGTAATGGCTAATATAATATTATGATGAACAAATTTCGGTGCACCATAATTTTTTACTTCTTCGCTAATCGATAAATATTCACCACAACTAAGCAATTGTTTAGTTTTAAGTTCGACCTGCATATCAATCGGTATATCGGTGTTATTTGGGAGAAACATTTTCCAGTATGCAGGATAGTAAACATCAATGTTCGAATCGATAAACAATCGGCAATAGCTAGGCTTGTTAAGCCTTATTTCAGCTTTGATATGATTAACATATTCGGTCGGCAATTCTCGTTTTATACGCGATGCTATTAGGGAAAAAATAAAACAGATGATTGAAAAAATAACCAAGGCAATCGACTGAAAATGTTCTAAAGCTAATAAAAATATTACGCCTAAAACAAAAAAAACTGTCATTAATTTGCCAGAATTGCTTCGGTCTTGAAGCGCGGTTTCAAATTGATTTTTTTCTCGTTTGCTAAGAATTTCAAAAGGCGGTTTTTTTTCAGATGTCTCTGTTACTAGTTGTGTTAAGGTCTCATTAGATCTTTCTATACTATTCATACGAATAGGTTTAATTTTTCCCGTCTGCCAAAAATCATTGAGTTGTTCCTGTTTACGAGATGGCAGTTTTAAACTAGCTTGCAATAAATCATAACTGTTTATTTTAACAACGATTGCATAACTATTAGTAAAGACAATTTCAACCGTATTGAGAATTTTAGTCTTGGTGATAAATTCCCCTTGATATCGAGCTTCAAAGCCCATAATACCGATATCCATATTATAAGGAAAAAATAACTGAATATTGCCTATCTTGTAATAATATTCATAACTGATTGCATCAGTAAATTCTTTTTCAATATACCCTTTAATTGTCGTAACATCAGAATTAATTAGTGAGCTTTCCCATTGATAAGGCGGCGTAATTTTTTCTTTATCATCAAGATAAGGCTGAAGAAAAGTAGCTTCTTCTTCAGTTAGTTGTCGAGTTGCATTTTCACGGATAAAGGTTTCTTTTTTAGTGAGCCTTTTTTTATTTAAATCTCTCTTTACTTGTCGTATCAAGATGATTGAACAAACCATCACGAATACGAAAAAAATAGTGGCTAAAGCGGCTAAAATAGTTAACATAATTTTAAGATCTTTTTATTTAAACTTTATATTAAAACGGTTTATTCAAGATTAATGATAGTACCTAATCTATTTTCATAATATTTTTTAATTTCTTTAATTCGGTGTTGATTAACTTTTTTTATTAACTCTTTTAACACCGTTAATCATCGTGGTTAATGACATGACAATATCAATAAAAACATTGCTAATAGCAAATGGTAAATAATTTCTAAATTTGCTTCGAATTGTGGCTTCCAATGGTGTTTATTGGTAGAGTTTTTTATTAATTAAATCGTCTGAATTTACCTCATCGAGGTTTTTCAAATCATTTTTTTGATCAATTTGCGTGTAATCGCGCTCACCATCATAAATAGTGAGTGACTCAATATCAAAAGCATCTATATTATCGTTGCGTTTTTCATAAAATTTGTCAACATGGTCTTTTAAGTGCCCAAAATCGTTGAATTCATATTCCTCGTTTGGATCATAGTTTTCTTGTGCTGTCTTAATATCGTGATTATTAATGTTAACGACAATCCCATACCGTTTGGTAAATACAACTTCTATGATATTAAATTGATCAATATGCTTATCCATATTATATGGAAAGAACAGCTCTATATCGTCTATTTCATAATAATAGTCAATTTCATCAGTATTTTTGTTAAGACTATGACGACAACAAATCCCTTGAAGTTGTGATACTTTGTTATCAACTAGTGAGGATTGAAATTTATAGGGATAAACCGCCATTTTACTGGTTAAAAACGGTTGTAATAGGTCTAGCTCTTCATCCGTTAGATCTCTTATTGGTTCACGTAGGCTCAAGTGGTCGTCTAAATTATCCTTATTTATACTGCGCTCGCCTTTAAAAAGAATAAAGCTAACCATTCCAAAAATTAAAATGCCCATTTTTACAAGCGTAAACCAATCCATAGTCATTCCTTAATCCAATAATTCTTTTATTGACAAACAGCGTTTTTAAAAGCGACTTTATTTTTAATCTATTCCTACTCTATTTAGCGAATTTTCCTCTGAATTCGATAAAATCTTTTAAATTATCAATATCCTTAATTTCCAATTTACCAGCAACTTTATGAATTATATCTAAATGAATTAATTCATTAACGGCCCGACGATAGACACGATCGGTAGTGCCAAAACGTTCTGCTTCTAAGTAGTTTTTTTGAAAATTATTAACAGGATGAATATTTAGATGATGCTGATATATATCATAAGCAATGTTATAACAGATTGAATATAAAGTTCTTTTTAAGAAGATATCTAATGTTTCTTGATAATCAAAAGCAATAGCACTAGCAAAAAACAGTGCTAATTTAGGATATTTGAGTAATGATTGATATAGTTTATCAATGCTGACGATAGCGACAGTTAGGGCTTCTTCGGCAATGATATCAAATTGACATAAATAGTCGGTAAAAAACTCCATTTCACCAAATATATGCTCATCACAATCTACTGTACCAAGATGGAATCGACGACCATTATTGGCCTGATAGCGTATCGAAATCGTACCATTATAAACAACAACTAAATTATCGACTTTACATCCTTGATGAAAAAGCGTGGTTTTTTCATCGACAATTTTCTTTTCTACAATGCATTGTTCTATAATTGATTCGAGTAATTTATTGTTTTCCTGCCAATAACGGCTAAATCGACCTTTATTTAATGATTTTAATTGCATATCACCGAAGTTTTTAACCACAAAATATATACCCCATCAGAATCGATAACATATTGATAGTTAATTATCTATCGCGTTATCTCATTCTGAAGAGGCATCATTATAGTCAACCATTGTAATAAAAGCGATATCCTAAGTTAATTTCATTGATTACTTTTTTAGAGCTCTTTTCTTTAAGAACATTGATATAGCCAACATAACGATAATAACAGCATAATATATTGGTATGGTATTCATAATAACTTGAATGTCTAAATAGTTATGCAGTATTGAGCTAATAGCTGGGCTAAACATCGCCCCTGCACTGCCACTGATTAAAATAAATGAAACATTTTTGCTTGATGCATTTTTTACAAAGGTTACACCATAAGCGACAAAGGCATTATATAAAGCAGAGCAGACGAATCCATATCCATAAGTTAAGTAGCCAATGCGATCAAGGCTATCGTTATCACTGTATTCGGTGTTGACGATCATCAATGTCATAATAAAAGCTAATAAAATAATTGAGATAAAAAAGTGTTCAATTTTAACTCGCGTCACGATCACCGTTGAAACTAATGCCCCAATTAAAGCTGCTGCCCAATATTGGGTAATAATATTGCCAGCCAATTCAAACGATATAGAAAATTTTTGGCTAACAAATAACGGGGCCCACGTTAAGAAGGTATATAATGCTAACATTGCCAAAAATAATCCAATACCAGCAGATAATATCCCAAAATTCCACTCTGATGGCTGAGACTGTTTGACTGTTGGATGACTAATTAAATCGAAATTAGTCAATATAATGATGAATAACATTAAGACTGTTACCAACCCAACCATTAAATAGCTACTTGCCCAAGATAAGTCATGCGTTAAAGCGTAGGTAGTAATCAATGGGAAGATGACACCAGCAATGTTAAATGTCGCATCTTGTACAACTAACATTGTACTTTGTATCTTATCTTGCCAAGTTGATACCACAATCGTCCCCGCAATGCAGAGCCCTATTCCACCACACAAACCAATCAAAGTCATACAAACTTGAAGTATCAAAAGAGAGTTTGTGATATATAAAATAAGCGAACAGGCAATTATAATCGTATAACTAAGCAAGGTGATGCGTTTAATCCCAATAATATCGATTAAAAAGAATGCCAAAATAGTGCCTATTAACGCCCCACCATTTAATAAAGAAAAAATGAATGCGACACTGTTTACATCTGCATTAAAACTCTGTGCTATGGGTTCTATTAGCATACCAAACTGACTGGCAAAGCCAGCCATAATAAAATTAGCTAAAAAACTAATAAGTGTGAGCGATAATTTATTTTTCATATTTCCATCCGAGAAACGCAATAAATTAAGAGTTAACAGCCACGTTTAAAGCAAGTTTGATCATATTATTAAATGTCATTTGCCTCTCTTCCGCAGTTGTTTCTTCACCAGTTAAGCAGTGGTCTGAAACGGTTAAAATCGCTAACGATTCGACATTGAATTGTTGAGCAATTCCATATAGACCAGCCACTTCCATATCGATACCTAACACCCCTGATTTTTCGAGTGTACTTATTAATGTTTCGTCAGGATCATAATAAAGATCACCACTAAATACATTCCCTACTTTAACCGGTAAATTCATGTTATTAGCCATTTCATAAGCTCGATGTAATAAGGAAAATGTCGCTGATGTAGCAATGTTATAACCATTTGCTCTTTTTTGATTTGTCATCGAATCGGTTCCTGCTGCTACAGCTAAAATCACATCACGCATTTTAACGCTTTGCTGTGTGGCACCTAAAGAACCTACTCGAATAATCCGTTTAACATTAAAGTCATTAATTAGTTCATGTGCATAAAGGGTTATTGATGGAATTCCCATTCCATGCCCCATTACTGACACGGCTTTTCCTTGATATAAACCAGTATATCCAAGCATATTACGTACATTACAAACCTCTTTGGCGTCGGTTAGGTAATTTTCTGCAATAAATTTCGCCCGTAAAGGATCACCTGGCATGATAACGGTTTGTGCAAAGTCGTTGGGATTAGCATTGATATGTGCGGTCATAATATTTCCTGAATAATGAGTGATTTGCCTTAATTATAATCAGGAAATTTTTCAGTTAACTAGGACATAAGTCCGAAGCCAATGTTCTATGCCACATTTTTAGAAATTAATTTGGAAATAAATGATTATTGATAAAAAAAGTGCTTAATGCGCCGTTAGATTTAAATTTTCTCGTCTTTAATCTGCCAATTTTTTTTAAAAAAAATCTCAATAATGGTAAAAATCAACTTAAAGTAGACGATAAGTATAGATATTTTTAATTTTAAAGTTACGAATTCGATTCACAATAGGTTTCAATAACAACATAATACCGTTAAAAACGGTGGCTGAAGCGAAAAGCAAAAATAACAGCAGGTTTACACAAATTGGTAATAGATTTTCGCTTATATCTTTTTGGTATAACTCTTGCGTATTTATGGTTAATGTTGAAATGGTACGATTAGCGTCATAATCAACATTCGAAACAAATCCCGACACCGTGACATGATCTGCATGAACGATAGATTGTGGATCTTCACTCTGACCCGATTGAGAAGTTGTATTTTCTTTTAAACCATGTAGAAGAAAATAGTTTGAGGAACTGGCTAAATGAAAAGAGGTATCGACACTTTGAATTAATGCTTCAATACATCTATCGGCTTTATTTTTAATAGGTACTTCACATGTCACATCTAAAAAATTTAATTTCACTACATCACCCGACTTGATGTCGCTAGTAACTAATTTTGATGGATCATCAAAAAACCAACTTTTAGAATCGTGATTGTATTGATGATAAGCAAATAATAAATTGTCACTCACCTTTGCGTGATTATTGATAGCATAAAGGTAGAACATGCCAGCTAAAAAAAGCCATAAATTACGTCCCCAAAATTTTGGTGGCCCAAATTGTTCAACCTCTTTAGTAACCGACATATCGTAGCCATAATGGACAATTTTTTTACTGTCAACATCAACATCTAAATCAACATCAAAAGCGCTATTTTCAGGGATAAATGATTGCCAATTTTTGGGATACTTTAATTTCAAACCATGGCCAATTATAATCTCATTAGATTTAACAATTTTTTTATCTATTTTTCCTTTTATTTGATTAATAAATCGCACGTTAGCTTTATTTTTTGGTTTACGAAAATAAAAGTAAATAGCAACCAGCAAATTCACGGTAAACCAAAACAGATCGTTTAATTCTTTTGTCTCCCAAAAACGATTAAAATAGCTTACGACAAAAGAACAAAAAAATACCGTGAGTATTCCTTTATTTAATTTGTTACGGGAAGCTGATTCTTGAGATGTTTCTTTTCGAACTGATAAAATTTCGTAACCCAATTTTTTACTGAGTTTAGCGTTTGGCCTTACTGTATGAATAGCATTTTCATCGAAGTTTTCGTCTTTGGAGTATTTTGAAACGCCGCTCTGCCAATATACCGAACTTTGTTTATCATTTTTTTCATCAGCCAAATAGGTCGCATATAATGCTGAACCTATTTGGTGATCATTGACCTTAACCGCAATAGCGAAATTTTGCGTAAGCGCAATTTCAACTTCGTTATAATCAGTAAGGTAACGATCCATATTGAAAGGAAATACAACATCAATATTTTGGATTTTATAGGAACAAGTGTTTTCGGTATGCGAAAATTTAGTTTGTTTGACACAACTACCGGATATTAACATCACTTCTCGAGAAACTAATGATGACTTTTTTTTCCCAGAAGATTGGTTCATCGATAAATAGGTTTCTAAACCATCTCTTTCCTGTTTAGTTAACATTCTAAAAGGTTTGAGGTCAGTAAAACTACCGGCTATTAGCTTATTTTTATATTTATTTATTCTAAATTTTTTTATTGGATAAGAAATAATAGAATAAATAAATGAAATAATTAATTGAATTATCGTCAAAAAAACAATAAATGGCATTAAAACTTATTCCTTATAAGTCTTATTTTATAATAAAGTAAAAATTTAACTTTTAATTATAATTAATGATTGACTGTTTTTTCACTCCGGGATAGACCGATAATTCCGGAACGCACAATTTCAACAATATTACACGTTTCACGAATTGAGGCTAAAAACGAGTCTAACTTTTCGCTCGTTCCTGATAACTGTACGATGTAATGAGTAGCAGTTACATCGACTATCGAGCCTCGAAAAATATCAGCACAGCGTTTTACTTCATCACGCGCATCAGAACCTTTCGCCGCTACTTTAACCAGCATGATTTCACGCTCAACGTGAGGACCTTCGGTTAAATCATTCACTCGATAAACATTGACCAGCTTATGCAGTTGTTTTTGGATCTGCTCAATTACATGCTCATCCCCCGTTGTTTGAATCGTCATACGACTCATGGTTGGATCTTCGGTTTGTGCGGTAGTAATCGATTCAATGTTGAATCCACGTTGTGAAAATAAACCAATGATTCGTGACAAAGCACCCGGTTCGTTTTCTGTTAAAATTGATAGTATATAACGCATTAGGTTCTCTCCGTTTTACTTAGCCACATTTCATTCATTGCTCCGCCACGAATTTGCATTGGGTAAACATGTTCTGTCGCATCCGTCATGACATCAATAAAGACTAAACGATTTTTTATCGAAAGTGCTTCTTTAAGTTTCGGTTCCAGATCTTCACGTTTATCAATCCTCATACCTACATGACCATAAGCTTCGGCAATTTTTGCAAAATCGGGGAGTGACTCCATATAAGATGAAGAGTGACGACCAGCATAAATCATATCTTGCCACTGTTTAACCATCCCTAAAAAGCGATTGTTAAGATTTAATACAATCACTGGCAAGCCATATTGCAATGCGGTTGACAGCTCTTGAATATTCATCTGAATACTTCCATCACCAGTCACACAAACCACATGCTTTTTAGGAAATGCGAGTTTGATACCTAATGCCGCTGGCAAACCAAATCCCATAGTACCCAGTCCACCTGAGGTAATAAAGTGACGCGGTTTGTCAAATGGATAATAAAGTGCCGTAAACATTTGATGTTGACCAACATCGGTAGCAATATATGCGTCACCTTTGGTTAATTTATATAAAACTTCAATGGCTTCTTGTGGCTTAATACTTTTACCTTTGTGACTGTATGCTAAACATTTGCGCGCACGCCAATGGTCAATTTGCTTCCACCAATCGATTAGCGCATCTAAATCACGATCAACATTAATTTCATTGAGTTGAGTTAACATTGTCTCAAGTACTTTTTTAGCATCGCCAACTACCGGAATTGCAGCGGATACTGTTTTAGATATTGACGTTGGATCAATATCAATATGAATAATTTTTGCTTTGGGACAATATTTTTCAACATTATTAGTCGTTCTATCATCAAAGCGAGCACCGACAGCAAAAATCACATCTGCGTTATGCATGGCCATATTGGCTTCATAGACACCATGCATACCAATCATACCTAAATATTTTTTATCAGTTCCTGGAAAAGCACTAATTCCCATCAAGGTTGAAGCAACTGGAAGATTTAATTTATCAGCTAAAGATTTAACCGCTTCGCTAGCATTGGCACTAATTACACCGCCACCTATATATAAAACCGGTTTTTTAGCTGATAATAATGTAGTTAATGCTTTTTTGATTTGTCCTTTATGCCCTTGAATGGTTGGATTGTAAGAGCGCATTGAGACTGATTGTGGATAGCTATAGTTATATTTATTTGCCGGATTAACAATATCTTTTGGCAAATCAATCACAACTGGACCGGGCCTACCTGTTGAGGCAATATAAAATGCTTTTTTTATCGTTTCGGGAATATCTTTGCTATCCTTTATTAAGAAGCTATGTTTAACAATCGGACGAGAGATCCCAACCATATCACACTCTTGGAAAGCATCATTACCAATTAAATTACTGGCGACTTGACCAGATAAGATAACTAAAGGCACAGAATCCATATAAGCAGTAGCAATACCGGTAATAGTATTCGTTGCACCAGGACCAGAGGTAACCAAAACGACACCGACATCTCCAGTTGATCTGGCATAACCATCAGCCATATGCACAGCAGCTTGTTCATGACGGACTAAAATATGCTCAATTCCACCTAGGGTATGAATGGCATCATAAATATCTAGAACACTGCCTCCTGGGTAACCAAAAATTTGCTTAACTCCCTGATCAATCAAGGATTGAATGACCATTTCTGCGCCTGACAATTTTGCCATGGTTGTTGCCTCCATTTATAACTATTTTGTCATTTTTTCCCCATTTTGCATGAACTAATACAGAAAATCAATAAAGTCAACAATATAAGTTAACTTATTCTCAATTTTGGGTACTAGTACTCATTTTTGAAAGAAATAACTTGTAAAAGTTTATTTTATCTATTTTAATGCAATAATAGTGAGAAATTAATCGATCGACTAATTGATTAATTTTGAATTATTAAAGGCGTTTTCGCTTTTGTTTACGCTCTTTTATATATGTATATTAGGGCTCATTATAATTGAAAGGTGTGTTTAATGGCCAATTCTTATTACAAACAAACCTCCCTATCTGATTGGCAATTAGTCAAAGTATCAGGTATGGATAACCGTACATTTTTACAGGGACAAGTAACCGCTGACCTTAATCGTATTAACGAAAACTCAGCATCATTTGCAGCACATTGTGATGCAAAAGGACGTATGTGGAGTAATTTTATATTATTCCAACGAGGTGAAGATATATTCTATATCTTACGTAAAAGTGTTGCCGAAAGACAAATTAGTGAATTGAAAAAAACAGCAGTTTTTTCTAAAGTAACTATAGAGCCCGTTCTGGATTTAAATCTAGTCGGATTGGAAGATGATGCAATAGATCCTTCTGTGATCTCAGCATTGGGCGATCACAATTGTGTCACTATTGATGGTGTTACGTATCTTAAACTCACTTCGCCTAAGTTGCGGGTGATAAAAGTATCGTCTGAACCATGTGATTTACAACCATCTGATCGCTGGTTACAACTTGAATTAGAAGCAGGTCACGCTATTATTGATGCTCCTAATATTGAAAGTCTGCTTCCTCAAGCTTGTAATTTACAACATTTTAAAGCGATAAGCTTTGATAAAGGTTGTTATTGTGGGCAAGAGATGGTAGCTAGAGCGCAATTCCGCGGTGCAAATAATCGAGGGCTTTATCTATTAAAAGGTCATAGTAAAGCATTACCGGAAATCGGTGATAAACTTGAATATGAACTTGAAGGAAACTGGCGTGAAGGTGGTCAGGTCTTAGCGGCATTAAAAGTTGGGCAAAATGATGAAATTTATGTTCAAGTAGTGTTAGCAAATGGTCTTGATAGTGAAACAAAATTCAGAGTCAAAGGCCAACCTGATAGTGAATTAAATTTATAATTTAATATCGATCAAGCAGGAATAGTTTTATAATTATTCCTGCTTTTTAATATCTTAATTTCCTAACTCTTGATGAACAATTTCAACAAAATATTGTGCACCAGTTATTAACAGCTCATCATTGAAATTATACGACGGATTATGAAGATTCGCGCCCTCTCCCGCACCAATTTTGATATAAACGCCCGGCACTTTTTGCAACATAAAAGCAAAATCTTCTGACCCCATTGTTGGTGGTGAATCAATCACAATTTTATCATTACCCACAAGTTTTTGGGCAACTTTAATTGCTATATCCGCTTGTTTAGCATGATTGATAGTTGCTGGGTAACGGCGTTGATAATCAACTTCGGCTTTAGTACAAAACGTTAAAGCGGTTCCAGTTGAAATATGTTTGATTCTTTCTTCTGCCAAATCTTGATCTTCAGCACTCAATGCCCTAACTGTTCCACGAATCACCGCATGTTGCGGTAGCACATTCCAAGTATCACCACTATGAATCTGTGTCACACTAATGACCAACGAATCAGTTGGATTTAAATTACGGCTGACAATTGTTTGCAAGCTATTGACAATATTAGTAGCGGTTAAAATGGTATCTCTACCTAAATGTGGTGCAGCAGCATGTGAACCAACACCAGTAATTTTAATTTCAAAAACATCATAAGATGCCATTACTGGACCATGATTAATTAAAAAATGGTTTAACGCTAAATTAGGTTGATTATGCATACCATAAACAGCTTCGATAGGAAATTTTTCAAATAGACCATTTTCCACCATCACTCGACCACCGCCTTCGTTTTCTTCAGCGGGTTGGAAGACCACCACCACCGTACCAGAAAAATCACGATTAGCACTTAAATATTTTGCTGCACCTAACAATGTTGCAGTATGACCATCATGCCCACAAGCATGCATTTTACCGTGAATTTTTGAACAGTAGCCAATTTTGTTTTCTTCAACGATATCCAACGCATCAATATCTGCACGTAAAGCAATAGTACGACCTTTATTCTTACCATGAATAACCCCTACTACACCAGTTGGCGCAAAATCGGTATACAGTTCATTGATTCCAAACGATTTTAGCTTTTCGATAATAAACTGGGTTGTTTGCTTCTCTTCGAATGCAGTTTCAGGGTGAGAATGAATATGATGACGCCATTCAATCATCTCATCTTTTAATGCAGCAATGCTTTTCGCGGTAGTACTAGTCATTGATTATTCCTTACATTTAGCTATAAATCTGAAAAGGCTTTATTCGCACTATAATCTTAATTTGAATAAAGTAAAAATAACTAATTCTTTTATCGTTATCTTTTTTAGTTATAAGCAAAGTAGAGCGGTAGATTTAGGTGAATAGCGAAATAGATAGTAATTAAAAAACAATCAAGATCACAAACTGAAAATGATTAAATAACCAGATAGCAACAGAAAAGGACCAAAGGCGATCATGTCATGCATAGTTTGCTTATATTTTGCCAAAATAAAAAAAAGTATGCCTGACAATGATGCCATAATTAACAATAATGGAATTAATTGATAAGGTAGCCAAGCACCCAAAGCCGCGACAAGCTTAATATCCCCACCACCTAAACCGGCTCGTTTTGTTAGGCAAAAATAACAGACAGCAGGTAATTTAAGCATTAAATAACCACAAAAAACCCCCGTTAAGGCGTCGCTGATGGTTAACGAATTTAGATCAAAATAAGCCATCATCAACCCAGCCCACATCAACGGTTGTGTAAAAAAATCAGGCAGTAAAAAATAGCGAAAATCAATCAGTGCTAAAAGCAAAAAATAGCTCGCAAGTAGCATTAATAATATACTTTGAAAATTGAGATCTTTGTTCAAATATATTAGTAAAAATAATCCCGCTACAGCCAATTCAAAAAATGGATAGCAAAAAGCGATCTTTTGCTGACAAAAATAACATCGCCTTTTTAATATTAACCATGATAGCACTGGAATTAACTGCCAAGCAGAAAGTGAGTGTTGACAATGTGGGCACGAAGAACGAGGAAACGTGATAGCAACTAAATAATCAAACAAAGATTGTGAAGGCGAATATCGCCAATAAGCAACTTGCAAAAAACTACCGACCGCAAGTCCAACACAAAAAACTACGACAGCCATTAATGAATCACATCTCCCATTTGAAATACGGGTAAATACATCGAAATCACTAATCCTCCAATTATCAATGCTAAAAATAGCATCAAAATCGGCTCAAATGCTTTGACTAAATTATCGGTTAAGGTTTGATTTTGTTGTTGATAGTAGAGGGACAAGTTATTAAGCATAACATCTAATGAGCCTGACTCTTCGCCAGCATGAACTAGCTGTACACAAAGTTTAGGAAAATAGGACGATAGCATTTGACTAAAGGCATTACCTTGTTCAATACCGTTAATTATTTTATTGATAATGTCACGATAATAACTATTTCCTGTAGTATTTGCCGAAGCACTAAGTCCTGTTAGTAATGGAATACCTGCTTGCTGAGTGATTGCTAATGTGTGGAAAATCTGCATTAAGCATTGTGATTGAATCACTTGCCCCAATAACGGCAATGCTAATTTTTGCCGATCAATCGTGAGTTGATAGCGGACTTTAAAAAAACGCTGGAATAAAAAGTAACCTAGCGACGGCACTAATAATATGAGTACACCATTTTGCTGAACCTTATTAGCAATATCAATCACTAGCTGGGTAAAATAAGGTAATTGAGCATCAAAACTTTGATAAATGTCGGCGAATTTTGGTAATACAATAAACATCATCACGATAATAACTACTACTGACACTGACAATAAAAAAAGCGGATAACGCATTGCCTTTCTAATCTGTCTTTGTAATTGCAATGATTTTTCAAGATGCGCGGTTAGTTGTTCAAAACTGTGATCAAGTTGTCCGGTTAATTCACCAATAGCAATAATTTCACAATAAAGCGCAGGAAATACCGAATGATATTGTTTTAAAACAGATGACAGTGATTCACCTTTGGCGATTTGCTGACTAATGTCTGATAACAAATACTGCCATTGAGGTTTAGGCTGATCATCAAGAAGTAATCTCAAACTATCAACAATCGATAATCCAGCCTTTAACATAGTGGCTAACTGTTTTGTGATAATTAGCAGATCGCTAGGATTAAAACTTTTTTTAGTAATAATATTTCCGGCACGAATTTTAATCGCGATTTGCCCTTGCAATAAAAGCTGTCTTTTCACATCTTGCTTTGATGTGGCAATAATCTTATTTTGATAAAAATTAATGTCATACCAAAAATAGATCCGCTTCATACACTATCACCCTATGACTACTTCACCTAAAACCCGATTTAATTCAGCCAAAGTAGTGATACCTTGTTGTACTAATTTAAAGCCAGCTTGCAGTAATGTGACTCTATTTTGGGGTGAGATTGGTTGATTAGTTATAATCTGTTGTTGCACTTCTGGGGTCACCATTAACAGTTCATATACACCTACTCGTCCTAAATAACCACCAACACACTTGTCACACCCCATGGCGATAAAGTGTGGTGAAGGTTGATTATCAATTAGGGTTAGTTCACTAGCAACGACTTTGCAATGTTGGCAAAGCTTTCTCACCAACCGTTGAGCGATAACCAATTTCAAACTGGACGATAAAAGATAATTTTTGATGCCCATTTGATTTAACCGAACTATTGCTTCAACACTCGAATTAGTATGCAAAGTGGATAATACTAAATGGCCTGTTTGAGCTGCTTGAATGGCAATTTCGGCAGTTTCATGGTCACGAATTTCGCCAATCATCATCACGTCTGGATCTTGGCGCAATAAAGCGCGTAATATCACCGAAAAAGTTAGGCCGGCTTTATGATTAATCGCGGTTTGATTAATACCTTCTAAAGGAATTTCGATCGGATCTTCAACACTACAAATATTACATTCAGCTTTATTTAGATGCTTTAACGCACTATATAAAGTCATAGTTTTACCACTGCCGGTTGGGCCAGTAACCAAAATCAACCCTTGCGGATAATCTAAAATCTGTTTAAGTGTGAGAAGATCTTGTTCGGTTAATCCTAAATCATTAATGGTTAGCTCAGATTCATGATTATCCATAACCCGCAATACAATCTTTTCACCGTTGATCACCGGCAAGGTAGCAATTCGCATTGCATAGTTATTAATTACCAATTGACCATCTTGCGGTAAGCGGTGTTCAGCAATATTTAAATTAGCCATAATTTTTAATCGGGCGGTGATCTGCTTAGCAAGGCTAAGTGGTGGCATTAGCCTATTTTGCAAAACGCCATCAATTCTCATGCGTATTCGATAATAATTTTGATAAGGCTCGAAATGAATATCAGATGCTCGCTTATCCAGTGCTGATAATAATAGCTTATCGAGACTTTCAACCAATTGATTTTCTTGCATCATAATTTATTGAAATTTAAAAATATCTTCACAAGCCGTTTTTAAACTGTTATCAACAGGATTGGTGACACAGGTACGTGACCAATCTAAATTGCCTAACGATGAGTTCAACTTAGGTGTTAAAGTTGTGGTTAAGCTAGATAACGCGCTCTTACCGACAATAGTAATCACGCCATTAGTAACATTGATCGAAGTAACATAGTTAGTCGATCTTGTCGTGGGCACACCATTTGCTCCAGCATTACATTTATTTAATGCGCCCTGCTCAATAGCACAAATTTCAATCGCTGTTTTATAGGCTGTCATTGATTGAAGCATATCGGTTAAAGCGGCCTTTTTGACATAACTTTGATAGGCTGGCAAACCGATAGCTGTTAAAATGGCGACTACCACAATGGCGATCATTAACTCAAATAAAGTAAATCCAGACTGCTTGTACATAAATTCCTCTAAAGATTAATCAATTGATAGATAGAGTGACTTTATAGCAAACTGAAAAAATGAAATAATAACCAGATAAAAGATTTGGAAGTTAAAATACAAATTGATTACCACAATCAACATTGTATTAATCAAAGTTGTGAACAAGATCGCAATACACACTATTGGAGCCATAATGACCTTGAAAGTGTTAAAAATAGTTGATGGTTGGATAAGCAATATCAAACAGGTCAAATCGCCGTATTATAATGATCGCACTGACCCCATCACATTATTAGTTATTCATAATATTAGCCTGCCACCCAACCAATATGGCGGGCCTTATGTTGAACAACTTTTTACCGGTAAGCTCGATCCGAATCAGCACCCTTATTTTGCCGATATCTATAAACTACAAGTATCAAGTCACCTATTTATAAGACGCGATGGCGAAATTATTCAATTTGTGCCATTTAATAAACGTGCTTGGCATGCAGGTAAATCAGTATTTGAAGGTAAAGAAAACTGCAACGACTTCTCAATTGGCATAGAAATGGAAGGATGTGATACCGACAACTTTACCGAAGCACAATACCAGCAACTTGCCAACGTTACCATACTATTACAACAAACCTACCCAATCAAAAATATAACCGGACATAGTGACATCGCCCCAGATCGCAAAACCGATCCTGGTCCTTATTTTGATTGGAATTATTATCAAACACTGATTAATATGAAAACAATTTCAATACAACTGAACCTAATTAAAGATGAACTGCAAAACCTTAACTTATGGCAACCCTCACCCCCTGAGGCAGAAGCTTTTTTAAGTGAGCAGCCATTTGCACTCGACACCATGCAACCGCATGAATGGTTACAGTGGATCTTTATTCCGCGCATACAGGCGTTAATCGATGCTAACAGCGAAATACCAAAATTTGCTCTTCACCCATATTTTGAAGAGGCATTCAAACAGCAAGAAATAGAGGTAGATGATTTATTAGCGCTAATTAAACAACTTGATGAATTAACCACCACTCGGTCAACAGATGAATAATCGAAAAGAGAGACAGCCACAACCGTGGCTGTAAAATTGAAAAATTAATTGTTCATTCTGCGGTATTCATTAACCGCTTGTTGATGATTACTATAATTGCTACTAAATGTATGGCCACCAGTACCATTAGCAACAAAGAATAGATAATTCGTTTTAGCTGGATGTGCTGCTGCTTCAAGTGATGCTAAACTTGGCATAGCAATTGGTGTTGGTGGTAGCCCCTCAATCACATAAGTATTATAAGGATTATTGGTATCAGTCAAATCAACACGCCTAATCGTACCCGTATAATTATCCCCTAACCCATAAATAATGGTGGGATCGGTTTGCAACTTCATATTTGCTTTTAAACGATTAACAAAAACCGAAGCAACATTAGCACGTTCAGAGCTTATGCCTGTTTCTTTCTCAATAATCGAGGCAATAATCAGCAACTCATAAGGTGTTTTATAAGGCAGATCTTTATCGCGATTATCCCACACTTTTTGTAGATTGTTTTTCATAGTCAAATGGGCGCGCTTAAGAATATTAATATCTAAACTATCTGCGGTATATTGATATGTATCTGGTGATAACCAACCTTCCAATTTTCCATCATCAATGCCCAATATCTTCGCAATCTCATCATGTGACTTACCGGTCAATGTTTGCTTGATATAAGGCGTATTACTAAGCACATTTAACCAATCCTTAGCACGCTTACCTTCAACAAATTGCACAAAAAAACTGCTCTCTTTACCCGACACCAACAACTTTAAAAACTCATCAACAGTCATATGAGGATGTAATTGATAAGTTCCCGCTTTAATTGAACTTAAAGAGGGATTGAGTTTATACAAATAAGGCAACAAATACGCTTGTTGCATTAAATCACTCTCTTTAACTTGCTCAACTAATTGATGCAAAGAAGTGCCTTTTTTCAACACAAACATCTGATTATCAGCCGTGACATTCATATGTTGCTTAGAAAATTGTTGTAAATAATAATAACCAATAGCTAATGAACCACCGACGAGTAAAACTACCGTCAGTAACGTATACAAAATAAATTTTTTAATCATAACCTAGTCTTTATAACGAATTTTTGCGCGTGAAGTTAAGCGCGTTAATAACTCATAAGCACTCATTCCCGTGTGCTTAGCGATTTGTTCAACCGGCAACTCCTTGCCCCAAAAAATGACTTCGTCGCCGGGTTTATCCTGGCAGTGTTGTCCTAAATTGACCACAATCATATCCATAGAAACACGACCAACAATCGGTACCAAGCGACCATTAATACTCACGGGTGTATTTTCTGGAATATCGCGCGGATAACCATCACCATATCCCATCGCCACAACCCCTAGTACAGTGTCACTTTCACTTGTCCAAGTTTGACCATAACCAACTGATTGTCCTTTTTCGTGCTTACGTACTGCGATTAATTCAGATTTGAGCGTCATAGCGGGTTGTAAATCAGCGACCGCATCAGAAAATGGCGAAACCCCATATAACGCAATACCAACTCGAATCATATCAAGATGAGAATCAGGCCAAGCAAGCAAACCACCTGATGCTGCAATCGATTGTTGACAGCCATTAACCGAACGAGCAAATTCATTAAAACGTGCTATTTGGGTATTGGTTTGTGATGAACCTAACTCATCTGCACTACTAAAATGGCTAATAATATTGATCGGCTGGCGAACAGCTTTACAGCTAGCTAAACGATGAAACTCGTTTATTGCTTCATCCAAATGAAAACCTAAACGGTGCATACCGGTGTCAATCTTAAACCAAACTGTGATCTCATTTGCAAAAGGGATCGTATTTAAAACATCGATTTGCCAACTTGAATGGATAACTGGTTGCAAATTAAAATCAAGCAAATCGTTAATATCATCATGCGGAAAAAAACCTTCCAAAAGCACGATAGGACCACGAATACCAACTTGACGCAAAGCTATTGCTTCTGAAACTCGTGCAACACCAAAACAATCAACTTTACCATCCAATAACTGAGCAACCCCTTCCATGCCATGGCCATAAGCATTCGCTTTAACCACTGCCATTAAAGTACAGTTTGGAGATTTTTGTTTAAAAAATTCAACATTGTGTAAAATTGATTTACGATTAACTTCTACAACAGCGATAGACATTTTGCATAACCTAACTTATATATTGAATGGTTATTGTAAAATTTGTTATCGATAATCACAAATAAAAAATCGGCAATTTACGTGATTTTGTTGTTAAAAATGTGACAAAGTTAAAAAATCCACACTGATCCTCAAAGTTAATACAATTCGAATTAATTTAATTATTTACATCTATAATAATAATGATTATCATTTGCATCGTTTTATCAATATAAAGTTATACAAAAAGAGAAGTTTTATGACCCCAAAATTACATTATGTTGCAATATTAACCATCTGTTTTTGTGCAGATAGTTATGCAGAAGAAAAAAAAGGCAATCCACAAGATACCATTATCGTTACCGCTGATCGGAATGAAAAGACAGTATGGGATAGCTCAGTATCTGTTAATGCAGTCAACCGTGACGAAATTGAAAAACTCAATGGCGATTCTGTGGTTGAAGCACTGCGTGATATTCCAGGCGTTGAAATTACCGATAACGCACTAGCAGGACGCAAACAAATCATGATTCGTGGTGAAGCCCCTTCGCGTATTTTAATGTTAATTGATGGTCAAGAAGTGACTTATCACCGTTCCGGACACGGTTCAAGTGCTGGTGTATTAATCGACATGGAATCAGTTGAACGCATCGAAGTGATTAAAGGGCCTCACTCAGTATTATATGGCTCGCAAGCGATTGGTGGTGTCGTTAACTTTATAACCCGTAAAGGAAGTAAAGATGGAAAACCACTAACCGGAGATGCCAAATTAATCTATAACCAATCGACCAATGGCTTTACCGAAATGGGCACGGTAAACGGCACGATTGATGAAATATTTGATTACCGAATCAGTGGAACCTACTCTGAAAATAATGATCGCAAAGCCTATCAAGGCAAACTGCATGATACCGACTTTGATAATAACAGCATAAGCTCATGGTTTGGACTCAACCTTGATAAACACAAATTTGGTATATCATTAGATCGTTATAAACTGAATACCAAAACTTATACGGACGAAAATAAAAAACAACCAGCACTTAAAGAATTTTGGGTAAAAATACCGGAACTGAAACGAGAAAAAGTTGGATTTTTCTATGATTATGATGTTGAAGGCGATTTCTTAAAGAAACTTCATTATGATGCTTACTCCCAAAAAATAAATCGTCAATTTAGAAACCATATTGTTATGGTGCCATTAACGAACAACACTGCAACCAATGACGAACAAAAAACCTATGGTATGACATTCCAATCAGATATGCAGCCACATAAAGATATGCAACTGATTACTGGTATACAGTATCAACAAGACAATGTAGACCAAGATTCACACAATGTCATGATATCAAGAGTAAGAAGAAATACACAACACAAAGACTCAACTAACAAATGGCAACAATCTAGTATTGCGCTATTTGGACAAAATGATTGGGCAATAACCGATGATATCTCTTGGAATCTTGGTGCCCGCCAATATTGGGTCGAATCAAAACTAAAAAAAGGTAATACGACCATTAACATAATTCCAGTTAGGGGTCCAACAACATCTAGCCACAGTATCGATAGAAAAAAGAAAACTCATGATAACAATTTTGTTGTATCGTCAGGAGTAACTTACTCTGGAATTGAAAATACTCAATTAAGAGCCTCTTTTGCTCAAGGATATGTTTACCCTACCCTTTCTCATCTTTATGCGGTTACTTCAGCGGGCGGACAAACTAGTTATGGAAACTCTAATCTAAAAGCTGAAAAATCCAATAACTACGAAATTGGTTTACGCTATAACAATAACAAATTAATAGTTGATGGAGCTATCTACTTCTCAGATGCTAAAGATTACATCACCCAAATGAACTGTAATGGTTCGTCGATATGTAATGGCGCATTGGGAAGTACTAATGCTTACTATATCAATGCCAACAAAGCCAAAACCCATGGCTTAGAATTAAGTGTTGAATACCTAGACCTTCCGGTGAATCCTTATCTAAAAGGGAATTACCTAAGCCGTAAAATCGAAACAGATACCTACAGCACTCGTGACACCGGCAACCCACGCTTTACAGGAAGTGCAGGGATAAAACATACAGCTTATTTTGATAAATTTGATATTGATTCAGACCTATTTATGCGATTTGCCACCAACGCAACAAAACGCGGTGATTCATCTGTTTATCACTACAGCGGATGGTCAACATTAAACTTATCAACCACAACCTCATTTGGCGCTAATCGCCAGTACCATATTGGGTTAGACCTCAATAATATCTTAAACAGAAACTACACCACAGCTTACGAATCGATACCAGCTGCTAAATTCCACGCTATCATTAGCGCCAGTATGAAATTCTAGCGATATAGCAAGGCAAAAGAATCCTTACGCCTAAAAAAATCCGCCCTAGTTGGGGCGGATGGTTTATCTTCGACATCAAGCTCTGCGTAAAAAATGCTGACCTTATTTATAACCTTTTTTCTATCAGCGGATTTGATAAATCGTATCCGATAGTGCCATCAGGCACAGTGTGCTCTGCTATTAATGCAATTCACTAAAATAATTCTTCAACGCCTGAATAAACGCACTATCTACCATGGCAGGGTATTTATTTGCCTGCCATGATTGTAAAAATAATAGATGCTGAACCGTTAAGGGTTTATTCATATCGTGGAATTCGTTTAACTGTTCGTTTACCTCTTGGGATGTTGTGAGAAGGGATTGTGGTGTTTTTTGCTTCGGTATTTGGCAATGCTTTTGATACCATAGCTCATAGCCACTTAAATCATAATCACCCAATAACTCATACCCCGTTAAATTAGGGCTGGCATTAGGGTAGCGTTTAGTAATAGAACGGGTAGGAAATCCACCGCAAATAATAATTTCATCAATTTTTTTTATATACTTTGCCGTTACCTTTAAGTTAAAACCCAATAATTGCTCAACCACATATAATGATTGATTATAAAGCTTTAAAAAATTACCCTCGGCTATAAACTGAACCGGATTTTTACTTAACGCTATTTTTTCTTCAATATTCATTTTATATTACTCCTTTAATATCAATATTTTTAACCACCACCTCGGTGCCCAGCATTTTTGCCGCTTAGCCGCAAAATCGCTTTTTATGGCTAAACGACGTTGACTCCTTGAGTCAGCTTACTTTTAATCACCTAATACTATTTTTTATCACCCCCGCCCCCGCCCTAAGGATTAAGGACGAAGGAATAAAAACTAAGGATGGGAGCAAAGGCCGTAGTCGTAGGTGTAGTTCCAATACACGTCACCGTAGTCTGTGTCCACGATAAACTGGCTACTACCATTCGGGTCACTAGTCCAGTACCCATCGCTGATGAAGCCAACGCCTGAGTAATCATACATACGACCCCACTCAGTGAAAAAGCCAGAACCTATATGACGCATATAATTATTATCCCGTGAGGAAGGGGTGGCGCCGATGGATATAGGGTTACCATTCCAATCACGAGATGCATTAGTTAAATCCTTTACGCGAGGCATTCGATAACCAATACGATTACACCAAGATAAGGTATTAGGATAATAGTCCTGCTTAGAACCTCGGTTGACGAACCACTGCTTCAAAGTAAAACCATATTTAACGACAGGAGTACCATTACTATCACGACCGACCAACTCGAAGGTCTGAGGCAAAGTAGGTTTAGAAATAGGACTAGGACTGGATGAAGTATGCTGGGATAGAGTAGCGTAAGGACCAGTTAAAGTAACGCGTACGCTTGTAGCAGTAGAACGAGACATTGTGACGGTGATACCACCCTGAGAAACAGGAGACCAAGACAATGGCTGACTACTACCACTAATATCTAAATCAAAGTACAATCCATTAGCGCCAGTTGTTGGAAAGTTTCTACCGTAAGAGGATGGGCCAGTTGACTGAGGGATGAAACCATTAGCAGGGTCCCACATTGAAGCAGGACCAGCATAATTACCTGTACCGTAATCCAAATTAGGTCTGACAAAACAAACCACAGGCGCACCCTTAGGATTGACGTAATAAGTCTCATTACGGGCACTGAAAGTGCTACGATTAGGAACGCCGTAACGAGTTGATAATGTACCGTTAGTACTAGATAACTTAATTCTATAAGGTGCGTTACAAATTGTTAACACGGAATTACGTGATACAGACTGATTGTTTTTATCGACGATAGATAAACTTAAAGAACCTGTAGCAGTAACGTCAGCATCACCATCATCATCCCCCCAATAATTATTAGGAGGACCAATAAGAGAACTCAAAGCGACTGAATTTGTATCAGTAGGAACGAACATACGAATATCAGCAAAACTCTGACCCTCAACCGGCAAGACGATTGGAGTTGTAGATGATGAATTGGTAGAAGGCGTGTAATTAGCTCCGTTAGATAGTGTAATCCCAAGCAGACCGTTAGCATCAACTGCACGAGTACGACCACCGTCGAAAGTCAGATAAGGTGCACTACCCTGTATCGCATTCCTAGTTGTCTGTGATGTCAATGCGTGACCAGAAAAAGGAAGAAAAAGAGCCATGGAAAAAACAATCTGCTGGGATAATTTAGAAAAACGGAAGGATCGAAAACAGGATCCGAAAAAAGATCGCGAAAATGATCTGAAAAAGCATCCGGAAAACGATCGGAAAAAGAAACGAAAAGAGGATCGCGGAAGCGATCGCGCGAAAATTCGCAGAATTTCACTTGATTGAGTAGAAAAATAAGCGTCAGTGAAAAAATTAAACTGGGAGCTAGACTTAGGCGAATTTAAAAGATAGGTTGGCCAGGTTGCCTGTTGCCTGTTGCCTGTTGAAAATTATAATGCATTTTAGACTACCTTGTCAAGTAATTTTTTGATTTATTTACAATTTTATACTTTTCTATCAAGTTTTAGCCTAGTAGCTAAAACCGTGTAAAAAGTATAGTGATTGGAAAAACACGATGCAACACTTTTTTTCGCTCATTTACGTTAACTTTTGTAAATAGGATCTAAAAATAATCTAAATTATAATTATTTAACCATTGTTTTAATTGAATATATCACAGTTACAAATCTTTAAAATTAGAACAATTGATCCTTGAAAATTTTATTTTAGGGCTTTGAATTAGAAATTTAGTGAGTTTGATATTTGAATAATTTTTTAAGTAAAATTTAAAACCTCAAAAACCCCGTTCCTCAACTTTTTTGATGGAAAAATAGAACTACTAAAAAGCACCACAATTAAAGCGGAATTATTTACTTGAGGCAACATTGCAAAGCAGAATTTTAAACATCAAAAACCCCGCTCCTCAACTTTTTTTGCGATAAAATCGCCTCAAAAATAAACCCGCCGAGGCGGGTAATTGAAGTCTCGCCTTAGCCACAAAATTGCTTTTTATGGCTAAACGACGTTGACTCGAAGCTTATTTTTAATGACTTAATACTATTTTTCCTCACCCTCAACCCTCGGCACTAAAGATTAAGGACGAAGAAATAAGAACTAAGGATAGGTGCAAAGCCCGAAGACGTTTTCGCTGGTCGAATCCACAGCACCGTTGTCCGAGTGCACGATAAACTGTTTACGGCCATTGGAATCACTAGTAAAGAACCAATTGGCGTTGACAGGAAGGTCAATGGCTGAATAATCGGACATATGCCCCCACTCCGCGAAAAGGCCAGAACCAATATGACGCATAAAATGATTACTAGGTGAGGAAGGGGTGGCGCTGGCAGCGCCTCGACAACTTAAATTTGTATTACGACAAGATGCATTGGTTAAATCCTTTACGCTAGGCATTCGATAACCAAAACTATTACACCATGATAAATGATCAGAATAATAGCCATGCACATCACCACGGCTGAGGAACCACTGCTTCAAAGTAAAACCATATTTAACGACTGGATTACCTTGAGCGTCACGACCAACCAACTCGAATGTCTGAGGTAAAGAAGGCTTAGCAATAAAATCAGGATTGCTAGAATTCCATTGGGATTCGGTAGCGTAGGGACCAGTTAAAGTAACACGAACGAAGTGAGAGCTAGAATCAGACATTGTAGCTGTAATACCTCCCTTAGAAACGGAAGACCAAAACAAAGGTTGACTAACATTACTAATCTCTAAGCCAAAACGCAAATTATTAATACCAGTAGTAGGAAAGTTTTGACCGTAAGAGGATGGGTCTGTTTTTTGTGTGAGAAAACCATAATAAGGGTCCCACATCGAAGCTGGACCAGCATAATCATCTGTACCAAAAATCAAATTAGGTATGGCAAAATCAATTCTAGCACAAACTGATGTACCAAGCTTTGGATTGACGTAATAAGTCACACTACTTTCACGGAAAGTACTACTACTAGGAACACCATAACGTGTGGACAATGTACCATCAGTACTAGTTAATATAACACGATAAGGTGCAGAATCATTACATGTCGTTAACACAGTATCACGCGACACTGGTTGATTGTTTTTATCGACGATAGATAAACTTAAACGACCAGTAGCTGTAACACCAGCATCACCATCATCATCTCCCCAATAATTATTAGGTGGACCGATAAGAGTACTTAAATCGACTGAATTAGTATTAGTAGGTACCAACATATCAATATCAGCAAAACTCTGTCCCTCAACCGGCAAGGAGATAGGTCTTGAAAAAGATGATGAATTGGTAGAAGGCGTGTACCTAGTTCCGTCAGATAAAGTAATCCCAAGCAGACCGTTAGCATCAACAACACGTGTACGACCACCATCGAAAGTCAAATACGGCGCACTACCCTCAATATGATTTTTTGTTGTCTGTGAAGTCAATGCATGACTGGAAAAAGAAAGAAAAAACACCACGAATAGACCTAAATGGATCCACCGGGATAATTGTAGAAGATATAAGGATCTAAAAAAGGATCCAGAAAACGATCGCGCGAAAATTCGCAGAATTTCACTTGATCGCATGAAAAAATAAGCGATAGTGAAAAATTTAAGTTGGGAGCTGGACTTAGACGAATTTAAATTAGAGGTTGGCCAAGTTGCCTGTTGCCTGTTGCCTGTTGAAAATTATAAAACATATGCGACAATCCTGTCAAGTAATTTTTTGATTTATTTGCAATTTTATGCTTTTTTTATCAAATTTTAGCTTCTTTGCTAAAATTGTTAAAAAAGTATAGTGATTGGAAAAACACGATGCAACACTTTTTTTCACTCAATTGCGTTAACTTTCGTAAAGATGATCTAAAAAGGATCTAGGTGACATTTAGTTAATTACTGTTTTAATTAAAGATATTATCATTACAAATCTTTAAAAAATTAAGGTTATTGATCCTCAAAAATTTTATTTTAGTGTTTAAAATCGTGATTGTGATCATTTAAACGTTTTTATGTAAAATTTAGAACCTCAAAAACCCCACTCCTCAACTTTTTAAGAAACGGGATATTATCTGCACTGAATAAACTGACTGGCATTGATTGATTCGAAAATTATATTTTATTAACTACCTACTCGGCATGAACCCATTAAATAAATAAATATTCTTAGATTTTTCTTTTCTAAACTGCCTACTCGGCATGAACCTGCAAGCTATGACTGAATTACCCGGACAAGCATTTCTAAACTGCCTACACGGCATGAACCTTGAAAAATAATCATACATTCGTCTTGCAATATTTCTAAACTGCCTACACGGCATGAACCATTTGTCGATGGAAAGCAATTAACAAAGTGCTTTTCTAAACTGCCTACACGGCATGAACCTAGAACAAGATATACTATAATCATTGTTTGCAAAAAGGCAAAGGGCATTTGGAGTTTTAAAAACCCTTTTTTTTGATATCTTTTTAACATTATGATTTTTAATTATTTTATTTTTTGATTAAAAAAAGGGTTATAAAAATAATATTTTTTGGGGTTTAGAAAACCCCGCTCCTCAACTTTTTTATCAAAAATCATCCATTTTACAAAACCCGCTTTCCCTTTGTTTGCTGTTTTTTAGCTGTTATAATCGATTTATCTTTTCATTTTAGGGCAAATAGTTATGTATATTATTTATGGAATTAAGAATTGTGATACCATGAAAAAAGCGTTTACTTGGCTCAATGATCATCAAGTCAGTTATCAATTTCATAATTATAAAACCGATGGTTTGTCGGCTGAGTTGTTAAGTGATTTATTAAAACTTGTTGATTGGCAGAGTTTGTTAAATACTCGTGGTACGACTTGGCGTAAGCTTGACGAGACAGTACGTAATCAAGTTGATAATCAAGATGCCGCTATCAAGATTATGTTAGCTAATCCTTCTATTTTAAAGCGTCCACTACTTGTTGATGGTAAGCGAGCTTTGTTGGGATTTTCTGACAAGAGCTATTCGCAATTTGTTAAACCTAAATCATAAGATCGAGATCACCATGACTGAACCTGTTATTGCACTAACCAAAGCATTGATTGCTGAAAGATCAATAAGCCCCGATGATAAGAACTGCCAGCAGATGATTATCGATCGTTTAAAGCCGTTAGGCTTTGTGATTGAAGAGGTAAATATTGGTAAGACGAAAAACCTTTGGGCTTACCATGGTAGTGGTAAAACCTTGATGTTTGCCGGTCATACTGATGTGGTGCCAGCTGGTGATGAGAGTAAGTGGTGTTACCCGCCTTTTGAGCCAACTATTGATGAAAACGGTGTTTTGTATGGTCGTGGCGCAGCCGATATGAAAAGTGGCGTAGCGGCTATGGTTTGTGCCGCTGAGACGTTTGTTAAAAAATATCCTGACCATACTGGTCGGGTTGCGTTTTTGCTGACTTCCGATGAGGAAGCAGATGCAACCGATGGCACGGTAAAAGTGGTTGATCTGCTAATTAAACGTCAAGAACAGATCGATTACTGTATTGTTGGTGAGCCTTCAAGTGATAGTGTTCTTGGTGATCAGATTAAGAATGGGCGTCGTGGCTCTTTGACAGCCAATTTAGTGGTACATGGTATTCAGGGACATGTTGCTTATCCTCATCTTGCTGATAATCCGGTGCATAAATTTGCGCCCGCTTTGAATGAACTGGTAACGACGGTTTGGGATAATGGTAATGAATATTTTCCACAAACGACAATGCAAATAGCCAATATTAATGGTGGAACCGGCGCTGAAAATGTGGTTCCTGGTGATTTGTCAGTGCAATTTAATTTTCGTTATAGTAGTGAGTTAACCGATGAGATGATTAAAGCAAAAGTCGAGGCGATTTTGCAAAAACATCATTTAAACTATACGTTAAATTGGCGCTTGTCCGGCCATCCATTTTTAACACCACAAGGTGAGCTAACTGATGCAGCAGCAAGTGCGATTAAGGCCTTTACACAAATTGATACCAAATTATCAACCAGCGGCGGAACATCCGACGGGCGTTTTATTGCTAAGTTAGGTTGTCAGGTGATTGAGCTTGGTGTGTTAAATAAAACTATTCATAAAGTGAATGAAAATGTAAATTGCCAAGATGTCATTACATTACAAGCTATCTATATCGATATTTTAGAAAAGTTACTATAGATTTTAATATAAGATCATGCTTTGTGCTAAATACTCAAGGGGATTTAAATGGAGTGGCTTAAAGATTATTGGTGGGTGATTCTTATTATTTTGGTGGGGATCTTTATTAATACAATTAAAGCACTGAATAAACTAAGCTATAAGCACTATTTAGAAAAAAAGAAAGGGATAAAACCTATCCCTTATTCTGATGATGAGGACGACGATTGGCCAAATCGTCCTAAGCAAAAATAAATTATCGAAAGTCCTGACTTTTACTTGCAAAAATAGCTTGGTGACGATAGCGATCAACCCACATCGCTGTCGCGCCACAAACCGCAATTGGCATAATAATTAAATTCAATAATGGCACCATGGTAAAGAAGCTGATTAACATACCAAATAGCAGATTGTCAGCGCGATCTTGTCTTAATAATTGGCGCATACGCTCAAAAGAGATTTTGTGGTTATCAAAGGCATAATCCGCATATTGGATGTTAATCTGCCAAGCAGTAAATAAAAACCACACTATCGGAGTAACCGATTGCCCGATGATGGGAATCAAGTAGGTTAGCAATATCGGAATCGCCCATAATAAATAATAGCCAAATTTTTGTAGCTCGCGCTTTAAGATACGAGGTAAGTCTTTTATTAAACTCAACCAAGAGGTATCAGGCGCAGGTACACCGGTGAGCTGTGCTTCTACCTGTTCGGCCAGCAGACCATTGAAAGGCGCAGCTATAACGTTGGTTATCGTACTGAAAAAATAACAAAATAAAATTGTTAAAGTTAAAATGACAATAGCACTAATGATGTAACCCAACCAGTGCAACCAACTTGGCATAAACGATAAGCCCCAATCCACCATGCCAGTGATTGAAACAAAAAACCAATAAAATAGCGCTGACATAATAACGATATTAGCCAGCAACGGTAAAAATACAAAGCGTTTTAAACCAGGACTAAATGCTAAAGACCAGCCTTGGAAAAAGTATTCTATACCTGATTTAGAATTGGAATGTTGTGATTTATTTTCTAACACAATAGGATCCTTTTATTTAAAATCGGCGTCATTTTAAACGTAGTTTTCATCTGACGGCAACTGACTTTTCATTTTTTGATCGTAAATTAGCTGATCTTTATTTGGTCAGTTTGATAATTTTTCAAGCCATGTTTTTACTTCTTGTTTGATAGCTTGGATCATCTCATTTCGACTTGGTAGTTTATTTATCGATTCACTACTTTGTAATAATAGTGAAGGTATTTTACCATTTGTTGCCTGTTTTAGACGACACAGTGCCGGATAAGTTGCTTCAAACGGTCGATGATAATTACAAAATCCTTGCAGATCCTGAAGATCTTGATGAGTTAACGCCTGCTGATCATCAATGGTGATAAGTTGACTGAAAGGTAAATCGATAATGGCATTAAGCCAATAGCTATTACGCCTTAAATTTTCCGCTAAACGTTGGCTTAGTTCATAACCTTGCTGAGTGATGGGTTTGATTGCCATCATTGAATAACTACCAGAATTGGCTTGTTTGTGGCTAGCAATATGGACTAAGGTAAAGCCACAATTATGCCAAAATTGGTAATTAACAGCGCTGTAAGCAAAACTGACAGAGACAAAATCGTTGTGATTTTTCATTGCTTGTTGATAGATATGTTCGACCAACTTCAGGGCGATATGTTGACGTCGATAAGGCTCTATAACCGCAATACGGTTAATTCTGACCGATTTTAGTTTTGCCGCTAGTTTATCACCAGCATGTGCAACCAATGATTGCGCGACAAGATTGCCTTTTGGTCGGCGTGTACCTTTCCAAACGGCATCGATTAAGTCATCAGTCAAATTACCTTCATCAATCGTAATTGCGCCAGCAATAAGTTGATCACCTTTTTTGGCCTGCCAAACAGCTAAGTTTTGTGCATCAAATAGTCGTCTTAAATCAACTAAGGTTGTTTGATAATGAGCCGTTTTTAATAAATTGTAGATAGACTTAAGTTGGTCGATATCTGTTCTTTCGTTAAGAGAATAGACGGTAGCTTGCTCATTGGTTTGCGATTTTATGACGCCATTAAGCAATAAGTTATCGCAAAGTTGTTCGAGTTGATCGTTATCTTGCCAACGAATAGGCGAATTAAGATAAAATCGCTGGCAAATTTGCCTCTCCAATAATTTTAATAAAAACCCCTGCCCTGTTCCTTCGTAACCTTCTACCGTTGTGATCAATAGGATTTTAGTCGATGGTGACAGCTTTAGTAGTTGCTCCAACATTGGCAATGGGATCATCGCCGCTTCATCAATGATCAACCACTCAGGAAATGGATGATCGACCATTTCAATTAGTTGATCTGGCGCATAAAACGGTGTTCCTGGTTTAGCAAACTGAAAAAAAGTCGTTAGCGCACTTTTATTCGGTGCTGTTACCCAGCATTCATGATAATGAGTAAATTGCCCAGCTAATGCTGATTTACCGCGCCCTCGTTTAGCCATTAAGATATTTAAACGACTATTGCTTTGTAGGAGTTGGTTCAGCACTAACTGTTGCTCGGTTAAATCCTTTTTCCCATCATCCTGCTGCGTAAACTCTGGCGGCTTTTCTGTGGCAAATTTTGATAAGGTTTGTTGTAAATGTTGAACAAAATTGGGCACACGAATCGGCTTTGTAGATTCATTCCAACGCAAACTATCTTGGTCCACCCAATTGGTCAAATCATCGGGCAGTAATAAAATTAGCACACTACCTTTGATTAAAGTGCCGGCTAGCATCGCAAAAGCATCTAAATTAAAACCTTCTGTGGCATCGAAAATAGCATGTTTAAACTCTTTGCCAAGTAATGATTTGGTTTGATTGGGATGAATATGATGGTTAATCGCTACGGGCAAATCTGTTTTTGTGGTAACTGTAAACCAATCGCCCGGGTGCTGTTGAATAATAGCGCTGACTTGATTAAATAATTGGGGATGCGAACCGTTTAACACCCATAGCTTTCTGGTGCTATTAATCATTGATTAACTTTTTCCAATCAATAAGGATAAAATTCCTGCTGCAATCAATGGACCAACCGGTATCCCTTTGAAAAAGGCAACACCAATAAGTGTACCAATAATTAAGCCATTAATTATAGTTGGATGAGCACCAATTAAGGATATACCACGCGTGCCTAACCATGAGACTAATATGCCAACTAAAATAGCCAGTAACGATTGCCAGGTGGTGAATGATTTTACAATATCGGTAATTTTTAACGAGCCATCCGCTAAAGGAACCATCATAGCCGCCGTTAAAATGACAATGCCAATGGTTAATCCATATTGATTTAAGAACGGAAAATAGGTTGCTAGCGGTGTTAATTTGAATAACAACAGTAGCAATACTGCAAAGGTCACTGTGTTATTATGCGTGATATAACACAGTGCAGCTAAACCTAATAATAAAAAAAAGGAGATATCAAATTGGGCAAACATTAAAGTGGAACACCAATACGTTTGGCTACCTCTTCGTAGGCCTCAATCACACCACCTAAACCTTGACGGAAGCGATCTTTATCCATTTTTTTCAAGGTCTCTTTTTCCCATAAACGGCAACCATCTGGTGAAAACTCATCGCCTAATGTGATTTCGCCATGAAATAGACCAAACTCTAATTTGTAATCAACTAAAATCAGTCCGGCTTTATCAAAAAGCTCTGTTAGCACGGTATTTATTTTAAAGCTAAGTTCCTTCATCGTTGCTAACTGCTCATCCGTTGCCCAGCCAAATGCTTTACAGTGTGACTCATTGACCATAGGGTCATGCAGAGCATCATTTTTTAAGAAAAGTTCAAATGTTGGAGGATTAAGGATTTTGCCTTCTTCAACGCCTAAACGTTTTACTAATGAACCAGCAGCTCGATTACGAACGACGCATTCAACTGGCACCATATCAAGTTTTTTAACTAAAACTTCATTATCTGATAATAGGGCTTCAACTTGAGTTGGAATACCTGCTTCACGTAACTTGGTCATAATAAAATAGTTAAATTTATTATTAACCATCCCCTTTCGATCTAACTGCTCAATGCGCAGTCCATCAAATGCCGAGGTATCGTTACGAAATTCAAGGATTAATAGATCTGGGTTGTCAGTGGTGTAAACCGTTTTTGCTTTACCACGATAAAGCTCAGCCAACTTTTTCATGTTTATAACCTTATATCAAATTGCCAATAAATAATTAAGGAGCTATTCGCCCCTTAATTTCAAATCAAGTACCTTGCTGTTATAAGTGTTCGCTATAAACTGTATTTATAAACATTCATTTATATAGCAAAGGTAAGTTACTCCGCTATTGGGTTAAAATCGGCTTTACGCGGTTTTAACTCATTTAGATGAAAGATTATCTAATCGTTAAATTAGCGATCATTTCTGATGCTATCTCTGACACTGTCTTTAAGATCTTCTTTCAGCTCTTTATTTGTATCTGACTCTTTTTCATCTGTTTTAACCGGCACAGTTCGTAGCGATTCAGGTGCGACATCATCCATTATTTGATTAAATAATCCAACTACATAACGCTGAACTTCGATCGGTTGTGACATAAGATTTTCACCACTACGTGTTAATGAACTTAATACGATAGTGATCGTTTCTGTTGCGCCTAAATTATGGCGGGTAAAGACAAAAGAAGCCTCAACCGGTTGTTGTTCATCTTGGCGAGAAATAATTGCATTATTTGTTTTAATGGTTTTACTATCGCTTGAACTAACCAGTATATTTTGTTTATTCAACGTATTTGGAATATTATTCCATACACCATAACTAACTGGCACGTTAAAGGTAACAGTGTTTTGTTCATGATGTACAAAAGATTCTGGGATAGTTGCAATAGCTAATGTTGGTGGACGAATATCAAGTTGTTTACCAACGGCACCATCAATTTTGTTGTTGTCCACATAAAAATCACCAGATTCAACTGGTACAGAAACACCTTCAGGAATAATTAACGCTTTTAAAGCGGGCGAATTGAGGTAATCTTCATTGCCATCAACCTCTCGTTTATAACTTTGATCGCTACTACATCCAACCATAAACATCGATGTAATAACCGATAAAACAGCTAGTTTTTTAAAGGCATTGCTTTTCAATTCAGTTTTATTCAACATAGATTTCTGCTTTTAAGTAAGGTTATAGTCAATTTTAAATTAATTTAGCATCTTTTAATGCTTGTTCAACTACAGGAATAGAAGCATCACTCAATGGTACTAATGGTAAGCGAATAGTGCCGTTTGCCATTAAACCTAAACGAGTACACGCCCATTTTGCTGGCGTTGGGTTTGGTTCAATAAATAGATGGGTATGAAGCCCCATTAAAGTATCGTTTAACGTGCGCGCTTGTTGGATTTGGTTATTAAATGCCAATTCACAAACGGTTGCAACTTGTTTCGCTGCTACGTTAGCGGTTACCGAGATAACACCATCACCACCTAAAATGATAAAGTCTAAGAAAGTCGCATCATCACCACTTAATAGCTTAAAATCTTCGCCAACTAATTTACGAGTTTTGTAAACGCGAGACAGATCACCCGTTGCATCTTTTAACGCAACAATGTTTTTAATTTTAGCTAATCGACCGACAGTTTCTGGTTTAATGTCGCTACAAGTACGACCAGGAACATTATAAATAATTTGAGGTAATGGAGAACTCTCTGCAATAGCTTTGAAGTGTTGGTATAAACCTTCTTGCGTTGGTTTATTGTAGTAAGGCGCTACCGTTAAGCAACCTACTACACCGATATTTTCAACTTGACGAGTTAATTCGATCGCTTCTTTGGTGGCATTTGAACCTGTGCCAGCAATAATATCAATTCGACCATCTGCATAATCAATAGTGCGTTTAATAACATCAATGTGCTCATGATGATCAAGCGTTGCTGATTCGCCAGTAGTTCCTACTGATACAATAGCAGATGTGCCATTTTCAATATGATATTCGACCATTTTTTTTAGGCTTACATGGTCCACATTTCCTTTCGTATCCATTGGAGTAACAAGTGCGACCAGACTTCCTGTAAACATAAAGCGACCTCTCATATTCTGTGTTTATAAAACAACTTAAAGATTAAAAAAACTGCGAATAAGTATGCGATATTTCTTATTTAAATTCAACTTTTGTTATGCAGGATTATCAATATCGATAAAAATAGTTTCTAAGCCATGGTTAGTCGATAACCATTCTCCTAATGTTTTTATACCATATCGCTCTGTGGCATGATGTCCGCAAGCATAAAAATTGATACCGTATTCACGGGCAATGTGAATGGTTCGTTCCGATACTTCTCCAGTAAAAAAAGCATCAAAGCCTTGCTGAGCAGCCGTTTCAATATAATCCTGACCGCCACCACTACACCATGCAACTCGCTTAATCACTGCTGGGGCATTATCACCACAAAATAAAACTGAATGGCGACCATTATGTAGCTTCTGTTCAAGTAGCTGTTTAAATTCAATTGCGGTTAACGGATTCGCTAACGTGCCTTTAAAAAGCAAATCGGTAATATCATCACGCGCATCAACCGTAATATCAAACATTTGCCCAAGCAACACATTATTACCCAATACTGGATGACCATCTAATGGAAGATGATAACTATATAAATTGATATCATGGCTAAGTAACGTCTTCATTCGATGATACTTTATGCCAGTAATTGTCTCTGGCTCATTTTTCCAAAAATAGCCATGATGAACAAGAATCGCATCAGCATTTAGCTCGACCGCTTTATCTAACAATAACTGACAAGCCGTTACCCCTGTCACAATTTTGTTAATCTCCGGACGACCTTGAACTTGCAAACCATTTGGCGCATAGTCACGATATCGTGTCACTTGCAGATGTGTATCAATGATGTGTTGAAGTTCGAAATTATGCACAATGCCCTCGCAAACCTTAGAATTAAACTAAAACAGTCTTAACAAAATGCTTAAGATAAAAACTTTTCGCCCTTTTGTTTGGCGCTAATTATAGTCGCTTTCTCGTAATATCTCACCCGATATTATGATTAATTAAACAATTATTTTAAGTTTTTTACCATCCTGCTTACTCAAGATTAAGTCTCAAATTTAATCACTCACTTGACTAGTTTAGATTTCGGGACAACATGCTTAATATAGATTTAACGCACAGTAGTAAAATTTGATAGCAAAGCAAAATAGGATAAGTAAGATGCTAATAACGCCTATAAAGAATAAAACTTAAGAGGATTAACTGGTCACACTAAGTTAAAAACTTAATTGATTTAAGTAGGTAAAACTAGGCGAAAAAAGTAAAAACTGGCATAATACCTCTCATTTTAGATAGATAAGACTAACTATTGTGCCAAAACTTTGTGAACGCTTTCGAGGATTTTATCCCGTGGTTATCGATATAGAAACCTCCGGATTTGATCCAAAACTCAATGCTATTTTAGAAATCGCAGCCATTACACTTAAAATGACAGATGACGGCTGGCTCGAGCCTGATAAAACATTGCAATTTAATGTCAATCCCTTTGCCGATGCTATTTTAGAGCCAACAGCGTTAGCTTTTAACGGCATTGATCCCAATAATCCGTTACGAGGCGCGGTTGATGAGAAAGAGGCAATTGAGGCAATCTTTAAATTAGTTCGCACCGGAATCAAAGCCAATGACTGTACCCGTGCTGTAATAGTGGCACATAATGCGCATTTTGATCACAGTTTTTTGATGACTGCGGCTGAAAGAGCGGGTATTAAACGCAACCCTTTCCACCCTTTTGCGACTTTTGATACGGCATCACTTTGTGGTTTAGTCTTTGGGCAAACAGTTCTGGCTAAAGCCTGCGAAACGGCAAATATCCCGTTCGATCATAAACAAGCACATTCAGCACTTTATGATACCGAAAAGACGGCTATTTTATTTTGTGAAATTGTTAACCGTTTTAAACGATTAGGTGGCTGGCCTTTAGTTGAGCCGAAAACAGAAGAATAGTCAAAATATAAAAAAAGAGAGCTTAGCGCTCTCTTTCTAAAAATTATTAATCGTTTTTATGATTTTCTGCAGTCTCTTTGATCAAGGTTTGTAGTTCACCTGTTTGAAACATCTCTAACATAATATCACAACCACCAATCAACTCCCCTTCAACCCAAAGTTGTGGAAAGGTTGGCCAGTTAGCAAATTTTGGCAATTCAGCACGAATATCTGGATTTTGTAAAATATCAACATACGCAAACGGCACACCACATTGCGATAACACCTGCACAGCTTGAGCTGAAAAACCACAACTTGGCAATTTTGGCGAACCTTTCATATAAAGAATAATCGGATTTTCGGCAATTTGGCGTTTAATCTTATCAAGCGTTGTCAATTCGGTTGTCATTAGGTTTGTCCTTTAATTTGCGATAAAAAATAAAGTTAGTTATTTTAACGTAGAAAGTTAACTAGGTTATATAGATTTCAGCTTTCACTCTAATAGATAAATTAGATATTTCAGATTGAGGGGGATTTTTTTATAAAAATGATCATTCAAAAACCCCGCTCCTCAACTTTTTAAGAAACGGGATATTATCTGCACTGAATAAACGGACTGGTATTGATTGATTCGAAAATTTTATTTTATAAACTGCCTACTCGGCATAAACCTAGAACAAGACATACTATAATCATTGTTTGCAAAAAGGCAAAGGGCATTTGGAGTTTTAAAAAACCTTTTTTTTATTATCTTTTTAAAGTTATGATTTTTAATTATTTTATTTTTTGATTAAAAAAAGGGTTATAAAAATAATATTTTTGGGGGCTTAGAAAACCCCGCTCCTCAACTTTTTTGCGATAAAACACCTCAAAAATAAACCCGCCTAAGCGGGTTATTCAAACGTCGCTAAGCCACAAAATCGCTTTTTTTATGGCTAAACGACGTTGACTCGTAGCTTACTTTTAATCACTTAATACTATTTTTTATCACCCCTACCCTCGGCCTAAGGATTAAGGACGAAGAAATAAGAACTAAGGATAAGTACAAAGTCCGCCGTTATTGGCGTCATTTTGGTACGAATTCACATAACCGTTGAGTGCGAACACAATAAAATTGCGATTAGCCTCCAGATCACTAGTCCAATAGTAAGCGCTTATGAAGTCAGCTCCTAAGTAATCGTCCATTTTGCCCCACTCCGTGAAAAAACCTGAACCAATGCGACGCTGATAATGATTGCCAGATGACGAAGGGATTGCGCCCATACGATGATTTGAATTAGTTAAATCACTTACGCGTGGTACGCGATAACCTAAATTGTTACACCAAAAGACAAGATCAGGATAAAAGTCCTCATAGCCAGTACCACGGTTAACGAACCACTGCTTTAGCGTAAAACCATATTTAACAATTGCATTACCTTGACTATCGCGACCGACTAATTCAAAGGTCAGAGGTAAAGGTGGCTTAGGTATTGGACCTGGAAAGCCAGAATCTTGTTGGGACTCAGTGGCGAAAGGACCTGTTAATGTAACTCGAACACCTGTACTTGTGGAATTACTCATAGTAGCGGTTATCCCCCCCTGAGAAACAGGAGACCAAGACAATGCCTGATTACTATCTGAAATGACTAAATCGAAGTACAAACCATGAGCACCAGTAGTCGGAAAGTTTAAACCGTAAGATGATTGAGGAAGAAAACCATTATCTGGGTCCCAAATCGAAGCAGGACCGCTAAAATCTAGTGGCCAATTATTCTCCTTGTTCTTACCATACAATAGGTTAGGCCTTGCAAAACAAACCGTTGGCGATGGATTAGGATTGATATAATAGGTCACATTACTTGCACTAAAGCTACTATGACTTGGAAGACCATAACGTGTGCTTAATATACCATCTGTATTGGTTAATTTTACTTGATAAGGTGCATTACAGATTTTTGGTACTGCATTACGTGATACTGATTGCCCGTTTTTATCGACGATAGATAAACTTAAAGAACCTGTAGCACTGATATCTCCATCACCATCATCATCTCCCCAATAATTATAAGGCGGACCGATAAGAGAACTTAAAGCGACTGAATTAGTATCAGTAGGAACCAACATACCTATATCAGCAAAACTCTGACCTGCAACGGGCAAGACGATTGGTGCTGAAGAAGATGAAGGATTGGTTGAAGGCGTATATTGTGTACCGTTAGATAATGTAATACCAAGCAGACCGTCAGTGTTTGTCACTCTTGTATAACCACCATCAAACGTTAAATACGGAGCATTACCGTGAATCAGATTTGACGTTTTAGAGGTTAATGCATAGCTGGAATAAAAAGGTATTAACAATAAGCTTAACGATAAAAAGATCAGTCGGAATAATTTAGATCCGAGAGAGGATCGGATTGATCCAAATGGCGATCGAAGTAACGGTAGACGCAACGATCGACTACGCGATCTTACATTTTCATCGATTAATAAACTGGAGTGAAAAAAAAGAGGTTGAGAGTTTAAATTAGGCGAATTTAAATTATAGGTTGGCCAAGTTGCCTGTTGCCTGTTGCCTGTTGAAAATTATAATGCATTTAGACTACCTTGTCAATTAAATTTATGATTTATTTGCAATTTTATATTTATTGCTGATGTTTTAGCTACTCCGCTAAAATGATCTCAAAGTATAGTGACCCGAAAAATATAACGCAATATTTTTTGCGTTTAAGATCGTTAATCTTTGTAAAGAGGATCAGGAAAGATCTAAAGATAATCATTAGATAAACTATTTGCTATTTGATCAATATCAAATTTATAACTCACTAAAAATCCTCATTTTTAACCCTATAAAAGTTTTATTAGGGTGGATTTAAAACCCCAGAAACCCCGCTCCTCAACTTTTTTGCGATAAAAACCGCAAAAATAAACCCGCCTAAGCGGGTAATTCAAACGTCGCTAAGCCACAAAGTCGCTTTTTTATAGCTCAGCAACGTTCACTCTAAGCTTACTTTTAATAACTTAATATCATCTTTGCCCTGACCTAAGGATTAAGGATGAAGAAATGAATACTAAGGATAGGCGCAAAGCCCAGAGTTGCCGGGGTAACTCGGATATACCCAGCTCGCTTCACCGTTGTACGTGTGCACCATAAAGAATCCGGAAAGATCACGCGGGTCACTAGTCCAGTAATAATTTTTTTTGAAGACAACGTCAGAGTAATCGGGCATATAACCCCACTCTGTAAAAAATCCAGCATCTATAAAACGCATGCAATGATCAGCAGGTGAGGAAGGAGTGGCACCAACTGAACCGCGACACCAAAAATTGTAACTGCCTGACGGACAAGATGCATTGGTTAAATCCTTTACGTGAGGCATTCGATAACCAAGACTATTACACCAAGATAAAGTATTAGAATAAGTGTCATTCTTATTACCACGGTGGACGAACCACTGCTTCAAAGTAAAACCATATTTAACGACAGGATTACCTTGACTGTCACGACCAACCAACTCGAAGGTCTGAGGCAAAGATGGAGTGGAAATACGACCAGGGCTATCTGAATTATGTTGGGATTCGGTAGCATAAGGACCAGTTAAAGTAACGCGTACCCCTGTAGTAACTGGTGAATTTGTCATGGTAGCAGTAATACCACCTTGAGATACCGGAGACCAAGACAACGAACCTCCACCACCTATATCTAAATCAAAGTACAAATTGTTAGCACCAGTAGTCGGAAAGTTTTGACCGTAACGTAACGGGTCAGTTGACTGAGGGATAAAACCATTATCCGGGTCCCACATCCAAGACGGACCAGCAAAATCAAAAGATGGATAAGAAGGATTATCACCAAGCTTTCCATACTTTAAATTAGGCCTAGTAAAACAAACCACAGGCTCAGCCTTAGGATTAACATAATAAGTCACACTATTGGCACTGAAAGTACTACGATTAGGAAATCCGTAACGAGTAGATAATGTACCGTCAGTACTGGATAACTTAACCTTATAAGGTGCCTTACAAATTGTTGGAACGGTACTACGTGATACAGACTGATTGTTTTTATCGACGATAGATAAACTTAAAGAACCAGTAACAGTAACGCCAGAATCTCCATCATCATCCCCCCAATAATTATTAGGAGGACCAATAAGAGAACTCAAAGCGACTGAATTAGTATCAGTAGGAACGAACATACTTATATCAGCAAAACTCTGACCCTCAACCGGCAAGACGATTGGAGTTGCAGATGATGAATTGTTAGAAGGCGTGTAATTAGTTCCGTCAGATAAAGTAATCCCAAGCAGACCGTTAACATCAACCGCACGTGTACGACCACCGTCGAAAGTCAGATAAGGTGCACTACCCTGTATCGCATTCCTAGTTGTCTGTGAAGTTAATGCGTGACTCGAAAAAGGAAGGAAAAGAACCACGAAAAAAACAATCTGCCGGGATAATTGGGAAAAGGATCGAAAACAGGATCTGAAAAAGGATCCGGAAAATGATCGGAAAAAGGATCGAGAAAAGGGTCGCGGAAGCGATCGCGCGAAAATCCGCAGAATTTCACTTGATTGCGTGGAAAAATAAGCTTCAGTAAAAAAATTAAGTTGAGAGCTGGACTTAGACGAATTTAAAAGATAGGTTTGGCAGGTTGGCTGTTGGCTGTTGGCTGTTGAAAATTATAATGCATTTTAGACTATCCTGTCAAGTAATTTTTTGATTAATTTACAATTTTATGCTTTTCTGTCAAATTTTAGCCTCATAGCTAAAACCGTGTAAAAAGTATAGTGATTGGAAAAACACGATGCAACACTTTTTTTCACTCATTTATATTAACTTTTGTAAATATGATCTAAAAATGATCTAAACAATAACTGATTAACTATTGTTTTAATTAAGCATGTTATCATTACAAATCTTTAAAAAAGTGATTATTGATCCTGAAAAATTTTATTCTAGGGCTTTGAATTTGAAATTTAGTAATTTTATCATTTAATAATTTTTAAGTGAAATTGAGAACCTCAAAAAACCCCGCTCCTCAACTTTTTAAGAAACGGGATATTATCTGCATTGAATAAACTGACTTGAGTTGATTGATTCGAAAATTATATTTTATAAACTGCCTACACGGCATAAACCAACCAATCATAATAGCTGGAGATGATGATCAAATTTATAAACTGCCTACACGGCATAAACCGACAAGACCCAGAAGTGCGTATCATGCCTAATTTTATAAACTGCCTACACGGCATAAACCAGCGAGGCTTTTTGCTTATCCCTGTGCATACATTTATAAACTGCCTACACGGCATAAACCAAAAAGAACTTGCTAGGCAACTATTGGCTCACTTTATAAACTGCCTACACGGCATAAACCTTATCTTACGGGTGCGGCTTCCGCTTTGAGTTTTTATAAACTGCCTACACGGCATAAACCCGTTAAATGAAATGTTAGATCTGTATCGAAATTTTATAAACTGCCTACACGGCATAAACCTAGAACAAGACATACTATAATCGTTGTTTGCAAAAAGGCAAAGGGCATTTGGAGTTTTAAAAACCCTTTTTTTTAATACCTTTTTAATATTATGATTTTTAATTACTTTATTTTTTGATTAAAAAAAGGGTTATAAAAATAATATTTTTTGGGGATTAAAAAACCCCGCTCCTCAACTTTTTTAAAATCTAGTCGCTATTTTCGACTCCGTTATAAGAAAAAAGTATAACTATATATAAATATATTATTTAACCGTCATAGAAAGATTTTATATTATAATCTCCAACTTCATAATTTTAATATATAAAAAACAATGCATAAACTAGCCTATCGACTCGATCACTTTTCCGATTCGGTTATCCGTCGGATGACTCGGATCGCTAATCAATATCAAGCTATCAATTTGTCACAGGGGTTTCCAGATTTTGATCCGCCGAAACCTTTAATCGATGCGTTAAAACAAGCTGCCGATTGTGGTCCTCATCAATATGAGATCACTTGGGGATCGGCTGAGTTTCGGCGTCTGTTAGCTAAAAAGCAACAAAAGTTAATGCAAATTGATATCAACCCAGACGAAAACGTGTTGGTAACTTGTGGTAGTACCGAGGCGATGATGTGTGCGGTAATGACGGTTTGTAATCCAAAAGATAAAGTTATTATCTTTTCGCCGTTTTATGAGAATTACGGAGCGGACGCCATTCTTTCTGATGCCACCCCAATTTATGTACCTTTGATCCCGCCGACATTTGAATTTGATAAACAGCAACTTCGTGAAGCGTTTGAGCAAGGCGCTAAGGCGCTGATTTTATGTAATCCTAGCAATCCTTGTGGCAAGGTATTTACTAAGGATGAGCTTGATTATATCAGTCAATTGGCGATTGAGTTTGATGCTTACATTATTACCGATGAAGTGTATGAGCATATGGTTTACGCTCCGCATAAGCATCTTTATTTGGCAAGTTTTCCAAATATGAAAGAGCGGACTATTTGTTGTAGCTCGTTGTCGAAAACCTATTCGATAACCGGTTGGCGCCTTGGTTATATTATTGCTGATAAAAGGATTATAGATGGTTGTAAGATGATCCATGATTTTCTTACCGTTGGTGCTGCTGCCCCACTACAAAAAGCAGCTTGTGCAGGGTTAGCTTTAGGGAATGATTATTATCAACAATTGACCGAAACTTACACCGCTAAGCGCCGTTTATTTTTGAACGGATTAGATGAGTTAGGCCTTGCTTATTATGAGCCTCAAGGTGCGTATTATGTTTTAGTGGATATTTCGGCGTTTAATCCATTTAAGACCGATTTTGAATTTTGCGAATGGTTAATTAAAGAAGTCGGCGTAGCGGCTGTACCGGGGTCGGCCTTTTTTAAACATCCTGAATATCGTTATATTCGTTTCCATTTTGCTAAACAAGAACCAACGCTGATTGCAGCTTTAGAAAGATTATCCAAACTTAAGGAAAAATTATTATGTTTAAAAAATTAATTGTGGCAAGTTTAGTCATTTTAACTTCAGTATTAACTGGCTGTGATAATGCTAAAAAAGAGAATCAAATTACAGTTGGTGTTGCAGCTGGTCCTTATGGTGACATGTTTAAACAAGCTATTGCGCCTGGATTAGAAAAGAAAGGTTACCATATCGAAATTCGTGAATTTAGCGATTATGTTCAACCAAACTTAGCATTAGCAAATAGAGATATTGATGTTAATTTATTTCAACATTTAACTTATCTTAATAATTTTAAGCAAGCGCGTAATTTAGATATTATGGCGATTGGTTTTGTACCAACAGCTGGCGCGGGAATTTATTCAAATAAAATTACTGACTTTTCGCAATTAAAACAGGGCGATCAAGTGACTATTTCAAGCGATGTTACTAACGAAGCTCGCGCTTTACGCATTTTAGAGGCTGCTGGGTTGATTAAGCTTGATCCAAATGTGGATAAAAACAATCTAACCCCTAAAAACATTATCGAAAACCGTTATGGTTTAGAGATTGTGCCAATTGAAGCACCACAAACTCCACGTTCGCTTGATAATGTTGCATTATCAGTGGTTAATGGTAATTATGCAATTGGTGCGGGTTTAGATCTTTCTAAGGCGCTTTATCATGAGGTGTTAGATAAAGATCATAAAAATGTTATTGCGATTCGCACTGAATCAAAAGATACCTTAGGTAAAGACATTATCGACGTGCTTAAATCACCTGAGTTTGCTCAAGTCATTAATGATAAAAATGGTATTTTCTATACCTTCCAAAAACCTGATTATCAGTTATTTTAATTATGCAGACTTTAATTCAAGTAAAAGATGTTTCTGTAAGATTTAAAGCCAAAGATCAAGTTGTTGAAGCGGTTAAAAAGGTCTCGTTTGATGTCAATCAAGGCGAGATCTTCGGGATCATAGGTTCGAGCGGTGCGGGCAAAAGTACTTTAGTAAGAACGCTTAATCGGCTTGCTGAACCATCTTCTGGGCAAGTTATTATTAATGGTGTTGATATTCAAACCTTACGTGGACGTGAATTACAAGCATTTCGTTTTCATGTTGGGATGATTTTTCAGAACTTTAATTTAGCATCATCAAAAACCGTTTATGAAAATATTGCCTTTGTGCTTAAAGCCGCTGGTAAAAAAGGCGATGCGGTTAAAAATAGAGTCAACGAATTACTTGCTTTAGTTGGGTTAAGTGATAAAGCGAGTGCCTACCCTGCGGAACTCAGTGGTGGGCAAAAGCAACGAGTCGGTATTGCCAGAGCGCTGGCTAATGATGCCAAAATTTTGTTGTGTGATGAAGCAACCAGTGCTTTAGATCCAACCACTACTAGCGCGATTCTTGATTTGTTAAAACAGCTTAATCAAAAATTTGGTTTAACTATTGTTTTAATCACCCATGAAATTGATGTGGTTAAAAAGATCTGTCATCGAGTTGCGGTAATGTCACAAGGTGAAATTGTCGAAATGAATACCACGTTCAACCTTTTTGCCTGCCCTAAACAGCCATTCACACAAGAATTTCTTAATATCGATGAAAATACCCATTTGCCAGATATTATAAAGCAAAATGTAAAAGGAAAATTGGTCCGTTTGCGCTACATTAATGAAAACACTACCCAGCCAATTCTGTATCAATCAGCGATTGAAACGGGTGTGTCATTTAATATTTTACATGGGTTTATTGAATATTTCGACAATCAAGCTTTAGGTAATTTGGTGATCGAGCTGATTGGTGAATCGACTAATATCCAAAATTTAATCACCAAGTTGGCCGATCAAGAAGTCATTATTGAGGAAATAAACTAATGATTAAACTCACCATTAACGAAATAGCGCAAATGTTATGGAAAGCCGCTTACGAGACATTCATTATGGTAAGTTGGTCATTATTAGCTGGTTTGATCTTCGGCACATTAATCGGATTATTGCTGTTTTTAATGTCAAATCAATTCTTCTTTAAAAATAGAATCATTAACAGTATTGCGAATTTTATCGTCAATGCAACCCGTTCAATTCCATTTTTAATTCTGATGGTTACGGTGTTACCTTTAGGCGCGCTGTTGGTTGATACCGCAGTGGGTCCTAAAGCGGTAATTTTACCGCTTTCACTTGCCGCTATTGCATTTTATGCACGATTAGCAGAAAACGCTTTTAGCCAAATTGATAAAGGCGTGATCGAAGCTGCGGTAGCAAGTGGTGCATCACATATGCGTATTATTTTTGGGATATTGTTTCCTGAGGCAATGGCGCAATTAATACGACACGCAACAGTTACCACAATTTCACTTATCAGCTTTAGCTCAATGGCTGGGGTTGTTGGTGGCGGTGGTATTGGTGATTTGGCGATCAGTTATGGTTATCAACGCTATGTAACCGAGGTGCTTATTTTATGTATTGTTATTCTTATTTTTATTGTGATGGTGATTCAATACCTCGGTGACAAGTTAGCCAATCACTTTGATAGAAGCTATAAATAGTGGGTAATTTAGTATGAACAATCTTATCATTAAAGATTCAAAACGCATTGTTTTGGCAGATGCCATCCCACAATCCTACTTGACCGATGGTTTAAAGCTTAAATATGGGCAGGCTGATATATTAGTTTATCCTAAAACGACCGAAGAAGTAGCGGATGTGGTTAAATTTGCCAATGCCAATAATCTGAATATTACCACTCGCGGTGCTGGGACGAATTTAGTGGGTTCAACCATTCCTAATGGTGGCATTATTCTTGATTTATCATTGATGAATGAGATTGTTGAGTTAGACAAAGAAACTTTCACTATTACGGTACAGCCCGGCATTTTATTGCAGGATTTACAACAGTTTGTTGAGCAGTATGATCTTTTTTATCCACCAGATCCGGGCGCTAAAACCTCCACTATTGGCGGAAATATCAGTACAAATGCAGGAGGGATGCGTGCGGTAAAATACGGTGTAACTCGTGATTATGTGCAAGCACTTGAAGTGGTGATGGCAGATGGGAGTATATTAAATATTGGCAGTAAAAATGTTAAGGACAATACTGGGCTTGCTTTAAAGCATCTGTTTATTGGCAGTGAAGGCACTTTAGGTATCATTACCCAATGTACGTTAAAACTGATCGCCAAGCCAAAAGTATCTCAAACATTTGTTGTCGGTTTTAATACTATTGAGCAGGCTATTGCCAGTATCACAACCATTTTACATACCCTAACGCCAACCGCGTTAGAGTTTGTGGAACGTAAAGTTGCACAATGGGGCGAGAAGTATTCAGGATTTCAATTCCCACTACCTAATAGCCAAGCTTATTTGATTATTATGCTTGATGGATCAGATCAACAATCCATCGAACAGCAACGAAAGCAATTATTAGCGAATTTAGGTGACTGTGACTATTTTGTTGCTGAAGATAGCAATCAGGCTAGTCAAATTTGGACGATTCGCGGTTCATTAGTGCGAGCGGTTGAGGCAGTGACCGAACAAGATCCGATTGATATTGTGGTTCCAATAAATCGTATTGCCGATTTTATTCACTTCACCAAACAGCTTGAAGCAAAAACCAAGGTACGCATGTTAGCCTTTGGTCACGCTGGTGATGGAAATATTCATCTATGCATTTTGCGTGATGATCGTGATGATAAACAGTGGGATACCGATCTACAGCAAGTTCATCAAGCTCTTTATCAAAAATGCCTTGAACTTGGTGGATTACCTTCGGCAGAACATGGCATTGGTACAGCGAAAGTGAGCTATTATAATGATGCTATTCCCAAAGCCAATCGCCAACTTATGCACGCTATCAAGCAGCAGTTTGATCCGAAGAATATACTCAATAATCAGGTTTATATGACTAAGATTTAATCCGAGCAGTTTTTTAATGATTGCTTTTAGATGAGATAAATCAGTGGCAAATTGAGAATAAATAAAGTTGAGGAGCGGGGTTTTTGAAGTCTTAAAAACCCCGCTCCTCAATTTTTTATTGAAGTGCTAACATAAGTTGTATTGTTGTCATTACGGCACTTTCATTATTTGAACCAGTAATAAATTTAGCTACTGCTTTAGTTTCGTCGAAAGCATTACGCATTGCGAAGCTGTAATTGGCTTGTTCGAGCAGTTCTATGTCGTTGAGCCCATCACCAAATGCCATTGTTTCCTGATAGGTGATATTTAGGATTTGTTGTAGTTTTTTGATGGTGTTGCCTTTGTGGACGTTGTGTTCTGTGATATCTATCCAAGCAGCTTCTGATACGACGATGTAGACGTCATTATCATACGGTGTTAAATGCTTGCGTGTTTGTGGGCATTGTTCTTTTTCGTCATACACGGTAATTTTGATAAAGTCGTCAGCGACAGTTTTAAAATCATCCACTTCGATGATTGTTGCATACGATCCTCGGACTTTTTGTTTTAGGTGTGCAGGCAAATTAGATTTGATTACTGCACCTTTTGCAGTACATGCAATGATGACATGCTCTTGACTGGCTTGTTCAAGGGTTTTGATGATACGTTGACCAAGTTGATTTTCGATAAAAGAGCGATAGATAAATTCACCTTTATGTTTGATTGTGGTGGCACTATCGCCTACTATCCAAATTTTATCGAGATAATCGGCAAAGAGTTCTTCTACTCGTTCACACTGTTTTCCAGTACATGCAACAAATTGGACATTTTGTTTTGCCATAAGGTCATAGACTTGGGTAAATAATGTACGGTCATAGTCGCCTTGGCTATTTAAGAATGTTCCATCTAAATCAGTGATGATTAACTTGATCATATTTGTGTCCTTTAGAATGAATTAACTGGCTTTTTATTCATTTTGCCAAATTCTCTATAGAGAAACAATATGATAAAGCCGAAATAGAGATGAACATTTAATTCCACCTTTTTTATTAATTGAAAGGATTAAACCCAAAATATTACCAATTTTTATAGTCAATAAGGCGGTTATTTAGGTTATAAATTTAAGATAAGAATTTTTTGTGATTAGTTGAACTGTCAATTTTAAGTTTTAAGATTTTCTACAAAAAAGTCTGACAAGAAGCTTTCAGGACTTTTATTTTCTAATTATTCCTGCAATTAACACCTCAAAAACCCCGCTCCTCAACTTTTTTTTATTTAATTGAGATGCGCATGGCGGCAATTTTTATGATAAAAAAGCCTGAAAATTTCTTTTCAGGCTTTTTGGCTTATTTATATTGTTGCCTATTCGACGCAATAAGTAAGTAACCTTATTGTTTTGCAACAATATTTCCATCATCTACGTCTAGATGAATCTTTTTACCAGGCACTAATTTACCCGATAAAATTTGTTGAGCTAGTGGGTTTTCAATCTCTTGCTGTATTGCACGTTTCAATGGTCTTGCACCATAAATTGGGTCGAAGCCAACTTTGGCAAGTTGTTCTAGTGCACTATCAGAGATATCCATTTCATATCCACGTTCTTCTAGGCGTTTTTCAACATGAGCGAGTTGTATTTTTGCAATTGCTTTAATGTTTTCTTGACCTAGTGGGTGGAATACCACTGTTTCATCAATTCGGTTAATAAATTCCGGTCTGAAATGTTGGGTTACCACTGTCATAACTAAAGCTTTCATTTCGTCATAACTTAGTTCGACGTGACCTTGGATTAGGTCTGAACCTAAGTTAGATGTCATGATGATTACTGTGTTTCTGAAATCCACAGTTCTGCCTTGTCCATCAGTCAATCGGCCATCATCAAGCACTTGTAATAAAATATTAAATACATCTGGGTGCGCTTTTTCAACTTCATCAAGTAGGATGACGGAGTATGGTCGACGTCTTACTGCTTCAGTTAAATAGCCACCTTCTTCATAACCAACATATCCCGGAGGCGCACCAATTAATCGAGCTACAGAGTGTTTCTCCATGAATTCGGACATGTCAATTCGAACCATTGCATCTTCACTGTCAAACATGAAGTTAGCTAAGGCTTTACAAAGTTCAGTTTTACCTACCCCTGTTGGTCCTAAAAATAGGAAAGATCCAATCGGTTTGTTAGGGTCAGATAGCCCTGCTCGACTGCGACGAATAGCATTAGCAACGGCAACAACCGCTTCGTCTTGACCGATTACACGTTTGTGTAAGGCTTCTTCCATGTGAAGTAGTTTATCTTTTTCGCTTTCAAGCATTCTTGATACAGGAATACCCGTTGCTTTAGATAGTACTTCGGCAATTTCGTTATCGGTGACTTTGTTACGCAATAACTTCATGGTTTTGCCTTCTAATTGCGTTGCAGAAGCCAGTTTCTTTTCTAACTCTGGAATTTTGCCATATTGTAATTCAGACATTTTGTTCAAGTCACCCATTCGGCGAGCTTGTTCTATCTCGGTACGCGCTTTTTCCAGCTCCGCCTTGATATTTTGAGTGCCCGAAAGTGCAGCCTTCTCTGACTTCCACTCTTCTTCAAGTGATGCATAATCCTTTTCTTTTTCAGCAAGTTCATCGTTTAACATCTCTAGTCGTTTTTTACTTGCATCATCAGACTCTTTCTTGAGCGCTTGTTGTTCAAGTTTGAGTTGGATAATACGTCTTTCAAGTCGATCCAATGATTCTGGTTTTGAATCCATTTGCATACGGATGCTTGATGCTGCTTCGTCGATTAAGTCGATCGCTTTATCGGGTAACATTCGATCAGAGATGTAACGATGCGATAAAGTTGCAGCAGCGACAATGGCTGGATCAGTAATTTGTACGTGGTGATGCAGTTCATAGCGCTCTTTTAAGCCACGTAAGATTGCGATCGTGTCTTCAACTGTTGGTTCTGCTACATAGACTTTTTGGAATCGACGTTCTAATGCCGGATCTTTTTCTATGTATTGACGATATTCATCAAGTGTAGTTGCCCCTACGCAGTGTAGTTCACCTCGAGCTAATGCTGGTTTTAACATGTTTCCAGCATCCATCGCCCCGTCACTTTTACCTGCACCAACCATGGTGTGAATTTCATCAATAAATAAAATTATGCTGCCTTCCGCTTTGGCAATATCTTTTAATACTGCTTTTAAGCGTTCTTCAAATTCACCACGATATTTTGCACCAGCAATTAATGCCCCCATATCTAATGATAATACGCGTTTGTTGCGTAATCCTTCTGGTACTTCTCGGTTAACAATTCGTTGTGCAAGTCCTTCAACAATAGCGGTTTTACCAACACCTGGTTCACCAATGAGTACTGGGTTGTTTTTAGTTCTACGTTGTAATACTTGTATTGTGCGACGAATTTCTTCATCACGACCGATTACTGGGTCAAGTTTTCCTTGTTCTGCGCGTTCAGTTAGGTCAATGGTGTATTTTTTTAATGCACCACGTTGATCTTCAGCATTAGGATCATTCACGTTATCACTTCCTCTCACTTGGTTAACAGCTTGGCTAAATTTTTCTTTAGTAACGCCTGCTTTTTTTAAGATATCCGCTAGGCTTCCTTTTTCATCTAATGCCGCTAATATAAATAGTTCAGACGAGATGTAGCTATCGCCATTTTTTTGGGATAATTTATCGCATAAATTTAAGATTTTAATAAATTCTTGTGATGGTATAACTTCACCACCAATACCTTGAACTTGTGGTAAGCGTTCGATTGCTTGATTTAGTTCTTGTTGTAATGTCGCAACATTCGCGCCTGAAGCAGCAAGTAATGGATTTATACTGCTTCCTTCTTGGTTTAACATGGCTGATAGCACATGTATAGGCTCTATGTATTGATTGTCCTTACCTAATGCTATTGATTGAGCATCAGCTAAAGCTTGTTGAAACTTGTTTGTGAGTTTATCTAACCTCATATTATTTATCTCCTAAGCAATAGATTTGGTTTAAATGTTTAAAACATTCAATCCATTTGCATATTCACTAAATAAGTGTGGAAGAATAAATTTCAAGAGCTGATTAACAATATTTTTGACGATTTTTTGAAACAAAGCTGTATATATATTACTCGTTTCTTTGCGAAAGATAAAGTAGCTTGAAAAATCATCGATTAATCAATAAGGTTGAGAAAATTTGGGTGACACATGGTTTTTTATCCTTTATATTAGCCTCGCTTTTAAGTTAGCCCACCGTGGTTCGTGATCCATCCCACGTAAAAAAACTAGGAAATTATATGTTTAAAATTGCTAAAGAGTTTCAATTCGATGCTTGTCATATGCTTGATGGGCATAATGGAAAATGTCATAACCTTCATGGTCATACCTACCGTTTGTTAGTCGAGATCAGCGATGATCTTATTTCCAGTGGATCCAGCGCTGATATGGTAATGGATTATGCTGATCTTAAGTTGATTGTAAAACAGCAGATTGTTGATCAATTGGATCATGCTTATCTTTATCATCAAGATAATGCTAATGAACGCCAAATAGCTATGCTTTTAGAACAAATGGAGCGTAAAGTTTTTGCTTTTCCTTGCCGTACTACGGCGGAAGGAATGAGCCAATTTATTTTCGAACGTTTGTCTCAGTTTTTGCCGGTGTCGATGATTAAGCTTTGGGAAACCCCCTCTTCTTATTGTGAGTATCATCGGAGCGAAAAATGATTGAGTATCGCATTGTCGAAATCTTCGAATCTTTACAGGGCGAAGGTTATAATACGGGTATGCCTGCTATTTTTATTCGGTTTGCTGGTTGTAATTTGAATTGTAGTTGGTGCGATACTAATTTTCGTCATTTTAAGCGCTTTTCGTTAGAGCAGTTACTGGCTATGGTTGGGCAATATAAGAGTTCTAATATTATTATCACCGGTGGTGAGCCTACTATGGTTAGAGATTTACCTATATTGTTGTCCCATTTGAAGCAGGCTGGTTATTATATTGCTATTGAGAGTAATGGGCTGGGTAAGGTTGATCCATTAATTGACTATGTTGCTCTGAGTCCTAAATTTTGTTATCAAAGTCGTTACAAAAACATTCTGCAATCAACTGCCAATGAAGTTCGAATCGTCGCTGAAAAACAAGCGGGCTTTATCGATTTTTGTCACTTCATTGAGCAGCATATTGAAGCTAAGCGTTACTATTTGTCTCCTTGCGAGATAAATGGTGAGATGAATATGTTTGATACCATTGAGTTGTTAGGTCAGATTAACCATAATCGTATCGATAATAAATGGCTGTTAAGTTTGCAGACTCATAAGTTTGCTAATATTGAGTAGTTTTTTATTAACGACTATTGATTAGTCACTAGTGATTTAGCATTTTTCTCCAAACCATATCATTGTCGCCATTCTTCCCGTTTTGTTTTCTCTTCGATAGGAGTAAAACAGATCACGCTCGGTATACGTGCAATAATTACCACCATAAATTTGAGTAATTCCGATCGCGTTTAATCGCTGTTTGGCTATCATGTAAAGGTCGGCCAGATATTTTTGGCCTTCGATAAATTTGAATGCATGGTGAGCATTTTTGTCATACTCTTCGAATTGTTCTTTAACTTCAATACCTACTTCAAATTTTTGTGCACTGATTGCTGGTCCTAGCCAGACAAGAATTTCATTGGTGTTGCATTGAAATTTTTTTGCGGTTTCTTCTAAAATACCATGGCATAGTCCTCGCCAACCCGCATGGGCAGCAGCAACTTGATCGCCTTTAACTGAGCAAAATAGTACCGGCATACAATCAGCAGTTAAAACTACACTGACCTGATTAGCTTGCTTAGTGTAGGAGCCATCAGCTTCAAATCGTGTCGTATTAATTGCAGGTTTTACTTTTGTGATATCCAAGACAGTTGTACTATGTGTTTGATTTAACCAGTAAGGTTCACTTGGCACTTTTTCCGCTTGTATTAAGCGATTTCTATTTTCTACGATGTTATTTAAGTCATCCCCTGTTCGACTGCCTAAATTTAAGCTGTCAAAAGGGGGAAGGCTTACCCCTCCAATACGAGTGGAGGTGAAAGCGCGAACATTACTCGGTGCAGGCCAATAAGGATATATTGATTTAATCATTTTTATTTACCAATCAAGTTCATCTTTATGAAGTTCTGTATCTTCTTGTAACGCATGAATTAGTGTTAACATATCATCCGGTATTGGCGCATGCCATTCCATAAGTTCACCTGTAATTGGATGATATAAACGTAGCATTGTTGCATGTAAAGCTTGACGATCAAAATCGCGTAGCGTTTGGATAAAGGATTCACTCGCGCCTTTTGGTGGTCTTGGTCGTCCACCATATAGTGGGTCACCCACGAGGGGGTGCGCGATATGAGCCATATGCACGCGAATTTGGTGAGTTCGGCCAGTTTCTAGCCTTAGCCGTAGTCGAGTATGAAGTCGATATTTTTCCATGACTCGATAATGGGTTACCGCTGGCTTTCCTGTCGGGAATACGGCCATATGCGTTCGTTTAGTAGGATGGCGAGTGATCGGCTGGTCGATTGTGCCACCTGCTGTAATGATTCCCATCGCTACTGCTTCATATTCACGTGTGATTTCACGATGTTGTAGCGATTCAACTAGGTGGGTTTGCGCCTCGATGGTTTTAGCAACAACCATTAGCCCAGTTGTGTCTTTATCTAAGCGATGAACGATACCCGCTCTTGGTACTCTTGAAATATCTGGATAGTGATAAAGTAATGCGTTTAGCACTGTACCATTTGGGTTACCTGCGCCGGGGTGAACAACAAGATCTCGAGGTTTGTTGATAACCAAAATATCATCATCTTCATAAACAATATTGAGTTCGATATTTTCAGGTTGGTGATACGTTTCTTCTTCGATTTCAACCTCTATAGTTATTTTTTCTCCACCGAGCACTTTTTCTTTAGGTTTATTTACAATATTATTATTAACTAACACGTGATTATTGACGATCCATTCTTTAATTCTAGATCTTGAGTAATCAGGGAAAAGCTCCGATAAAGCTTGATCCAGACGCATTCCAAGTTGTGTTGGTTCTATTTCTGATGAAAGTTTTAACTTGTGCATGTGTAATTTATCTATTTTAAGCTGTTATGATTTAGAGTATTATATACTAATCATTGCCTTTAATGTTTAATTATATTTTGGATTAAAACTGAATGAAACTTCGTTTAAATACTTTGTTAGCCATTACTTTAAGTAGCGCGCTAATTGGTTGTACGAGTACAAAACCTGATGTTGAAAATGTATCAGAAATTGAGTTACACAATAAAGCCAAAACTGAGCTTGAAGGTGGGAATTTAAAATCGAGTATTACTGTTTTAGAAACGATTGATAAAAATTATCCTTTTGGACCTTATTCACAACAAGTCCAACTCGATTTGATTTACGCTTATTATAAAAATGCGGATTATCCTATGGCCATTGCGTCAATTGACCGCTTTTTAAAATTAAATCCAACCCATCCGAATATCGATTGGGTGATTTATATGCGCGGTATTAACAATATGGCGCAAAATGATAATACTATTCAGGGTTGGTTTAATGTTGATCGTTCAGATCGTGATCCTGAATTTGCGATGGCTGCTTTTAAAGATTTTACTTATTTGGTTTCTAGTTTTCCAACGAGCAGTTATGCCGCTGATGCAAAAAAACGTTTAGTATATCTAAAGAACCGTATCGCTCGTTATGAGTTAAAAGTGGCTCAATATTATACTAACCGTGGCGCTTATGTTGCCGTGGTAAATCGAGTCATTCAAATGTTAGCGTTATTTCCAGATACTGATTCAACAAAAACAGCATTATCGTTATTGAGTAATGCTTATAATGAATTAGGTTTGACTGACGAAAGCCAAAAAGTCGATAAACTTATACAAGCTAATCTTGAAAATATGCCAGTTGAAGAGAAAAAATCTTACTTTTCTCGCTTCTTAAGTGTATTTAATGGTGGTTAATTTAGTTCAGATCTAAAAAAAAATGGCTATTTAAATAGCCATTTTTTTTATCAGTAATTTATAAACAATAAATGCCCTGAGTTACTTTCTAACATATAAATAACGGTATTCTCCATGATTATAATTTGTATTTGTTAATGCTTTTGTTAGTTCTTGGGTAAGTTTAGTTGATAACGTTGTATCCGATGAGGATAATGTAAAATCTGGCTTTATAATTTGTTCATCGACATATTGTATAAATTGAAGAAATTGATCAATATCTTTTTTGGATAAATAGATAGTTTTTGCCACCATCATATTAATAAGCTTATTGTCAAACTCCAAAATAATCGTGTGATATAGCACTACGGTACTTTTTAACATTATTACTGTTTGTAATGCTGACCATTGAAACGTTTGATTCAATTTTTTATGGTCATCAATATCAATCGAATATGAATTGACATTAATCGTCATTTTTTTACGGAACAAGCGAGCAATACATATAGCAAACAGAAAGACAGAAAATAATTCCGGAACAAGGAGTCCAACAATAAAAATGATTTCAAAGTATTGGTTGGGAATCATCTCACTAAAGAATAATGCAAATAAATACAAGAGACAACCAAAGACTAAAACACCAAAGCAAAAGAAGCCCAAAAAGTCGATGAATTTATTTAAGCCAATATCGAAAATATACCGGTTGAAGAGTTTTTCGTATTTTAAGTGTGTTTAATGATAGCTATTATATTGACCAATTAAAAGACAGTTAACGTTTATCAAAACAGTTGATGGCTATTTAACCATTCAATAGCCATTGTTTTATCACTAATTTATAAACAATATATGCGCATTAGCTACTTTCTGATATAAAGGTAACGATATTCTGGTACTACTTCAACATGTAATACGAGTGGGGCTATTAATTCATCTATTTTAGATGATAAGGTTTTATCCACCGAAAATAATGTAAAATCTGGCTTGAGAACTTGTTCATGAAGATATTGTATAAATTCGTAAAATTGCCCGATATCTTTTTTGGATAACAGTGGAATTATTCCCTTTACTGTCAGCATCTTAATACGCTCATTGTCAAATTCCAGTATAAGTGTTTGATTAACCCAAATAGGTTTTTCGAGTTTAATCATTATTACTTTTTGTAATGCTGAAAATTGAAACATTTGATTCAATTTTTTATGGTCATCAATATTAATCGAATATGAATTGACATTAAACGTCATTTTTTTACGGAATAAACTCACAATACTCATAGCAAACAAAATGCCAGAAAGTAAGCTCAACACAATGATTCCACCAAAAAAAATCACCATAAAATATTGTTTGGGGATCAAAGGCATGACAGCATCAGAGGTAAATAAAAAAATGAGACAACCTGTGACAAATAAAGCAAAGCTAATAACTGATATCAGTAAAACAATAAATGAGCGACGAGTGAAACAACGAAATTCAAATGTACGATTTTCCATAAGCTATTCCTTATATTTTTTAGAAATATATCTTAAGTTTTTTTAATATATTGAGAAGCAAAGATTTATTTCTTTTTATTTTGTTAAGTTTATTGATTTTAATTCATATAAATATTGGTATCAAATCATCCTCCTTGTTTCATATATCGTTTGTAAAACGTGCCAATAACCAATACAATTAGCAAATTATTTTTTATTAGCAATAATAGATAGGACATTAATTCGTCATGCAAGAACAATATCGCCCAGATGAAATTGAAGCCAAAGTACAAAAACATTGGCAAGAAGAGAAAACTTTCCACGTTACTGAAGATCCATCTAAAGAGAAGTATTACTGTTTGTCAATGCTTCCTTATCCTTCAGGTCGTTTGCATCTTGGTCATGTCCGTAATTATACAATCGGTGATACGATCTCACGTTATCAACGCTTAAACGGCAAGAATGTTTTACAGCCAATCGGTTGGGATGCATTTGGTTTGCCAGCAGAAGGCGCAGCCGTTAAAAATAATACTGCACCAGCTAAATGGACTTATGAAAATATTGCTTATATGAAGAAGCAGTTGCAATTACTTGGTTTTGGTTATGATTGGGACCGTGAGGTTACTACTTGTCGTCCTGAGTATTACAAATGGGAGCAATGGTTTTTTACTAAATTATTTGAGAAAGGTTTAGTTTATAAAAAGACTTCAGCTGTTAACTGGTGTCCTAACGATCAAACTGTTCTAGCTAATGAGCAAGTAGTTGAAGGTTGTTGTTGGCGTTGTAATACTCCGGTTGAGCGTAAAGAGATTCCACAATGGTTTATTAAAATCACTGATTATGCCGATGAGTTATTGAATGATTTAGATACTCTTGAGAGTTGGCCAGAACAAGTTAAGACCATGCAACGTAACTGGATTGGTCGTTCTGAAGGGGTGGAATTTGACTTTGCCGTTGAAAATTATAACGATAAGTTACGCGTTTATACTACTCGCCCTGATACGTTAATGGGTGTGAGTTTTGTATCTGTGGCGGCTGAGCATCCTCTTGCTCAATTAGCTGCGCAAAACAATCCTAAAATTGCTGAGTTTATTGCTGAATGTAAAACCACGAAAACCGCTGAAGCTGATATGGCTACAATGGAAAAGAAAGGTATGGCGACTGGATTTTTTGCCATCCATCCATTAACCGGTAATAAGGTTCCAGTTTGGATCGCTAATTTTGTATTAATTGAATATGGTACTGGTGCTGTGATGGCTGTACCGGGTCACGATGAACGCGATTATGAATTTGCATCAAAATATAATTTACCAATTAAACCAGTTATCTTAAATCAAGATGGGCAAGCTCCTGACCTTTCTGAACAAGCTTATACTGAGCACGGTAAATTATTTAATTCAGGTGAGTTTGATGGTCTTGATTTTGATCAAGCTTTCAATGCTATCGCTGATAAACTTATTGCGTTAGGCATTGGTAACCGTAAGGTGAATTACCGTTTACGCGATTGGGGTGTTTCACGCCAACGTTATTGGGGAGCGCCGATTCCAATGGTGACACTTGAAGATGGCACAACGATCCCAACACCTGAAGATCAACTTCCAGTCATTTTACCTGAAAATGTTGAAATGAATGGGATAACCAGTCCTATTAAAGCCGATCCCGAGTGGGCAAAAACAACCGTTAATGGTCAACCAGCCCTTCGAGAAACAGATACTTTCGATACCTTTATGGAGTCATCTTGGTATTATGCTCGCTATACTTGCCCGCATTATGACAAAGGTATGTTAGATGAAAAAGCAGCTAATTATTGGTTACCTGTTGATCAGTATGTTGGTGGTATCGAACATGCGATTATGCATTTACTTTATTTCCGATTCTTCCATAAATTGATGCGTGATTTCGGTTTGGTTAAATCAGATGAGCCTGCTAAACGTTTACTTTGCCAAGGTATGGTTTTAGCTGATGCTTTTTATTATACCAGCCCAACTAACGAGCGTATTTGGGTTTCACCAACCGAGGTGACCATTGAACGTGATGATAAAGGCCGTATTGCTAAAGCAATAGATAGTAAAGGCAATGAACTTGTTCATGCTGGTATGACTAAGATGTCAAAATCGAAAAACAACGGTATTGATCCACAAGAGATGGTAGAAAAATACGGAGCTGATACTGTTCGTTTATTTATGATGTTCGCATCCCCAGCTGATATGACACTTGAATGGCAAGAATCCGGTGTTGAGGGGGCTAATCGATTTATTAAACGTGTTTGGCGTTTAGTTTTTGAGCATTCTCAACTTGGTAAAACTGCTGCGCTCGATATCGCTAAATTGAATGCTGATCAGAAAGCTTTACGTCGTGAATTACATAAAACAATTGCTAAAGTGAGTGATGATATTGGTCGTCGTCAAACTTTCAATACAGCTATTGCTGCGGTGATGGAGTTTATGAATCGCTTACAAAAAGCACCACAAAACACTGATCAAGATCGCGCATTGATGGATGAGTCTTTAAATGCAGTAGTTCGATTACTTTATCCTATGATGCCACACGCTTGTTTTGTCATGTGGCAAGCATTAGGTCATAGTGAAACAATTGATAATGCTTCATGGCCAGTTGCTGATGAGTCAGCTATGGTTGAAGACGAAAAATTAATTGTTGTGCAAATCAATGGTAAAGTGCGTGGTAAATTTACTGTGCCTGCTGATGCTCAGCAAGATTATGTTGTAGAGCAAGCTAAACAAGAGCCAAATATTGAAAAATACTTAGCTGATGCCACAATTCGCAAAGTGATTTATGTACCAGGTAAATTATTGAATCTGGTTGTAAGTTAATATTGTTGGATAACTTGGATATAGGTGGTAATACCAATGAAAAAATATTTAGCTTTACTGATGTTATTGGCGATATCGCTAACGGGATGTGGATTTCATTTGCAGTATGAAACTGAAGTCCCTGCTCGATTTAAAACGCTTTCATATGTTAGTGGTGATCCTTATGGTCGTTTATCGAGAAATATTAAAGAGTTGCTACGCGATAATAAAGTAACTTTGGCTAATATTAATGATCCGGCCAATTACCCATCACTCAGAATAGTGGGTGATTCATTGAGTAAAAGCACCATATCTATTTATCAAGATGGTAAAGCAGCAGAATATCAATTAGTACTAACGATTCAAGCTCAAGTAGTAATTGCGGGTGAACAAATTCATCCAATTAATGTTCGTGTTTTCCGTACGTTCTTTGATAATCCAGCCGCAGCTCTTGCGAAAACAGTCGAGCAAAATCTAATTGAAGACGAAATGTATAAGCAGGCTGCAAAACAGATCATCCGTAAATTAAAATCGGTTGATACACCGAATTAACGATGAAAAAAATTAGTGCAGAAAAAATCATCCATCAGTTAGGATCACCCTATTATTTAATTTTAGGTAGTGATCCTTACTTGCAACATTATGCGCAAACTGAGTTACGTAAAGCTTTTAAACAAGCTGGATATGACGAGCAACTTTCTTTCACGATAAACGCTCAAACTGATTGGCCGGCAATGTATGACAGTTGTCAGGCGATGAATCTGTTTTCTAATAAAACCTTGCTCTGTTTAGAAATTGGTGAAGGTGTGCTTAATGTTTCAGTTGCTACAAAATTAAATACGTTATGTGAAATGTTAACCCCTGATATCGGGTTAATAATCAGCTTAGTAAAGATTACCAAGACTCAAGAAAATTCAGCATGGTATAAAGCCTTGTCTGATAATTTAGTGGTTGTGAATTGTTCAACGCCAGAAGTAGCACAATTGCCATCATGGATAAAAACCTATTTGCAACAAATGCAAATGACAATTGAGCAACCTGGAATTGAATTGCTTAGTTATTATTATGAAGGTAATTTGTTGGCTTTAACGCAAATTATTGAGCAATTAAAATTACTTTACCCTAATCAGACTATTAATTATGAGCAAGTAGAATCAAATATTAATGATTCAGCAATATTCTCGCCTTTTCATTGGGTTGATGCAATGGTTTACAATAAATCTAAGCGGGCAATGCATGTGTTACACCAGCTTAAAATGAATGATTTTGAACCATTGATATTATTGCGTATTATTCAACGTGAGTTGATTTTGTTGATCAATATAAAATTGGCTTTAGCAGAAAAATCCCCGCGAGAAGTTTTTGACGAATATCGAATCTGGCAAAATAAAAGAAAGATGTATAGTGCTTATTTAAGTCGATTCGATATCAAGCATCTATTTACTCTATTGGCAACTTTAACTGAAATCGAAGTTAGCTTAAAACATAATAATGATTTACCTATTTGGGATGCCCTGTTGAATTTAACTATGCAGTTTATGGGAATAGATAAGTGTTAACAGCACTCTTTGGTGGTACCTTTGATCCAATTCATTATGGGCATTTGCGCCCTGCTCTAGCCTTAGCCAAAGAGGTTGGATTGAATAATATTAGTTTATTGCCAAATCGAATCCCTCCTCATAAATCACAGCCAGAAGCCACAACCGAACAACGTTTAGCTATGTTAAAATTAGCAATATCTGATTATTCTCTTTTTTCCATCGATACACGTGAATTAGAACCGCAGCTAATCAATCAACCCTCTTTTACTGTTGATACGCTTAGGGCATGGCGTGATCAAAATGGTACCCAATCAGGCTTGGCTTTTATTATGGGGCAAGACTCTTTGCTTAATTTACCCTCTTGGAAAGAGTGGCAAAAGTTGCTCGATTATTGTCATTTGCTTATTTGTAAAAGGCCAGGTTATCCCCAAACCATCGATGATAGCAATTTGCAAGTATGGATTAATCAACATCAAACAAAAGATAGCCAAGCGTTACATCATTATCCAAATGGTTATATCTATTTTGCTAATACACCACTTGAATCGATTTCAGCGACAGAAATAAGGCTAAATATCGATAATCAACAATGCTGTGAAAAGTTGTTACCGAGCAAAGTTTGGCACTACATACATGAACATGGAATTTATAATTCAAAGAAATGTTAGAAATGACTTTACATCTGTGAGTTTTTTCGGCATTATTTTGCCGCTATATTTAAATAATCTGATTATAGCTGTTCTGTGTCTATACTCATATTCAATGAATTTGCACACACCAAAAATGGGTGATTTAGTTGATAAATTCGCTTTTCTAATTAAACATAAAGAAAATCGGAATATTGATTTGAGTATATTTAATTTGTATTTAATTTTAAGAGGCCCCAATGGCAAAAGAAGATAACATTGAAATGCAAGGTACTATTCTTGATACTCTTCCGAATACGATGTTCCGAGTTGAACTTGAAAACGGTCATGTTGTTACTGCACATATTTCTGGAAAGATGAGAAAGAACTATATTCGTATTCTTACTGGCGATAAAGTAACTGTTGAAATGACACCTTACGATCTTTCAAAAGCACGTATCATATTCCGTAGTCGCTAATATCGTTATCGCACTTGTTGTTTTTGTATTATTAACCAGTTTATTGGTTATTTTCTCTTTCTTAATACAATTCCGTCGACAGATGTCGACGGAAGTGCAATCTAATCTACATGTGACTTGTTTAGTCCATTTGAGAAAAATCCATCTGATCGTATTTTATCCATTTTGTCTTTTTAACAATCTTATAACCAAAATAAATTGAAAGAAATAATGGAATACCTATATAAGTTGCTATAACGCCATTCCAATCAATGGTATCTTGTAAAAATGCTTCATAATTTTGACCGAGTGTAATAATCAAACAAAGCACAAAAGCAAAAATAGGACCAAATGGGAAACAACTTGATCGGTAAGGTAATTTATTGAGATCTCGTCCTTGTGAGACGTAGCCTTTTCTAAAACGATAGTGGCTAATTGCAATACCAAGCCATGCAATAAATCCTGTCATACCTGACATATTTAGTAGCCATAAATAGACCACTTGATCTTTGTATAACGACGTTAAGAAACAGAGCATAGCCACTAATGTAGTTGCAAACAATGCCATATCAGGCACGCCTGTTGAAGATAATCGACTGAAAATCTTAGGCGCTTTACCTTCTTTTGCTAATGCATATAACATACGAGTTGAAGCATATAAACCAGAGTTACCAGCAGAAAGAACCGATGTTAAAATTACCGCATTCATGATAGCTGCTGCGGATAATAGGCCTGCATGTTGGAAAACTAAGGTAAATGGACTAACGCTGATATCCGTTTCATCATTACGAAGTAAGTTAGGATCAGTGTATGGAATTATTAAACTAATTACTAAGATAGCAAAAATATAAAATAGCAGTATTCGCCAAAAAACTTGTTTCATTGCTTTTGGTATATTTTTTTCTGGATCTTTAGATTCACCCGCCGCAATACCAATTAGCTCAGTACCTTGGAATGAGAATCCAACAACCATCGCCACACCGATCATTGATGAGAATCCACCGACAAATGGCGCACCCTCTATTTTCCAATTTTGCCAACCAGCATTTTCAGCACCTTTTAAAATGCCAATTATCATCAATAAGCCAACAACAATAAATAAAATAACAGTAACCACTTTGATTAATGAAAACCAAAATTCTGCTTCACCAAACCCTTTTACAGAAATGTAGTTTAAGCCGAAGATAATGCTAAGGAACAATAAACTCCATAACCAACTATAGGCGCCAGCATCAAACCAATAGGAAATAACTAATTGTGCCGCAACTAAGTCAACAGCAACAGTAATTGCCCAGTTATACCAATAGTTCCAACCAATGGCAAAACCAAATGCTTCATCTACATAACGTGCTCCATAAGTTGCAAAGGTTCCCGAAACGGGAAGATAAGCTGCTAGCTCTCCAAGGCTAGTCATTAAAAAATAAACCATTATGCCGATAATAGCATAAGATAGTAATGCGCCTCCTGGACCTGCTTGTGCAACTGTTGCACCAGAAGCGACAAATAGCCCAGTACCAATTGAGCCACCAATAGCAATCATTGCTAAATGGCGAGCTTTCAAATCACGCTTTAATTTTTTCGTCATATCAATTTTCTTCTTGTTAATTAAACTTACTAATTATTTTAACTACACTTAATATGATGTAGCTTAGTAACTGATTTAAGCTAATTTATTTAGATATTTATCATTAGCTAATTAAAGTGCGTGAAGTGTATCAAAAAAATTTATGTGCGAGATAAATAATTCTAATAATACAGCCGATATGTTAAATATTAGCAATACTTAGTTGCTAGTAAGCTGTTCTAATTGAGTTAAATAATCTAATGCCTGGTTACGATTTGTTCCACACATTTCATAACATGGTCTTAGGTGACTACAAACTTGGGGTCTGGTTGATTGGCCAAATAATTTGCATAATAAATTTTCATCCAAATGGATACATGCAACACCTGCTGGTTTTCCCTTAGACATACCAGGCATAGCAGATGAGATCGACGGTGCAATACAACATGCCCCACAGTTTCTTCGACATTGGAATGATTCAGTCATGAGATTAGATAAGATTGTTTTATAAATTTTATTGGTGACAATAGCAAGTTAAGGGTAAAATAGCGAGCTAATTTTTAACTCTATTTAATATGAAGAATCTATTATGGCTAAAGCTAATGAAATTAAACGTGGTGATGCTGTCACCTATAACGGTAAGTTGTTACTTGTAAAAGAAATTGATGTACAAAGCCCTAGTGCTCGTGGTGCAAGTACACTTTATAAAATGCGTTTTACCGATGTTAAATCTGGAGGTAAAGTTGAAGAACGTTTTAAGGGTGATGATGTTTTAGACACTATCGAACTATTTCGACGTCCTGTAAGCTTTTCTTATATTGATGGGGATGAATATGTATTCATGGATAATGAAGACTATACTCCGTTTATTTTTAAGAAAGATCAAATTGAAGAAGAACTTCTTTTTATCCCAGAAGGCGGTATGGATGGAATTCAAGTTTTAATGGCTGAAAATGAAGTTGTCGCTCTAGAATTACCACAAACAGTTGAACTTGAAATTATTGAAACCTCGCCAAGTATAAAAGGTGCTTCGGCAAGCGCACGTACTAAACCTGCAACATTGTCTACTGGCCTTGTTATTCAAGTACCTGAATATATTGATAACCACGAAAAAGTTAAAATTCATATTGCTGAACGCCGATATATGAGCCGAGCGGAATAATCTATTAAATCGTGATGAATACATACAATCAAAATAAATTACATAAACGATTGCGTCGCCTAACAGGCGAAGCAATCGCTGATTTCAATATGATTGAAGAAGGCGATCGTATAATGGTCTGTCTATCTGGCGGTAAAGATAGTTATACATTGCTAGACATTTTAATTAATTTAAAAATCAGTGCACCAGTGCAATTTGAATTAGTTGCAGTCAATTTAGATCAAAAGCAGCCAGGATTTCCTGAACATGTTTTACCTGAGTACCTCGAATCTTTAGGTATTGAGTATAAAATTGTTCAAGAAAATACCTATGGTATTGTTAAAGAAAAGATCCCTGAAGGCAAGACCACGTGTTCACTCTGCTCTAGGCTTCGACGAGGTATTTTATATCGCACAGCAACTGAGCTCGGTGCGACAAAAATTGCGCTTGGGCATCATCGTGATGATATTTTGGAAACATTATTTTTAAATATGTTTTATGGCGGAAAACTTAAAGCGATGCCTCCAAAATTAATGAATGATTCAGGTGAACATATTATTATTCGACCGCTTGCGTACTGCAAAGAAAAGGATATTACAAAATATGCTGAAATTAAGCAATTCCCTATCATTCCATGTAATCTTTGTGGTTCACAACCTAATTTACAACGTCAAGTGATCAAAGAGATGTTAAATGATTGGGATAAGAAGTTTCCTGGTCGTATAGAAACTATGTTCAGAGCCACGCAGAATATTACCCTTTCTCATTTATGTGATACCAATTTATATGATTTTAAAGGTATTAAGAAAGGTGATATTGATGTTAATGGTGGTGATTTGGCATTTGATCATGAAGAGTTGCCAGCTATGGTCGGATTTGATACATCGGAACTAGATGATAAAAATCTGATTCTTTGGAAAGAAGCCAACTAAAAAAACCCTTCAATTTAATTTCTTTTTTTATCGGCGATAATCTATATCGTCGATAATCCTTTCTGATATTAAAACAATAATCGATTGTATATAAACTTTGATCTAGCTCACGAATTGACAAAAAAAAATCCATTTTTATTGTGGTTCTAATGACATTAAAATAAAATTGAAACGTTCCAATTTTCATAAAATAACGATGTATGAAAAATAAATAAACATAGGAGAACAATGTGAAAATACATTTTTTGGGTACTGCTGCATCAGAAGGTATCCCAAATCCTTTTTGTAAATGTCAGATTTGTGAAAAATCTCGTATTCAAAAAGGTAAAAATATAAGAACTCGAAGTTCGATTCTTATTGATGATATTGTGCAAATCGATTTTGCTCCGGAATATAGCTATCAAGCAATGAGAGAAAACATTGATGTTACTAAAATAAAGGACTTATTATTTACTCATACTCATCCTGACCATTTTAATGTGGGCGATCTATTTAGCCGTATGGTGGATTATGGTTTTAATATCGACCACCCTCTTTACGTTTATGGAAATGATATTGCCATAAATGGTTGTTTGAATGTAGTACCTGGTTATAGTCCTGAACGTTTTGTATTTAATTTATTAGTTCCATTTCAAACTGTTGTAACCTCAGCTGGTTATACCGTTACAGCTTTGTTAGCTAATCATGCTAAATGGGAATTTTGCTTTATTTACTTGATTGAGAAAGATGGAAAAACGTTTCTACACGGACATGACTCTGGCTATTTTCCTGAACTCACATGGCAATGGCTAAAAGATAGTGGCAAAAAAATTGATATGGCTATTTTTGAGTGTACTTATGGATATAAACAAAATGATAAGACCAATAATCATATGAGTATTGAAACTGTTATCGCTACTCAAAAGCGCATGTTGGATGATGGTATTTTTAGCTCAAGCACTCAACTTATCACGTCTCACCACTCTCATAGCAGTGGTTTTATGCATGATGAATTAGTTGAAATATTCAAACCTTACAATATTGAAGTAGCCTATGATGGCTTGACGAAGACGATTTAATACGGAGCTTTATATGTTTAAAATACCACGTTTATTGGTAATGATGTTTTTACAATATTTTGTGCAAGGTGCATGGAATATGGTTATTGGGGCAGTACTTGCTGCTTATGGATTAAAAGAAATTGTTGGTTCGACTTATTCAGTTTTAGGAATCGCAACTATTATCTCTCCACTTTTCATTGGAATGATCGCTGATAGGTTCATTGCATCACAAAAAGTGATGGGCATATTACATATTCTCAATGCAGTTGTTTTATTTATCATTCCTAATTTTGTTGAAAGTGGCAATATTGCTGGCTTTTTAATCATGATTTTTATCGTTGGTTTATTATTTTATCCAACAACAGCATTAGCTAATAGCGTTAGTTTTAGGCATATAGATGGTGTGCGCTGGTTCCCAATTATTCGTGTATTTGGCACCATTGGTTTTATGATTGTAGGATTAATTCTTGGTTATACTGGTTTTTCTAGCTCCATTAACTCATTTTTACTTGCTTCTGGTGCATCTGTGGTTTATGGGATTTATTGTTTTACTTTACCTAACACACCACCTACAAGTCGAAATAAGAAATTCTCAATCCGTGATGCAATGTGTTTAGATGCATTATCACTTTTCAAAGATAAGTATTTCACTATTTTTATGCTATCTACTTTTGTCCTAATGATAACTAAAACTGCATATAGTGCTTATTTACCAGTATATTTACCTGTATTAGATTTAGAGCCTGCTTCAATGATGCAAATTGCTATCGCTACAGAAGTGTTATTTATGTTCCTTCTATCTTTCTTATTAGGTCGTTTTGGTTTCAAAAAAATCATTTTATTCGGCGCAATTTGTTGGGTAATTCGTAGCATGATGTTATCACTGGCCGCAACATCAGAAGATAATATGTTCTTCTATATTATTGGTACGCTATTGTTACAAGGTATTTGTTGGGACTTCTTCTTTACTGCTGGTGATATCTATGTTGATAAGAAAGCAGGTCCAGAAATTAAAGCGCAAGCTCAAGGGTTACGTTTTATTGTTTCTAATGGCTTTGGTGTATTTATGGCTGCGTCAGTATGTGGCTTTATCAATAACCGCGTTGTTACAGAGAAGACATTACCTAATGCTGGTCCACAATGGCAAGAGTTCTGGATCTATCCTGCGGTAGTTGCTGCAATTGTTGCTGTAGGTTTCTGGTATTTCTTTAAAGATAAAGATGTCATCATGGCACCTAAAAAAGTAGAATCAGATTAATTTTTTACTCTTACTTTAATATGGCTAATAATTATTTATTAGCCATACTTTTTTCTATCTCACTATTAATCATCTCTATGACTTGTTTTGAACTATATTGGTTAGTTATCCACTGTGTTAAATACTTTCCAATAATATTTTCAATCAGTCTTAAATTAATAGCACTACCTGTCATGCTATTTTCTCGAATGCCATTGGCATATTGTTGTTGCGCCACTGGTAACCATGGATAACTATTTATAATTCGATGATTTTGAAAAATAGTGTTTTGTGCGGTTGCTCCACCAAGTAATGCTATTTGTTCGCTGATTTCGTTGGAGTAAAGCCAATTAAAAAAGGTTTTTACTTGTTCATTTTTTTGACTATATTTTGACATACCAAGGGAACCTCCACCAAATAGTGATTTTTTTCCCGGTACTTTAGCGTATCCAACCAAAGGCAATATATTACGATGATTAATATAGCCAAATAAATTCATATAAACAATTAACATAGCTAGCTTGCCTTGTTCAAATAAATTTACTGATTCTTGCCACCAAGCTGATTGTATATTTTTGGCAACGCTAATGTATGATTGCAAATGATTTAAAGTAGTTCTAGCAATTGTGGTATTTAAACCAAATTTATTGCCATTAATTAGTTTTCCTCCTTGAGAATAATAGCGAACTAAAAATTCAGATGCGATAAGTTCATAATTACCGAGCGTAATACAACTACCGAACTCTACTGGGGATTCCGTATTTTGCTGTTGATTAAAAAAGGTCGCAATTTGATCGAACTCTTTGAAGTTTTTAGGGACATTAAGATGTTGTCGATATGCTTCAAAATAAGCACGCTTAATTAATGGATCATTAAATAAGTCTTTGCGATAAAAGAGCATTTGAACACTAGGATCAAAAGGAATAGCATAAGCAGAATTATCTACATAGCTAAAGCGTTCTACAATTTCTTGTGGATATTTTGCAAACAGTTGATTCAAGTTAATATTTAATTCTGATAAAGGTTTGAATATCGATGGTGCAAACCAAGGTAATCCAGCCATATCAATTCGTATAATATCAATTTGCTGATGTTGTTCAAATTGATTAAGAATATGATATATTTCGTCGAAAGGTTTTATAATTAAATTTACATCAATACCGCTCGTCTTTTGGAAATGTGGTAATAGTTTTTTTACCGCCTGCGTTGATGGGCTGGGTAAGATTAAAAAGTTAATAGTTTCTGAAGATTTAGTTATGTTTTCTGAATTCAAATCAGGCAATAATGAAAAACCTTTATTATCAAGATTGGTTGTGTTTTTGCCTTCTACTAGTTTGATAATTTGTTCACTTAATATGCCATAGTTCATATGGTATTGATAAATGTTATCTTCATAAAAAAAACTGTTATTGGTTAATGTATAAATGGGTGGGCAAGATTTTAAACTTCCAAAATAATTAGCATTACGAATAAAATGTGCTCGCTCCATATCCATGGTAATTAGCGCATCATAATTAACCTGTTCATCTTCAAAAAAACTAAAAGCTAAATTGTAGGTACCATTAGAAGGTTTAGATGCAATACTATTCAATGTCACATCATAATGATGCTTTTTGAACGTGCTAAGTAAACCTTTTTTGAAGTTTTTAGTATGAGTGTGATGCTCTGAATTACTAAATAAGCCAATTCTTCGATACGTTTTTTTGATTAATTCATTAGCAATATCTCGTCCAGCTTTCTCATAATCAAGAGATATGAATTGCAATGCTGAGATAGGCTTTCGATAGACAAAGATAATTTTTTCTTTTGGTAATTTAATTTTTTGGTAATAGGAGTTAGCATCTGATAATGAACTAACAACGATAACTGCATGATCACGTTTTACAGCTACCTTTTGGATTAATTGTAATTCCAGTTCTTTAGAGTCATAAGTTAAATAAAGCGAAAGCTCATAACCAAGTCGGTTGGATTGACTAAACAGGCCATCATATAAATTAGTATATTGTTCGGAAGTGATATTTGGTAGTATAACCGAAATAGACTTATTTGAACCTTCTTTTAAAATTTTGGCAGATAAATTGATTTGATAACCTAATTGTTGAATCGCTTGTTCAACTAATTTGATTTTTTTTAAACTGACATTACCACGATCATTGAGTACATTTGAGACAGTACCATGAGATACACCAGCAAGTTTTGCTATGTCTTTGATCGTCGCCATTTGGTATTACACTCCATAAATTTTCACTTCAATCAAACCAACTTTATTAAACAATTATAAGTATATTAGAACTAATTAGTCTTTAAGCCATTTTAGCCAGCTTTGATTCACGATCTCTTTTTCTAATTTGAAACATGAGTCATCAACAATGCTCGGTAAGAGTTGCAACGATAATTGATGGATTTCATTTCGCATATCAATATAAGCTTTAGTGAGTTGCTGGGCTTCTAGGTTATCCATAATTTGATAGTTAGCTGCAAGCTCCAAGATCCGTACGTTGTCACTCCATGTGGTCATTTTAGGATATTGATGTGCATAGTTTAGTACTAGATATTGTGATAAGAATTCAATATCACCAATACCACCTGCATCTATTTTTAAATTAAATTGATGTGGCGCTGTTGTGCCTAAATGTGCCCGCATCTTTTCACGCATCTCTCGAACTTCAGTTTTTAATACTCTTTCTTCACGGTTTTTACATAAAACAGTATGCCTAATTTCGTTAAAGCGTTTAATAAGTTCAATCTCACCATAAACGGCTCTTGCTCTAACTAATGCTTGATGTTCCCAAGTCCATGCCTCATTCATTTGGTAGTCATAAAATGCACTCAAACTACAAGCTAATAGTCCTGCATCCCCTTGTGGACGTAAGCGAACATCAACTTCATAAAGAATACCAAAGCTAGTACGTACATTGAATAAATGAATTATTCGTTGTACCAGTCGTAAATAAAACTGGCGGCTATCAATTTGTTTATCACCATCGGTTATACTATCAACAGGGCAGTCATGAAGAAATACGAGATCTAAATCTGATCCATATCCTAATTCCCAACCACCTAATTTACCATAAGCAATAATAACTAACCCTTTTTGATTATCGGTTAAATGTGCCGGCTTTCCATAACGAGCAATCATCTGATTCCACGCCATTTGAACAACAAAATCGAGAAGCGATTCTGCAACATATGTTAAATGATCACTTACTTTCATGGTATTTAATACATGTTCAACATCAGCAGCGGCTATATGTAGGAGTTGCATTTGTTTGAATTGTCTTAATGCCTCAAGTTGTTGTTCTTCATCATCAACCTGAATTCGAAGTAAGTATTGATAAAGTTCACTTTTATATTCATTAGGGGCAACAGTTTGATAAAGTGAGTGAATATCAATAAGCTCATCTAATAAGATTGGATAATGTGCAAGTTGCTCACTAATCATTGGTGAGGCACTACATAATCGAATTAGTTGTTTTAATGCCGTTGGGTATTCAAGCAGTAACTCTAAATAAGTTGTTCGGCTAACAATATTGACTAGTAACGGTAAAATTCGTGATAGTATTATTAATGCATGCTTATCATTACAAATTAATTCTAATAATTTTGGCATTAGCTGATCGAGGATTTCACGCCCTCTAACACCAATGGTCCGTTTACTGATATCATCACGAAATTGACAAAGCATTTGATAAAGCTGTTTGGCATCATCAGGTGAATAGTTCAATAGTACTGAAGTAACATCACTTAATTGTAAATCAGGCACCCAAAGGTCATTATAGTGATCGTTGTTCGTATTTTGTGTTGATTCAGTTGATTCATCACCAATAAGTTGATTAAATATTTGCCGAGTAAATTGCATTCTTTTAGTAAGTTCAGATACAAATTCATTCCAGCTTCTAAAATTCATGCCTATTGCTATACGTATTTGGTCTAATTCATCTTCTGGTAGTGTTTGTGTTTGTTCATCATGTATAGCCTGTAATAGGTTTTCACAACGACGTAGGAAGAAGTAATTTTCACGTAGAGCATCTACTTCATTAGCATTAAGTAGGGATTCTTGTTCTATCACTTGTAAAGCAGTCAACAAGGAACGTGTTTGTAGGCCAATCACACGTCCACCACGTATAAGTTGAAATACTTGTACGATGAATTCTATTTCTCGAATACCACCTGCACCAAGTTTAATATTGTTGGTTAGACCTCGACGACGAACTTCACGTTCAATCATGCCTTTCATGTTTCGCAATGATTGTAAGACACTAAAATCAATATAACGGCGGTATACAAATGGTTTTAACATTTGGTAAAGCTCTTTAGTGTAAGAATCTTGTTGATCACCGAGTATTTTCGCTTTTACCATGGCGTAACGTTCCCAGTCTCTTCCTTGCTCTTGGTAGTAGTCTTCCATCGCTGAAAAACTTAAAACAAGTGGACCGCCATCACCTAGAGGACGTAAACGCATGTCAACTCGGTAGACAAAACCATCTTCAGTAATTTGATCTAAAGCTTTAATTAAACGCTGTCCTAAACGTGTGAAAAAGACGGCATTATCTAATTCGCGACGACCACCTTGTGTTTGCCCATGTTCAGGATAAGTAAAAATAAGGTCAATATCAGATGAAAAATTAAGTTCTCCTCCACCGAGTTTCCCCATCCCTAGAATAAGTAAAGGTTGCGCCTCTCCTTGCAAATTACAAGGGGTTCCCCACTCTTTACAACTAAGCTCATATAGCCAATCTCGTGCAGTGACAATAATCACCTCAGCTAGCTCAGTAAGTTGTAATAAAATTTGTTCATCGCTACTTGTTAGCGTTAATTGTGACCATTCAAGCCTTATTAAAATGTAGCGTCTGAATAATCTTAAAGTTTTCATTAGTTCCAACTCATCAAATACCGATGCTAACTTTTCATTTAACCATTGTTGATAGTAACTTCTTTCATCAGCTTGAGGAGGATTGTTAATAATGTCTGTCAACCAATCTGGAAACCGATAAAAAGCATCAACAATAAAATCACTTTGTACCAAAATATCAAGATTATTTTGTACCGCAATTGAATCACATTGTGATAATTGCGATGTAATTTTCTGTTTTTGCTCTGCAATTAATGGTGAAACTAGCGATATAGGCTGAGACATAATAAGCACTCACTTAAACTTGTTGATAAAATCACCTAATCAACTATTATAAATGACTTTTTAACTTCACATATCTTTTTATTAAACAAATTGTAAAAAAGAATATTGATATCATTTCAATAGTAGATTAGCTGATAATTAATGAAAACGATTTGAAAGACGAGTTGAGACTTGTTTATTGAATAAAGTGACTACGCAGGGTAGTCACTTTAAGTTAATGTCTATTTTTTAAATTAATAGATAGTCTCTAATTATTAGAAACTATAACGGTAACCTAAGTTAACTTGTTTTTGGTCAAATTTATTACCGAATGAATAAACAACATCTGTATAGATATGGTGTTGTTTGTTAAACTGTACATCTACACCAATACCGTTATCCCACCAATTGCCACCGAAATCATATTTTTCTTTTGCAACATGGTTAAAGACATAAGATGTTTCACCATCAAACTCTTTCACATAACCAGTTTTTAGGTATACATCAACTATATTATCATCTTGGGTAAAGCTGTTGCCTAGGACAATACTTGCTCTACCAAGTAATGAATTATAACTGTCCAATTTAGTTCTTAATCCATTGGTCGCATTGATGACTGCACTTCCTTGATGAGAATAAGTTAATTGAGCTTGAGGTTCAAAATACCAACCTTGATTTGGTAATGAATTGAAATAGAATCGTTGACCTAGTTCAGTCCCTATTGAAAAACCATTAGTATTACCATCACCTTTTACGAAATAACCCCCACCGGTACGAGTATTAAATTTATTCGACATTCTCATATATTTAATTAAACCGTCGATATAAAACCCTGATTGGTTTAGGTATGTGCCGTAAAGTGCTGCATAGTAGCCTTTAGTGTTTCCATCACCTACATGATGATCTATATTTCCTCGGCTTAAACCACCCATGATACCATAATAGATATCACCATTTGTATTTTCAACTTTTCGATCCACACCAAGTTGTAAGCCATAATAATCCATATCAAAATTCGATAAACGTTTATCGTTGAATGAACTTAATTTACCACCATAAATACGACCCCAAGCATCACCATCAGATGTTTCGCCTTGACGAAGTTTACCCATTCTTTGCATTAAAGTTTGTGTTTCAATGTAACTAATCAAGTAACTGGAGTTTAGAATATTCGCCGCATTTTGAGCTGTATTGGTTAAATTAGGCTTAGTTGGATTTACTGTTTTCTTTTGAGCTGATAATACCCAATCTTCTGAACCACTATTACGTTCATCAGTGACTTTAGTTAGAGTATTAAATTGGTATGCACCAATATCAACTGATGGTGAAGTCAAATTAAAATTAGCACCACCACCTTCAGTTTCAACTAAAGTAAGTTTTTCATTACCAGTAACTGCTGCTGAACCATTGTTGTCATCTCTAATTGAGATATTGTGATTACCAGTTGCTTGTGAAGAGCCAGTAATTTTGAGTAAATCATTAGCAAAACCACTACCGATGGAAGTGCGCAATTCAAATAGCCCATTTCCAGATAATGAATTTGCCGTTAAAGTCATGTTATTTGAACCATCAAGTATCGTATTTGATGTTGCATAATCATGACCAAAACTTACTTTGGCATAATTAGTTAACGTAAGGGAATCAACAGATGAACTATTAGTCATATTCCATTGGCTTTGACTACCATCTATCTTAACATTGATAGTACCTTTATTCGCAGATGAAGATGTATTATCAATTGAAGTTAATAATGTCGAGCCATCAGTTAAATCAAGATTAATCTGTCCTGAACTGGCTGCATAAATATCACCCTTAATATTCGATTTACCATTAACAGCTATTTCACCAGCAGTCGACTGTATTGCGTTATAATTGTTATAACTAGTTGAAACAATGTTATTAACATTTGAGCCACTATTAATGAATAATTTTCCTGCTTTTTGGTCCATGTAGACAGCGGTTCCATTAGCCGTTGTTACATCTAATCCATTATTAAATTTAATAACACTGTCTGCATTTGGGTTAGCACCAGCATATTCCTGGAACGCAACACCAGTCGAATTATTGCCACTCATATTAATCGTTACTTTTTCGTTAAAGTTTAGATTTATACCAAGTGAATCTGGTGCGTTATTCAGTAAGGATAAAATACCATAACTACCATTTCCTACTGACTGTATGTTAACTTCACCATTGAAGTTGCCTTCAGTTTTTGATGAATTTGAACCGTTATAAGCTCGAATTCCAATGAAACTGCCATTTGATGTACCGGTCCCTATTATAGTTACCTTTTTATCAAAATCAGCTTTCCCCCTATTAGCAAAATAAATACCGGTACCATCTTTAACATTTAGGCGAATGTCACTTAAAGCATTGACTTTCCCATTTGAAAGAACATGGATGTTACTTATTTTATTATAATTACCTGTTGCATTAGTTTGAATTACAAATTCATCCGTTCCGGTATCAATGGTTAAAGTTTTACCATTATATCCTGATTTAATACCGTAATCTTGGTTGCTAGTAATGTTGATATGAGGCGCAGCAACACCTGTTATATTTTGAATAATGATATCATCGGTTGAAGAAACGGCAATACCACTATTAGTATGAGTTCCAATATTAGAAGCATCTATAATAGTTAAAGCACTTGCAAAATGAGGTGTAACTAGACAAGTACCCAGTGTTAATTTGATCAAGAGATCAATTTTATTTAAATTACTTTTGAACACATAAACTCCATTTATTTGGCATTTACCAATCATTACATTGGTTAACTTAAATCTTAACAAATCTAACAAAAGTTAACTTATTGTTATTATTTATAAAATTCACCTAAAATGACAAAGTATCAAAAAAAATAGTTAATGTCTATATCGGTTATTTAATGATTTAACTAAATGTTCTTTTATTGTCTGACAATAAAAATTGTCGAATATAAATTTCGATAAAGTGTTAGTTTTTTTACTTTGAAATGAGGATTTTTTGATTTGAGTTTGAAAGGCATAGATCTTGAATAAGTTTTCAAAATGATTATGTATTGGAAGCTAATTTATAAATCGCTTTACCAATACATATATACAACTTGTACTATTGTGTGATATTGATTCTATTTTTTCCTGAATAAAATAGCAGTTTGGTCATAATTCTAACCATTATAGAGCTTAGAATAAACACGATTCCTATAATGGTCCATGTATAACACAATGAAAAATTATTGGATAATCTATAATATATTTCTAAATATTCATGAAGAGAAACTGATACCATAATAATTATTGTTACCAATATGCAGTTGAAGATGAATATACTTATCGTACTAAATATAAGCTTTTTTGTGTTTAAAACTTCTGTTACACCTGTAAAACATTTTCTTAACAAAAAATAGCCGATCAAATTAGTAATTAATAAAAATATAGCTAATCCAACTATATTAATAATAATACCTGTGAAACTGAAATGTACACCATCAAACAAAATAATGGGAAAAAACAGGCTGTTAAAATAACAATTATAAAGCGAAATGAATACTCCAAGATGTAACCGCTGACTCTCTGATTGAGTTAATTCGTGATTGTCATGAATAAAATATCTATTCAACAATCTAATACTAAAATAAGTCCATAGTGTTACAAAAATATAAATAGTTATTATCTTAATAAAATTAATAAGCTCATTATGTAGAGAAAAATAACTATCCATGAAAAGGTAATTAATTTTAGATTCAACCCATGAATTAATACTGTTGTAAAGAAACCATCGCCCTGCAATATCCATTGATGTAATTAATATAGCAACAAGTAACGTATTAGTAATATTTCTCGAATTGACCTGATTAATTGAATATTTATAAAATAATACTATGGAAAATACAAATACAACAATTGAGCTTGGTATTTGGTAATAGAAGTTGATTAATACTTGCTTAGTTAAATTTTTAATAAGTTGATTACTTGTCATATTTGACAGTAAAAAATAATCATCAAATCCAGTAAAATAGACAACAATATATAAAATATTAAATAACCAATAAAATAAAACTAATAATAGTGGTAATTTAAAAAAAGTCCTTTCCAATTTCATTTTTATACCTATATTTTATTTATTTCTGAAATTAGCCTAAGTTTGAATTTAGTGTTTACCTCGCTATAAGCAAAATTTTTAATCGAGTTAATACGCTGCATTGCCATTTGCCACTGCTGAAATTCTGGCTCAATTTCAAAATTCTTATTTATTAATATTTCATTTATTTGAATAATTAGCTGTTTATAATAAGTTAAATCGTTATTTTCTAAAGCATATTCTTCATTTTGTTGCCAAAAGTTTAATAGGCTTGGCAAATCCTGCTCTATTTGTGGAGAATAAACGCTAGGAGTAAGAGGTACATTGAGAAATAAGCGATATCCTCGCGAAGCCTTACTCTGAGAAAACAGATGTAAGCTAAAGCGACTTAATTCAATCGCAAAGTTGATCAAATCTTGTTTATTACCCTGTTTTATCTCGAGCTCAACTTCTTGTATTGGTTTAGATTGTCCGTTTGAGGTAATGCTGCCTATATCTAAAGCAACTTCTATTTCACTATTGGCAAATGATATCAACCAAGTTTGACGTTTAAAATTAGTCGTAAAAAGTGGATTTAACTGGATTAAACCATCAGGTAATGCCTCTTTGGGCAGCACACTTAAATCTAATTTGTCATTAGGTAAAGGCCGATTAATTTCAATTCGTTCGTGTAAGCCACTCACAGAATTACCCTTTGATTTGACGGTAATTTCATAACACTTATTTTGGCCATCTTCAGTACTTCGAATACGCAAACCACAACCATTTTGTCTCAATAAATGATCTTCGGTATCATAATAAGTATTAGTTAATTTTAGTTGATTGGTTAAATTTTTTTGTGATGAAAATTCTACTTCATCACAATAAACCCATTGATTTAAATAACTTTGTAAGTGTTCTATATCACTTTGATTGATTTGAAACTTTAATTCAATTTCGTTACTCATTTGTCTGTTTTCATTATTTATTTTGCCATATGATATACCGATTAGGCTAACAAATATAGGCTATCATCAACTATAATATGATTAAAGCTATAGCGGCATTCAGGATGATAAATAAACAAGATAAAATAATTAATACTTTATAGGTAAAAGTGTATAGAAAAAGCAGTAGAAAAGTGGAATTATATAAATTAATTAACTAAACACTTTTTTATAAAACTTATTCTTAATTTTAAACATCACAAGATAACAATCTTGTTTAAATTGTGTGATTTAGGTTAGCTAGTTTTAGCATGGGTATTCCAATAGGTAGGAAAGTATCCTATTTATTAGTTAAATTTTAAATAGGATAATAAAAAAATAATCAAGGATAGCTATTTAACAACCCTAAAAGGATTTGCAGGTTTAACATTTTCGGATTGCTTAGTTGCACTTTGTCTTAAGGCTTTGTAGTGTGGTTCATCTTCAAACCCCATCCCTACTCCGTTTTCACGAGCATAAATAGCTTCAATAGCAGCCATTGGCACAACAATATGTTGAGGAACACCAGAAAATCTAGCATTAAATTCAATTTGATCATTATTGGCCAAATACTGTCCTACTGATTGGGGTGCAATATTGAGTACTATCTGATTATCCTTCACAAACTCTTGTGGAACTAATACACCATCAATAGACGTATTCACCACAACATAAGGAGTTAAATCATTATCTAAAATCCAGTCATAAAATGCCCTAAATATATAAGGGCGTCGAGGAGTCATGTCATCAAGTTCCATAACGGCTACCTTGTTTAATTGCTAATCTGTCATTAGATAAAATAAATTTTAAGCTCTAATCTTTCTTTCATCTTCAGTTAAAGAATTTATAAAAGCAGGTCGTTCAAATACGCGTGCCATATAAGAAAGATAGTTTTTCTCTGCAACTTTTGGCAATTCAATACCAATCAATGGTAAACGCCATAGTAAAGGAGCAAAATAGCAATCACACAAAGTAAAATCATCACTCATAAAGTAATCTTTTTCTTTGAACATGACAGAAATAGAAACTAAGTCATCAAGTAAGTTTTTACGAGCCTCTTTAGCTTTACTACTATCAGGATCTTTTAAGATCGTTTCGTAGGCGCTATACCATTCTTTTTTAATGCGATACATTGTTAAGCGGGAATTAGCTCTAACAATTGGGTATACCGGCATTAATGGCGGGTGAGGAAAACGTTCATCTAAATACTCTAATGCAATATGTGTTTCATAAAGAGTTAGATCACGATCGATTAAGGTAGGGATTGAACCATACGGATTAAGATCCAATAATTCTTGAGGTAAAGTATTTGATGTAACAAACTCGATCTCAGCTGTTACCCCTTTTTCTGCCAGCACAAAACGAATCTGATGGCCGTAAATGTCAGTTGTATCACAAAATAATGTCATCACAGAACGTTTATTAACAGCAACAACCATGTTCACTCCAAATATGCGAAATTTTAATTAAGTTTTAATATGGTTACTATTCTAGCAAATTGGATAACAAATTTGTTAAAAAAAATATATTTTCTTTTTGTTTTTTCGACAAATTGTCATTTTTGAATGTTTATTAATTTCAGTAAAGTAAGAGCAAGATAACAAAGATTATTATTATCCATTTGAATTAATTATAATTTAATAAAAATAGAATAAATATTATTAAAGCTTGTTTAAAATTATATAGCGATAAAAAAACCCAGCATAGGCTGGGTTTCGAAACAAATTTGTAACGTTGCAATTAACGTTTGCTGAATTGTGGACGACGACGAGCTTTGCGTAGACCCACTTTTTTACGTTCAACTTGACGTGCATCACGAGTAACAAAGCCCGCTTGACGTAATGAAGAGCGTAAAGTTTCATCATATTCCATTAATGCACGAGTAATACCGTGACGAATCGCACCCGCTTGACCTGAAATACCACCACCTTTAACTGTGATGTAAAGATCAAGTTTGTCAGTCATTTCAACTAACTCTAAAGGTTGCATAACAACCATACGAGCAGTATCACGACCAAAGTATTGCTCTAATGAACGTTTGTTAATAATGATATTTCCACTACCTGGTTTAATAAACACGCGAGCAGCAGAACTTTTGCGGCGACCTGTACCGTAATATTGATTATCAGCCATCTTCTATCCCCTTAAATATCTAATACTTGCGGTTGTTGTGCCGCATGATTGTGCTCACTACCAGCATAAACTTTTAGTTTACGGTACATTGCACGACCAAGAGGACCTTTCGGTAACATGCCTTTTACAGCAATTTCGATGACTTGTTCAGGATGACGTTCAATCATTTCTTTAAAAGTCGCTTCTTTAAGTCCACCGATGTAACCAGTATGACGATAATAGATTTTATCAGTGCGTTTTTTGCCTGTTACAGCAACTTTTTCTGCATTGATAACGATAATATAGTCACCTGTATCAACATGTGGTGTATATTCTGCTTTGTGTTTACCACGCAAACGGCTTGCGATTTCAGTAGCTAAACGACCTAACGTTTTACCTGCTGCATCTACAACATACCAGTCGCGTTTAACTGTTTCTGGTTTAGCTGAAAAAGTACTCATTTGTATTTATCCAAATTTTAATTAATCTCACGTTAATAAATCATTTGATTTATTTACACTTTTTGATTGCAACTATTAACTAACTAACCCCTTCGAGTCGTTATACTAATACTGACAACCGAAAACAGCGTTGGGAAAAACACTGTTGTAACGTGGGTGGCAATATTATACAGAAATATTAAAAAAGCGCTAGGATTTATGATAAAAAAAGCGTAGCGAGAAAAAACAGTAACTGCTACACTTTTAACTAATATTAAATAACACGATAAAAATTGATGGAAAACTTAATTCAACTTGCTGAAAAAGATTATATAAGTAAAGGTTTACACCGCAAATGTTATCATCACCCCGATGATCCTAATAAATGTATCAAAGTCAATTATAATGAAGGAGCAGAAGAAGAAACAAACCGTGAAATTGCCTATTATAAGCACCTTATAAATCGCAATATCTCATGGGATGTGCTAGCAAAATATTATGGTCCTGTAATGACTAATTTTGGTCAAGGTCATGTTTTTGAACTTATTCGTGACTATGATGGAAAAATTTCTATTCCATTAGAAAAATATCTGTTCGACGAACAAGCAACTAATCAAAATTATGATGCATTAGTTGTATCACTCAAAGCATTAAAAACAGCCTTGCTGAAAGATAGAATCATTACTATGACAATCAAGAGTAAAAATATTTTATTTCAGCATTTGTCACCAGAGGAAAATCGCTTAATTATTATTGATAACATTGGTAATTCGACATTTATTCCTATCGCTAACTATGTAGGCTTTTTTGCAAAAGCCAAAATTGAACGCACATGGCAACGATTTTTATCATCACTAATTCGAGAAAATAAGCATAATTCATTAATCACTAAGTTAATTGATGATGTGAATCATTAAGTCTGACTTCGGCAATCGTACCCTTTTGGTCTTGCCGATTTCTTAATGTAAATTGGCCATGATGTAATTTAGTAATACGATTAACAATACTCAAACCGAGCCCTATTCCATCATGTTTACGATCCATTCTGAAAAAGGCTTGGGTTAACTTTTCTGTTTTTGACTCGTCAATACCGCTCCCTTCATCTTTAACGGCTATCACAATTTCTTCAGCATCTTTATAAAAACTAATAGTAATTTTACTTTCATTTGGACTATACCGATAACTGTTTTCAACCAAATTACGAATCAGTAAACGAATCAAAGTCGCATCACCATTAAAAATTATATTATTACCCGTAATTTCCCAATCAATACTTTGTTGTTTTTGTACTGTTAACTCTGTCAATTCATCAAAAAGGGGAATTTGAATATCATCTAGAAAATTAATTTTTTGATACTGACCTAGAGTAAATTTTTGACTTGCTCGAGCAAGCATCAACAGTTGTTCTACGGTATTTACTAAACGATCTATTCGTTCAATTAACTCATGGCAATCTATTTTATCTTTACTTTCTAATAATTCTAGATGTAATCGAATACCTGCTAAAGGTGTTCTCATCTCGTGAGCTACATCTGCTGTAAATAAACGTTCTTGAGATAATGTATTATTAAGCCTTTCAAATAAATTATTTAATACCGTAGTAATTGACTTAATTTCACGCATATTACTGATTGGTTTTATTGGCTTAAGATTATCTTCAGTTCTTTTATTTAAATCTTTTTCAAGTATCTCAAGGGGTTTAGTAATCCATTTAATCGCCTTATAGGCCAAAAATAAAGTTACAACCATCATGGAAAATGCTGAGCAAAATAATGCAAAAATTGCTTCTAATTCTTCATGTTCAACCACTTCATCTATTTTATTTTGACTTAACGTTAAGTTAACTAAAACATCAATTTGCTCTTTACTCTCATGCCATAACCAAAATACTGTAATAATTTGGCAAATTAGCATTATTGCACCCAAAGTAAAAAATAGATTCCAACGGATACTATGTCGAATATTATTCAAAGACTGTTCAATCATAAATTTGCCATTCAATTAATTTTAAAATAATAACTAATTATTAATATTGAGTTGATAGCCATACCCACGCACAGTCTTAATTAAATCTTTTCCTAATTTATTCCTTAAGGCGTGAATATAAACTTCAAGCACATTTGAACTTGGATCACTCTGCCAATCATATAGATCATTTTGTAATAAACTTCGATGCACTTTTTCACCGGCTTTCAACATCAATCTAGATAGTAAAATAAATTCTTTTGGCGTCAATATCACTTCTTGATTATTTAAAGTAGCTTTTTGAAGTTTAATATCTATTGAAATAGGACCATAGTTAACAATATTATCGGCAGTTCCTTGATTTCGACGAATTAACGCTCTTATTCTGGCTAGCAATTCGGTTAAGGCGAAGGGTTTTATTAAATAATCATCTGCACCAAGATCTAAACCTTCAACTCTATCTTCGATAGTATCGCGAGCGGTTAAAATTAGTACAGGAATATCGATATTTCTTTTGCGCCATCGGGTGAGTAACTCTAAGCCATCACAATCAGGTAAACCTAAATCAAGAATAATTAAACTAAACTGTGCAAACTCAATAAGATCCTCAGCTTGCTTGCCATTAGATGCGACTTCACAAACATAGCCATTAGACGTTATCGCGTCATATAAACCTTTTTGTAATAAACTATCATCTTCTACTATAAGAATTTTCATTATAGTGTTACCTAATTTTGATTTAAGAAATGTAACATTTACAACTATTATACGCTTTACTATTTATTTCCCAATGCTTTAAAAATTTAAGTTCATTTTGATAGTTATAATTTAGCGAATAATTATTTAAAACTTTTTGAACGTATAAACCATATCTTTTTGACTAAATAAACAGAGATAAAACTTAACAACATACCCACCAGAATATCCAGTGGCCAATGAACACCTAAGTAGATTCGACTCCAACAAACAAGTAATGCAACAATCGTACATAGATAAGTTAATGCTTTAAATTGCTTTTTATAATTTAGATAAAGTGAGAAGCAAATAGACCAAATAAAAACAGCGTGCTGACTAGGAAGAGAACTCGTTTTATCGTGATTCAAATAGTTCGTACCAATATTAAGAACAAATGGTCGTGGAGAATAAAATAGATGTCGAATAACAAAGGTTACAAACAAGGCTACAGCCAAACCTAAAGCAATTTTTATGATTAATTGTCTATAAACAGGTTTGAATAAAAAACATATTCCCAATATGACTATAGGAACAAAGATTAAATAATTTGCACAAAATATGGCAAAAAGAATAAATAATTTGGAGGCTTGTTCTTGAGCATTAATTAATAAAAAAAGATGAGTGTTCATATCAAGCAACATACAACGACCTATAAAAACAATATTTAGTTGTAATTTAATCAATAAAGCTTAAAAGAACCTTAAAAAGGATTTTGAACATTTAATAAATGATATTTATTGTTTATTTTTTCGAGTAATCAAATGGTATTTCGGCAATAAAGAGACGGTAAAATCAAGTGCAGCACAAATAATAAAATAAACAACAATCACAAATAAAAATATTTCAGTAGGATAAACCATACTACGATTATTAATTTGGGTAGCAATGAATGTAAATTCTGCAACACCCACTATATAAGCTAAAGACGTATCTTTAATTAATGATACCCATTGATTAACAAATGAAGGCAGCATCATTTTTAATGCTTGAGGAAGAATAACAAAAATGATGACTTGTCTTTTATTTAAACCTAACGAAAAAGCCGCTTGCCACTGTTCTTTAGCAATAGCTACCATTCCCGCATATACGGAATGACCAATATATGCGCCACCAATTAAAGATAAAGCAAAAATAACTGTTGTAATAGCTGGCACATCAACATTCAATAGCACTGGCAACAAAAAATAAGTCCAAAATATCAGCATAATAACGGGAATCGCTCTTAAAAATCCTAATACTACAACTAAAAGTTGACGTAAAAATCCTTTGCAAACAGTTAGACCAATACCAGCGAAAATACCTAAAATAGACGAAAAGATAATAGCAGCTAAGCTCATCAAAAGAGTCAACACAATACCGCCTGGGAAATTACCCCACATTATGTAATCTAAATTATTCCAAATTACTTCAAAACCTTTAAAATCCATAAAAAATTAGACCCTGTTTAATCGCTTTGATTGATAAATATTGCCTAGTGTCCCAACAATAACAATGGCTAAAATATATAAAAATGTTGCTATCGCAAAATCCTGAAATGTTTTCAGCGATTCGGTTTCAACTTGACGTGAAACATAAGATAGTTCCAACACCCCAATAGCCATTGTTAAAGAGGAATTTTTGATGATATTCATATATTGACCAATTAACGGAGGAAATGCGATACGAATGCTTTGAGGTAAAATAATAAACCGCATACTTTGCCAACGTGTAAGACCTAAAGCTAATGATGCTTGTTCTTGACCATTGCTTATTCCCAAAATTCCTGCTCGAAATTCTTCAGCAATAAAAGCGCTGGAGTAACATGTTAATCCAATTAAACCAATAATAAATTCAAAAGAAGGCATTTTTAAAGAGAAAAAAAACAGCTGGATTTGCGGTTCATCAAATAGCCACATTTTAAATTCTACTGGTAACAAATTACCTATACCAAAATACCAGAAAAAAAGCTGCGGTAACAATGGAGAATAACGAAAAATAGCGTTATAACTAATTACAACGCCTTTGATAATTTTGATATGACTTTGTTGAGCAATAACTAGCAAAAAACCAAATATTGTAGAGAGAATGATTGTTAAAACTGAAATAGCGATAGTGACTAAAAAACCATCCCACAACCACCATAAATAACGGGGTTCCAGTAATTGCTCATACATTATTTATTGACCTTTACCTATTTTGAAATCACCACGAGGCATGGCTGAATTTGTATCAGGTCCAAACCAACGGTTATAGATAGTTAACGCTTCACCATCATTTTCAAGCTTTAATAATATTTGGTCAACTTTTTCTTTCAAGCGGGTTTCCCCTTTTGGAATACCTACAGCTTGATATTCTTGAGTTATACTAAATGGAGATATTTCAAAAGCAGTTCGTTGTTCTTCTGGAACATTAGCAAGTAAACCAATTAACTTTGCGTCATCTTGAGTAATAGCTTGTACAACACCATTGCGTAATGCTGCAAAAGCAAAAGGTGTATCATCATATGAGATTACTTTAGCAGTTGGGTACTTCTCACGTAGAGTAATTTCCATCACTGTACCTTTATCGGCACCTATACGAAGATTTTTAAGATCATCTGCTGTTTTTAGGAATCCTTTTTTAGCTACAAACTTCTGGCCAGTAGCAAAATAAGGCAAACTAAAATCGACTGTTTTAGCTCGTTCATCAGTAACCGTAAAGTTTGCAACAATCAGATCTGCTTTTTGTGAGGTTAGTAAAGGAATACGGTTGGCCGGATTAGTTGGAACTAGTTCGACTTTTACATTCAATGCTTTAGCAATTTCATTGGCATAATCAACATCAAGCCCAGCAATTTTATTAGTTTTTTCATCAATAAATCCAAACGGAGGATTACTATCAAAAACAGCAATCTTGATCTCCCCTCGTTTTTCAATATCATCCAAACGATCGGCGTAGGCTGAATTGATACCTAACAAGACCGTAAATAATGCTGCAGCTGTTAATGATTTAGTTAAAAATTTCATATCGACTCTCTTAATAAACGATTAATGTATTATGCATTTAGTCTATCAACAACGGAGTGGTTAACTAAATAATAAAAACTCACATGCTTATAACTTAAGATTATATAGGATAGCTTAAAATAAAAAATGCACGTCATAAACTTCTGACATGCATTTAAGCTTTAAAATGAATTATCTAGTGTGATTAGGTTTCAATCGGTTTTACTTTACCTAGTAAAAATAGATAGTTAAGCATTCCAAGCACCAACAAGCTAGCAGAGAATATTAATGCCCATGTAAATGAACCCGTAGCTGCAACTAATGCGCCAGTAATGATAGGACCAAACGCGCCACCAAAATTTGAAATAGTATTTTGTAAGCCGGCAACAGTTGATACCATGTTTTTAGGTGCTACATCTCCTGGCAAAGACCACACCTGAGATGCAGCAACCGCAGTACCAGAACGAGCAATGCACAATAATATAACCGTTAGTACAATCGAGTCGGTTAATGGTGCAAATCCAACACATAATGCCATACTCATACCAATTAACAATATTAACTTACGAGTAAAAGTTAATGAAAACCTCTTACTACTATGCATACGATCTGAAATCCAACCTGCTGTCATTTCTGCAACCATACCACAAAGTAATGGTAATGTTGCAACAAAGCCCATTTTGATTAATCCCATACCTTTCTCTTGGACTAAATAAGTAGGTAACCAAGTAATAAAGAAATAAGAAGTATAGTTAATGGTAAAAAAACCTAAGCACATAGCCCAAATAGGCTTATAACGAAGTAGCTGATACCACTTCATTGCAGCTCCTTTATCTATGCCATGTTTTTGAGTTTGTCCTTCACGAATATATGTAATTTCTGCTTTATTAATCATGCGATGTTTTTCGGGAGAATCGGAATAGAAAATCATCCAAAAGATAACCCAAATAATGCCGATACTACCAAAAATAGCAAAAGTAATTCTCCAATCAAACAAATACATTAACCAGACAATTAACGGCATGGCTACTGCACCACCAAATTTGGAAGCACTATCAAAAAGTGCTGAAACAAATGAGCGCTCTTTATCAGGGAACCAGCGTGAAGCTATTCCCGCATTACTTGGATAAGCAGCTGCTTCGCCCGCACCTAATATAAATCGCATAAGCAGTAAAGACTTAAATCCTGTGGCAATGCCCATACACATAGTTGCAGCTGACCACCAACCTACAGCCCAGCCTAATGTTGTTTTTTGTCCAATTTTATCAGCTAACCAACCCGCTGGAATTTGCAAAAGAGCATAAGTCCAAAAGAAGGCTGACATAATCCATCCCATTTCGCTTGCTGTTAAGCTAAATTCTTTAATTAAATGAGGACTAGCTGCTGCAATAATTGCACGATCTAAATAATTAACCGCGATTGCAGCCCACATTAATCCAGCAATAATCCAACGAACATTCGATTTTTTTTGTGGTATTAAATCCATATTAAACCTCAATCTATGACTATTAATTACAACGTTATAGATCATTCACTACATTGATAGGTTTCTGCCCATGAATAATAGTGTTAATGATATTTTTGACACAACTTTCCCCTATAGCACTTACAGCACCATCGGTATAGCCTGCTATGTGAGCAGTTCCAATAAAATTATCTAGTGAAAATAATGGATGACTAGTTAAAGGCTCTTGAACAAAAACATCTGAAGCCGCACCGGCAATGATGTTTTCAGATAGCGCCGTGTAAAGATCAATTTCATTAACAATACCTCCACGAGAAAGATTTAGTAAAAACGCACTTTTTTTCATCTTTCTAATCCGTTCAAGATCGAACAAATTGTTGGTCGATTCTATTAGTGGCATATGAATTGATATAAAATCACTTTGTTGGGTCAGTTCATCTAAAGTGACATATTGAATGTTATGTTCTTTGGCAAAATCTTCATTAGGATAAAGATCATAGGCCAATACATTCATATTAAATCCCTTTGCTCTTAACGCTACCTCCCTACCAATATTGCCCAAACCTAAAATACCCAGTGTTTTGCCATAGGCATCGGTAGCAAAAATTCTTGGCCACTCACCTATTGCTGTTTTTCTTGCTGCTTGCGGTAATTGACGTGCAATGCCTAATAAAAGCGTGAAGGCAAAATCAGCAACAGCATGTTTATTAGCATTTGGTACATTAACTGCCCAGATATTTCTTTCTTTAGTGGCTTTTAGGTCAATGTTGTCAACACCTACACCATGCTTACAAACAATCTTTAAATTAGGGGCTAACTTCAACAACTGTTCATCCACTTGGGTGAATGCTACAATCATCGCGACGGTATCTTGCAGATGAGGTTTTAGTTCATCTAACGAAACATCGGCAGGAAAAGAGATATATTCAAATCCATTTTTCTTAAGATCTTCAATTGGTGTTGCATCATATTTTGCAAACGAAGGGGATGTAGAAATAACTTTCATACTAAATATCCTTTTTTGTTACTTCATATTGATAATAAAAAGCAGTAATTACATAAATAAATCACCGCCTTTTATCTATGGAAAATTACAACTTGGAAACAATATCTTTTATGGTCGCAATATGTTCATCCATGAACAAAATTGGATAACGACTTACACCAACATCTTCGCCCATTAAAGTTAATGCTTTCTTCACAGCTGCTGGTGAAAATACTGTTGCATACAAATTTTTTCTTAAATCCCCAACGGCATCTTGAGCAGCTTTAGACTTAGCTAAATCACCCTCTTTAAAATTTCTCCAAATGGCATTGATATAACCCGGAGCTACATTTGCGAGTCCTGAAATAGATCCAACAGCCCCACCAACAAAACCTTGATAAATGAGCGAATCTGGCCCTGTTAATACATCAAATCCATCTATGTTGTTAGCTACATCAAGAAAAGCTTGTAAGCTTTCTGCACTACCTGCACTATCTTTAATACCTAAAATATTGGGATGTTCAGCTAGTTTGGCAGCAGTTTCAGGTTGAATTGTGTTACCGGTTCTGGCAGGAATATTGTATAAAAAGACTGGAACAGTAAGTGCATCAGCAATAGCAGTATAGTGATAGATTAACTCTTCTTGTTTTAGCGGAATAAAATATGGTGCAATAACCGATACTGCATCAACACCTAACTTTTCAATTTCTTTTCCAAGTTTAATTGTCTCACGAGTTGATATTTCACCAATATGAGCCATAACAGGTGATCGCCCTGCTACTTCGTCAACGCATACTTCAGTCACTTTAATTTTTTCTACTGTACTTAATACAAAAAATTCACCATTAGTACCGTTACAAAAAACACTGTTACCATTACTTAATTGCCGTTGAACTTGTTTGCGCATACGTTTTGGACAAAAATCACCTTTATCATCAAAGGTGGTAACAATAGCGGTTAAAATTCCTTCAATTTTTTTACTCATTATGTATACTCCTGTAAGCTAAATTTTTTCTAAAAAAGAGATTTATAAATAGAAAGCACATCTTCTTTAGTGACTTTCTTAGGGACGTTATTAATTAATCGTTTTACATCTAGTGCAGCATCAACAAGATAAGGTAAATGATCTGGTGAGATATTGAGTTCTTGTAATTTACTAGGTAATGCTAAGCGTTTTACTAATTCTCTAAAGTAGTTAACTAAAGCATGCGATTTTTCTTCTGCGGTTAAAGTTAGAACAGCATCAGGTAAAAGATCATAAGTTTGAGCAAATTTATCTACGACTGCATCACGAATAAATTCCATACAAGGAACAAGTAAAATTGCATTAGCAACTCCATGAGGGATATGGTATTTACCACCAAGTGGATAAGACATTGCATGAACTAAATGAGTACCAGCATGAGCAATAGCTGCGCCACCACAGTAAGAAGCCCAAAGCATATTCAATTTTGCTTCTATATCAGTGTTATCATCAACTGATTTTTCGAGTGAATTGAATAGCTTTTCCATACCTATCAAAGCATAATTATCACCAACCGAATTAGAGATACTGGCTGTAAAACACTCTATTAAGTGGCATAATGCATCTATACCTGTTGAAGCAGCAATATGCTTTGGCATTGACGTTGTTAATTCAGGTGCTAAACAAACATAATCAGGTAACATTACGGGAGAAATAATACCTTGCTTGGTCATTTTTTCAGGTATAGCTAGAATCGCATTTGGTGTTGCTTCTGATCCTGTACCGGCTGTAGTCGGTATCAATACAGAAGTACACCGCTTAATTGGTTTTTGCCCATCTAATAATTGTTCAAGAGTAATATTGGAATCTTTAACGCATAAAACAGAAATCAATTTAGCTACATCAAGTACACTTCCACCACCTACACCTATTACAAGATCCGCATTAGATACCTTCATTTTATTTAGCAAGTTAGTTACATCTTGATGGCTTGGTTCTGGAGGGATATCATCAACTAAGGTTACTAAAGTGGTATTTTCTTGTACTTTTTTGATGAGTTCTCTTGTTACAGATAAATTAATGATATTTTTATCTGTTATAAAAAGAACATGTTCACGATCTTTCAATAAAAAATGAAGATCTTTTAAAATTCCTTTTCCACTAAGAATGGTGCTATTTATGTGCATAATCATCTCCAACAAATGCCTCGGTAATGATAATTAAAAATCATATTGATTTTATTTAATCACCAAATATTAATTTACGTTTGCATTTTGATCAAATTGAATATAAAAAACTATGATCAAGATCACAGTATGTAATTTTTGATTTATTTTAATCATAATGATTACCCTTTTTAATAAAGAATATGTATAATCAGAAAAATGGAGTTATTTATAATTAAGAGTTCTTTATGATTAAGTTGATTATTGCTGATGATTTCACGGGTTCTAATGACGCTGGAGTACAATTAGTAAATAAAGGATTGGTAGTTGATGTAATTTTCGATTGGGAAGAAGCCAACTTATCAGAAAAACATAGTTTTCAAGAAAGTAAAAATAATAATGTTATAGTCGTGAATACTGAAAGTCGCGCCGTTACAGATAAAGAAGCTCAAAGAAGAATACAAAAAGTTATTATTAATAATCCTGACGTTAAGCAAATTTATAAGAAAATTGATTCTACTTTACGAGGAAATATTGGTACTGAAATAGCCACGCTATTGGATAATTTTAAAAATAAAGTTGCATTGGTTGTTCCTGCATATCCCAATATGAATCGTACGACAATAAATGGAAATTGTTACATAAATGGAATTGAATTAATTAATACTGAATTTGCTAGTGACCCTAAAACGCCTGTTTACTCATCAAATATAAAAGATTGTATTGAACAACAAACAAACTATTCATGTGTAGAGGTCAATTTAGATCAAGTAAGAAATTATAAGTTAAAAGAACATATTGAAAATGCTATCAATAATGGTAAAAAAATGATTGTTGTTGATGCTAAAACAAACGATGATTTGCAATGTATAGTTGAACAAATCTTACCATTACAAGAGAAATTATTACTAGTTGGATCAGCTGGTTTGATTGATTTTTTACCAATAATTCATCAAGAAAAAAATACAACTAACCCCAGGATAAGTACTCATCCATTATTAGTCATAGCGGGTTCAATGAGTGAAAAGACACAACAACAAATAAATTATACGGTTAATCAGAAAGATAATTGGGTAATTTTTGATATAAATATTACAGAGTTATTACCACATATATCATTATTTACATTAACCCAATTAACAAAAAAGATTCAATCACAACTAGATTATCAAAAACATTGCATAGTCAGAACAAGTTCTAATATAGACGATCGTTATAAAGTTGAAGATTATTGTAAGGAATATAACTTAACTCGAGAACAACTTGGTGAACATATCTGTCAATCTTTAGGTCAATTAGTCAATCGGCTACAGTTTAAAAATCTATTTTTGACTGGTGGAGATGTAGCGATAGCTATAGCCAAGTCTTTAGGGGCTATAGGGTTTAGAATTGAAGGACAAGTAAGTCCTGGTGTACCTTATGGTCAATTAATAAGTAACAAACCTATAAAATATCGTGTATTTACCAAAGCTGGAGGCTTTGGTTCAAATGATATTTTTTTAAAAACATTAGAATTTATTTAAAGGAGAAATACGATGTCAAAAATCGTAGCGATAACAATGGGGGATCCAGCAGGTATTGGACCAGAAATTATTGTAAAAGCTCTACAATCAGAAGCACTTAAAAATATACATTCTGTTGTAGTTGGTTCTGCTGAAGTTCTGAAAAAGCAATTAAAAATGGGGTTATTTACTAATGTTTCAATTAATGTGATTGAACAAGTTAGTAATGCTATTTTTCAACCTAATATTATTAATGTCATTGATATAAAGTTAGATGATATTGATTCTCTAAAACCTGGTATGATTCAACCGCAAGCTGGTGATTTGGCTTACCGATGTGTGAAAAAGGCGACTGAGCTTGCTTTAAGCGGCGAAGTTTCAGCTATTGCCACCGCACCATTAAATAAAGAAGCCTTACATTCTGCTGGGCATATGTATCCAGGTCATACCGAATTATTAGCAAAATTAACTGATAGCAAAGATGTAGCAATGGTGCTTTATACCGATTCACTTAAAGTCATCCATGTCACAACCCATGTCTCATTACGTAAATTCTTAGATACCTTAAACAGTGAACGCATTGAAAAAGTAATTAAAATTGCTGATAATTTCCTTAAAAAAATTGGGATTAAGCACCCTAGAATTGCCGTTGCAGGCGTTAATCCTCATGCTGGTGAACATGGTTTGTTTGGTGATGAAGAGATTAAAATTGTTACTCCCGCTATCGAAAAAATGCGCCAATACGGAATTGACGCCATTGGACCATGTGCACCAGATACTGTATTTTTACAAGCACACCAAGGCAAATTTGATATAGTCGTGGCTATGTATCACGATCAAGGTCATATTCCACTTAAGTTATTAGGATTTTATGATGGTGTAAATATTGCAGCTGGTTTACCTTTCATTCGCACATCCGCTGACCACGGAACCGCCTATGATATTGCTTGGCAAGGTGTCGCAAAACCAGATAGTATGATAGAATCAATCCGATTAGCGGAACTGTTATCTAATTAAGTAAAATAAAAGAGGAGTTTTCAGTGGGAAAATACAATCGACTAGATCAAATCATGGACTATTTAAAAATTCATAATCTAGTGACAGTCGAAGATTTAGTTATTGCTACTGAAGCCTCTCCAGCGACTATTCGTCGTGACTTAATCAAATTAGATCAGCAAGGTGTCATTAGTCGAACACATGGAGGCGTGACACTAAACCGTTTTATTCCAAATCAACCCACTACTTTCGAAAAAATTCACAAAAATTTTAATGAAAAACAACTTATAGCAGATGTAGCTGCAAAGCTAATAAAACCTGGTGACTCAATCGCTCTTGATGCTGGTACTACGACATTAGAAATAGCAAAAAGAATTACGCAAATGCCAGTTAGGGTCATTACATCTGACTTACATATCGCGCTATTTTTGTCTGAATTTAAACAAATTGAAGTCACAATAATTGGTGGGAAAATTGATGACAGTAGCCAATCTTGCATCGGTGAACATGGTCGCTCTTTGCTTTTACAAATTAATCCTGACATATCCTTTGTTAGTTGTAACTCTTGGAGCTTAAGTAAAGGTGTAACAGCACCAACTGAAGATAAAGCATTAATAAAATCTAGCTTTGCCGAGAAGGCAGATAAAGTTGTTCTTGTTGCAGATAGTAGTAAATATAATACTTATTCTTTATTTACGTCTATACCTCTAAACCGCTTTACTGACATTATTACTGATAATCATCTTGATACAGAATCCGTACAAGCTCTTCAAAATCAAACGTTTAAATTACATATTGCCAAATAATATATTCCACTAATAAGAGATCACCAATGGACTGACTTTATTTGTAGTATTAGCTTTATTGAAAAAATTATCCCACTGATCACTATATTTTCGTCGGCATTGATTATCTAACTATTGTTAAATTTATCTTACAAGCACTTTGAACCGTGACATATTGTATAAATGCTAATAGTTTCTGCCACGTTAGATATTTCTGTTAATCCCGATTAAAATAAACCTCAGATAGCAATCCATTACATATTTAATGGGCAATAAATTAACCACTGAGTTTGTTACTTAATTAATCTGACATAAACTTTAATCGAAATATTTGTCCGCTTTCATCTAATAATAGCAAACGATGAACACCTTTTTTAGCAATAGTTAAGGCCACTTTTTCATTATCTTTAGAATTAGCAACTAAGTTTCCATCTAAAAACCACCATTTTTCCCCATATCCACCCTCTGGAGTTAAATCAACTGTGACTTGATGACTTCCTGGTAATGCTCTAATCAATTGTTTATCACGTAAACCTACGATATTGAGTGAAGCAAAAACATCTTGTCCCATTACAGGGCAACTTTTATCAATTGGTGGTAATAGAGTCCGCCTTTTCTCTTTTGTTAACAAAAAGTTTTCTAATGATACTGGCCATAGGGCAAGTTGTTTTTTTTGTGCTCCGGGACAATCAGCAGCAACACGTTCACCTCGTTCATTTACCCAAATCGTTATCCACCCAGAACGATAGATATTATTTTTTAGTTCACCATAGGTACTTAGTGTTGGCGGTGTCATATTATTTAAAACCCATGCGGTCTTTTGACGGTGACAATTTACATCAGATTCCGGAAGAGGTTGCCCTAATGGCCAACAAATTTTCGTAGAAGATACTGATGCTGGTTTTTCATAAGTAGTAAGTGGACGATTTAAACGATTTTCTCTATTTAATAAAATTGAATTAACATGTTGTAAAATTGGCATGGCAGACATTGAACCATATTGCCCAACAACGGGAGTGCCATCAGGACGCCCTACCCAAACGCCAATTAAATATCTTGGATTGATACCAACTGCCCAAGCATCCCGATAGCCATAACTGGTTCCTGTTTTATAAGCTAATAGATTACTATTAATTAACATTTGTCTTGTTATCCAAGCACTACCATCTGAAATAAAGGGTTTATTAATCAATGGCTCTTTTTGAGTAAAGCGCAATGGACTCACTTCGCCATGCCTAGCAAATGCACTATATGCACTAACAAGATTATCCATCCTTAATGAAGCACCACCTAATATATAGGAGATATTAGGCTCGTTGCCTATCGAAGATAAAGGTAACCCAATACCAGCCAATTTACCTGCAAATCGTTTTGGGCCATATAACTCAATTAATTGAACCGCTGGTAAATTTAATGATTTACTTAATGCGTCAGATACACTAACCGGCCCATAGAAACCATCATCGAAATTGGTTGGACGATAATCGGTAGTAATACGAGGAACATCTTGTAATAGCGATTCAGAATGAATCATACCGTCATCAAGAGCAAGAGCATAAATAAAAGGTTTTAGTGTAGAGCCAGGAGAACGTAAGGCACTAATCATATCAACTTGGCCAAAGCGTTCATTGTCATTAAAATCAGCTGAACCGACATAGCCTTTTACTGTCATATCAGTATGATCGACTACTAAAATAGCCAATGATGTTTTAGGCGGTAGTTGTTTCACACGATTGATGGCTAAATCTTCTAAATTATATTGAATTGAAACATCAATAGTGGAATGAATAATATCCTCATTAGGGTATTTATTTTTTAAACGATAAGCCAGTAAGGGAGCCACTTGTGGTGCTTTTCGTGGATATACCCAAACCTCATCGCGTCGAACGGTTTCGATTAAATCATTTGACCATACTTTATATTCTGCCAATCGGTCTAATACTTTATCACGAGCTTGTTTGGCTCTTTCAGGAAATCGGTCGGGTCGTAATCGACTTGGGGCTTGAGGCAACACTGCTAATAATACTGCCTCACTTCTTGTTAACTCTTTGGGCTGTTTACCAAAATAAGACCAACTTGCCGCCCCAATACCTTCTATTGTGCCACCATAGGGTGCGTGGTTAATATATAAAGTTAAGATTTCATCTTTACTATAATGTAATTCAAGCTGGAGGGTTCTAAAGATCTGTTTTAGCTTACCCGTTAGCGTTCGATCGTGTGGATATAATAATCTTGCCACTTGCATAGATATAGTACTACCACCGGAAACGATTTTATCATTTGATATATTTTGCCAAGCTGCACGAAATAAAGAAATCGGATTAATACCTATATGTTCATAAAAATAGCGATCTTCATAATTTAATAAAACTTCAAGATAATAGTCTGGCACTTCATCAAGACTGACTGAATAACGCCAAACACCATTTTGATCAGCAAATCGCCATAATGGCGTTTCATCTTCTGCAACAACGGTTTGTGTAGTTTTATTTTGTGAAATAGATAAAGGAAAAAGAGAGTCAGCAATAAAAAAACTACTGCTCAATAAAACTAATAATATCAAAAAAAATTTAAATATTTTATAAAAGCATTTTTTCATTATCTTTATTATGTGACCCAGCCAAATGTATTTATAAATAAAAATTCCGCCAAATATATTGGCGGAATAATTAGTAACGTATATTAATATCTAATTAATTTTCTTCCTGCTTAGGATTTGAAATAGTCATGAAATCAGGTGATTGTCCTATAGCAAAACGGTCTGGACGATACATAGATTCTACATAAGGATAAGGAATCATGTAATCGCCAGTAGTTACTGCTCTAACTAAATACACTAAACGTTTTCGATATTTATTGCGCCCCACATAATTATTAATGTTAACAGCGGCAACATATCTATCATCTCTATATTCTTGATATTTAATATTACTAGCATCATCATCTCCCATTAATTTAGCTATACCAGGAATTGATGATAAATTCACACTACTATTAGAAAGGTTTTGATTTTCAAGCTCTAGACCAGCTGGTAAGAAATCAACAACCAACGCATCATGAACTTGTTCTTTAGCTATTACATCTAAAACCACAACCATCATAGAACCTACATCTAAATCTGCTGGTGATATTTTATTACCCTGCAAATCATAATACGTACGACTGATGTTAAAGAAACCATCAGCTGAGGTTGGCGCTGGAGGTGTTTTAGAATAACCTGTTACAGAGAACTTAACATATAGTGGCTCATCTGATTCTGAATTATCAATCGATAATCCTTGGGTTAATTTATCAAAATCATATGAATGAGAAAATACTGAATCAACTTCATTAACTTTTCCATTCACTGATACTTTAAATTTATTACCACTTCTATGCTGTTCTAATGACCAACCAGCAATAAACAATGAATTTAATTCTTGTGTTGAGAAATATCGTTTACTGTTTAATAAATCTGATAAATTATACAGATAAGTACCTTGTTTATTCTGAGCTATTTTGTTTTCTATTAATAAAGATAGAATTAATGCTTCATCACGTATTTCACTACCGTAATTACCAAACCAGTGATTATTGTATTGATACGAAGTGCTAAAAACTAAAGGTAATAATTTTTCATAAACATTTTGATTACCATTTAATTTAGCAGCAACCGCTAGTTGAGCTATAGGTAATGGCGAATAGATAAATGACTTATCATTACTTATCTTGTCTGATAAATAATTTATCTCGTTACGCATTGCTGAGGTAACTTTATTTTGTTTAGTTAAAACCATTAATGCATAGGCTTTAATTGACAACTTAGAAAACTCAAAACTACGTGAATCTCCATAATAACCAAAATTATTATATGCAGACGTATCATAGATATATTGACCTAGACGTGTCATTGCTGAATCAAGCGCTTTATCACTAACTTGATAACCTCGTTCTTTAGCTTGCAACAAGAAATCTGTTGCATAAACTGTCAACCAATGCTCTTCTTCACTATGACTATTCCATAGCCCAAAGCTACCATTACTTCGTTGCATTGATAAGATACGTGAAATACCTAATTGCACTTTTTCACGACGCTTCTCATCTGAATCAGTTTTAATACCTAGTTCTGCGAGTTGTTTACTATTAGCATATAATGATGGGAATAAACCACTCGTTGTTTGTTCCAAACAACCGTAAGGATATGCAAATAAATCTTTGATATATTGAGCAATATTTAACGGCGGCTGATTAGAAATGACCAATTGCCCTTCAACAGTGTTATCAATTAATCCTGTTAATGCATCGTTTGGTAATTCCCAATTCTCATTGGCATCTAGTGCTAACACATAAGATCTCGTTGTTCCGGCATATGCAGGCCTTACTCCAATTGACCATGATCTTTCAATTTTAGTGTCAGAATTATCTTCAAGTAAAATACCTTTGACCGCTATCGTTACCGAACCAGTACCATAACCATAATCTGCAATAACAGGGATTTGAATGATATCTTTTTGTTTACTATCAAGTTTGAGTGATATCGTTTTGGCTTCATTTTGATGAATCAAACCATTAGTCGATACTTCAACTTTCATATTTTGTGTTTTATCTGTCAAATTATGAAGATCTAACGTTAATACAGCGCGATCACCACCAGATAAGAATCGAGGAGTTGATAATTCAACTATAACCGGAGCTGAAACCTTCATTTTTTTATCAGCTTTACCAAAACGATTATCATCCCATGCTTGAGCCATTATACGTAGCTCACCATTAAAATTAGGTAAAGGTAAATTAATCACACCTTCCCCATTATCATCTAATTGAATGGTTTTGAGTTGTTGCGCAACAATTTGAACTTCATTTGACGGTTTTTTACCGCCAGCGCCCATCGCATCACCACCAAAGCTCATATTTACATTACGACCAGTAGCTTCAATTAAGCTGCCATAGACATCGTTAAAATCTACATTAAAACGTTTACGTCCTAAAAACCAAGCATAAGGATCTGGTGTGACATAATCAGTGATATTTAAAACACCTGAATCAACAGCTGAAACCAATACAGTCACTTTTTTATCTTTTTGGACAGATGGCTTATCCATTTTAATTTTAATTGGCACAACAGTTTCAGGTTCTACTTGTACCGGTGTATCAATTGTCACATTTAATTGACGATTAGACGTATCAATTGGTAAATAAAGTAAACCAATTGCTCGTTTAACTGTTTGCACGGAAGCATCAGTCGAAGGGCGAATAATCATAGCACTAATATAGACATCATGTCGCCCCCATTTTTCAATAGGAATTTCGACATCTAAACCTTCTTCACCCACCGTAATGGCTTTTTTCCAAATGGTCCCATCATTGGTTTCGAGAGAAATATAACCAGAACCAGCTACAGGTGCTTGAACATTAACTTTAGCGACATCTCCAGGATTATAAGATGGTTTATCAATACTTAACTTAACTTGGTCTGGGCGTACAGATTTAGTACCATGAGTATTATCTTCCCAATCATAACCAGCCCAGAATCTGAGACTTGATACGACTTTACTGTTTGTATCTACCACTTCAATTCGGTAAGCACCATAATCAGTAGGTTGATAGGCTATTTTTGTGGTACTGCCTGCCTCAATAGATAACTGATCTTCAGAAACCACAAATTCCTTCGAGTTGGAACTTTGACGCCAACCGTCTTCCTCTGACCAAACCCAATAGTAATCATTACGCTCACGAACTAGTCTAGCTTTTAATGATTTTGTACCTAATTTTTCCCCATCCAAATCAACATAAGCGATTTCGAATTCAGCATTACTATTTATGTCTACAGTTGGACGCTCAAAATAATTATCGCTATTCCAATCATAATATTCTGAGTTTTCAAATAATGCTCGGATTGCCGGCAATTTAGGTGCAGGCCAAATAGTTTGTGTTGCATAACGCGTAACTGGTCTACCACCAGAATCTAGCAAACTAGCTTGTAAAACGACTTTTAGAGGTGATGAGCTTCCTGACCAATAATTATTCTCAATATTAATTTCAGTTAAACCATCGCTATCTAACTTTAACTCTAAAGAATCAAGTTCGCGATATGGATTTTCTTCAGTAGCTGATCCAATTTTGAAGTCATCTAATCCTGCAATGGTATCAACTTTCTTTAAATAAAGATTAGCATCTAAGCGATTACCGGATGCTGGCGCACCATATAAATACCAACCTTTTATATCAAAAGAAACATCTTCACTCTTTAGAATTGGACCATCAGATGAACTGTGTATTTCCATCGCCATACGTTCTGGCAAAAATTCTTCAACTTTGAAATTCCACTGGCGATAGTTATCATCACCTAAATTGAAACGAATTAACCAATTACCTGTTGCTGCATCAGCGGGGATAACAAATTGTTGTTGATATAAACCATTGGTATTCACACTGCTTTTTAGTTGATAAGTTTTGACAACTCGACCATTAGAAGAAAACACTTCAGCGACGATTGGTTGATCAGGTAATGGCTGTCCATCTGCATCACGTAATAGTGCATTAAAATAGACGGTTTCGTTCGGACGATAAAGGTCACGAGGGCCAAAAACAAATAATTGTTTTTGGTAGAAAGGTTTGCCCGATAAATTGAAATCAGTTAAATTAAGCGCAGCACGATTAACCATCAAAAATGAAGTTTGCTCGCCATCGGTTGCAGTCAATACGCTATATGCCTTGTTGTTGCCATCGATTTCAACATAGCCATCTTTATCTGTCGTTGCCTTAATATTCTTACACTGCTTATTATTAGATTCGCATAATAATGTTAAATTAATATTAGCTAGTGGCTTACCGTTATCTAAAGCATGAGTTGTTACCGCTAATTTACCATTATCATAACGATGATATGAAATCCCGATATTGCTTATTGAAAATATTGTTGCAGGATTTGATTCATTATAAGTACCCGCTTCATTCATTACCGCAATATAAACACCTTCTTGATTAAGTTCAGAAACTGTAGAAAGGTTAACGATAATGGTTTCTTGAGCATTCGGTCTAGGATTAAGATCAAATCTTGAAGAATAAACTAAATCAGTATATTCACTCATACTTTGCGAACGCCAAATTGACAACATATCAATAAAACCATAATTATCAAGCAAAATAGGTAATTTTTCTGGCTTAATTTTGAAAAAGTTTATATCAACTTTATCAACATTGAGCGTATTAATCGGCAATCCACTCATGGATTTACTTGGTAATAAAAATCCAGTACTAGCAAAACCAACCATAGGTTGGCGATCTTGGGTGGTTATTTGAGCTTCATAAACAGATGACAAATGGCTATCATTAATCGCTGATAACATCTTATCGATAGTTAAAACCAATTTACGATTTGGCTGAAGGTAGCGAAGTTTTAATTCAAGGCCATTATCAGACAACTCCCAAGCGCCATCAACCACACCACTCTCTTTGTCAACCAATCTTAATAAATTTGAAAAATTCAATTTCGGATTGAGAGGAACGGAAAACGTCACGACTAATGTGCTTGAACCATCAATGATTAATTCTGAACTATCGAGAACTTTTAGATTTTTACCTTTATATTTTTCGATTAGTTCAGGTGTTGGATTAAATGGGTTATGAGATTGCGAATTTGTACTCGAATCATGCGTTGTATTACTGGTATTACTGGTATTACTGGTATTATTTGTAGTTAATTCAGTTTTATTATTACTTACTGAATCTGTCGATTTATCTTTTTGATTATCACAAGCGCATAACGTCAAAAACAAACCCAACACGGCTAAGTGTTTTATCAATCTCATTGTTTCACCTAAATCCTTTCTATTCCTGATAAAAATACTACTTATTTTTTTGTTTATATTATGCACTTTCACAAAAACTTTAGCAAAGAATCTTTATCAATATTTTTAATTTTTTTTGAGATAATTAAATGTTTTAAATTGGTAAAAAAAGTTGAGGAACGGGGTTTTTGAGAGGGGTTTTAGCATTTAGAACTTATCATAACGCTGATAAGCTCTAAATATTAACAATTATTCCGAATAATTAAGTAATTAATCAGGTTGTTATAGTGATTTTATAAGCAGTTTTTTTAAAATGAAATTCAAAATAATGCCATAAAGCGGTAAGAAGAATAATCCACAAATCAAAATTTTAAAACTATAGTCAATTGCGGCAATCTCGATCCAATGATTGGCCATAAATTCGTCACTACTTTGATAAAAGGCAATGGCAAAAAAGACAATAGTATCTATACCATTACCTAACACCGCTGACGCCGAAGGCGCAACCCACCATGCTTTATTCTTACGTAAATAATTAAACACGGTGATATCCATCAATTGCCCGACTAAATAAGCGGCAAAACTGGCTAAAGCAATACGGAAAACAAAACTGTTAAAATCAGATAAAGCTGAAAATCCCATCCAATGCCCTTCAAAAAACACAACCGAAATGGAATAAGAGAACAGTAATGCTGGTATCATCACTACAAAGATAATCTTTCTGGCAAGACTAGCACCAAATACCCGAATGGTTAAATCGGTGGTTAAAAAGATAAATGGAAAGGTAAATGCTCCCCAAGTGGTATGAAAACCGAAGATATCAAATGGGATTTGGACCAGATAATTGCTCGAAGCAATAACTAAAATATGAAAGAAAGAGAGCCAGCAAAGCGCCTTGCGCTGCTGAGCTGAATTAAATTTGTTCTGAAGTGTTTCAGAATGAATATTCAAATACATATTCGTTTCCTTTTTTAAATGGGGTGAGAGAACCCATAATCTTTAATGTAAAAATGATGTAATTAAGGTTAAAAATGTCGGATAACCCGAATTTAATTACATCGATATCTAATATTTTTAAATTGTTATAAAAAAATGCTTTTTATATAAAATAAAAGCAATCAACCAACAAATTACGACAATGAATAAGGCATAGATAAAAGAACTGGGGTAGTTTCCAAAATATTGCCCTAAAACCTTTGAATACAGAAATTGTCGCAAACTGAGTGAATCAGAATGATAAACCAGCGTCATTCTACGCGTTATAATCGAAATAATACCGGCGACAACAAAAATGAATAACGAATTCATGCCAAAGGGGATAAAACAATGAACGGCGTTTTTGTATTTTTTGATATCAATCAACCAAATTAATAAGGCAAATAAGACACAACCTATAGCACAAGTCACCAATACAAATGACGGTGACCAGATTTTTTTATTAATTGGGCAAATAAAACTCAAAATAAACCCTATTATTGAAAAAATTATCCCGTATTTAATCAAGATTTTTATTTTGTCGACATTGACATTAGTCGCAAATATTTGTTTGGCGATACAAAAACCGATAAGGACTTGAGCAATGGCCGGAAAAGTACTTAATATCCCTTCCGGTTCAAAATACATACCATTATCCAGATACATACGCTCTTCACCCAAAATCATTCTATCGACTTTAGCAATAATGTTGTTATTTTTTTGCTCAAACCCGTCGCCCAAATATAAGATGAAAAAATAAAACAGTAATATTTGAACGATCAGAACAGGCAAATATTTTCTATCAAAACATAAAATAATAAGAGAAGAAAACAAATAACAGATCGCTAAACGTTGTAAAATGCCCATAATTCGGATTTGATCTATACAAGACAAAGATTCAACCATCCGCTCATGAAACGGCAGCCAATTAAAATACTTATACAAAGCAAGAAAACCCGAAAACCAAGCAATCAATAATCCAATAGCAAAAATAATCAGTGTTCTTTTCAAGATTTTAATTAACAGAATTTTATTAAGCTTAAAATCTAATTTATTTAAGGAAATATAAGTCGACACGCCCATAATAAACATAAATAAAGGAAAGATGAGATCGGCAAAAGTCAGCCCGTTCCATTTAGCATGCCTAAGTAAAGGATAAATAGCATTTTGCGACCCGGGATTATTCACTAAAATCATTCCTGCAATGGTCATTCCTCGCAATACATCCAATGAGACTAATCGTTGATGATTGTCAGACATGCATTTCCCCTTTAAATAATACTATTTAGAGCTATGGGTTAGATACTGATTTAACCCTTTTTCACGTAAGTCGCAACTAGGACATTTACCACATCCCCCCTCTACCCCATAATAACAAGTGTGAGTGTGTAGCCGAATATAATCAAGATAACCAAGTTTATCAGCCATTTCCCATGTTTGCGCTTTAGTCAGATACATTAATGGGGTGATGATGTTAAACGTGTAATCCAAGGCTAAATTCATCGAAACATTCATGGATTTAATAAAGATATCTCGACAATCCGGATAACCACTAAAATCGGTTTCACATACCCCAATAATGATATCTTTAATACCGTGCTGTTTGGCATAACACCCGGCTAACAATAAAAATAGCATATTACGCCCGTCAACAAAGGTATTCGGATAATTCCCTTCTTGAGCTGATTTAATTTCTTGCGAGTCATCAATCAAGGCATTATTAGTTGTTTGTTTGATCACTGAAGTGTCAATGACGGTTTGCTTTACACCAAGATCGTCAGCAATCCATTTGGCTTTTTCAAGCTCAATGGCATGTCGTTGACCATATTGAAAGCTGATTGTTTCAACGTTTTCACGCCCATAATCAGCAATGGCTTGCAGTAAACAGGTAGTAGAATCTTGCCCACCAGAAAATATCACTAGTGCTTTACGATTTTGCATTTTTAACGGTTCCGATTTAATTTGTGTACGAAAAAAATTAACGATTATCGACTTTTTCAGGATAAAGATCGTGATTAGCTAAACGATTAAGCGCAATTTGTTCCCAGTTAGTACCAGGTTTACCGTAATTAGCATAAGGGTCGATAGAGATACCACCACGTGGTGTAAATTTCCCCCAAACCTCAATATATTTAGGATCCATTAATTTAATCAGATCTTTCATAATGATATTAATGCAATCTTCATGATAATCACCATGATTACGAAAGCTAAATAAATAGAGTTTGAGCGATTTACTTTCCACCATCTTTATATTGGGGACATACGAAATATAAATCGTCGCAAAATCAGGTTGACCAGTGATAGGACAAAGGCTGGTAAATTCCGGGCAATTAAATTTAACAAAATAATCATTACCGGGGTGTTTATTATCAAAGGTTTCTAAAATATTTGGACAATAGTCAGTTGGATAGCGAACAGATTGGTCGCCAAGTAGTGTAATGTTGCTCATTAAATTTTCCTTAGTTTTTTAGCGTGGGAGGTTCACGAACCACGTAATAAGGCGCACACCTTACTCTTTTTAGGCAGAAAAGTCTAGTTTAAGCACATTATCTTTTATCAATAAAAAAGCACCATTAACGCTCGATTAATGGTGCTTATCTAACAAAAAAGTTGAGGAAGGCACTTTTTTGCGTTTAACTTTACTCTATTTGCTAGTCATTTGTTTGTAATAATCAGCAAGTTTATCTTTAGCATCAGATAACTCTTTTTCAGCATCATTTAATTTAGCTTTTAATGCATCAATTTTATCTTGATTTGCATTGAGTTTGTCTTTTGCATATTCTTTAGTCTTTTCTGCTAATTCTTTAGTTTTATCAGTAACATCTTTAGTTTTTTCAACCACTAATCTTTTATATTTTTCTTCTAATGTTTCATCTTTACAATTGGTATTAACTTCTTGAAGTGCTTTTTCAAGACCTGCAACTTCATTAGCATTATTGGCATTCTTAGCTTGATCTATTTTAGTTTGGATTGCTTGTTTTTTTCCGTCACAATTTAACCCTTGGTATTCATCATTATTTGTTGCATAACTGTTTACAGAAAATGCAGTAACTAAAGTGATAATGCTTAACTTACTTAATAACCTAATTGCTGATTTCATATTGATTCCCCTAAGTTTATTTTCTTAATTGAACACAATCTACTTTATGATCTTTACCTTTGGTTAAAATCAAACTTGCTCGTTCCCGTGTTGGCAGGATATTTTCGATCAAATTCAATTCATTAATTTCTCGCCAAAGGCGGTTAGCAATATTCACAGCCTCTTCCTCGGGAAGCTTAGAATAGTGGTTAAAGTAAGAGTTAGGATCACTAAATGCCCCAGCTCTAAATTTTAAAAATCGATTCACATACCAATCGTGTAATAAGGGTAATTGTGCATCGACATATATTGAAAAGTCTACATAATCGGAAACAAACACCCGATTGTTAGCCTGTGTATAATTTATGGTGCCTTGTAAAACATTTAATCCTTCAAGAATTAAAATATCTGGACTGTCGATAGTAATCTGTTCGTCTTCAACAATATCGTAAACCAAATGAGAATAAACGGGTGCTTTAACTTCTGACTGACCTGACTTTACATCAGCAACAAAATTAATTAACTTTTTGATATCATAAGATTGAGGAAATCCTTTCTTATTCATGATACCACGTTCTTCAAGATAACGATTGGGATATAAAAAGCCATCGGTCGTTACTAACGCAACTTTGCGATGTTCCGGCCAACGAGTTAATAATGCTTGTAAGACACGAGCTGTGGTGCTTTTACCAACAGCAACACTACCAGCAATACCGATAACATAAGGTATTTTCTGACTTTTACCTAGAAACTTTGATAAGACTGCCTGACGGCTAAAACTATTGCTTATATAATAATTGAGTAATCGAGATAAAGGCAAGTAAATTTCACTTACTTCATCCATAGACAAATCTTCATTAATTCCTTGTAACGAGGTTAATTCTTCAGCAGTTAAAGTCATCGGTACCGCATTACGCAAGCCAGCCCACTCTTGTCGGGTAAATTGCATATAAGGGCTCAAATGATTTTTCATGTTTTATTTGCTCAATATTTAAAAATTATTTGGCTCAGATTATACTAAATCTATTTTTTTACAATCATAAATTCGCATTAACTTCTGCTCATAGCTATATTAATGACTTGCTGGTAAAATATGTTTAAGTAAATTTATAACCAGATATTAAATTGAGATTGTATGTTAAAAAATAAATCGAAAAAAACCCGTCAAGAGATTAATGAAGAGTCTCGAGAACTTAAGCGCAAACGTAAACATAAAGGTTTACCTAGTGGTTCTCGTTTTAACGGCAAACAAAACAATAAAAAAACGTCAAATATCATTAAAGATCCGCGAATTGGTAGTAAAAAACCAATTTCATTAGTGCAAACGGATGATCCAATTATAAAAGTTAATCAACCTAAAAAGGTCAAATTAACACCAGAACAAGAATTAGACCAGCTTGAAAATGATACTAAACTTGACCATTTACTTGATTTAGTTGAGCAAGGCAAAACATTGACTAATGAACAACAATCTTATCTTGATAATAAACTAGATCGCATTGATCAACTGATGAAACAATTAGGTTATGAAGATAATGATTTTGATGACGAGTTAGAAGAGCCTAAAGAAGATATTGTCAGCTTACTTAAACGTAATTAAGTTAGATTTATTTAATATGAACTAGAAATTTATAATTTCATTTTCCAAATAATGTCAATAAAGAGTCATTAACCATGCCAATATTTATTATGCTCGGTTTATATTTGGGATTATTTATCTGCACATTATTGTATTTGAAAAAAATCAATCGTATTAAAATTAAAGCGCAAATTAAAAAGCGCAGTAAAGCAAAATGTGATGGAAACAACAATGTCAAAAGCAGGATTAAATAAACACAATATGATTCAATCTCAGCTATGGGACCAAGCGTTGATAGAAAAGTATAACTATTCCGGCCCAAGATATACTTCATATCCAACTGCGCTTGAATTTAATGAGCAGTTCACTGAACAAAACTTTCTTTCAGCTGCCACACGTTATCCTGAACGTTCATTATCACTATATGTCCACATTCCGTTTTGCCATAAACTTTGTTACTTTTGCGGTTGTAATAAACTTATTACCCGGCAAACCCATAAAGTTACCCAGTATCTCGATATACTAGATATTGAAATTGCTAAACGGTCAGAGTTGTTCAAAAATCGTATTGTAAGCCAAATGCATTGGGGCGGAGGCACTCCTACTTTTTTGACTGATGATGAAATGACACGATTAATTACATCAATCAGGCAACACTTTAACTTTACTCAAGATGCTGAATTATCAATTGAAATAGACCCCAGAGAAATCAATACACAAACAATCGATCATCTTTCTGAACTAGGCTTTAATCGGTTAAGTATGGGAATTCAAGATTTCAATCATGAAATTCAGAATCTAATTAACCGAGAACAAGATGAAAATTTAATCCGCTCGTTGATTGCTCAAGCACGAAAAAATAATTTTCGATCAATTAGCCTCGATTTAATTTATGGATTACCTAAACAGACCGTTGAAAGTTTTACCGAAACTTTAAATAAAGTTATTGATATTTCACCCGATAGATTAAGCGTTTTTAATTATGCCCATTTACCTAGTCGTTTTGCTGCGCAACGTAAAATCAAAGATTATGATTTACCTAACGCTAATCAAAAATTAAAGATCTTACAAACTAGTATAGAAAAATTAACTCAAGCCGGTTATCAATTTATCGGTATGGATCATTTTGCCAAACCAACCGATGAGTTGGCTAATGCTCAACAAGAAAATAAATTGCATCGTAACTTTCAAGGATACACAACTAAAGGAGATTCAGATTTATTGGGTCTTGGTGTGTCAGCTATTAGTATGTTAGGTGATAGTTATGCACAGAACCATAAAGATCTAAAAAATTATCAAACTTTAGTTAAACAACAAGGTAATGGTTTATGGAAAGGATTTACCTTAAATCAAGATGACAAAATAAGAAGAGACATCATTAAGCAACTTATTTGCCATTTTTACCTTGATAAAAAACAAATTGAACAACTTTATGCGATAAAATTTGATGACTATTTTACTGAAGATTTAAAACTATTAGCACCATTGGAACAAGATGGTTTAGTCTTAATTGGTAAAGATAGCATCGTTGTCCAACCTAAAGGGCATTTGCTTATTCGAAATATTTGTATGTGTTTTGATATTTATATGCGACGATTGGTTCGACAACATCAATTTTCACGCGTGATCTAGTTCACTCTACTCACGCATGAATATTTGATTATCATTACTTATTAATGACTGGCTAAATAGACTTTAAATTTTGTTGTTTGGGCAATAATTTCAACACTTTTAAAGGTTTCATCCAAAATCGATTGATAAGGCAAAAATGAATTTGCCACAATACAAAGATAACCATTTAATTTTAAGTGTTTTTTAGCCTCTTTAATCAGTTTGTTTACTGCAGTATAACTTGTCTCTTTACCATCATGAAAAGGTGGATTAGAGATGATTAAGTGAAATTTATCGTTGATATCTGAAAATACATCACTAGCAATAACATTTGCAGAAAGATTATTACAAGCTAACGTAGCTTTGCTTGATTCTAACGCCATACTGCTGACATCGGTTAATGTTAAACTTATATCTTGATACAACTTACCTAAAACTGTTGATAATATGCCTGAGCCACAGCCTACATCTAGGATATTACCTTTAATAATATCACTCTGTTCCATCAATGCATTTAACAGAATCTCACTACCCGCATCTAATCCTTTTTGGCTAAATACACCTGGTAAGCTTTTAATTTCGATATCTTGGTTTTCAATGGTTAAATGATAACTTAGACACCACTCTTTTAGTTCAAAAGCTAAACGGCTATCAGCACGAAAATGATACAGACCACATCGCCTTGCACTATCTATTTTTTGTATAGAACCAAAATCAGCCAATAACCCTTCAACACTTTTTACACCAGTCCGATTTTCACCAATAATAAAAATATCACTCTCTTTAGGCATATTATTTAATAAAAATGATAACTGAAATTGCGCTTCACTCTTAGTTTTAGGCCAATAATATATGAGTGTGTTAACATTGTTATAAAAAGACTCGTCAGGATAGAGCGAAAAATTGGTGCTTTCAGCTCGTTTCGAGTGTTTAAAATTTAAAAATGTGTGATACTGCGAGCAGTGAATCTTAACCAAATTAGCTGATATAACAGCTGGGTAATTATCTTGGATATCACCTGCAATAAGAATATTTTTATCATCAAAAAAGGATTGATGACGTTCAAGTACTTGGCTAGCAGGAGTAAATGCGGATATTGCCATAATGCCTCAATGAAAAACCTTTATAAATTGAAGCGAAGATTATACAATTAACTTTCTTTAATCCCTAATAAAAACAGTAATCCGACAATGACAGCAACTGATTGGTATCTAAAGCAATGTGATATTACCCAATATGTTTTACGCAATTCTGCCGTTTTTCAAGGTGAAGTTGCTACACATATCGACGATAAAATTCGTTTAATCGTCATTGCTAAACAGCAACCAACTCAAAAAATTTATTATGATATTTTAAAAGCCATTGAGTTAACTGAAGAGCAAGTTTTATTTCTTACGCCTTCGCAATTAATAATACCGGCAGATGAAGTAAAAGTTGTAACTTGGTTTATTGACATAAAAAGCCATGAACAATGGCAAAATAAATTAACGATTAAAACCAGCGATTTAGTTTCGCTAGCCAAAGATCCACAACAAAAGCGACAGCTTTGGCTACAATTATGTGAATATGAAAACGATTTCCATCCTAAATGAAAAAGATCTAGCAGAAGCCTATGAGTTAGAGCGATTATGCTACCCTATTCCTTGGTCTAAAGAGACTTTCTTTTCAAATCAAGGAGAACGTTATTTAAACCTTAAAATAACCGTTGATAATAAAATTGTAGGCTTTTGTATTTGCCAACAGGTAGCTGATGAGGCAAGTTTATTTAATATTGCCATACATCCTAAATACCGGAATCAAGGGTTAGCAAAAACATTATTAAACCAGTTGATTGATGATTTAATGGCAATGCCAAATAAAATTTCGACAATATGGTTAGAAGTAAGAAAATCAAATGCGCCAGCACTTGAGTTATATCACTCAATAGGGTTCAATCAAATAACTATTAGAAAAAATTATTACCCAACTACCGATGGTAATAAAGAAGATGCAATTATTATGGCTTATACTTTAGCGTTATAAAATGTTTTAATGGGAGTAATAATGTTTACAGCACTGTTATTTGTAAATGGCGAACCACCTAAAAATTTACCTACCCAATTAAGTAATTATAATTATATCGCATGTACTGACGGTGCATATCATAGTTATCTATCTAAATCTTCAATTAAACCAGATTTTATAATCGGTGATTTAGATAGCATTAACTCCACAATGACAATTCCCGATAAAACCCAAATCATTCATACGCCAGATCAATCTAAAACTGACTTTGAAAAAGCGTTGTTGTTTTTAAATAGTAAAGGAGTCACATCATTTACCATATATGGTGCATCAGGACGATCCAGTGACCACTTTCTAGGTAATTTATCGGTTGCTATGCAATATCATCAACAATTTAAAATGCTGTTTTATGATGATTATTGTCACTTTTTCTTCGCAACTAACCATCAAATTATCCATCATGTTAAATACCATATTATTTCATTAATGCCTCTATCCAAAGTTACAGGGTTAACTATAACCGGTTTTGAATACCCATTACATAATCAAACTCTATCTTTAGGTAGTTTTACTAGTTTACGTAATAAAGCGATTAATGACACTGTCGAAATCTCTTTTAATGCTGGTGATTTACTGATTTTTGTTCAAAATTAAAACTGTTTAGATTGACATCAACTTACATTGCTTTACAATATGGTTACATTCTATTATCGCTTTTTTAAAGGAACAACCCATGCTTTTCAAAAAACTTACTGTGATTGCTTGTTCTTCGCTCGTTTCTTGCATAGCTTTTGCTCAAGACAATAAAGCAAGTGTAACAGATAAGATAGTTGATACTTTTCTTGCATGTGATAATCAATTTTTCCAAAATCTAGCTGAAAATAAAAAAACATTTAGCGAATACGTTGATTTAACCACAAAAGATAATGTGACATTCATTCCTGTAGAATCCATTTATCAACAAGATAAAAATAAAGTTATTTTTAAAAAACCACTTAAATATCGCGGGTTAACTATTACGGGATACCAAGACATATATATTCCAACAAATTTATCTGGAAAATATTATTATTGGGGCTTTATTTTTGATAATAGCCAAGAAGAAATTATTAATGCATTAAAAAATATAAAATGGTCAAATTATAATGAAAATGTTTATATTGCTAATGCTAAAATTTATGATCGTAATGCTAAATCCCCTGAGTGGACAGATAATCTCTATTCAATTGATGGTGTAGTGCCAAAACTTGGGACAATTGAGAAATCACTATATTTAGAAAACCTAGACAACAACCAAAATCGAGTTCTTTGTTCTATTCAAGGCGATTTAAAGAAAGATATTCTTTATAAAGATCGTCCAGATATAAAGCTATTTGATGATCAAATAAGAAAAGAGCAGCAAGAAAAGATCGAAGCTTCTAAATTAAAAAAAGAACAAGAGAAAAATAATGCAATTCAAGAATCAAGTGAAGGCAAGAGCTCAAAAGAGGGAGATAACATTTAAATGAAAAAATTATGCTTAGTCTTAATTCTTTTTTCTTTTGCAACTATAAGCCATGCAACAGATGAAAAGCCACAACTTACTGAAGAAGAGAAAGCCACTCAAGCAAAAGAAGTTGAGGAAATGTTGAGCAATCCTAGAATCGGTGAGCAATTTGCACCTATTTCTAAAACTGACGAAGATAATAAGGTTGGGTATTCATTCCTCGATAAAAAATCGATAAAGTCACACCCATATAATCCTCGAATTCGTGTCTTTAAAGAAGTGATCAATTATACTCCTGCATTAGTACAAAACATAGATAATGTGAAAACACCCTATCGCACTATAGTCATTAACTATTACGCTAATTGTGACAAAAAAGAAATTGCTAAAGGACAACTTGATCTTGTTGAAAAAAACTTTGCAGAGGGTAAATTAATTAATAATATTAATATTCCAAGCCGTTGGATGCGAGCCGAAAAAAATGACGATAATTATAAATTATTAATAATGGCTTGTTCATTACCTCTCAACCAGTAACACTTAATTTGCTCTCGCCACCTAGCTGTGGCGGAGTCTCTCTATTTATGCTACTATTTCTATATTAATTGCTCAATATAATCACACCAATATGAACGTCACTCAATTTCATACTCTAACTGATCAACTTTTTAATCAAATTGAATCATACCTTGATGATTATGCTGATGAGCATGATATCGATTTAGATTACGAAACTAATGGTAATGTTATTAATATCAGCTTTCCAAATAACAGTAAAATTATCATTAATACACAAGAACCCTTATTTCAAGTTTGGCTAGCAACAAGAAAACAAGGTTATCATTTTGACTTTATTAACAACAAATGGATTTGTAATCGGTCAGATCAAACATTTGAAGATATTTTTACCCAAGCCGTAGAAGAACAAGCTGAATAATTTTCATAAAAAATAGGCGGTAAATTAATATTTAGCGCCTATTTTATTTAGGTAGATGGCATTTATAATAATGTCAGATTTGCTAATTTTATTACTAACCATTTAATACCAACATCAACGAAAGCGATTTGAACTCGCCTATGCTCACCTTCACCATCAAGATTGATAATTGATCCCTCACCAAAACGGTTATGTTTAACCTTTCTACCTAACGTATAACCATCATCTTCCTTTTTCTTCTTAGAATAAGATTTTTTACGTTCTTGATAAAACTCATCATCTTTATTTTGGTAACCAGATCGTCCCCCAAATGAAGAAAAACTACCTTGGTAATAAGTTTCATTTAAGTTTTCAACTGGCAACTCATCTAAAAAACGAGAAGGTAAATTTCGTTCTTCTCGACCATAGAGTCGTCTTTGTTCTGTCAATGAAAGCGTTAAGTTTTTTCTTGCTCGCGTTATACCAACATAAGCTAAACGTCTTTCTTCTTCCATTTTATCGACTTCTTGAATAGAACGTTGGGTAGGGAAGATACCCTCTTCCCAGCCTACAATAAAGACATTGTCAAATTCCAATCCTTTTGCTGAATGTAGCGTCATCAGTTGAACAGAATCTTGGTCAGTACCCACATCACGACTTTCAAGCGATGTAACCGATAAGAATGATTCTAAAATTGTTAAAGGTTTACCTGTTTCAGCATCCTCAATCACGGTATTTTGATTGACACGGTAAAATTGCTCAGCTGCAGAAACAAGCTCTTCAAGGTTTTCTAACCTTGCCTGACCTTTAATACCCGGCTCTTGTTCATACATTCGCAAGACACCTGATAATGTAATAATCTTCTCTAATTGTTTATAAAAAGGTAAGTCATTAACTTCAGCGTGAATCGATTGCATTAAATGGATAAATCGATTTATGTCTGTAAGTTGTCTATCAGAAAGTCCCTTCTTTTCAATTAACGTTAAGCAAGCATCCCATAACGACATATCTTTATGCTTAGCAAAATGTCTAATTTTATCTAAAGTAACTTGGCCTATACCACGAGTTGGCGTATTTATAGTTGCTTCAAATGCCATATCATTGTTATGGTCATGTAATAGACGTAAATAAGCAAGAGACAATTTAACCTCTTGCCTTTCATAGAATCTAATCGAGCCATAAATTTGGAAAGGTATGCCATTTTGCATTAATGTATCTTCAAAAATCCGAGATTGAATATTATTACGATACAAAATCGCGCAACTAGAGTAATTTTGACCTTGCTCATGCAATTTTTTTATTTGACCAACAACAAATCTTGCCTCATCAGCATCATTAAAACTTCTGTAAAGCAAGATTTTTTCACCATCGCCACTATCGGTCCATAAATTTTTACCTAACCGATTTTTATTGTTAGCAATCAATTTATTTGCAGAATCTAAAATAAACCCTGTGGATCGATAATTTTGCTCTAACCGAACAATTTCAGTATCGGGGTAATCATTGATAAATAATTGAAGATTATCGGCATTAGCACCACGCCAACTATAAATTGACTGATCATCATCACCAACAATCATGATATTAGCTGTATTACCCGCTAATTTTTGTACGAATCGATATTGAATTTTATTAGTATCTTGAAACTCATCAATGAGAATATTTGAGAAACGATTACGGCAATAATCTAAAACATTCTCATCTCTACAAAGTAATTCATAAGCTCTCAGAATTAACTCAGAAAAATCAACGTAGCCAACTTTATCGCAAATTGCTTGATAATCACGATAGATCACTTGCCACATTACTTGTTTTGGATCTTCTGGCAGCAAGTCTTTAGCGCGTAATCCTTTCTCTTTTTGTGCAGAAATATAATTAGCACACTCTTTTGCTGACCATTGCTTTTCATCTACTTGAAGTTCTCGGAAAATTCGCTTGATAAGTCGAATCTGATCTTCTGTATCAATAAGCTGAAAATTATCTGGAAGGTTAGCTTGTTGAGGAAACATGCGTAATAAGCGATGAGTCAAACCGTGGAAGGTACCAACCCACATTCCATTTAAATATCTTTCACCAACTAACGATTCAATTCTTTCCTGCATTTCAGCAGCAGCTTTATTGGTAAAAGTCACCGCAAAAATTGAACCCGATGAATAATTTTTCTCAACACAAAGCCAAGCTATTCGATGAACAAGTACACGTGTCTTACCACTTCCGGCACCTGCAAGTACAATAGTATATTGATTATCTGTAACTACTGCGGTTTGTTGTTCTGTGTTAAGGTCTTTTAATAATGATTGCTTAATGTCCATTATGTGTTAACCCATCCCGATTACATAAACCACTATTAATTATTGATATATTGAATCTTTTTAAAATTGCCATTTTCTTTATAATATTTATTGGTGAGTCTATTAAAAAAATAAAGACAGGTAGTAAATGCAAATCTTATTTACATCTAACTGTACTGTCTTTTTATACACATATGTGATAATTATAACAGATTATCTAATTCTAGCAATCGGCTTATCTCAATATGAGGTAGGCACCTTGCATCAGTAAGATGATAAATATCTTGCTCAAAGATATTTATCCAACACGATAAATAACCGTTATTAATGGCGCCATTAACATCAGTCTCTAAATTATCGCCGACATGTAATATATATTTATTGGGTATGGATAATTTTTTTGCAGCCAAATCAAAAATTTCTGGAAATGGTTTTGAACGTCCATCCGGTCCACCGCGTAAAGAAAATTGGAAATAGTCTCCCAATCCGATTTTATTTACATCGACATTACCATTAGTAATTACAGCTAATGGATATTTTTTTGCTAGTTTAGTTAATAAAATATGTGTTGATTGAGGAACAACCATCTTATGGCGCCAAACATTGAAACAATCTACCGCACCATCAATTATCTGAGAATGTTGAGATACGGGTATATTGGTTCTATTCAATAAAGATTTTATAGTATCTATCCGCCAAACTATCACATCATGATAAACTTCCGGATTGATTGAGAGCACCAAACTTTTTTCTTGGAAATATAAATCTAATGTTAAATTTTGAAACTGTTCATATTTCTGTAAATTTTTTATCATTTCCTCTTCAGCTTTATCTACAATCATACTATTATCATATAGAGTATCATCTAGATCGAAAGTGATCGCTTTAATGCAGTCAATTGAACGATAAAAATGCATTACTTTTTCCCTCTTTTAGCTCGTGGATGAGCAGAATCATAAACTTCCGATAAATGTGAAAAATCCAGATGAGTATAAACTTGTGTAGTGGATAAATCAGCATGACCTAGTAATTCTTGTACTGCTCGCAAATCACCACTCGATTCAAGCATATGCGTTGCAAATGAATGGCGTAGTTTATGTGGGTGAACATGTGAACTTAATCCTTGTTTGATACCCCATTGAGCAAATCGTTTCTCCACATTACGAGGAGAAATTCGTTTCCCCAATTTAGAAATAAATAGTGCATCATCCTGCGGTTTTAATTCATTTCGCATGGTTAACCAATATTCAATCCATTTTACAGATTCTCGCCCTAAAGGTAATTTCCGTTCTTTATTACCTTTTCCCATTACCCGGACTTCCCCTTCCCTTAAATTTAGCTCTCGACAATTAATGTTAACTAATTCAGAAAGACGTAATCCAGAACCATACATAACTTCGAGCATAGCTCTATCGCGCACAGATAATGGATCGTTATATTCAATATCTAATAATTGATTAACCTCATCAATATCGATATTTTTAGGAAGATGCTGGCCTAATTTAGGGTTAACTACACCTCGAGCAGGATTGACGGAAATCATTTCATTCTTCACCATCCAATCGAAAAAACTTCGCAGTGCAGACAATCGTAAGGAGAGACTTCTTGCTTGTAAACCGGTTTGCCGACTTCTGCTAATTAATAATCGTACAGCTGACGAATCAATAGCTTGCCATTTTTCAATATCCAGATTCTTGGTTAAATCGATAATGGCATAAAGTTGACGGCGATAATTAACTTGTGTGTTTAGGCTAAGTTGTTTTTCTGATTTTAGATAGTTTAAGAAATGCTCAACCGGCTCAGCTAATAAAGTGGAATAATTTGGATTAGTTTTAGCCATCATCGTTCCTTACTTTCTTCGCATAATCCATTTTTCAATCAAAATAGGTAATATCTCACTAACTTTCTCTAATAACAAAGTTCCTTGCCCAACTTGATAATGTTGTGGATCTGGGCTAGTAAACATCAAAAGACCGAGGTCCCCAAATTGACCAAATAATGATAATGCAACTGATCCGACATAACCATGCTGCGGTAATAAAAAATCTAATTCAGTTGTGTTTAATTGACCTAAATAAAATTGACTATACTGTAGATGACGAACACGAATAAAATCAAATTGTAATGAATTTAAGGCTAAATGATGATAGCTAGATGGCGCACTAAGTAACCATTTATCATCGAAAAGATATAAATAAGCACCATTGAGCCCTAAATCTTTAGCCCAATTTTTTAAAGATACAATTAATTCATCAATATCTTTTGCTTTAATTAAGTCGAATTGCAATTTCATTAACTGATTAAAAAGCAGCTCATTAGCACTAGCATGCTCCATTAGCATGGTAATTTCAGACTCTAACTGATTAATTTTATTACGCTGTCTAGCCATGTGCCATTCAGGTAACGAAATAATTCCGCGAACTGGATGTGGTACACGCATTCGTTCAATCTGAGCAGCATTACGAATGAAGAAATCAGGATTATCAATGATATACTGACTGACCATTTCATCATTCAATTTGACAAAGTTTTTTTGTCGACGATGAGGCTTATATTTAACTGTCTGTGTTTTTTTAATGACCATAATTTATTTCTATCGTACTCAGTATCAAATCCTAAATTACATCAGTTATTAAATTGAAATATAACCATCATATACATGTGTTGCTGGTCCAGTCATATAAAGAGGTTGCTGATTGCCTTTCCATTCGATAATTAATTTGCCACCAGGTAAATTAACATTTACTCGTGGATTTAAGAGTCCTTGATTAATACCAACTGCGACAGCCGCACAAGCACCAGTACCACAAGCCTGTGTTTCACCAACACCTCGTTCAAATACGCGCAAATTAATATTATTTCGATCGATAATATGCATAAAACCAATATTTGCTTTCTCAGGAAAACGTTCATGTTGTTCTAACAGTGGACCAAGCGTTGATACTTGAGCTGTTAATATATCATCAACCTGAATAACACAATGCGGATTACCCATTGAAGCAACGCCACACAGAACTGTTTGTTCTTGTGCACGAATAATATAAGTTTTTTCTTCTTTAATGGCTTTGAAAGGAATTTTACTCGGCTCAAAAATAGGGGTTCCCATATTAACACGTACGGTTTCATCATCATTAACCGTCAATACAATATTACCTTTCATAGTACTTACTTTTAAAACACGTTTTTTCGTCAACCCTTTCAAACGAACAAAACGAGCAAAACAACGTGCACCATTACCACATTGTTCCACTTCTGAACCATCTGCATTAAATATGCGATAGTGGAAATCGCTTTCTGGCGAATAAGGTGGTTCAACAACAAGTAACTGATCAAAGCCAATACCGGTATAGCGATCTGACATGCGTTTAATCAATTCGCTCGAAAGATGAACATTTTGCGTTAGTGCATCAATAACCATAAAATCATTACCTAATCCATGCATTTTAGAAAAGTTCATCTTTGCTTACCTTTTTTTAATTACCTATTACTCTAATTAAGTTTAATTAATAAAGCGCTTTATTTGCCAAGCGAATGAGTCCATCACATCACACACTCTAAAAAGATTATAATACTAATTCACCACGCCATAAATCATCAAACGTCTCACGTTTTCGAATTAACTTATGTTGTTTTCCTCCTTCAAGCAAAACTTCAGCTGGACGTGGGTGACTATTATAATTTGACGCCATACTAAAACCATAGGCACCAGCACTACAAATAACCAATAGATCACTTTGTTCAACGGACAACTCTCGTTGATAAGCTAACACATCGCTAGATTCGCAGATTGGTCCAACGATATTGTAACATTCTTTTTTATCAGAACTTTTTGGTTCTCTGACTGGTAAAACTCGCATCCAAGCTTTATAAAGAGCTGGTCGAATTAAATCATTCATTCCCGCATCAACAATAGCAAAATGGTTACCATCTTGATGTTTAGTGTATTCAACTTTAGTAATTAATAAACCAGCATTAGCCACAATTGAGCGGCCTGGTTCAAAAATAATTTCAAGATCAGCATAATTGGTTAATTTCGCAAGTAACTCTGAAGCAAGTGTGGATGCAGAAATAGGTGTTTCATTTTCATAACAGACCCCTAATCCACCACCTAAATCAATATGTTCAAGGTGAATATTTTCTGCTTTGAGTTTATCAACCAATATTAAAATCCTATCAGCAGCATCTAAAAATGGCGATAATTCTGTTAATTGAGAACCAATATGGCAATCAATACCAACTATCTTAATATGATTTAAGCTAGCCGCTTTGCGGTATACATCAAGGGCTAATTGATAACTTATGCCGAATTTATTTTCACGCAATCCTGTTGAGATATAGGGATGGGTTTTGGCATCCACATCAGGATTAATTCTTAATGAAATTGTTGCAATTTTACCTAATTGTTGAGCAATTTCGTTGATACGATATAATTCCGCCTCCGACTCAACGTTGAAACATTTAATACCAACTTCAAGCGCACGTTTGATTTCTTCAATAGATTTTGCGACACCAGAAAAAACTATCTTTCTAGGTTCAGCACCTGCTTTTAGCACCCTTTCCAATTCACCCTGCGAGACAATATCAAAACCGGCACCAAGTTTAGCCAACAAATTTAAAACCGATAAATTACTGTTAGCCTTAACTGCATAACAAATTAGATGTTTCTTATCTTGAAGAATTTGCTGATAAGCAAGAAATTGTTTTGTCATATGAGCAGCAGAATAGACATATAACGGAGTTCCATATTGCTTTGCTAGATCAGAGATAGCGACGTCATCTGCCAATAACTGACCATTACAATAATGTAAAAATTTCATTGAATTATTCCTTTAAGCTATGTTACTCACATCATTAGATTGAACAAATGTCCTTGACTGCTCATTGGGATAATATAGTGGGCCTTTTAAACCACAACCAACTAATGTCCAGATGGCTAATAATATGGAGAATAATTTGATCATTGATTTCATATAATATTCGCAATTCTTTCATTTTGTTATAATGGCCATTATATTACACGATAGGCCAATTGGTGGAAAGAATAAATAAAAATCTCTTAATATTAATATGTTGCTATAAAAGAGTTTAATAATGATCTTAAGCTTAAAAATAACATGTCATTCTGATGCGTTCTGATGGCTATTTTTTAATTCGACTGAATAGATAAAGCCCAAATAAGACATTAATTGAGCTTTATATCATTTTTATTACAAATAAATTAGGAGAATAGTGCATATCCTGCTTGGGATGCCATAGCATTTAGGCTTTGTTGAGCAGTAATAATATTTTGCTTCCAATTATCATCTTTAGCCCACATTTCAATCACAAAAGGAGCACAATAATCCATTAATTTTAATGTATTAAAAATGGCCGGAAAATCAACTTCGCCTTCACCAATAACTAAATCTCGAAATTGCCCAGAATAATTAGATTTAACTTTTTTGGTATCTTTAAGATGAATTTGCACAATATGATCACGACTTAATAATAGTTCGGTGCATACATCATAATTCCAACCAGAAATATTACCAACATCCGGATAAGCCATAAAGTATGAAGACGGTATTTCCCTTTTCAGAATCTCGAATTTACTTAGTGAATTAAGATAGTCAGTATCCATTATTTCTACAGCTAACATAATACCTGCTTTTTCTGCTTGTTTGGCACTCCACTTCATACCTTCAATAAAGCGTTGATGGGTTTGATTACTTGCTGGTTCATAATAGACATCATATCCTGCAAGCTGAATGACTCTGACACCTAATTTATAAGCAAGTACTATTGCCTTGTTCATTATGTTTTTTGCTTGTGCACGAATATATTCATCATTGGAACCGAATGGATATTTTCGATGAGCACTTAAACAAATAGAGTGCAAAGCTATGCCCATTTGTTCTGACAAATGACGTAATGAATAAATTTGATCATCAGACCAATCCAGCCTTGCTCGACGTTCGTCTGACTCATCAATGGATAATTCAATAAAATCGAATCCTAATGCTTTTGCTTCATTAAATTTTTGTTGCCACGTTAAATCATTTGGTAATGCTTTTTCATAAATACCAATACGAGGCGTGGTTTTTTTGATATTTATTGCTCTTTTTGTCATAATCTAAACCTAATAAAAATGGAACAATATGCATTGCAGTTGAATTGACAACTGCAACATACCAATTACCAATATTTAGCTATCTGCTCTCTTAAAGCTTGTGCAGTTTGTTGACCATTTTGGTTAGCAAGAGCACGACCAGCAATAAAGGCTTTCGTTTTGATTCCTGCAAAAAGATGAATATCTTCAGGTACAATACCGCCCGTGATAGAGAGCTCAAGGCCTAAGTCGGAAAGTTGACGCATTTTAACTAAGTCTTCTTCACCCCATCCTAATCCAGCTAATTCTGCATCACGAGAACGATGATAAATAGCTTGTTTTATACCTAACTTTCGCCAGGCTTTGGCATCATCTAGAGTCCAATGACCATATAACTCTATTTGAATTTCTCCATTAAATTCATCAGCAACTTTTTTGCAGGCTTCAATAGTTGCAATATGTGCAGCCGCTGAAACAGTTAACCAATTAGCACCTGCTGAAAAAGCCATTTTGGCTAAAATCGCGCCACCGTCGGTAGTTTTTAAATCACAAACCAAGATATGGTTAGGGTATTTTTCTCTTAACGTTTTAACGCCACCAATACCTGCTCCAAAAGCAAGAATTGTTCCCACTTCGATAATATCCACAAAACCAGCAACATTTTTTGCAACTTCTAAAGCTGGTTGTAATTCTGTTTGATCTAATGCGATTTGTAGTTTAGGTTTTGTCATTTTATTTGCCCTCTTGCATTCTATTTTTGACCATAATAAGCATTCGCACCATGTTTACGAAAATAGTGCTTGTCCGATAAAGCTTGTTGAATTTTTATTGTTTGATTAAGTTGACGTGTAGAAATAGCCATCATTGCGACTTCTTCCAATACGACTGCATTATGCACAGCATCTAAAGCATTTTTACCCCAGCAAAATGGAGCATGACCAGAAATAACTGCGCCCGGCATCGCTTTAGGATCGAGCCCACGTCGTTTAAACTCTTCAATAATCACCAGTCCAGTATTTTTTTCATAATCATTTGCTATTTCGCTATCGGTTAATCGACGCGTACATGGCACATCACCATAAAAATAGTCAGCATGGGTTGTTCCTAAGGCAGGTACATCGAGTTCTGCTTGCGCCCAAATAGTCGCATAACGAGAATGCGTATGAACAATACCACCAATATCTTTAAATGCTTTATAAAGCTCAAGATGAGTAGCGGTATCACTTGATGGATTGAGATGACCTTCGATAATGTCACCATTTAGTGCAACCACTACAATATCATCAACTTTCATATTGTGATACTCGACACCTGATGGCTTAATAGCAATAACACCTTTATCACGATCAATCTCGGACACATTGCCCCATGTAAATGTCACCAAATGATATTGAGGCAATGTTAAATTAGCTGCTAATACTCTTTCTTTTAATGCTTGATACATAAATTAGCCTCCATTTAATGCCTTATCGATGACCGCATAAACATCTTCTTTGTTTTTGCAAGCTCTTAACTTATCAAGATTGACTCCGGTTTCACTGGTTTCATCATCTAACACTTGGGTAACCTCCATTAATCCTTCCATGTGTTGATCTGATGTACTTCCTGCTAAAGTAACAAGCACATCAACAGGTTCTTCTTCGCCATCGAAATAAACTGGTTGATTAAGGGTTACTAAAGCAAAAGCAGTACGATTGACTCCATCTTCTGGTCTGGCATGAGGCATGGCAAAATTAGGTGCAATAATAATATAAGGCCCCATTGTTTTAACGCAGTGGATAATTGCGTCATAATAAGAAGGTTTAATTGCATTTGAAGCGACTAACATATCGGTACCTAATTTGACAGCTTCTTGCCAATTAGCAGCATTTGCTTTTAATAATATTGAATTATTTTCAATTAATGATTCTTTCAAAGCCATCGTTGTACTCCTTTCTTCTCTTTATATTTAATCGATTATTGAGCAAGTACTTTTTTAATAATCTCAATAAGCTCATCACCGAATGTGTTTGGATTAAGCATATTTTGTACACCTAAAGCATGTTGTCCTTCATTAACTTCGATTTCGTGAATCAAGTGTTTTGAAGCAACAATAATGTCAACATTGGGTAAACGCGATTTGTAATCAGTTACCGCGCATGAATCCATCACATTTGCAATACCTTTCTTATCTAGATAATTAGCTATTTTCATTTTCATCATCATTGAAGAACCTTGCCCACTTCCGCATACCGCAAGGATACGTATCGGACGACCTTCAGCCACGGCTACTTCATCCATTTTATCTACCACAGCTTCATTAACATCTTGTTGATTATCGTTAAATTCTGGATGATCTTTTTGCATTGCTTCTTCTTGTTTAAGCTGTTTTGCAGCAAAAAACATATAAACTAAAGCTAATGCAATTAATAAATAGATGAATAAATGAGAGAATGATAAGCCTTGTAAAATTGGTGGGAATAAAATTGCCCAATCAGCCATACCCATCCAAGCGTCAATAGGAGTACCATTTTGAGCAAAAATGTGAATTACCCAAGCTGAACCAAATACTTCAATCATGCCCATAACAAAACAGAGTTTCATCACCGCTTTCCAACCACCAAAATGGTTTGCAAAAACACCAATTGTCGCATTAGAGAAGAACATTGGAATAAAACCAGGAATAATCATAATCGGTGATTTGAAAATAAGTAATAAAGCAATCGCTAAAAATTGTCCTAATGCCCCCCAAATAAAACCAAATACCATAGCATTAGGTGAGAATGCATAAATCGCAGCACAATCTATTGCTAATACTGCATTAGGGATCAATTTTTCCGAAATACCTTTAAATGCCTCAGATAATTCAGCTACAAACATTCTTACCCCACCAACGATAACTTGTATGGCAACAGCAAATTTCAATCCTGTTTCAAGAATATAAATAGTCCAATGAGTAGAGCCAGCCATAGTTTGCAAATTATCCAAACCAAATGAGAGCAAAATAATGCCAAAAAAGAATGTCATAACAATTGCTGTAGCAGCGATACTGTCATGAAAGATATGTAACCATTTAGGTAATTTAAGGTTATCAACAGAATTGGCTTTATCGCCTAATTTTGGTGCCAATTTAACAGCAATCCAAGAACCAAGTTGTTGCTGGTGTCCAATTGAAAAACCAGCACCACCAGTCACCGCTTCGGTAGGCTTAAACATCATATTGGAAAATATTCCCCAATATAACGCTGTAATGATTGCTGAATAGATTATTGTTTCCCACATGCCATAACCGAAAAGGAAATAGAATAAAGTAATCAACCCTACTTGTTGGAACATGATATGGCCTGTTAACATTATGGTACGAATACCGGTAATACGACGAAAAATGACTAAAACAATATTAATTGCTAGTGCTAATAAAACCGCATATCCTACCCACGAATACTGATCACCCATACCGTTTTCAACAGCAACCATTGATGCATAAGTGTCAATGATAGATCCTTTAATACCATGATATTCAGCTAATTTGGCAATAACCGGCTTAAAGGTCGAAACCAACACATTTGAACCCACTTGTAACAACATAAACCCAACAATGGTTTTAATTGTTCCTTTTAAAATTGTGGTTATGTCTTTGCGTAAAAGACAATAACCAAGCATTGTCACCAAGCCTAATAACAAAGGTGCTTTCGTCATGACTTGACTATAAAAAATGTAGAAAATGTTATAGATTACTTCCATATGCCCCTCTCATTGGTTATTGGACACTGTTTGCATTACAAATCCTTATTAACTTTTCAATGCAGGATAATTAACGCTATCCAGATGCCACTTATATGGTTGTTTAGTGTGAGGTTAGTTTTTTTCTTAAAACTTAACTCAGTTAATCAATCGTGATTCATTAACTGATATTCATCTTCCATAATCACAATTAATCATTCAATGATTATTTATGATTATTTTGACGTAGATCACTTTTCTATAACAATCAACTGTAAAACTGTGATGGATATCACATTATCGCTAAAAAAAACACCATGCAAATCAAATTATAGCTATATTAATCAATACATTAAATTATTTTATCTTTAATGAGACATGATCAGCGATTGACAATAAATCCAATGATAATTATTATCACAAATAATCAAATTAGCTCATGATGTTATAAGAGGTTATCAATGAATGAAATTGTGCGACACAACGAAATTGTTGCTTTAGTCAATGAAAAAGGTGAGTTAAAAGTCACCGAATTAATTGAAATTTTCTCCATTTCTCCGGCTACAGCTAGAAGAGATATAACTAAACTTGCTTTAGATGGGCGAGTGCGAAAAGTACGTAATGGTATTTTACGGTTAGAAGAACAAAAACCTATATGGGCACCAATAGATATCAATAATACCGATCACTATCATGAAAAAGCACGCATCGCGATACGTGCAGCTAAACTATGCGAAAGTGATGAAAACGTTGTGATTAATTGCGGTTCAACAGCATTTTTATTAGGGCGTGAATTGTGTGGTAAAAATGTCTCAATTATTACCAATTACTTTCCATTAGCCTGTTATTTAATTGAACACGATCATGAAAACGTCATCATTATGGGAGGGTTATATAACAAAACACAAAATATCATACTCAACCCTATTGCCAGCTTTACTGATTCTTATGCAGCAAAATGGATGTTTACTAGTGGCAAAACATTAACACCAACTGGTCTTTATAAAAATGAGATCTTAGGTGCAGTTGCAGAACAACAAATTTTAGAAAAAGCTGAAAAATTAGTTGTGGTGGTAGATAGCTCCAAAATCGATACTAAAGCCAACTCCGGCATGCTTTTTTGTCCTGTAAATAAAATCGATATTTTAATTACAGGTAAACAAGCGAATAAAGAAGTAATCGATTGCATAAAAGAGCAAGGCGTAGAAGTAATATTAGTTTAACTATTAAATGAAGAAAAGGAACATAGTATGAGTAAAGTGAATGAAATTACCCGTGACTCTTGGATTTTAAACACTTTTCCTGAGTGGGGAACTTGGCTTAATGAAGAGATAGAAAATACGGAAGTTAAACCTAATACGTTTACCATGTGGTGGCTTGCTTGTACGGGAATTTGGTTGAAATCAGCTGGTAACACCAATATTTCTGTCGATTTCTGGTGTGGTACAGGTAAAAAAACCCACGCCAATCCTTTAATGAACAAACAACACCAGATGATGCGCATGGGAGGTGTACGTGAATTACAACCTAATTTAAGAACCAGCCCATTTGTTTTAGATCCATTTGCTATTAAACAAATTGATGCCGTCATGGCGACACATGATCATGCGGACCATATTGATGTCAATGTTGCAGCTGCAGTTATTCAAAATTGCTCACCAGAAGTAAAATTTATTGGTCCTAAAGCTTGTGTCGAATTATGGAAAAGTTGGGGTGTACCGGAAGAACGCTGTATTGTTGCAAAAGTAGGTGAAACCTTACATGTTGGTGATATTACGATTCATGTTTTAGATTCATTTGATAGAACATCACTTGTAACTTTACCTAAAGGTGTTTCATCAACAGATAAATCCATTTTAGATGGGATGAATGATCGTGCAGTCAATTATTTATTCGAAACAACCGGTGGTTCACTCTACCATTCAGGGGATTCTCACTATTCAAACTATTACGCAAAACACGGTAATGATTATAAAATTGATGTTGCTCTTTTATCTTATGGCGAAAATCCACGTGGTGTAACCGATAAAATGACTTCGTCAGATATTTTACGCGCAGCAGAATCTCTCAACACTAAAGTGGTCATTCCATTCCACCATGATATTTGGTCTAATTTCCAAAGTGATCCTCGTGAAATAGAAGTATTATGGGATATGAAAAAAGACCGCCTAGAATATCAATTTAGACCATTTTTCTGGCAAGTTGGTGGTAAATATACATATCCTACTGATAAAAATAAAATGCATTATCAGCACTATCGAGGATTCAGAGATATCTTTACCGATGAGCCGGAATTACCATACCGTTCATTCTTATAAATAAAATTAACACTAATATTTATGGACTTATAGATATCGCTATAAGTCCTTTTTTATGAATAACCATCTGCTTTTATTGAATATTATATAAAAAAACTATTGTAGTTCTCAACTACTATCATAATTTAAGCATTAATGTACTTTTCTCGATCAGGTAGCCAACATTCAATTAGCTGATTAGCACTTTCGGGATAATTTTTCTGTAAATAATAAGAGGCTTTTTGTACTTCATTAATTAGATGTTGATCACGGATTAAATCAACTACTTTAAAGTTAGCTACCCCTATTTGCCTTGTACCTAGAATTTCGCCACTACCACGAATCTCTAGATCTTTTTGGGCAATAACAAAACCGTCATTACTTTCTCGCATCACCTTCATACGTGCTTGAGCTATTTTACTTAAAGGTGCTTGATACATAAGAACACAATGAGATATTGCAGTACCTCTCCCCACTCGCCCACGTAATTGGTGCAGTTGTGCTAAGCCTAAACGTTCAGCATTTTCAATAATCATCAAGCTGGCATTAGGCACATCGACACCGACTTCAATAACCGTTGTGGCAACTAATAATTGAATTTTACCGTCTTTAAAATCCTGCATGACAGATTGTTTTTGATCTGATTTCATTTTGCCATGCACTAAAGCAATAATAAGATGCGGTAAGCGTTCTTGTAATTCTGCAACTAACATTTCTGCAGCTTGAGCATCAAGCGTTTCAGATTCTTCAACTAAAGTACAAACCCAATAGACTTGGCGATTATCAATACAAGCTTGATTGACACGTTCAATAATTTCATCACGACGAGAATTTGGTATCACTATCGTCGATATTGGCGTTCGTCCTGGAGGTAATTCATCTATGATTGATACATCTAAATCTGCATAAACTGTCATCGCCAGGGTTCTTGGAATTGGCGTTGCTGTCATTATTAATTGATGAGGATGACACTCATCTTTAATACCTTTTTCCCAAAGACTTAATCGCTGGTTTACACCAAAGCGATGTTGTTCATCAATAATCACCAATCCTAATTGGAAAAACTTAACTTTCTCAACAAATACGGCATGAGTACCAATTAACATTGAAATTTCGCCTAATTCAATATCATCATATCGTCGTTTTTTATTTTTTGCGGTCAATCGCCCAGTTAACAACTCAACCTTTATTCCTAGTGGCTCAAACCATCGACAAAAATTATGAAAATGTTGTTCGGCTAATATTTCGGTCGGCGCCATTAAAACAACTTGCTTATTATTTTCAATAGCATTTAGAGCGGCTAAAGCTGCCACTAACGTTTTACCTGAACCCACATCTCCCTGAACTAATCGCATCATTGGAACTGACTTAGCCATATCTTGATAAATATCCTTTACGACTCTTTTTTGCGCATTTGTCGGTTCAAATGGCAAAGAAGCAAGGAAAGGCTGAGAATAACGCTTATTACTATGCATTGGATAAGAATGTTGTTTTTGATTATCAACCTTAATAAACAACATACTTAAATGATAAGCAAGCAACTCTTCAAAAACAAAACGCTTTATTGCTGGATGTTCTCCATCAATAAGCTGATCTACATTCGTTGTTAATGATGGATTATGAATAATATCTAATGATTCAACAACAGATAAATAACCATTGCTTATTGAAACCGGTAAGATTTCAGCTGGTGGGTTTCGTTTTAACAATATTAATGCCGATTGTATTGCTTTACGGATGACATTCTGAGTTAACCCATAGGTAGTTGAATAAATCGGCGTAAATCGCTCTTCGTTTGGTTCAGAAAAACTAGGCGACTCCTCTTTTTTTGATTGAATATTAAATTGTGGGTGAATCATTTCTGGATAATGGCTCCCCCTCTTTATTTCTCCGTAAGCCCTCACCCATTTACCGGATGCCATGGCTGTCTTCATACCCATGTTGAAATTGAGAAAACGTAAAATAGCGATACCAGAATCATCCTGAATATAGCAGAGCAACATTTTACGTTTAGTTGTAATTATTTCACTTTTGATAATTTGACCTAAAATTGTGGTCGTTTCACCAATAGCAACATCACTAATTGCTGTAGATGTCGAACGATCTTCATAACGTAAAGGGAAATGTAATAAGAGATCTTGAACAGATTTAATACCAAGTGCAAAGAATTTTTTTTCTAAACTAGGCCCAATACCAGCTAATTTTGCAAGCGGTATTCGGTTTAGCAAACGATCAACCATAATAACTAATTAATATTACGTGTCACACTCACTACATCTTGTTGTAGTGATAATTTTCGGATTAAATCATTAAGTTGTTGAGTATTCTTAACTTCAATTTGCAAAATAATTGTATAGATTTGCCTATCTTTTTCTTCCGTGTTTAACCATTGAATATGTGCTTTCTCATCATTAATGATAGAAAGAACATGACCTAAAGAACCCTGATTATTAATAATATCTACCCAAATTTCAGCTACAAAAAACTGCTCAATATCTGGTGCCCATTTAAGCGAAATATATTTATCGGGATTATTCTGATAACCACTAACATTGCGACAAGATTCATGATGCACAGTTAAACCTTTTTCAGGGCTAACATGACCGACAATAGGATCATTAGGAATAGGATGACAACATTTTGAAAAAGTAACTAATACCCCTTCACTTCCTGTTATAACTAATGTTTTATTTTCTTCAGATTGATTAAATAAAAGCGCTTTATGTTCAAGACCTTTGACAATAAAATGGCTCATAATATTGCCTAGCCCTATTTCAGCTAATACATCCTCAAACGAAGTCAACTTAGTCAAACTAACAATACGATCTTTCTGCTTATCAGTTAGCGAGTCGATTCCACCCGATTTAATAAGCGCTAAATTAAGCAATTTACGACCTAATAAAATAGCATCTTCGCACTTCAAGGTTTTCAATGCTTGTCGAATGCGAGATCTTGCTTTAGCACTAACGACAAAATTAAGCCAGCTTGCATTAGGACGACTTTCTGGAGACGTAATAATTTCAACAGTTTGACCATTGCTTAAAGGTTGAGAAAGCGGGTAAGGTTTACGATCAACTAAAGCCCCAATACACTGGAAACCGATATCAGAATGCACAGCATATGCTAAATCAACTGCTGTTGAACCTTCAGGTAATTGAACAATTCGACCTTTGGGTGTAAAAACATAAATTTCTTTTGGAAAAAGGTCAGATTTAACATTTTCAATAAACTCAAATGAATTACCAACACTTTGTTGAAGTTCCAACAAGCTCTGCATCCAACGCTGGGCTTTAATCTGAGTAGTAGTGTTATTTAACTCATCATTTTCATTATAAATCCAATGCGCAGCCACACCCATTTCTGCCATTTGATCCATATCTTCGGTTCGAATTTGCACTTCCACAGGCGTACCATGTGGGCCAATCAATGATGAATGCAACGATTGATAACCATTCGCTTTTGGAATAGCAATATAATCTTTAAAACGATTAAGTCGAGGTTTATATAAGTTATGGACTAAACCAAGTGCACGATAACAAGTATCAACATCATCAACTACAATTCGGAAAACATAAATATCCATAATTGAATGGAAATGCTGTTCACGAAGTTGCATCTTTTGATAAATAGCATAAATGTTCTTTTCAAGCGCTTCCACTTGGGCATTGATATTCGCTTCAGCTAAACGCCCTTTAATTTCTGATAGAATTTGCTGAATAAGCTCTTTTCTGGTGCCACGAGCAATCTTAACAACTTTTTCAAGAACTTTAGCGCGATTAGGATGCATCGCCGTAAAACCAAGTATTTCAAGCTCAGTTTTAATATGATGAATACCTAAACGATGAGCCAAAGGAGCATAAATCTCTAATGTTTCTTTAGCAATACGTCGACGTTTATCCGGTCTTAATGCCCCAAGAGTACGCATATTATGCGTTCTATCAGCTAACTTAATTAGAATCACTCGGACATCTTCGGTCATGGCTAAAACCATTTTGCGAAAATTTTCAGCTTGAGCTTCTTGTCGGTTTCTAAATTTTAACTTATCAAGTTTCGAAACACCTTCAACTAACACGGCAACATGTTTGCCAAATTTTTGTGTTATATCTTGAAAGGTGACTTGGGTATCTTCGATGGTGTCATGCAAAAGTGCAGCGATGATGGTCTCATAATCCAGCCGCATATCGGCTAAAATGGTTGCTACAGCAACCGGATGAGTAATATAGGGTTCACCGCTACAACGGAATTGTCCTTCATGCGCTTGTTTCGCAAAAAAGTAGGCATTTTGAATTAATTCAACTTGTTTAGCTGGAAGATAAAATGCAACAACCTCTTTTAAGCTTTCAAAATATTGCATGGACAATTCTCAGCAATGTTTATTCGTATGAGGGAGTATTTTCTAAAAGTACCGTTTCATGAAGAGCATTACGCACTTCTGATTCTTCATCTTGACGAGCTTGGAATTCAGCAGTATCAAGAATTTGTTTATTTACAAGCCCATCTTCAATTTCGCGTAAAGCAACTACAGTTTCTTTATCGTTTTCTTCTGGAATTAGTGGCGTTTTGTTTTCAACTTGTAATTGACGAGCACGTCTTGCTGCAACTAAAACGAGATCAAAGCGATTACCAATTTTTTCTACTGCATCTTGGACAGTTACACGAGCCATTTTTACCTCTAATATATTAACTTATATGCTTCAATTGAAAGATCCGCTATTCTACTTAATTTTGTAGGGAATTGTCCATAACTAATATTACTAACAAATGAAAAACCCCTGTAAAATCGTTCTAAAAGCGGAAGCAATATTATAAAACTATTTGTTAAAACTATACGATAAAACTATACCAATAACTCTAACCAAACGTTAGGCCCAATGATAGGCAGATTTAAAAGATAACGACGCAAACCATCTAAAGCAATCGCAGATAAAATTTGTTGTTGGATCTTATTATTTTGAACTCTACCAGTATACTTCAATTTAAAATGCAATTCTTGATTTTTAGTGACAATAACTAAAGTAAATTCCGTATTCTTTTCTTGAAAATTGACTACCCCTAGCGCAATATCGGCTTTTTGATTTTGCAATACTTGTGAAAAGTAATTAAGTGGTTCTTCCATCACAAAAGGTACCACTTCTGATTTCACCACGGGGGCATTGGCTTTTAATAGGTGATAACCAATTACTCCAGCTGATTGTTGTTCAATGACCACAATAGATTGATTCGTTTCATTTAACAATCTTGATACAACCTGAGCTAAACCTGATACACCTTGATTAACACCTTCACAAAGTAAATTATCTGCAACAATAGACTTTATTTTGTGCCATGCGCTATCCATTTCACTTTTTTTACTTTCTGGCCCAGTTAATTTCAATTCAATAATAGGCATTGCTGCACGATAACCAACTGTAATAAAATCAGGAATATCTAATGAAGTCTCGATCTCCATTCCTAAATCACTTTCTGTTCGTCCCATGGTGGTTAATCGATAACAGAGTTTACGTTCGGTTATAGGATAGATCATCTTAATGTCAGGCAAAATTGAAGTTCTAATCATTTCTTTAAATTCAGAAGGAACGCCTGGCGTAAAGAATAATAGACAATTATTTATCACCATCTTAAAGCCACATGCCGTTCCGATTGGATTATCAATTAACGTTGCACTTTGAGGTAACATTGCTTGTTTGATATTGCTTGATGGCATTTTTCTACCGCGATTCAGGAAGTAGCGTTCAAGTACTTTAAGCCACTCATCGTGTAAAACCAAAGACTCATTATTAGCCTGTGCAGCTGCTTGTGCACTTAGATCATCACTTGTTGGTCCTAACCCTCCATTCACAATTAAAATATCATTGTGCAAGCTACGCTCTTGCAGAGTATCAACCAATGTCAACAAATCATCCCCTACTGTATGGCGCGAAGTGATAGAAATGCCTTCTTCAAATAAAAAATCAGATAACCAAGCTGCATTAGTATCAACAATTTGACCATATAAAACCTCATCACCAGTACTAAGCATCTCAATTTTGAGTGGATCTTTTATCTGATTCATAATTATCCCTAGCTAATTAAAAAATGATTAAAAATTTAATTATTTATATCCTCGTCGTTTTTGCTTTCCATATGTTCTTTACTCTGAACTGACCTAACAGCAAAATAAAGATCATAAGCAAACTCAATATAATCAGTATCTAATTTAATATTCATCTGCTTAAACCAATTCTTCAATGTTTTACGTCGGCCAGATAAAATCAGTACCACATTTCTAACCTTCAACGATTTAACCAACTCGTCAATACCGGTCAAAACACTAACATCTTTATAGGTAAAGCAAGGAATAGCATCAACAATCACATAATTAATTGCCTCAGGAGATTCATCTATATAATTAATAATCCTACGTTTAAAGTATGCAATATTGAAATAAGTTAATGGAGAATTAAAGCGATAAATCATAGTATTACTTAATGGACTAACATCCGAACCAATTGAATGAATTCGTCCACTTTCATCAACACCTAATAATTGATCATTCGGCCTAAACACACGACGTAAAAATAAAAACAGCCCTAATAAAACGGCCAACGCCATACCGGGAATAATACCAATAACTAACACCGAAATTAACGTAGTTAAGCTTAAATAAAACGCATCACGATCGAATTTAAAAAATCGGATAATAGTTTGGAAATTGATAAGAGATAAAGAAGAATATATTAAAATCACCGCCAACACACAAGTTGGAATATATTGTAGTGGTGACAAAAAGAACAATACGACAAAGCCAATCAAAACAGCCGCAATAATTGATACTAATTGCGTTTTACCACCATTGGCATCATTAACCGCGGTACGTGATGAGGTACCGCTGACTACAAAGCCTTGCGATAAACCTGCAACAATATTAGCCATACCTAATGCTTTAAATTCAACATCGGCATTAGTCTCATAATTATTTTTAGAGGCAAAGCTTCGTACCGTAATCATCATACTTACAAAACAAATAACGGCGATATTGAGCGAAGGAACGACTAAATTACGCATCAAGCCCTTATCAAAATCAATCCATGACTCAGCAGGAATAAAATCACTCGTTACTCCACCAATGATTCGAACATTATAATGTTCAAAATTAAACAGCCAAGAGAGAAACGTCATAATAATTACAGCAAACAAAGGGGCTGGATAACGTGGCTTAAATTTTTTCAATACAACCAAAATCGCAAGTGTACAAAAAGATATAAATGCCGTTAACACATGAATTTCAGATATTTTAAAAGGTAGATAAGCAATGCGTTCAATCAAATAAGAATAATCATACTTAAAGCCAAACATCTTAGCTAACTGATCGACCATAATAGTAATTGAAATCCCATTAAGTAGGCCAATCAAAATTGGCTGACTTAATAAATCCGCCAAAGCACCTAAATGGAGTTTACCGGCAATCAAGCACCAAATACCGATCATAATGGTCAACAGCACCACCAATTGCCAACGTAAAACAGGATCATTAGCTGCTAAAGGAAATACCACAGCAGCAACCACAGCACAGGTAGCTGTATCGGGACCGACAATCAATTGCCTGGATGAACCAAAAAGCGCATAGACAATAAGCGGCAAGATAGTTGAATATAATCCCGCAATCGCACCAACGCCTGTAAGCTCTGCATAAGCGATAGAAACAGGCAAAGAAACTGCTGCCACTGATAATCCCGCTTTAATATCAAAACTAAGATATTCGCGCTTATATCGCAATAAACTCATCAGGCCTGGCATCCAAAAAATAATTTTTTGGAATAATGCGCTACTGGTAAACTTTCCCATGTTTGATTATTTCCCTGCTACACTCATATTTTCTACTAATATTGATCCTGTTTGAATATTACTTCTTGTCTCAATATCACTGCCTATTGCCACAATATTTTGGTAAATATCCTTAAGGTTCCCCGCGACGGTAATTTCATTGATTGGATACTGTATTTTACCATTTTCCACCCAAAAACCAGAGGCGCCACGCGAATAATCACCCGTAACATTATTAACACCTTGTCCCATTAATGACGTAATAACAACACCTTTATCTAATTTTCTTAGCATTGTATCAAAATCAGCATCAGTTTGACTTGGTGAAACTAACCAATTATGTATACCACCAGCATGTCCTGTCGATTTTAGCCCTAATTTTCTAGCTGAATAGTTACTTAACAAATAAGTTTGTAGAATACCGTCTTCAATAATATTGCGCTTAAATGTTTTGGTTCCTTCACTATCAAAAGGTGATGACCCAACTCCTTTTAAAATATAAGGATCTTCTAAAATTGTCAGCCAAGATGGAAAAATCGCATTACCCACACTATCTAATAAAAAAGAGGATTTTCGGTAAATAGCACCACCACTAATGGCTCCAACTAAATGGCGAATCAACCCAACAGCAACTTCTGCACAAAAAAGAACTGGAACTTGCATGGTTTTAATTTGTTTAGCACCTAAATGAGCAACCGCCTTTTCAGCAGCATGATTACCAACCCAATCAGGTGATTTTAATTGGTTAGCAACACGGGATGACGTATAATCATAATTACGCTCCATTTGCCCATTTTGTTCAGCAATAACAGAGCAAGAAAGTGAATGCGAACTTGCACAGTAACCTTGTAACATCCCTAAACTATTACCATAAACATAAACACCATAACGACTATTAAAATAACCACCGTCACAGCTTATCAAAGAAGACCTTGCCAACGCACTTAGTTCAGCCTGTTTTGCCTGTTCAATTGCATTATCAACATTCAAATCACTTGGATAAAACAGATCTAAATCTGGCGCATCAAAAGCCATTAAATCGGGATCGCCAAGACCAGAACAAGGATCTGCTGACGTATATTGCATAATATTAATAGCCATATCCACAGTTTGACTGATTGCCTGTGGCGACAAATCACTGGTTGACGCACTACCCTTACGCTGATTTTGATAAACAGTAATACCTAACGCACCATCACTATTAAACTCAACATTCTCAGCCTCACCATCTCGTGTACTAACACTAATACCTGTTGATTGATTAATCGATACCTCAACCGCATCAACTCGAGCTTTTGCCTGGTTAATAGCATCGGCAACAATTGCTGACAAATGTTGCTTTTGGCTTAACGCGTCTTTTTTAATTTGTTCAATACTCATTTTATTATTTTCTACAATTCTGCTAGTGATACGTTATAATATGCCAGAATTCAATTTTAGTTAACAAAAGAAATAGCATGAATAACAATCAAGAGCCAAATTTAGAACCTGACTTCAACATTGATCCTCAAGACGATGACATTATTTACGTCAGTAAAAGTGAAATCAAACGTGATGCTGAAGCACTTAAAAAGTTAGGTGTCGAACTTGTCAACTTAAGCAAAAATGAAATTGCTAAAATTCCCCTTGATGAAGATCTACTTTATGCGATTGAATTAGCGCAAAAAATAAAAAAAGAAGGCTATCGTAGGCAAATCCAATACATTGGTAAACTACTTCGAAGTCGTGATATTGAACCTATAACATTAGCTTTGGATAAACTTAAAAATCGCCATAACCAACAAGTCGCCCTATTTCATCGATTAGAAAAATTGCGTGACGAACTTATAGAAACGGGTGATGCAGAATCAATAATGGGGCTTTTCCCTTCCGCAGATAGACAGCAACTACGCACACTAGCGCGTTTAGCCAAAAAAGAACTCTCTGCAAACAAAACCCCAAAAACAGCCAGACAAATTTTTCAATATTTAAAAGATTTGAGCGAAACAGAGTAAATTTTTATAATGTTCGCTTTATATTTATCATTAAACACTATTAACAAATAAAAGATAGAGGACACAAAAATGGGACTATTAAATGTACCAGCAGGTAAAGAATTACCAGACGACATCTATGTTGTAATCGAAATCCCAGCGAATGCTGACCCAATTAAATATGAAGTTGATAAAGACACTGGTGCAGTATTTGTCGATCGTTTTATGGCTACAGCCATGTTCTATCCATGTAACTATGGTTATATCAACCACACTTTATCACTAGATGGCGATCCTGTTGACGTATTAGTCCCAACACCATACCCATTACAACCAGGTTCAGTAATTCGTTGCCGTCCAGTTGGTGTATTAAAAATGACTGATGAGGCGGGTTCTGATGCTAAATTAGTTGCAGTACCACACACTAAACTATCAAAAGAATACGATCATATTAAAGATGTAGATGACTTACCTGAGTTATTAAAATCTCAAATCAAACACTTCTTTGAACAATACAAAGCCCTTGAAAAAGGTAAATGGGTAAAAGTTGAAGGTTGGGATAACGCAGAAGCAGCTCGAAAAGAAATTATCGAATCATTTGAACGTGCAAAATAACCCCTTCTTTACAAAAAAGTAATCGCTTTACCGAGTCATAAAGAAAAATTTTTATGACTCGCATTTTTAGACTTTTTTTGACTTTCGAAATAACTTCAAATAGTTATAATATCAGTAATTTGCTATAGATCAAAAAACGATCAATTACCAAAAAATCATATAAAAAACTTCATCCTAAGATGAAAAAAATGTCATGAAACTCTTGCTTTCGATTATGATTTATGAGGTAATAGTCGTGGGTGAACAAAAGAAGCATTTTTATGGAAACGATTAACTTTTTAATTTAGTGGTAAACTGGTTAGATTAGTTTTTGAGTTGATGTAAACAATGTTTTGTTAAGCCTAAACAGCCGATAAGGCAAATTATTAATTATTGTTAGGATGTCTAGTAAATGAATAAAAAAACAGGCCAAGTAAAATGGTTCAATGAAAGTAAAGGTTTTGGTTTTATTACCCCAGCCGATGGAAGCAAAGATGTATTTGTTCACTTCTCTGCAATCTCAGGCGACGGCTTTAAAACCTTAGCTGAAGGACAACAAGTCGAATTTGCGATCCAAGATAGCCCACGTGGACCAGCAGCGGCTGAAGTTGTTGTTATCTAATTAAATTTTAATTAAATAATAAAAGTAAAACGCCTATTTGAAAAAATAGGCGTTTTTTATGCTTACGAATAATCATTCTTAGCAGAAATAAAAAAAGCGACTCAAGGTCGCTTTTTTTATCAATGACAATGCTTCTTATTTTTTAGAAACAACTGCGATTAAGTCTAATACTTTGTTTGAATAACCAACTTCATTATCGTACCAAGATACTAATTTAACAAAGTTATCGCTTAATTGGATACCTGCTTTAGCATCAAATACAGAAGTACAAACTTCACCTAAGAAATCTGTAGACACAACGTCATCTTCAGTATAACCAAGAACGCCTTTCATAGGACCTTCAGCCGCTGCTTTGATAACTTTACAGATATCTTCGTATTTAGCTGGTTTAGCTAAACGTGCAGTTAAGTCAACAACAGAAACGTCTGGAGTTGGAACGCGGAAAGCCATACCAGTTAATTTACCATTTAATTCAGGGATAACTTTACCTACAGCTTTAGCAGCACCAGTTGATGAAGGGATGATGTTTTGAGCAGCACCACGACCACCACGCCAGTCTTTATGAGAAGGACCATCAACAGTTTTTTGAGTTGCTGTAGTTGCGTGAACTGTAGTCATTAACGCTTCAACGATACCAAAGTTATCATTAACTACTTTAGCTAAAGGCGCTAAACAGTTAGTAGTACAAGATGCGTTAGAAACGATATCTTGACCAGCATAATCTTTATCATTAACACCCATTACAAACATTGGTGTGCTATCTTTTGAAGGACCAGTTAAAACAACTTTTTTAGCACCAGCTTGGATATGTTTACGAGCAGTTTCATCAGTTAAGAATAAACCAGTTGCTTCAGCTACAACATCAACACCTACTTCATTCCATTTTAAGTTCGCAGGATCTCTTTCAGCAGTAACGCGGATTGTTTTACCATTAACGATTAATTTACCGTCTTTAACTTCAACAGTACCGTCAAAACGACCGTGAGTTGAATCATATTTAAGCATATAAGCCATATAATCAACGTCTAATAAATCGTTGATTGCAACAATTTCGATGTCAGAACGTTTTTGTGCAGCACGGAAAACAATACGACCGATACGGCCAAAACCATTAATACCTACTTTGATTGTCATAACAATTACCTTCTTTATTTGTGTTAAATGATAAAATAATTGGCAATAAACTACCAAATTTTTGTGGTTTATTCAAGCTGAATTAAAATAATTGGTAAGAATAAATTTAACAGAAAACCACCTTAATTATCATCCGATGATAGCCAGCCTAAATAGGCATATTATAAATCAAAAAACTAATTTTATTTTCAATATAAACTTATTTTAAATCAAGGATAATAAAGCACTAACACTTATTTTATTGACAATGACTTAAACTCACTTAAACCTCAAAAGCTATAATATCGATTAACTTAAAAAAGTTGATAGAAGAAATATAATCATCCCTTTAAACCCTAAATTATTCATCGTTTTTTATTATTTACAACCAATCAGCTCATTTTCATTACATCATATAAAATGATACAATCACCCAAAAATATACAATATCGAATAGAATAATAAGTTGAACCAATTTTTAGCATTTTAAAAACAGGGTTACTTAAAGAGCAAAATCGAAGATTGTACAAAATACAAGCAAGGTTAGAGATAATAATCGCCAGAGTTTTAGATAAAAAAGAATTAATAATATGACCGAATACGACAACCTCACCGACCACACACCAATGATGCGACAATACCTAAAATTGAAAGCTGAAAATCCGGATATTTTACTGTTTTATCGAATGGGTGATTTTTATGAGATGTTTTATGATGATGCCAAACGTGGTTCGCAACTCTTAGATATATCGCTGACTAAACGAGGCTCATCAAATGGACAGCCAATTCCTATGGCTGGCGTGCCTTATCATGCAGTTGAAAGCTACTTAGCTAAACTTATATCGCTTGGCGAATCAGTAGCAATTTGTGAGCAAATAGGTGATCCTGCAACCAGCAAAGGCCCCGTTGAACGTAAAATTGTTCGAATTGTTACACCAGGCACAGTGAGTGATGAATCACTATTAGAAGATCGTAAAGACAACTTACTCGCGTGCATATGGCAACAAAAAGAGCACTTTGGTTACGCCACTTTAGACATAAGTTCAGGCCGTTTTTTTGTATTTGAATGCGATAATCCAGAAGCTATCCAAGCAGAATTACAGCGAACTAACCCAGTTGAGTTACTCTACCCAGAAGATTTTCAATCAATGAACCTAATTGAAAACCGTCATGGATTAAGACGGCGACCAATTTGGGACTTCGATCTCGAAACCGCCAAACAACAACTCAATTTACAATTTGGAACGAATGATTTAATTGGATATGGGGTAGAAGAGTGCCATTATGCATTATGTGCAGCAGGCTGTTTATTACAATACGTAAAAGATACCCAACGCACAGCCATGCCACATATTCGCTCAATAGTTAAAGAATCGCCAGTTGATTTTGTCGTACTCGATGCATCCACTCGCAGAAACTTAGAAATTACCGAAAACCTATCAGGTGGAACAGAACATACTGTAGCTGATATCTTAGATAAAACCCAAACTGCAATGGGTAGCCGAATGCTTAAACGGTGGCTGCATTCGCCAATCCGTAATCTAGCAATATTACAAAACCGACAGCTAGCAATTCAAGAACTGCAAAACCATATCACCGACCTACAACCGCTATTAAAGCAGATTGGTGATCTTGAACGAATTTTAGCAAGATTAGCATTGAGAAGTGCTCGCCCGCGAGATTTCGCTCGCCTACGCGATGCCTATAACCTATTGCCAACGCTTCAACAACAGCTATCCGAATTCAACGCGCCATCACTAATTGCATTACGCGCTAAAATTAACCAGTTTGATCAAATTGCTGATATCTTAAATCGAGCAATAGTCGAAGCCCCACCCGTTATTATTCGAGACGGAGGCGTAATTGCTGCTGGTTATCATCAAGAATTAGATGAACTACGCAATTTAGCAGATGGTGCAACTAACTACTTAGAACAACTTGAAATTCGAGAACGTGAAACCTTAGGAATTGACACCTTAAAAGTAGGCTTTAATGCGGTACATGGTTACTACATCCAAATTAGCCGAGGTCAAAGCCACCTAGCGCCAATACACTACACACGAAGACAAACACTTAAAAATGTTGAACGCTACATCATTCCTGAGTTAAAAGAGTACGAAGACAAAGTCTTAACGTCTAAAGGTCGTGCATTAGCACTAGAGAAACAGCTTTATGAACAGCTGTTCGACCTACTTATGCCAGAATTAGCTAACATGCAAACCAGCGCTGATGCGATTGCCGAGCTTGATGTACTGACGAATCTTGCTGAACGAGCCCTAACGCTCAACTACCAATGCCCAACATTAACCAACAAAACCGGGATTGAAATCAAAGATGGACGGCACGTTGTGATCGAGCAAGTATTACAAAAGCCATTTATCGCCAACTCACTCTCACTATCATCAGATAGAAGAATGCTAATTATCACTGGTCCTAATATGGGCGGAAAAAGCACCTACATGCGCCAAGCAGCGTTGATCGTCTTACTTGCTTACATTGGTAGCTTTGTCCCAGCTTCGAAAGCAATAATAGGCCCTGTTGATCGTATCTTTACCCGTATTGGCGCATCTGACGATTTAGCATCTGGGCGTTCGACATTTATGGTTGAAATGACCGAAACCGCCAACATTATGCATAACGCTACACCAAATAGCTTAGTTTTAATGGACGAAATTGGCCGAGGAACATCAACCTATGATGGTCTCTCATTAGCTTGGGCGTGTGCTGAAAATTTGGCTAACGAAATCAAAGCAATGACACTATTTGCAACCCACTATTTTGAACTAACCCAACTACCTCAACAGATACAAGGTGTCTACAACATCCATTTTGACGCGATTGAACACGACAATACTGTCGCTTTCATTCATGAAGTATCCGAAGGTGCAGCGAGCAAAAGTTTTGGTATAGCTGTGGCAGGATTAGCCGGTGTGCCTAAAACGATATTAAAACGAGCCAAACAGAAGCTAAAAGAGCTAGAAGTTCTCTCAACAGCTGACAGCCATATTGAAAGCTCACAACTGACCTTGATCAGTGATACTGAACCATCAGAAGTCGAGCTAGCTCTACAACAGCTCGATCCAGATGCATTAACGCCAAAACAAGCGTTAGAAGCAATCTATCAACTAAAAAAATTACTCTAAATAAAAAAACCGCCATTAATTCAATAATGGCGGTTTTAATGTTCAGTTTAGTTTCTAAATCATTTCCAAAATTTCTTTTTAGATGTTTTACCAATACCCGGATTAAAGCTATTAGTTGGATCTAACTCGTGATAGAAATTTTTCAAATCAGAATTAGCATGATACAAATGACCAACATTATGTTCGGCCGGATATTGTGCTCCACGCTGATCGAGTATCGCCAACATCTCCTCTTTCATCTTAGTACAGTCAGTCCCTTTTTTAGCCAAATAGTCTTGATGGAACACTGAACAGAAAAAGTGGCCATAATAAAGCTTATGAATAAAATGCTGACTAATACTTTCTGGTAACGTTTCGAACCACTCCTTATCATTACGACGCAAAGCAATATCTAGAGCGACCAAATCCTCAACAGTCTTAGTATGAACATTACGATAAACCGTAGCAGCACCCGCTGTTGCAAAGCGGTGTAACATAGCGGCCTCAGCTTCCTTATCATCACAACGGAAATAACTACCACTACGTTTCTCACTATCTGCAAAATACTCCTTCAAAAATGCCTCAGCTTCGGCAATGCCGTCATCAGACATTTTCAAAATGAGATGATGCTCATAGCGATCACGATAATCACGCATCGATTTTGGCAAATGCTTAGGTAACAACTTACACACATTCACCGCAAACCAATCAGAAAAACTGTTAGGGAAGAAAGGAATTTTTCTCACAATACGATCGACAACATTCTTAAATGCATACAAACGAGGGATCGTATCGGTACCCAATTTCTGAATAGCTAAAAATAGATGTTTGCCATATACCGCTGCAATATCAAACGCATCACGATGAATATATTCACCTGAAATTGGCAGATGCTTAAAAGTTCCTAAAATATGACGACGAATATCATCCAGTTCGTTGGTATCATTAGTTCCAATATAAAATACCGCGGTCTTTTCTTCTAAAGGAAAAGTATCTAACCGCACCGCAAAAACCATCAATCGACCAGCACTACCTGACGCTTCATAATGACGACTTGGATCGGCATTATATCGAGCAGGTGTATCAGCATCGATTTGTCGAACATGATCACAATAATGGTGATCATGGCCTAAACCTGCATTAGGGTTAACATCGTTATCGGTATAAGCACGTTTTTGTAAATTTTCTAAAATTGCTTCTGGCGTATCACCTAATTCAATCCCTAAATGGTTGACTAAATGTAGCTGACCTTGCTCATCTAACTGGGCAAATACCGCCATTTGCGTATAAGCAGGACCACGTTGAATCAAAGCACCGCCGGAATTGTTGCAAACACCACCTAAAACCGAAGCACCTATACAAGACGAGCCAATCACAGAATGAGGACCACGGTGATATTTTTTTAACTCTTTTTCTAAATGGAATAACGTACTACCCGGTAAACAGACCACCTGATCACCATTTTCAATCACTTGAATCCCATCTAATCGACGAGTACTAACAATGACTATTGGCCGGTCATAATCATTACCATCAGGAGTAGAACCACCAGTTAACCCCGTATTGGCAGACTGTGTAATGACAATCACATCCGCCTCAACACAAGCTTTTAAAACTTCCCACTGTTCTAAAAGTGTGCCGGGAATAACGACAGCTAATGCATCCCCCACCCCAAAACGTGCACCTTGGCGATAAGGTAAAGTCCGATTTGGATCAGTTAAGGTATATTTATCACCAACAATATTTTTTAATTTTGCAACCAGATCTGATGTACTATTTGCAACCATTTTATGTTCCCTTCCTTGAATTATTATAAGTAAACTCAACCAATTTTGGATATATTATAACCAATATAATCTATTGAAAAGAGGGGAGTAAACTTTATAGCGCTAAATATCAAAACTGACACAAAAAGCTAAAAATAATCAAAAAAAAGCAAAAAATAGTTAACCTATTTTGCTGACGAAGAAGTTACTGTTTTTATATTAAAATTTAACAAAACGCTTAGGAAAATACGATGAATAGGCAGTTAAAATAAACTTGTTTAGTATAAAAAATTATATCAAATAACCACAGATTGATATTAGAAAAGATATAAAAATGAGCGATGTTAATATTCCAAAAACCCCACTCCTCAACTTTTTTTTCTAAAAAAATCCTTTATCCGATAAAAACAATTCCACATAAAACTAAATTTGCGACATTTACTCTTTTTTAATTTTTTAAATTCTTGTACAGACTTAATTAATGGAACATCGGTTTTGAATATTTTTTTCGGCGTCTTTCGCTTTTGGCTTTCTCTTTTTTTTAAATAGGCATCAAAAGTATTGAGTATATTAATCATTATAAAAAACAATACGAAGATTAATTCCACAATCCTTAAATAAATAAATTGCTCAAAAGTGACTTTAAACATTCCTTTGCCGTTACTAAGTAAAAAAACCGATCCAGTATAAAATATAATTTTATATTAAACAATTTTAGCCAATAGTGAGTAAAACGTTGGGCGCTTGATAGCTTTAGCCCCCTTTCCTCAACTTTTATAAACGAATTTTAAGCGATGGAAAAAGTTAACTAATCCAATTTAGGATGTTGATCGACAAGTTCTTGTCGCTTATTTTGTAGCTCCTCGAGCTGCTCATCAATATCTTCAACTTCCTCTTCAATGGAATCAAAGTGTTCAGATAGAAGTGATTGCGCTTCGTCTCGATTGGCTGCGGTTGGATTAGTGCCGTGTAAAGGTTTATTTGCAGTTTCATGCATAGCAAGCCCAGTAATCACACCAATGAATCCTGCTAACATTAAATTGTAAGCGGGCATATATAAATTACCAGTTGATTCAACAAGCCATGCCACAAATGTTGGTGTTACCCCGGCAATAATAATGGCAACATTGAAAATGCTTGCAATAGCGCTATAGCGAATATTAGTTGGAAACATTGCTGGTAATATTGAGGTAATGATCCCAGTAAAACAGTTGATAAACAGGGCCAAAATGAATACGCCCAAAAAAACCAAAGGTATTTGCTGGCTATTAATTAACATAAATGCAGGATAAGATAATAGCAATAAACCAATACTTCCGATCAAAATAAAAGGTCTACGACCCACCTTATCACTTAATAACCCAATAATAGGTTGTATAATTAACATGCCAACCATAATCGCAATTATAATAAGCAAACCTTGTTCAGTATTATAATTCAAATTATGCGCTAAATAGCTAGGCATATACGTTAGCAATAGATAAAACGAGACATTTGTTACAATAACCAACCCTGCACAAATTAAAATATGCTGCCAATATTTACCGACCACTTTTTTTAGTGTTGATTCAGCCTTCTCTTGCGATTCTCTGGCTTCAAGGTGTTGTTGGAAAGTTGGCGTCTCTTCTGAAATATGATGTAGGATAAAGCTAATGATCCCAAGCGGTAAAGCAATTAAAAACGGAATTCGCCAGCCCCAACTAAATAGCGCCGATTGACTGAGTAACATTGATAAAAACACCACTAGCCCTGCACCAATTATAAAACCCACCATTGAACCAAAATCAAGCCAACCACCAATAAAACCACGTTTACGATCGGGCGAATATTCGGCAACTACCGTTGCTGAGCCAGAGTATTCCCCACCGATTGAAAACCCTTGGGCTAATTTAACAATCAACAGCAATACAGGCGAAGTAATACCAATCGTTTCATAAGTTGGAATCAACCCAATGCAAAATGTGCTTAACGACATTATCACTAAAGTGATAGATAGCACTTTTTGGCGACCAATATTGTCACCAATTAAACCAAAAATAATCCCACCTAAAGGGCGAACAAAAAAAGGAATAGAAAAAGTCGATAATGCAGCAATAATCTGCACGCTAGGCGAAACATGAGGAAAAAACACCTGCCCAATAATATACGCCAAAAAACTGTACACCCCAAAATCATACCATTCAATAGCATTACTAAACGCCGATGCCCAAGTGGCTTTTTTTAACTGATTGTCATTAATGATAGGGATATCATCAATCTCCAAAGGTTTTTTATTCGATTGCGCCATGAAGTACCGCCTTTAAAATTCATTAATATAAAAATAAATAACCGGGCTACCATGCCAAAGATAAACTAAATCAAATTATGCGAGTCAGATGAGGTTTTAAATTTAATCACACCAATTTTACTGATTCAATTGATGCAATATTAGGTAAGAATTATATACCTAAAAAAAGCAAAAATAACCCATTTATCACATCCTCTTGTTATGATAACTAGTGCTAGTAACCTCATCTATTATCCTTTAGAATGATGTTACCAAAACTGATGAGGTATTCCCTATGAGATGGAGAGACCAAAGAGAGAGTGATAACATTGAAGATCACCGCTCACAATCAGGAAGTGATATTGGGACACGCATCCCAATTGGTGGTAAAGGTAAAATTGTTTTATTTGTTGTTGTCTTAGTGGCAGGCTACTATGGCGTTGATTTAACTGGTTTGCTCGACAGCAATGTGATTGATTTGGATGATTCCACATCAACAAGCCAGATTGACAACACCCTACCTAACGACGCAGATAAATTTACTTCAGTAATATTAGCAAGTACCGAAGATTTCTGGCGCGAACAATTCCAAAAATTAGGCAAAACCTATATTCCCCCTAAACTTGTACTCTATAACGGAGCAACCCAAACCATGTGTGGCACCGGGCAAGCTATGATGGGACCATTCTATTGCAATCTCGATAAAACGGTTTATCTGGACTTATCATTTTATCAAGAGATGAAAAGACGCCTAGGTGGCGGAGGTGACTTTGCACAAGGTTATGTGATTGCACACGAAGTTGGGCACCATGTACAAAATTTACTTGGCACATTTAATAAAGTTGAACAATTATCGCAAAATCAATCTGCACTAATCCGTAACCAACTCTCGGTCAAACTTGAATTACAAGCTGACTGTTATGCGGGATTATGGGGCAATGGCGTGAAAAATATTTTAGACAGGGGCGATATTGAGCAAGCCCTAAATACTGTGCAAGCAATTGGCGATGATCGCCTACAACAAGAAAATAATGGTTATATTGTTCCTGATAGCTTTACTCATGGTACATCAAAACAACGCTATACATGGTTTAAACGTGGTTATGACAGTGGGTCGATGGATCAGTGCAATACATTTATTCAATAAGGAAATATAAAAAAGGAACCAACATGTCAAAAAAATTAGTCAACCGAGTACTTTTAGTCAATGATGATGGCATTGATGCGCCTGGAATTCAGATTTTAAAAAGCGTGGCTGAAAACATAGCCAACGAAGTTTGGGTTGTCGCACCTGTTGTTGATCAAAGTGGGGTTTCTTGTTCAGTTAGTTTAAAGTCGCCATTTCGCGTTCAAAAGCGGAGCAATACAGAATACGCAGTCTACGGCACCCCTGCTGACTGCTCACTATTTGCTATAAAATCGGTAATGGCCAATCAACTCCCCGATCTCGTTCTGTCAGGGATTAATAATGGATCTAATTTGGGATTTGAAACAATATTATCGGGCACAGTGGGGGCAGCAATGATGGCAATGACGCTAGGCGTGCCGGCCATGGCGCTAAGTCAAGTCAGCAGTGAAGATAACATACCAACCAATTGGCACTGTTCAACTCATCTTGCTGAATCGATAATCAGACAACTCTATCCCCTTTCAGATAAGACTTGCTTCAATATCAACTTCCCTAATTGCCAAGCCGATCAAATAAAAGGGATAAAAATCACAAAACAGGGCGAGCCTGATATAAGCCAATTTGTTTTAGCAGAAACTCAAGATCCAGAAGGTCATGACTACTTTTGGTTTAGAGCTAAACGTAACCAAAGTGTAAGGGATGATATCGACAAAGAGCTTGATGCGGCTAATGATGGTTATATTGCTATTACACCGTTAAATTATGAACGTACTAATTACGCGTTATATCAACAAATAAAAGCAACGTTTAAAGTATAAAACTTAGATATTGTCTATACGTCTTCCTAAATCACTGAGGAAGACGTAAATAAATTATTTCTTCACTAAAGCACAGAATAAAAACGAAATCGTCACCATCACTAAACCAATCCAATAAATCACTTCATGCCCATAAGCTTGTGAAACAAAACCTTGAATAATGCCAGCTAAAATGACACTACAAATAATACCATTATTAAATAAAGTTGAAGCCACGCCCATACGAGTTGGTAACAAATCTTGGAAATAGATAATACCAATATTAGCAACAATCCCAATAAACAGCCCGTTAAAAAGTTGCAACACATATAACATGGTTGAATCTTTAAACAGAATCATCCCAATATAAAATAAAATTCCGCAAATTATAGCGATAAAAAATAGATTGCGCTTACCAAACACAGGGACCAAATAACCCGCAATAATCATAATAGGAATTTCAATCCCTGCCGCTAACCCCATCAAACCACCAGGTAATGAATCAGATAAGTGCAGAACCGTTTCTACATAGATTGGCATATCAATGATATACATCATATTAGCAGTCCACATAAAAATGGTAGAAATTAGCAAACACATGACATTACGATTAGTAAAAATCGATTGGTTTGCCACCGCTAACTCATTAGCAGTAAACGAACTGATAACCTTTTTTTCAATGGGTGGTAAATAGATTGCTACCACAATCATCGAAATAATAAACATCGACATAGCACACAAATACATGATGGTAAAACCGTATTTGATCGCCAACGCAAAAGATAATGGTGGTCCAATCACCCACGCTAATGATAACTGTGCACGAATAAGGGAATTAAAGGCAACCGCATTACGTCCACTCTTTTCTGCATACTCACGCGCCATAGCAAAAATCTGTGGCATCGCGGCGGACGCTAACGCAGCAAAAAATACGCCTAACGTAATTAAGACATAATAGTTGCGTGAAAAAGCAAAAGTCAGACTATTTGCCAGCCCCATCAAACAACAAAAAATAACAATCTTACGCCTATCACCCTTATTGTCTGAATACTTAGCTAACAGATAACTACCAATAATACTGGCTAACGCATTAATCGAATAAAACGCCCCTACTAAGCGAGGGTCAGCACCAACTTCAAACGATAAAAAACGACTTAAAGTAGGTGATTGCAAAGCACCAGCTACCCCAATAATAAAGGTCGCCACTAAAAAAGCACCAAAAACAACACCCGATTTTCGAAGGAATGAAGAAGTCATAAAAGCCGATTTACCATGAAATTAAGTGCATCAATTATACCCCTAAAATTAGTGGGAATATAGGCGTATTTAAATAAAGGCTTTTTAAACAATCCACCAACATTAATACTAAAAATGTAATAATAAATGGTAGATTTAAGGCTTAAAAAACCCCGCTCCTCAACTTTTTTTGCGAAAAAACCTCAAAAATAAACCCGCCTAGGCGGGTGTAATTCAAACGTCGCTAAGTCACAAAATCGCTTTCTATCACTTAGCAACGTTGACTCGTAGCTTACTGTTAGTAACTTAATATTATCTTTCCCCTTGCGACCCTAAGAATTAAGGACGTAGAATATATGCTAAGGATAGACGCAAACCACGTCGTTGTAGCTGTTGTAGGGGCTCCAATTTATACCACCGGAGTCCGACAAAATAGTGAAATGGCTACTATATTTTAGGTCACTAGTCCAGTACCAATAGCTATGAAAGTTAACGCCTGAATACTGATCGATACGACCCCACTCCGTGAAAAAGCCCGCACCTATATGACGCATGTAATAACGACCAGGTGAAGAAGGAGTAGCGCCGACTGAACCGCTACAGTCTTCATAGTTTACGCTGCTTGTCGGACAAGATGTATTAGTCAAATCCTTTACCTTAACAAGACGATAACCAATATTATTACACCAAGATAAGGCTGGAGAATAATTGTCCTGCCTAGAACCACGGTGTACGAACCACTTCTTTAAAGTAAAACCATATTTAACAACAATATTACCTCGACTATCCCGACCGACCAACTCGAAGGTCTGAGGCAAAGAAGGAGTGGAAACACGACTAGGATAGGATGAATCCCGTTGGTTGTAATCAGCGTAAGGGCCAGTTAAAGTAACACGTACGCTTGTAGCGGTAGAATTAGACATTGTAGCTGTAATACCACCGCGAGATACCGGAGACCAAAACAATGGCTGATTATTATCAGAAATGAGTAAATCAAAGTACAATCTATGAAGACCGGTAGTAGGAAAGTTCGAACCATAACGTGATGGGGAAGTTGACTGAGGGATAAAACCATTATCCGGGTCCCACATTGAAGCCGGGCCAGCATGTAGACCTGTACCGTAAGTCAAATTAGGTCTGGCAAATTTAACTCTAGCACAAACTGAAGTACCAGGCTTAGGATTAACGTAATAAGTCACATGGCTTGCACTGAAATTACTACTATTAGGAACCCCGTAACGAGTAGTTAATGTGCCGTTAGTACTGGATAATGTAACACGATAAGGTGCAGAATCATTACATGTCGTTAACACTGTATCACGTGACACTGGTTGATTGTTATTATCAACGATAGATAAACTTAAACTACCTGTAGCAGTAACACCAGAATCACCATCATCATCTCCCCAATAATTATTAGGAGGACCGATAAGAGAACTTAAAGCGACTGAATTAGTATCAGTAGGAACCAACATGCCTATATCTGCAAAACTCTGACCTGTAACAGGCAAGACGATAGGTCTTGAATAAGATGAAGTATTGGTTGAAGGCGTGTATTTAGTCCCGTTAGATAAAGTAATCCCAAGCAGACCGTTAGCATCAACTGCACGAGTACGACCACCGTCGAAAGTCAGATAAGGTGCACTACCTTGTATCGCATTCCTAGTTGTCTTTGATGTCAATGCGTGACACGAAAAAGCAAGAAAAAATGCCACAAAAAAAACAACCTGCCGGGATAATTGGGGAAAGGATCGAAAATAGGATCTGAAAAAGGATCGCGGAAGCGATCGCGCGAAAATTCGCAGAATTTCACTTGATTGCGTGGAAAAATAAGTTTCAGTGAAAAATTTAAGCTGGTAGCTGGACTTAGACGAATTTAAAAGATAGGTTTGGCAGGTTGGCTGTTGGCTGTTGGCTGTTGAAAATTATATTGCATTTTAGACTATCCTGTCAAGTAATTTTTTGATTAATTTACAATTTTATGCTTTTATGTCAAATTTTAGCCTATTAGCTAAAACCGTGTAAAAAGTATAGTGATTGGAAAAACACGATGCAACACTTTTTTTCACTCAATTATGTAAACCTACGTAAAGATGATCTAAAAAGGATCTAAGCGCCAAATTATTACGTATTGTTTTAATTAAATATATTTAAATTACAAATCTTTAAAAATGTAATTAATGATCCTATTAATTTATTCTGGTTTTTAAAATTAGCGATTTGGATCATTTAATAAAGTTTAAACGTAATTTATAACCTCAAAAACCCCGCTCCTCAACTTTTTTTAGAAAAGTGGGTTAAAAATATTTCTTTTTGTTTTTTTGAGCGTACAATAAAAATCATCCACAAATAGAGGTAACGTTATGTTATATAATAACAAATCTACGCAATCCCATCACGATAATCACGACCATTGTCATGGAGATTGTCATAATATTGCACATAATCATATGCATGATTCTCATAACGAAAGTCCAACAGTATCTTGTGATGGACATAATCATGGACATGGACATGAGATTGAAGATCCTCCCGAAGAGCCTGAGCGGAGTTGTCAAGGCGTTAAATTAACTTGGAAAATTCAAGGTATGGATTGCGCACATTGCGCAAGTAAAATCGAAAACGGTGTTAAGACACTGCCCAATATTAATCAAACCAAAATTATTTTTTCAACCGAAAAGTTAATCGTTTTTGTTCCAAAGCATGATGATGCGGTAATAAAGATGATTGAAGATAAAGTCGTAGAATTAGGTTATACCCCGATTTTTGAGGCTTCACCTAACCACTCTCATCACCACGAACATTCACATAAATTTGATAAAAAAGCATTTATTCCCTTAGCCGTTTTAGGTACTTTAATTGTAGTAAGTTATCTTATTTTGTTGGTGAATCAGACTGCTGGCGAATATGCCTTTATTGTGACTGCTATTGTTGGAATTATCCCCATTTTGAAGGAGGCGATTGTTTTAACCCGTAGTGGCACTCCATTTGCAATTGAGTCGTTAATGAGTATATCCGCTCTTGGTGCGCTGTTTATTGGAGCAGCTGAAGAAGCTACCATGGTGATCTTTTTATTTATGATCGGTGAGATGCTCGAGGGCTTTGCAACGAGTAAGGCGAAAAAGGGAATTTCGTCATTAGTAGAGTTGATGCCTGATGAAACGGTAATTATTATTGATGGTAAAAGAAAAACAGTTGCCAGCCATACGTTAAAACCTAATGATATTATCGAAATTTCATCTGGTGGACGTTTACCTGCTGATGTTATTTTGGTTAGCGAACAAGCCAGCATTGATGAAAGCGCATTAACCGGGGAGTCGATTCCAGTTAATTATTTAAGTGGCGACAAAATTTTAGCTGGGTCATTAGTGGTGGATAATACCATTCAACTCAAGGTGATTTCGGAATCAGGACAAAATGCCGTTGATCGTATTTTGCAATTGATTGAAGATGCCGAAGATCGTAAAGCACCTATTGAGCGTTTTATTGATAAGTTTAGTCGTTATTATACGCCTGCAATTACGCTATTTGCGTTTTTGGTGGTGGTAATTCCACCATTGTTGACGGGTGCCGATTGGTATACTTGGATTTATCGAGGATTGACGTTGTTGTTAATTGGTTGTCCTTGTGCATTAGTGATATCTACCCCCGCTGTAATTACGTCGGCTTTGTCAACCGCAGCCAAACATGGTGTGTTGATTAAGGGCGGAGCGGCACTTGAACATATTGGTTCAATTAAGATGGTGGCGTTTGATAAGACAGGCACATTAACTGAAGGTAAGCCACAGGTAACTGATGTCATTAATCTTCATTGTTCTTGCGAGGAGTTGTTAGCGATTGTTGCCTCGATTGAAAGTGGATCACACCATCCTTTAGCTAAGGCTTTAGTTGATTATGTTAAGCAAAAACAGATCCATTTTGAGGAAGCCCAAAATCGTAAGGCGATTGCTGGCGTTGGGATTCAAGGTGAATTAGCTCAACAAATTTACTTTATTGTATCTCCTAATAAGATTGAAACCGTATCAACGGCTATAAGTGCTAAAGATGCTGAAACTATCACTCAACTTGAAAATGGTGGTAAGACCGTTGTGGTGGTTACAACTAGCCAGCAGTTGTTGGGGATTATTGCTTTGCAAGATGTGCTACGAAGTGATGCTTTAGCTGCTATAACTGAGCTTAAGCAACTTGGTTTGCAAACATTGATGTTAACCGGCGACAATCAACGTGCAGCAAAAGCAATTGCAGGACAATTAGGTATAGATTATCGTGCTGAGTTGTTGCCAGCAGATAAACTAGCAGAAATCGAAAAAATAGGTCAACATACATCTATTGCGATGATTGGTGATGGAATTAATGATTCCCCTGCTATGAAGGCTGCAACTGTCGGTATTGCTATGGGTAGTGGAACGGATGTTGCACTTGAAACAGCCGATGCCGCTTTAACCAAAAATAGTTTATTAAGTTTACCTAAACTAATACGGTTAACTCGCTTTGCTAATCGTAATATCAAACAAAATATTACAATTGCTTTAGGGATTAAGTTGGTATTTTTAATTACTAGTTTATTTGGTATTACGGGGCTTTGGCTTGCAGTACTAGCTGATTCGGGTACCACAGCGATTGTTACAGCCAATGCTTTAAGATTGCTTAAGGTTAAAAAATAAGGGGGAACAGCTAATTTTAACTGTTTTTTAAAGGATAAGTTATCGAACTTTTTATAATCGCGTAATCTATCTTTTATTCTTAAACCTATCAAAGAAGGGATGCTGTACGCAATCCCTTCTGGTAAATCCTTATTTTAATGGAACGCTTTGAAGTTAACCACAGCGATTCATATACAAACCGTTTATCAATGTATTGGTAGATTTTCACGATTACCAAAATAGTAAAAAAGCTAACTCACCCGCTTTTTATTTTTCTATCTCAATTTCCTTCTATCCTCATCCTTTTTTGTTTATATGCAAAACGTTTATCGCTACTTATAGAGAATACTCGTCTAGTTTTTTGCTTGCTAGCTCGATCGATGCATTGCACCTCAATTTTTAGTTTTAGCGATGTAATTTCTTCCGCCATAATTTTTCAAGATATCAAATTTTCTTGAATGAGAGAAATGAAAAAATAAATCTTATATTTTAATTAAAAATACTTATAAGTCTTATATTATGCTTATATTAAAATTGATTAGAAAAGCAAAATGAATAAAATTGCTTTTCAAATCAAGGCATTGAAGCAGTTACGGAAAATACCTAACAACAATCTAATTCATAATAAGATTAATGATTTAGCTGATATGCCAAATTGTATTAATGTAAAAGCATTGACTGGCCATGAATATCAATACAGGTTAAGAGTTGGTAATTATCGAGTGTTTTTAATTTTAATGGCTAGATTTATATTGTTTCTATTGAAGAGGTGAAAAAACGAGATGACCGAACTTACTAATATACAATTTATTAATAACGAACAAGGGCAACCGCAATTTGTGGTTTTACCATACAATCAATATTTAGAGTTATCTAAATCCAAGACAATTGACATTGAATCTGGTGTACCAAGCGATGTTGTGAACATGGTTTTTGATAATAACTATTCGCCAGCTCAGGCGTGGCGTGAATATTTGAATTTATCTCAAGTTGAAGTGGCAAATAGAATCGGTATTAGCCAGTCAGCATATTCTCAATATGAAAAAAGCCAAAAGTTAAGAAAAACAACGCGGATTAAAATTGCTGAAGCACTACATATTAAGCCTGAACTACTAGATTTATAATAAAAACCCTCTATGAGGGTTTGATTAAATTGCTTTGGTAGTCAATAAGTATGTAATTTTTATAGTTTCACTCGTTCGCAAACATATTCGGTCTTTGTTTTATTATTTTCACTGCTATCGCTATCATTAGTATAAATATCCTCCATGACATCAATAACTTTATATTTATCAGGAGAAATGTATGTTATAGATTTTTTCGATTTTATCTTATGGTTATCTAGTTGATTAATAATTTCTGATTGGTCATAATAGGAATTTAGCTTAAATGGATAAGACGTCGGAAGCCCAAAATTAAAATACAGAACATTATCTTTCATAAAATATTTTATTGGACCTTTATCTCTTTCTATCTCACCGTACTCCTGAAAAGCGCCATCTTTCCACTTAGCAACTTGCTGTGCAAAATCGCACTCCCAATCCCCAATAAGCATCTCCTCAGTTACTTTTTTTTCTTCGCACCCAAATAAAGCTATACTAACTAGACTCATTAATATTAACTTTTTCATACTATTCTCCTTAATTTTTAGACAATGGTATGTTATTTAAAAGGTTGAGGCAATAAAAAACCCGCATAAGCGGGTTTTGTAATTTTATATAATAACTATTCACTAATAATCGAAAAGTTGTTTTTGTCGAACAAATAAGTTAACTTTTCCCAAAAACTAAATTTATTTAACTCGGGTGGGTTGATTGATTTTGGGAACAATATAAGCAAATCAGCGCCAACATGTCTTTCATGACCAATAGTTAAAGCATCTAATCTAGGTGAATAAAAACCATAATTCTTTGCATGAATCACGGAAAATTCACATAAAGCATAATTTTCCAATTTAACGTCAAAAGAGTTTTTCGCACTGTATTTTATAAGCGTATAAAAATTATATAAACTCAATTTACCCTGCTCATAATCCAATTTAAACAAATTATAATTTTTCTTTGGTATTCTTTCCTTTAATTCATCATCCGACCCTTTTTTATATATCACATTAATTTCTTGTACTTGATAAGATGCGGGTGATTTCATGTCTTGCTGAATTAACGATGAACAAAATTGAGATGATTTATAAAATAGAACTTCATTGTCACTGATTCTAATAGAAACATGATTATAAACTATAATCGCTATGATAATTGCTATTATTGAAATCAAAATAGAGCCAACCAGTAAAATCTTTTTCATACCATCTCCTATAAATAATTTGGTCTCATAGTATGAAATTTATGAAATTTTCACAATAAAAACCACCCTTAGGTGGTTATTTTGATTTATTCATTAATTTCAGCGCTTCCCCTTCCATGACTTGCAGATCATTAAAAACTCGCTCATTTTCATAGATATTACAGATAATCAAAAAGCGAATGATGAAAATAAATATGAAGAATTAGAATATATTGAAAAAAATAAACGAGCAAAGTTGCATTTAAAAATAATATCTGATTTACTTCGTTTAGCTGTAAATGAATTTTTAGTAAAACTACTATAAAAAATTAATCTAATATTAACCAATTATTGCAAGGATTTTATATGAAAAAGATATTAATATTAATTACTGCTTTGTTTTTATTTGGATGTAATGAAAAGACCTATACTGTAGAAGATTTTAAAAATGATAAAGAACTACTAGATAAATATCGTAAAAAATGTGAGAACGGTGAAATTGATGGTGATAGCTTAAATTGTCAAAACTCTCACAAAGCAGTGGTCTCAAAAAATAGAGTTGGTAACGCAAGCTGGAATTAATAGCTTTATAAGCTACTCATGTTGGCTTTAAATTTCAATCCATGATAAGCTTATAGCATTAATTTTATTATTAATCACAAGCTTACCATCTTGCTTTATAATCTTAACTTCTTTTTCGGCTTTATTTTAATTTAAACAATTGATTAATCTACTTCGAACAAATCTCTTTTTGCTATCCTTGTTATCAATTAATTTAGCAAATGCTGTTTGCTTACCGTTTATTTGAAATTGATAATTGGGTTCTTTCACAATATCACTTTGTTTCTCTGTTGCAATTGAGAATGTAGCTTAAATAACTGTAAATATTAGATTAATTGCAAACTGCGACTTAACTTTTTAGCAATCTGAAATCTACCAATACGCTGGTTTATCCCTATGCATATAGGGAACACTATCTTTTAGCGGTTTAGCTACACCTGTAAATCGGTTTATCCCTATACATATAGGGAACACCCTAATTATAACCTATTGTTTATTAATTAAAATACCAAAATGAAAAATTCCACCAATTTTTTTTGGTGCTTTTTTAAACAACTGGTTTAAGGTGAGATTATCAATATAATTTGAAATTTATTAAATGGTTAAGTCAAGATAAAAAGGGATTTAGAGCTGCATTATTTTTTGCCGCTTACCTATTGTACCGATTTATTCCCGATCACAAGATGTACTTTTCGGTAATTCATGTTAATCAATTACCGATAGATATTTCACTCATCACTTCGTAATGAGATTTCGCCACCAATAAATGCGTTCGTTTTGCCATTTTGTTCTAAGAGTAATGCACCCTGTTCATTGATACCTTTGGCTACGCCACGGATCACATCGTCACCAATTAATAATTTAACAGGACGCCCTACAAAATTGTCGAGCCGTTGCCAATCGTTAAGAAACGGTGTTAGTCCATGTTGTTCGAAGTCTCGAAGTTTTACTTTTAGATTTTTCGCGACTTTTGCTACTAATAAATTGCGATCAACTTTACCTAAATTAGCCCACTTTTGGTTGACGATAGTTGTATCGGGATTATTCATCATTAGGTTGACTCCAACACCAATAACAACATGTGCACAGTCTCCCGTTTTGCCTGCAAGTTCAACTAATATGCCTGCAAGTTTTTGGTCATTAAGATAGAGGTCATTTGGCCATTTTACTTTAATATCTTGCCCCGAGATTTCTCGTAAAGTATCGGCTATCACAACACCAACCACTAAGCTTAGCCCCATGGCTGCTGCGATGCCCTGTTCAAGTCGCCAATACATTGAGAAATAGAGATTACTGCCAAATGGTGCAAACCATTGTCGCCCACGCCTGCCTCGTGCTTTTGATTGAAACTCGGCAACACAGCTGTCACCAGTTTGTAATTTCTCAATATTATCTAATAAATATTGGTTGGTTGATTCAATGATAGGCAGTACGTCCACATGACTATCAGCGCCATAGTCATTGTCGATTTTGACTTTATCAAGTAGATCTATTGGTGATGCTAAGCAGTAACCTTTACCTTGTACAGACGATAAGGTGATCCCCCATTCCCGTAGCACTTTGATATATTTGTTGATGCCAGCTCGCGTTATTCCAAATTGGTTGGCAAGTTCTTCACCAGAGTGAAACTGTCCATCAGCTAATATATTGATTAATTTCAATGGATTTTGGTTACTGCGCATTAAACCCTCACTTTTTGAGTGATAATAAAACAATAAAGTAAAGCGAAATTATAGCAAAACTAATAAATAAATAGGTATTGTTAAATGTGTCCATTATAAAGGCAATTACCGCTGGCGCAACTAGGCTACCAAGTGTATTGGTTAATAACATAGCTTGATTCATTGATACAATTTCTTGTTTGCGAACACACGAGCAAGCCCACGCCATTGAGATAGGGTAGATAGTGTAAATGGTCGCACCAAGTAAAATGATGGCTAATACGCCATAGAGGTTAAATATCAGTAAACAACAAGCTATCATCATTAAGATTGATTCAACCAACAAAACAATACGACGACCAAACCTATCTGCGCACCAGTTGGCAGGCATTTGCGCGATTACCCCAGAAAGTATTAGTAAAACCATCCAATTTGCGACTTGGTTATCTGTATAACCTAGATGTGAGTAGTATGCTGGCATTAGAGAGTATAGCGATCCAATTAACATACCAGCAATCGCACAACCAATTAAACCAACTCGAGAAGGTTTATACAATATCATGGGGATGATGTTAAAACTGCTTTTTTTCTTTTTAGGTAATTTGTAATGGGTTAGTAATATAAATAAGATGGCTAACCCCATTAGCACTGCTATTACTAGGCCAAAATAGAGTACGTTTTGCGGAAAATATTGGAGCAATGCTTGCCCTAAAACAGTACCTAAGTAGTAGGTGGTTAGATAAACCGCCAGCATTTTTCCGCGAGTACGAACAGTACCCGTAACTAAGATACAGCTTTCAATGACCACCCAAGTAACCGCACAGGCTATTCCAATAAAAAATCGCCATATCGCCCAACTATAGAAATCCATTGAAAAGCTTAATCCTATAGTTGCAATCGCAAAGATAATACAACTATAGGTGTAAGTGAATCTGGCGTTAAATCGGCTAATAAACCAATTTGCCATAATCGTTCCCACTAAGTTACCTGTAAAGTAGCTTGAGCCGACTAAACCTATTTGTCCTAGTGAAAAATGTTCACGCACTAGCCAAAGTGGCACTTGGGTATTAAGTGCCGATAAGGCGATGGTTACAAATAATAAACTTGTTAATAAAATAGGAAATGAATACGAATGTTTCATAATTTTGTTGTATATAAGCTGTTTTATTGTCTAATAAACGTTATTTACGTTATAGAAATTTATCCACGTCAATCTCACCAGTTGCGCCCATAAATCGAATTTCAGGCGAGAGGTGCACCGAGAACTTTTGTAATACTGCATTTATGATATAACGCGCTAACGCAACGACATCTTGCGCTGTCGCATTATCTTTATTGACTAATACAAGAGCTTGTTGTTGATGCACTGCTGCACCACCAATTTGATAGCCTTTTAGACCACACTGATCAATTAACCAGCCAGCAGCTAATTTTATTTGATCATTTGTTTGTGGATATATTGGCATTGTTGGATATTTTTCAAGTAGTTTATCAGCAAATTTTTTGTCTACTACTGGGTTTTTAAAAAAGCTTCCACCATTTCCTAATACATTAGGATCAGGCAGTTTGCTACGACGGATTTCGCACACTTTGTCGAAGATCATTTTTGGGGTGACACGTTCTGTATCAAAATTCCTTAATTCACCATAAGTTAACACAGGGCTCCATTGTTTTGGTAATGTGATGCCAACATATACAACCGCATAACCATTAGCATATTTTTGTTTGAAGATGCTTTCACGATAGCCATATTGACCATCAGTTATGCGAATAATTTTACCCGTTGCAAATTCAAGTAATTCGACATAATCGGCCACTTTTTGAAATTCAATGCCATAAGCGCCAATATTTTGAATTGGTGCAGATCCCACACATCCTGGTATTAGACCTAAGTTTTCAAGGCCGGGAATGTTTTGATTAATGGTGTTAGCAACTAGATCATGCCAATATTCACCCGCACCCACTTTTAAATGCCAGTGTGTTGGGGTTTCGGTTATAGTTAATCCTTTAATTCGATTAACAATGATTGTACCAGCAAAATTTTCAGTAAATAGTGTATTACTACCTTGTCCAATAATCATAATTGGTTGACTATCGGTATTAGTTTTCCAAACTTGCATTAGCTGTTCCACAGTTTCGACTGTTTCTACTTGGTTGGCATAGACATCTAAAGCAAATGTGTTAGGAATTTTTTGGTTCATTAATAACTACCTTTTATTAGAAATACTTTTAAATTCAATTAAATTAGTTTTATTCGGCATTTTTTATGCCTTTTATTATTTAAAAGTATTAAATCAATGCCTTTATCTATTTTGATAAAGCAATTTATTCTATTGTGTCGATTGTTTATTTATTTGCTATATTATCACAACGCAAAACGATCTTTTATGCATTAAAATTTTTTTTAATGATCTTAACTACTTTTAGGTTGATATATGTGTCAAAAGATTAGACAAATAGTCTACAAATTGGACACTTTCCCTTTTTTGTTTTTTTTTATCATGTATTATAGCTACCCAAACGATCTTTTTTATAAATTTAGTTAAAATCTATTTTACTCAACCTTGTGGTAGACGTTATTATTAATGAAATTTAAAAAATAAGTTATCGATCACGGTTTTATATAACTTTATGTTTTAAGATTGTTGCAATATTTAGTGGTAGTTGTGATTTAGAGGAAATTATGAAAAGAGTTTTTATTATGATCCTCGATTCCTTTGGGATCGGCGGTGCTGAAGATGCAAAAAAATATGGTGATGAAGGTTCTGATACCTTAGGCCATATTGCCGAAGCTTGTGCTTCAGGTAATGCAGATCATGGTCGTCAAGGCCCATTAAAATTACCTAATTTAGGAAAGTTAGGTTTGATAGAAGCCGCTTATGAATCAACTGGTTCATACCCTAAAGGAATGGCTACCGAAGGTGAAGTTATTGGTGCTTATGGCTTTGCCAGTGAGATTTCGTCGGGTAAAGATACGCCTTCAGGTCACTGGGAAATCGCGGGTGTTCCCGTTCTGTTTGATTGGGGCTATTTTACCAATACTACCAATAGTTTTCCTAAAGAATTATTAGATAATATTGTTAAACGTGCTAACTTGCCTGGTTATCTTGGTGATTGTCATTCATCAGGTACAGTGATTCTTGATGAGCTTGGGCTTGAGCATATGGCTTCTGGTAAACCTATTTTTTATACCTCTGCTGATTCTGTTTTTCAAATTGCCTGCCATGAAGAGACTTTCGGTCTTGATAAACTTTATGAGGTTTGTGAGATAGCTCGTGATGAGCTTAATAAAGGCGATTATAATATCGGCCGCGTTATTGCTCGTCCATTTTTAGGTAATAAGCCTGGTGAATTTGTGCGTACTGGTAATCGTCATGATTTAGCCGTTGAACCACCAGCTCCGACAATGATTAAAAAGCTAGTTGAAGAAAAACAAGGTACTGTTGTATCAATTGGTAAAATTGCCGATATTTATGCCGAAGTAGGTATCACTAAGAAAGTTAAAGCTACAGGTATTGAGGCTTTATTCAATGCTACGCTAGAAGAAATCAAACAAGCGAAAGATAACACGATTGTGTTTACCAATTTCGTTGATTTTGACTCATCTTATGGTCATCGACGTGATGTTGCAGGCTACGCTGCGGCTTTAGAATATTTTGACCGCCGTTTACCTGAGATGTTAGCCCTTATTGAACCAGGCGATCTTTTAATTATTAGTGCCGATCATGGTTGTGATCCAACGTGGCCTGGTACGGATCATACTCGTGAGCATATTCCAGTTTTAGTTTATGGTGATAGTGTTCCAGCTGGATCATTAGGTCATCGTGAAACATTTGCTGACATTGGTCAAAGTGTTGCTGATTATTTTGATTTGTCACCAATGGATTATGGCAAGTCATTTATTCGTAAATAGCAATTGTTTAGGACGTTTTTTAGTAATAAATCAGGAGAGTTAAATGCCTACCCCTCATATCAACGCCGCCGATGGTGCTTTTGCTCAAACGGTATTAATGCCCGGCGATCCATTACGAGCTAAGTTTATTGCCGAAACTTTTTTAGATAATGCTAAAGAAGTAACGAATGTAAGAGGAATGCTCGGTTTTACTGGTCAGTATAAAGGTAAACAAGTTTCTGTTATGGGGCATGGAATGGGTATCCCATCTTGTTCTATTTATACAACCGAATTGATTAAGTTTTATGGTGTCAAAAACATTATTCGTATCGGTTCATGCGGTGCAATTAGCCCAAATGTTAATCTTGGTGATGTTGTTATTGGTATGGGCGCTTGTACGGATTCTAAAGTGAATCGTTTGCGTTTTAAAGATCATGATTTTGCTGCCATCGCTGACTTTGATCTTGTTTGTAATGCAGTTAATGCAGCTAAAGATTTAAATGTTAATGTGAAGGTTGGTAATATTTTCTCAGCTGATCTGTTTTATAGCGTTGAGCCTGATCTTTTCGATATCATGGAAAAATACAATATTTTAGGGGTCGAAATGGAAGCTGCTGGTATTTATGGTGTGGCGGCTGAATATGGCGCAAAAGCGTTGGCGATTTGTACGGTATCAGATCATATTCGAAAAGGCGAAGCGATGTCTTCTGAAGAACGCCAGCTAGGCTTCAAAGAGATGATTACTGTTGCGTTAGAGTCGGTATTACTCAATTCAGATTAAATTAATGGCAGAATTTCTGCCATTTTTTTTGTTTAAGAAATAAAAGTTTTACATTGACTGTCATTAATCAATTTTATCAGTAAATGTGTTTAACGTTATAACTAACGCATCGATAGTAATAACAATTTTTATTTATTCATTAATTTTATCTAATAGGTTAGAAGAGAACTCATTTAATAAGGAAACGAAATGAATATTAAGTTCAAACTTAAAGTTATATTTTTCTTGCAATTTTTTATCTGGGGTAGCTGGCTTATAACTTTAGGCTCTTACATGATGGAGACCTTGCATTTTACTGGAACAACAGTAGGTACAGTTTATGGTACTATGGGCATAGCATCCTTATTTATGCCAGGTCTGCTTGGTGTTGTGGCAGATAGATGGATTCCTGCTAATCGTTTATTCATGCTTTGTCACTTATTTGGGGCAATAACCCTTTTTATTGCCGCTTCAGTCACAACACCATTTATGATGGTCGTGGTAATTTTAATTCATTGTTTAGCATTTATGCCAACTATCGCGATTTCTAACTCAATTTCTTATTCTTGTTTAGAATCAGAAGGTCTTGATGTTATATCGCAATTCCCTAGTATACGAATTTTTGGTACTATCGGCTTCATTGTTGCTATGTGGCTTGTTAGTTTCTTAAAAGTTGGATTAAGCAATGTACAGCTCTATATTGCAGCTGGCGGTTCGATTTTACTCAGCCTATATTCATTAACATTGCCATTAATTGTCATTGCTAAAGATGAGTCAAAAAGAAAGTCGCTTGTAAGTTCTTTAGGTTTAGACGCATTTGTATTATTTAAACAACCTAGAATTGCTATCTTTTTTGTCTTTGCAGTCTTCCTTGGTGGTATTTTACAAATTACCAATACTTTTGGTAATCCGTTCTTACTTTCATTTAAAAGTATTCCGGAATATGCTGATAGTTTAGTTGTGCAATATCCGTCAGTATTGCTATCTATTTCACAAATGTCAGAAGTTGTATTTATTTTATTTGTACCATTTTTTATGAAAAGATTTGGTATCAAGTATGTCATGTTAATCAGTATGTTGGCATGGGTTGCTCGGTTTGGATTATTTGCTTTTGGCGATCCATCACCTGTAGGTTTCACGTTACTTCTTCTGTCAATGATTGTTTATGGTTGTGCATTTGATTTCTATAATATTTCAGGTTCTATGTACGTTGATAAAACAGTTTCACCAGATATCCGTAATAGTGCACAAGGTTTATTTATGATTATGACCAATGGTATTGGGGCTTATTTAGGTTCAACTATCAGTGGTGTTGTTGTGGATCTTTACACTGTAAATGGTGTCATTGACTGGCGTACAATTTGGTTAATTTTTGCAGGATATTCTTTATTACTTGCTATTATTTTTGTCTTTATTTTCAAGAATGATACTCTTGAGAACAGAAATTAATACCAAACTCATGGCAAGGTTAATATTAAATAGATAGACTAAATTAACCAATTTGGCCACATCAATAGACAGGCATCTAATTTGTTGCCTGTCTATTGTTGCCACTTGATTTCAAAGAAATTGATAAGTCACACAAAATGTATGGAAAATAATTGTTTTATCAAGGTAGAATAAAATGCTTGTAAAAGTTGTATCACTTTAGTCTGATGAATAATTTACAAGTGCCCTATAAGCATATACTTAAACAGATTAGAACTAGATGAATAAGCAAATAATCCCAAAAGTTATACTTCATGAGCATGTGGAAGGTAGTATTACACCATTTATGGCAAAAAAACTAGCCGATAAGAATCATCTGACTTTTCCTGATTCATTGTGCTATCAACCCGGTGAATATGATGCAACCGATTATAAAAATGGTCGATATAATTATGATGAATCCGATTTTGTTTCATTTATCCAAACTTATGATACTGTCTCTAATTTTGTTAAACATCCCGACGATTATTACCTAATTACTTACGATTTTTTAAGCAGAAATGCCAAGCAGGGGTTAATCTATTGCGAGCTATTTTTATCTCCCTATCATATTTGTGCCATGGAAAGCGAAGGTAAAATAGTTTGGGATCAAGAAAGATTTAAACAAACGCTTAATCAAATGGATAAAGCAATTATTGATGTTCAAAAAGAACATAATATTACTGTAAGATACCATGTGATTGGCGTGCGCCATCTGGGTGCCGATGTGGTATACGATACACTGCAATTTATTGAGAATAACCCCCACCCATTTATTACCGGATTTAATATCGCAGGTAATGAGAAAGCAGGTCATTTTGATGATTTTGAAAAAGCCCATCAACTTGCTTCTAAATTGAATTTAAAAAAATCTTATCATGCTGGTGAAATTGATTCTGCTGAAAGTATTATCCAAGCGCTTAAACATGGCGCGAATCGTATTGGACATGGTATCGCCGCCATTGAAGATGATAAGTTGATTGAGAATTTAATTGATAACAAGATCACTTTAGAAATAGCGCTTACTAGTAATCGTATTTTAGTCAATAAGTTAAATGGTGATATTCTTAATCACCCAATTCGACAACTTTATGATAGAGGGGTCAGAATAACGCTTAATACCGATGACGCAGGCATATTTGGCACCGATATAGAGAAAGAATATCAGCTCGCTGAGCATTTTTTTCATTTTTCTCGATTGGAACTGTTTGATATTACACTTTGTGGAATTGATGCTGCTTTTATTGAACCAACCGAAAAATCACGTTTGTTTAATGACGTTTTAGCCTTTTTTACGATTAATGATAAGCAATGTCTACAACAGGCAATCAACGATCAGCTGTATCACCCTGCTATTATTGAACGATTTAAGAATTATCTCGTTTTATTATATGTTAATGATTAACAACATCAGAGAAATAGGAGATTGATATGAATAAAACCCGATTAAGCCTACTAACCCTATTAATATCTGGTTCACTTCAAGCAGCAACAGTAGATTTAAGAATTATCGAAACTACCGATTTGCACGGTAATATGATGAATTATGACTATTTCAAAGATCAGTACATTGATACTTTTGGTTTAGCTAAAACAGCCAATTTAATTCATCAAGCACGAAAAGAGGTAAAAAACAGTGTTTTAGTTGATAACGGCGATTTGATTCAAGGCAGTCCAATGGCTGATTATGCTTTGAATAAAGGTCTAAACAAAGGTGAGACTCATCCTGTTTATAAAGCACTTAATACGCTAGATTATGTAGTTGGTAACATCGGTAATCATGAGTTTAATTTTGGTTTAGATTTTTTACAAAAAAGTCTAGCTGGTGCTAATTTTCCTTATGTTAATGCTAATGTTTTTGATGCGAAAACAAATAAACCTTACTTTAGGCAATATATTATTTTAGATAAACCGGTCGTTGATAGAGAAGGTAAACAACACACTATTAAAATCGGTTATATTGGTTTTGTGCCACCACAAATTATGCAGTGGGATAAACTTAATTTGGAAGGTAAGGTAATTGTTAAAGATATCACTGAAACCGCGAAACAATTAGTGCCTGAAATGAAAAAGCAAGGTGCAAATATCATTGTTGCAATTCCGCATTCAGGTGTTTCTGCCGAACCATATAAGGCTTTAGCTGAAAATTCAGTCTATTATTTAAGCCAAGTTGAAGGTATTAATGCTATTATGTTTGGTCATTCTCATGGGGTCTTTCCTAGCGAGGATTTTAAATCATTGCCTAATACCGATATTAGTACCGGAAATATCAATCATGTGCCCGCGGTAATGCCTGGACAATGGGGAAGTCATTTAGGTGTAGTTGATTTAGTTATTGAAGGTGATAAAGCTAATTGGAAAGTCATTTCTGGTAAATCAGAAGCTCGCCCGATCTTTGATATTAAAAATAAAAAAGCATTAGTTGAATCAGATAAAAATATTACGAATGCGTTAAGAGACGACCACGAAGGTACCCGTGAATTTGTTGGTAAACCAATTGGCAAGGTTTCAACCGATATCAATAGTTATTTAGCATTAGTCGAAGATACTTCTGCTTTGCAAATTATTAGTGATGCGCAAATTGATTATGTGAAACAGTTTGTTCAAGGTGATCCAGATCTGGATGGATTACCCATTTTATCGGCAATTGCACCGTTTAAAGCTGGTGGTCGTAAAAACGATCCTTCAGCTTATGTTGATGTCAAAAAAGGTGATTTAACTTTTAGAAATGCAGCTGATATCTATCTTTATCCTAATATTTTATCTGCGGTAAAAATAACGGGTAAAGATGTTAAAGAGTGGTTGGAATGCTCAGCAGGTGTTTATAATCAAATTGATATCAATTCGCCACAACCACAATATTTGATTAATTGGGATAAATTTAGAACTTATAATTTTGATACCATTGATGGTGTGAGTTATCAAATTGATATCACTAAACCTGCACGTTATGATGGTAATTGTCAGTTAATTAATCCTGATTCAGAACGTATCGTAAACTTAACTTATCAACAAAAACCTATTGCTTCCAATCAAGCATTTTTAATTGCCACCAATAACTATCGTGCTTATACCGGAACATTCCCTGGTACTGGTGGTAAAAATGTTAAATTTAATTCTCCGGATGATTTAAGGGTCATTCTTTCAGCCTATATTACTAATCACACTAAAAAACAAGGTGAAGTGAATGTAAAGGTTGATAATAACTGGCGAATTGCGCCAATTACCAGCAAAATTAATTTGGATATTCGCTTTGAATCTTCTCCAACTGAAGAAGCCAAAGCATATATTGAAAAACATTCATTGTACCCAATTAAGTTTATTGAAAAAGATAATTTAGGCTTTGGTGTATATCAACTTAATTTACAAGCACCAACAAAATCGCAAAATTAACAATCTATTGATGATAACAAGGATTATGAATATGAAGATTGAAAAACTAATTGAACTGGCTAAAACAGCACGCTCAAAAGCTTATGTACCCTATTCTAAATTTCAAGTAGGTGCAGTATTAATTACCGAAGATGACGAAGCTATTTTAGGATGCAATATTGAAAATGCCTCATATGGCCTAGCCAACTGTGCTGAACGAACTGCGATTTTTAAGGCGGTATCCGAAGGTAAAACAAAATTTAAGAAATTAGTTGTGATTGGGGATACTGATGGACCAATTTCACCTTGTGGAGCTTGTCGCCAAGTCATTAGTGAGTTTTGCGCCAAAGATATGCCCGTTATTTTGACAAATATGCATGGTAAAATCCAAGAAACCACTGTCGGTGAATTGTTGCCTTGGTCTTTTTCACCTAGTGATTTAGATTAGTATTATTTCTGAATAAGAAAATTTTAACTATCAAAAAAATTGATAGAAAATAATAAAAGAGAGTGATGAAGCTAAGATCAGAATTATCATCAATCCATATAATGGATGAAAAAATATAATCCTAATTTGATTTATTGATATTAAGAGAGAAGTGTAATGAGATTTGTAGATATTATTGAAAAAAAACGTGATGGACATGCCTTAACTACCGAAGAAATTCAATTTTTTATTACCAATTATACCAATGGTACGATTCCTGACTACCAAGTAAGTGCTTTACTAATGGCAATTTATTATCAAGGTATGACTTCAAAAGAATGCGCTGATTTGACTAGTGCCATGATGTATTCTGGTGAAACGATTGATCTATCATCAATTAAAGGTATCAAAGTCGATAAACATTCAACTGGTGGTGTGGGTGATACAACCACTTTAGTATTAGCACCATTAGTTGCTGCTTTAGATATTCCTGTTGCCAAGATGTCAGGTCGAGGATTAGGCCATACTGGTGGAACAACCGATAAATTTGAAACTATTCCCGGCTTTAAAATCGAATTAGGTAAGCAAGAGTTTATCGATCAGGTTAACCAAAAAGGTGTTGCGGTTATTGGTCAATCAGGTAACTTAACCCCAGCTGATAAAAAACTTTATTCATTACGTGATGTAACCGGTACGGTTAACTCTATTCCGCTGATTGCCAGTTCAATCATGAGTAAAAAACTGGCTGCGGGTGCTGATGCTATTGTGTTGGATGTCAAAACCGGTGACGGTGCTTTAATGAAAACGATGGAAGACTCTGAGAAATTAGCACATGAAATGGTTAATATTGGTAATCAAATTGGCCGTAGAACCATGGCGATTATCTCAGATATGTCTCAACCTTTAGGTTATGCTATTGGTAATGCCTTAGAAGTTAAAGAAGCCATTGATACATTAAATGGTCATGGTCCTGCTGATTTAACTGAGTTAGTTTTAACGCTTGGTAGTCAAATGGTTGTATTAGCCAATAAAGCTAAGACATTAGAGGAAGCAAGAGAAAAACTACAAGAAGTCATTAAAAATGGTAAAGCGATAGAGAAATTTAAAACGTTAATTGAAGCTCAAGGTGGTGATAGCTCTGTTGTTGATCATCCTGAAAAATTAGCCAACGCCCCTTACCAAATCGATTTACCTGCACAAAAATCAGGTTATGTATCACGCATTATTGCCGACCAAATTGGTATTGCGGCAATGCAATTAGGTGCTGGACGAGCAACTAAAGAAGACGTTATTGATCCAGCAGTTGGTATTGTTTTACATAAAAAAGTGGGTGATAAAGTTGAAGTGGGTGAACCATTATTAACTATTCATTCAAGTAGCGATAAGATTGATGCAATTAAACAAAAATTGTATGACAATATTACTATCAGTGATAGTGCTAAACAACCACAATTGATTTTCAAAGTAATTACGGAATAGCTCTAATAAGGATTTGGGAGATGCCATGTATTGTTTTAAATTTAAACTGTCACTAGTTATTATTTTAGGTCTGTTCTCAGTTAATTCATTCGCAGCAGTTGCAACCAAGCAATCTACTGCTCCTACTTGGGAAAAAGATAAGCCCTATTCTTTTACTATTTTGCATACTAATGACCATCATGGCCATTTTTGGCAAAATGACATTGGTGAATATGGTTTAGCTGCTCAAAAAACTGTAGTTGACCAAATTAGAAAAGAAGTATCCGAAAAAGGTGGGAAATTACTTCTGCTATCTGGCGGTGACATTAATACAGGCGTTCCTGAATCCGATGTTTTACAAGCTAAACCCGATTTTATGGGTATGAACAGTATTGGTTATGATGCAATGGCTGTTGGTAACCATGAGTTTGATCATCCTTTAGCAGTTATTCGTGAACAACAAAAATGGGCTCACTTTCCATTTTTATCAGCAAATACTTACTTCAAAAATACTGATAATCGCGTTTTCGATGCTTATAAAATGTTTGATTTAAATGGCATTAGAGTTGCGGTATTTGGTTTAACTACTGATGATACAATTTTCCTTGCTTCACCTAAAAATACTGACGGTGTTGAGTTTCGCAAAACCTTGCCTGAAGCAGAGAAAGTGATAAGTCAAATTAAAAATAATGAGCGCCCAGATATGATTATTGCAGTTACTCATATGGGACATTATGAAAATGGTGAACATGGTTCAATGGCACCGGGTGATGTTGAGTTAGCACGGGGATTGAAACCAGGTGATTTAAATATGATTGTAGGCGGTCACTCTCAAAACCCTGTATGTATGGCTAGCCCTAACAAACGTATTACTGAGTATGTTCCTGGCACACCATGTGCACCCGATCAACAAAATGGAACTTGGATTGTTCAAGCTCATGAATGGGGTAAATATGTTGGTCGTGCCGACTTTGTCTTTTTAAACGGTAAAATAACACTGGAAAATTATCAGTTAATTCCTATCAACTTGAAAAAAGAAGTCGACAATGGCAACGATACTAAACGTCTTGAATACTACACTAGTGAAATTGAACAAGATAAAAAATTGTTAGAAACACTTAAACCTTATCAAGATCAAGGTAAACAGCAATTACTCACTAAAACAGGTGAATTAATCGGTCGTTTAGAAGGTGATCGTAGTGTAGTAAGATATCAACAAAGCAATATGGGACAGCTGTTACTCAGTGCCTTTATTGAAAAAACGAATGCTGATGTTGGCATTATGGCTGGCGGTATGATTCGTGATTCACTTATTGAAGGAAATATTACTTATCGTGATATTTTGAAAGTTGAGCCTTTTGGTAATACAGTTGTTTACTTTGAGTTAACCGGACGTGAATTGGTGGAATATCTTAAAGTTGCATTAAGTAAAAAACAAGGTTCTGGTGGTTATACTCACTTAAAAAATATCACGCTAGCTGGCAATACGATTAGCGATATTAAAATTAATAATGAGCCAATTGATTTGCAAAAATCTTATCGTATTACCACGTTAGATTATTTAGCGGCTGGTGGAGATGGTTATCCTGTTACCAACACTTCACCAACTTATGTCGATACAGGTTACCGAGACGCGGATGTGATAAGAGAATATATTGAAGCGCACTCACCAATTAATGCGGCAGATTATGAACCTTTGAATTTTATTATAGAACAGTAGCAGGTTTGAATAAAAAAAAGAATATAACTATCAATGATAATGGTAATTTTCAGTGATATTAATTAGTCATTAAAATTTAATTTTGCACCCAACATATAGGTAATATAGAGGTATTTATGAACATGACAGAATTTCAAAAAAATTGTTACGATATTGTGACCGATCCCAACCTGTCACCTAAACAAAAAGCGAACCTTCTCGCTTTAGCTGCGGAAAATAATTTACCTTATGTTGATTTGGATAGTGAAACTAAACAAGCCTTAGATGAGCGTGTAATTTGTGACATGTACGAAGGTCATGCACCGTATAAACCTCGTTATGTGTTACCAGATTATGCAAAATTCCTTAAACAAGGATCTGAGTATTTAGAGCTTGAGCCTGCAAAAAATTTTGATGATGCCATAAATATGCTGACAATTGCTTATCATCATGTTCCTTCGGTCACTGGTATGCCCGTTTATTTAGGTTGTTTGGATAAAGTGTTACTACCTTATGTTGGCAATTTAACAGAAGAAGAGCTTTATCAGCGATTAAAACGTTTTTGGATTATGCTTGATCGCAATCTTCCTGATGCATTTATGCACGCCAATATTGGTCCAACTGACAATGTGATCTGTCGAGTAATTTTACGTGTTGATCGTGAACTCAAACAAGTTGCGCCTAATTTAACGTTTATTTATGATGAAGATATCACCCCAGAATCTTTACTAAATACAGCAATTGAGAATATCTGCCAAACAGCAAAACCACATATCGCTAATAATATGATGATCAAAAAAGATTTTGATGATCAAGGCTATGGTGTTGTGAGTTGTTATAACTCTCTCCCTGTTGCGGGTGGTGGTAGCACTTTATCAAGAATCAATTTAAAAGAAGTCGCATTAAAAAGTAACAGTATTACCGACTTTTTACAAAATACCCTGCCTTATTATTGCCAATTGCAATTGAACTTAATCAAAGCGAGATCGGAATTTCTTTATGAAAAATCGAATTTCTTTCAAAATAGTTTTTTAGTCAAAGAAGGACTAATTGACGCAACTCGATTTGCACCAATGTTTGGTATTTATGCTATGGCTGAAGCGGTTAATATTCTACAAGAAAAATCTAACTTATCTGGTCGCTATGGTGTTGATGAAGATGCTAATGAACTAGCTACCACAATTTCTAAGCAATTAGCCGACTTTATTGATAATCATAAAATTAAACATGCATGGCAAGGTAAAGCGATGTTACATGCGCAGTCAGGTATCAGTACAGACCGCGGTGCAACACCTGGTTTACGTATCCCTTATGGACATGAACCAGATCCTGTTACCCATATAATGGCATTATTTAAACACCATAAATATTATACATCTGGCATTAGTGATATTTTAACTATTGATGAAACGATTAAAAATAATCCATTAGCCTTAGTACAAATTTGTAAAGCAGCATTTAAATTTGGTTTCCGTGAATTTACGGCTAATATCAGTGGTAATGATCTGGTACGTGTAACTGGTTATATGGTGAGATTATCAGATATCAAAAAATATAAAGAAGAAGGTTCGCGGATTAATACCACATTTTTAGGTAGTGAAGCAGCCGAAGATACAGTGAACAATAGTTACTTATGCAGGACCCCTAGGGTAATAAGCCATGAACAAGTCATGGGCAATCGTTAATAAAATTTTACCCTTTTCTTGTGTTGATGGACCGGGAAACCGGTTAGTCATCTTTTTACAAGGCTGCAATTTTAAATGTTTAAATTGCCACAATCCTTATACTATTTCACGGTGTAAGGAGTGTGGTGAATGTGTTGCTACCTGCCCCCATCAATCATTATCATTTATCAACAACAAAGTCATTTGGCAAAGTTCAACTTGCCAGCAGTGCGATACTTGTATAAACACTTGTAACTATCAGTCAACACCGATGACTTATCGATACAGTATCGAAGATATTTTAAAACTTATCCGAAAGTATCTCCCTTTTTTGAATGGAATAACCCTAAGCGGTGGAGAGGCAACACTGCAACTGGCGTTTATTGAACAGCTTTTTAGTGCGATTAAACAAGCTCAGGATTTAAAACACCTAAGCTGTTTTGTTGACAGTAATGGATATTTACCTCAATTGGGTTGGCAAAAAATAGTCAACGTAATGGATGGGGCAATGATTGATCTTAAAGCATGGGATAATCAAGTATATGAAGCATTAACCAGCAAGGGAAATTTAAGAGTTAAAAAGTCAATTGAATATCTTGCAAAAATGAATAAATTATATGAAGTCAGATTTCTAATTATTCCTAAGCATACCGATTTACAACAAAACGCTGAACAGTTAGCTAATTTTTTAAAGCAATTTGATGCAAATATAAAAATTAGAATCAATGCATTTCATAATCATGGTGTGAGAGGTGAAGCCAAAACATGGCAGAGCGCCTCAAAACAACATATCGAAAATTTTGCTATGGAATTAAAACAATTTGGTCTGAAAAATATTGTTTTACCAACTGTTTATTTATCATAATAGCGTTTTTTTAATAAGTGTGTGCCTAATTAGCCATTAACAGGCTTATTATAAAAATTCCAAAATAATGGCTTAAATTTTTTACCCCATGAGATTATTGAAATAAAAATGAGCAGGTTGAAAACCTGCTCATTTGATTAACAGCAAAATCAAAGATTAATATAAATCATTAATATCTGTTAAGATTTTTTAAAAAATAGCTAATTGTATATCAACGTTAATATTTAACACATAAGGTATATGCTATATCTGGTTCAACAATAATATTACCTTCTACCATCCCTACACTGTAATATCGATAATTACCTAATCCATCTTTTACCGATGATGGTTCACTGGTAAAATAGAAATCATAATTGATTAAACTTCTTAAATTTGGCGCACCAGACATCATATCTCGCCCAATATAATCAAGTGGCGAATAAAAGTAGACTTTACCCCATTCTGGCAATAATCCTTCACCGATTGCTCTTCTATATCCATTATTTTTTACATAATAGAAATCATTATTTGTTGAAACGGTAGCAAAAGGAGAATTGGATAACTCAGCTCGTATTGGTAATCTATCATTATTATTTTGACAATATGTATTTGCGCTTTGCCAATTGCCAGCCAAGTTATTTGTAAAATATAACCAATGTTTTATAGAGAAAGTGTAATAAAACTGTGCTAACGTTCGATTATTGGTAACTAATATTACAAATTTATCATCTTTAGCTGGTACATTTTCGGTAAATTTAAATTCACTTTTAGAATCAGCGCTTGAATCACGAGAAGCACTAATTAGTGAATTATTCGGATTTTTAACCAAGGTATAACTATAATCTGAAATTGGATTTACCGGCACAATTCTAAAACGTGCATCCGGGAAACCATATGTTGGGAAGTAATTGCCGTTTTGATCTTTAACAGAGGCCTTAAAACCTTTATGCATAGTAAATTGGTCTACGTTATAAGGAACATCAAGATCTATCGTATCAGCACCATAAGGAGCATAGTTATCCCCTTCATCCCATCCATTGTGCATAATCAGAGCCAATACACCAGGCCTAATATAACAGATACCATCATCAGCACTGACTTGAAATGTTTTAGAGACTTCTCTTGGTTCTGACTGATCAGGAGCACCGTACTGGGTTTTAGCAACAAATTGAATCGTTACTTTTACTGATGATTTTGCATTAGCCGTCGATGAATTACACACATCACTACCAAGTTGGGAAGTAGAATCAGAAGGAATTATGTTATTGTTTGAGTCCCGCCATTCAGTATTAATAGACTGAATGATAAAACTGCCGGTAGTAGCCACTTTGTCACCATCTACATCATTTATATCACTATCATTCAAACTTGAAGTATCTACCCCAAATGAATAAATACTTGGTGAAGTGTTGTAAGCAACAGAAATCTTATTATCAGTACCAGGCAAAACAATCACAGGATCAATACCATCAATATTTAATTTAAATTGAATTCCATTTAAGATTTTTGTATCAGCAGATTCTAGAATTTCAGGCGGATTACCGTGAATATATTGCGTAGTGGTTGCAGCAAATGATAATGCGGCTAGAGATGTATGGCAAAAAAGGCAAAAAAAAGAAATAGCTGTAATATTAAATATTAATTGCATCAAATGAAATTTTGGGGAAACAAACATTTTACTATTCATGCTAATTCCTCTACTCATAAACTTTCCTGCAAATTAGAATAAAGTTATTGATTTAAAGTTTTAATAAACTACAGAATTATCAAATGATTGATAAAAATTGTTACCTATTTCAAATTTTAAAAACGCGTATAAGCAATAGAAACCATTAGAAAGTTATTAAATTGCATCCATGTAACGGTATATTTTTATTTAATATCTAGAGCAAAAACGACTATGTCGCTATCGAAAAAGTGTAATATTCAAATGTTGTTAATAAACTAATTTAAGAATATCAAAATAAGAAATGCTATTAAAAAGATCAGCGCAAAGTAGTTTAACTTTACTAACAGGCTGATTAAATAAGATAATTAATTGTATATGTTAAAAATAATCTACACAATTGTGCATAGTATATAATAATATATACAATATGGAATAGCTAAATATCAATTTATTGATATTTAATGGTTCTCAAATGAATATTTATTAAAATAATAATTCTAAATAAAGTGATTGAGCTCCTGATTTGATTTTTAATCACTGGATTTATCATCAATAATTTTATTAAAATATTTTGAAATTAGCGTTAAATAAAAAAGGAGGCATTAACCTCCCTTTACAAATAAAATATAACTGAATTTATTTTCCTTTTTTAAAAGCTGCAGCAAAAGCATTACCCATTGCACTATTTGTAATAGGCGCTGACTGTCCACTTTTAGAAGTACCGGTTGATTTATTCGTTCGAGCTTTGGCCCCTTCTACTTTTGGCGTTGTTGGATCATCAAGTCGCATCGATAAAGCAATACGTTTGCGGGCAATATCCACTTCAATCACTTTAACTTTAACAATATCACCAGCTTTAACTACCGTTCGTGGATCTTCAACAAATTTATCAGATAATGCTGATATATGAACTAAACCATCTTGATGTACACCAATATCAACAAAAGCACCAAAATTGGTAACATTGGTTACCGCACCTTCCATAATCATGCCTATTTTTAAATCTTCCATTGTTTCGATGTTATCAGCAAACTGGGCCGTTTTAAATTCGGGCCTTGGATCTCGTCCGGGTTTATCAAGTTCTTTAATAATATCAGTGACAGTTGGAACACCAAAATGGTCATCAACGTAATCAACCGCTTTTAATGATTTCAGATAATGAGTATCACCTAAAATTTCTTTTAAAGATTTATGATTTTTCTCTAAAATTCGTTCGACAACCGGATAGGCTTCAGGGTGAACAGCCGATGCATCAAGTGGATTTTTACCCTCCATTATGCGTAAAAAACCAGCACATTGTTCAAACGCTTTAGGGCCTAAACGACTAACTTTTAACAACTGTTTGCGATCGGTAAATTGACCATTTTCATTACGCCAATCTACAATATTTTGGGCAATAACTTTATTCAATCCAGCAATACGGGCAAGTAACATCATTGATGCAGTGTTTAAATTTACCCCTACCGCATTTACTCCATCTTCAACCACCGCATCAAGTTTTTTAGCTAATTGGGTCTGACTAACATCATGCTGATATTGCCCCACCCCAATGGATTTTGGATCGATTTTTACTAGCTCAGCTAAAGGATCTTGTAAACGACGAGCAATGGATACCGCACCACGAATTGATACATCCAGATCAGGGAACTCTTGAGCAGCAAGCTCTGATGCAGAATAAACAGAAGCCCCAGCTTCGCTGACAATAACTTTTTGCCCTTTTACTTCCGGATACTTTTTCTGAACATCAAGATAAAAACGTTCAGTTTCACGAGATGCCGTGCCATTACCAATTGCAACTAATTCCACTTGATGTTTGATACAAAGTGCAGCAACAATCATTGCTGCTTTATCAGCTTGTCCTGTATGAGGATAAATCGTTTCGGTCGCAATAAGTTTACCTGTAGAATCCACAACAGCAATTTTTACACCTGTTCGTAAGCCTGGGTCCATTCCCATAGTGACTTTCATACCTGCAGGTGCAGCCATCAACATATCGTGTAAATTTGCTGCAAATACGTTAATTGCTTCCTCTTCAGCACGTTCACGCAAAGTGGTCATAAGCTCGGTTTCCATGTGCATTAAAATCTTAATTCGCCATGTCCAATTAATAACTGCTTTACGCCATTTATCTGCAGGTTGATCATTAAAATGAATCCCTAAATGCTCTGTAATAATTTGCTCGCAATAGCTCTCTTTTGGCGTTTCTTCAAATTGTGGATCGGCATTGAGTGAAAGTTGTAAAAATCCTTCATTTCGCCCTCTAAACATCGCTAAAGCACGATGAGAAGGCACTTTTGAAATAAGTTCACTTTGTGCAAAGTAGTCTCTAAATTTAGCACCTTCTTCCTCTTTACCAGTAATAACTTGAGATACAAGATGCGCGTTATTCCAAAGATAATGACGAACTTTAGCAAGTAAAGCGGCATCTTCAGCAAAACGCTCCATTAAAATATAACGGGCACCATCTAAGGCAGATTTAGTATCAGCAATGCCTTTATCTGCATTGATATATTTTTCAGCTTCAGTTTCTGGATTGAGATCGGGATTTTGCCATAAATCGTCAGCGAGAGATTCAAGCCCTGCCTCGATTGCTATTTGACCGCGGGTACGGCGTTTTGGTTTATAAGGAAGATAAAGATCTTCTAATTCCGTTTTACTAAGCGTATCAGTAATTTTTTGGCTTAATTCTGGGGTTAATTTACCCTGTTCCTCAATTGATTTTAAAATTGTTTGTTTACGATCTTCTAGTTCTCGCAAATAACTTAAACGGCTATCTAAGGTACGTAATTGGGTATCATCCAGACCTCCGGTCACCTCTTTACGATATCGAGCAATAAAGGGAACGGTACTACCATCATCTAATAACTGAATGGCAGCTAAAACTTGTTCTGGTTTTACGGTTAATTCACCCGCTATAATATGGCTAATTTGATTATTTATCATGATATCTCTGTATATCTCGTCGATTAACGGAATTTATATTCATTATGCAAAAAGCTAATTATATAACAAGAGAGGGCTACTTGGCACTCGATCGTGAATTGAAATATTTATGGAAAGAAGAAAGGCCTCGTGTTACTCAAGCTGTTTCTGATGCTGCAGCCCTTGGCGACCGTAGTGAAAATGCGGAATATATTTATGGAAAAAGACGTCTTCGCGAGATTGACAGACGTGTTCGCTTTTTAACCAAACGTTTAGAAATATTAACGATTGTCGATCCTGATCCAAGACAGGAAGGAAAAGTATTTTTTGGGGCTTGGGTCAAATTGGAAGATGATTCAGGAAAATTACATATCTACCGTATTGTTGGCAGTGATGAATTCGATCCCAAAAGAAATTGGATATCGATTAATAGCCCTGTTGCCAGAGCTTTAATTGGTCATAAAATTGATGATGAAATAGCAGTCATCACACCAAACGGTAAAACGTTTTATTATATTATTGATATCAGTTACCAAGAATTTGTTTAGATATTATTTTAATAATTACCTAAATAATAGGTTCTCAAATTCAATTTTATTATCAACATTGATTAAATTATCGAGCCGATTGTCTTCTTCTAACCATTCTATGAGTTCTGACATCGCATCAATATGCTTATTATTGTCTGACGCAGCTAACATAATAAGCAAGGATATTTTTTCACCGTCAGGAAAAATAACAGGATGAGTGCATTTCAGTAAAGAAAATTTTGTTTCTTCACATATTACACCATTTTCTGAGCGAGAATGCGGTAAGGCAAAACCATCTGCTATAATAAAGTACGCACCAATTTGATTAACATTATCAATTATAGATGTTATATATCTTTGTTCGATAATATTATTTTCGATTAATGAATTTCCAACTAATTGAATCGCACTTTTCCAATCCAAATTTTCTTCATTAAACTGCCAATATCTTTCAAAAATAGGATGTATGGACATATTTATTACTCTTTTATTACTCATTATTAATTTTTTATATCGATGATTAATATGGTTACAAGCTACCACTTGCAACCATCATCTATTTTAAGATACAACTTTCAAAAATTGGTCACAAATATTTTGACCACTAATTCCGTATTTATCTTTTAGTTGACCACTTTTTCCTGATTCAGTAAATGTATCAGATACACCTATCCTTATCAGTGGTTTTAAAATACCATTTTGCATACTTTGTTCAGCAATTAATCCACCAATACCACCATTGATACTGTGATTTTCAACGGTTATAAGAACATTGACATGTTGGCATAAAGATTTAAATTTTTCTTGATTGAATGGTTTGATACAAGCTAAATGTATAAGCTTTCCTTTATGACCAAGTGAGGTTAATTTTTGATAACCGTCATTAGCTTGTTCATAACTTGCTCCTTCGAAAATAATAGCAAAATCATTTCCTTCATTGATCACAGCATCAATGTCATTAACTCGAGGAACCTTGTTTTTATCACGGATTGGCATTGGCTCACGAGCCACTCTAATATAAACAGGGCCTTTAATTTTGGCTGCTTGTTCAAATGCTTCGTAAACTTCATCTGCATCAGCTGGTGATAAAACGGTTAAATTTGGCAAGACTCTCGTTAATGCAATATCTTCTAACGCATGATGAGAGGCACCATCAAATCCACCATCCACACCTGGATGAGTACCAACTATTTTAATGTTTGCATTTGCATAACAAGATTGTCTGAGCTGCGTCCATACCGTTCCTGTTGCAAAAATAGCAAAATCGATAAAAAATGGAATTAATCCTTCAAATGATTGTCCAGCTGCAAAGCTTAATGCTGATGCTTCAGCTATGCCCATCTCAAAAAAACGTTGTGGGTAAGCTTGTGCGAACTGATCAGCACGAGTTGAACTAGCTAAATCACAATCAATAACAGTGATCGGGAAGTTATTTTCTGCTAATTGAATTAATGCTTTACCAATTGCATCCCGAGGTGCTTTCATTTCTATCATTGTAAATCCTCCATAGCTTGTTTGTACTCGGCATCAGTTGGTGTTTTAGAATGCCAATCACCATTATTTTCCATAAAACTAACCCCTTTTCCTTTGATGGTATGAGCTAAGATAGCAATTGGTTTACCTTTATAATGGCGAGCTAATGCAAAGCCATCCACTATTTGTTCCATATCATTACCATCGGTTAATTCAATTACGTTCCATCCAAAAACTCGTAATTTGTCAGCCAATGGTTCTAATCTACATACTGAATTAACCTCATCATGAGAAGACAATTTGTTATAATCTATAACCGCAACTAAATTATCCATTTTCATGTGAGCGGCTTGCTGAAGTGCTTCCCAAATTTGTCCTTCATGCATTTCACCATCACCAATAATTGCATAGACTTTATTTGGATCATTATTGAGTTTTTTGGCAGCGGCCATTCCTAATGCAATTGATAAACCTTGTCCTAATAACCCTGTATTAGCATCAAGTTGTGGAACTGTTTTAATATTAGGATGTCCCTGTAAACGAGAATTTAAATTACGAAAAGTAATCATTTCTTCATCTTTAATAAAACCTAATTGGTTAAGTAGTGCGTACTGAATTGCAACCGCATGCCCTTTACTCATGACAAGACGAGCTCTAGGACTTTGATTAAAATTAATTTCGTTTTGATAAATATAGGTCATGATATCAGCTATTGATAATGCCCCACCTGGGTGACCAGCTCCAGAACGATATATCATTGAGACAATATCACGTCTTGCTTGTTTAGCTGATTTTTTTAACTGTTCAATATTCATTATTTCCTCACTTATTCTAATCCTTTATTAAACTCAACATTTAATAAGCACTTTGAGTTTGCCATCGAGGTTTCCTGATATAGCTTGTTGAAAGGCTTTATCTGCATCTTCTAATGGAAAGACTTTTTCATAGATTATTTTTGATAAGTCAGTTTGAACTTCCTTTCGACTTAACAATTTTGCCGTATTAATAAGATCTTCTGGTGTATACATATGGCTAGAAATAACAGTTATTTCCGATGATTGTAATTCATGAAGATTAACGCTATTTCCTTTAGCATATTGCGCAATAAGCACTAAATATTCTGGCTTTCTTTGTGAGTCAATAATTTCATCAAGTACATTTCGCACTCCTGAGCATTCAAAAATAATCGGTCTGATTTTTGAATCTAAAATATGAACTTCACAGATACTATTATTTACTGTAAATCCAAGTTCATTAAGTAATTTAACTCTAATTTGATTTGTTTCAATAATAATTGGCTTTAAGTTATAAAGATGCTTTAAAACCAATCCGGTCACAACGCCTATAGTGCCACCACCAGTAATAATGATCGGATAATTATTTATATTTATATTCTCTAGAAGTTTAACAGCATGATAACCAACCGCTAAAGGCTCAAATGTGGCAGCTATTTTAAGATCAATGTTGTTATCTAACTTAACCAAATGATCGAGATCTACAGTTATGTATTGAGCTAAAGTTCCATCTAATCTAAATCCCATTACACGACGATTTACTCGGCAGATATTGGGATAGCCATTAATACAATTAACACATTCTCCACACCCAACAAGTGGATTTATTGCAACATGATCACCGATTGAAAATCCTTTATTATTAGAGTTTACTTTAGTGATCACCCCAACCGCTTCATGGCCTTGAATAAAGTTTGTTGGTGGCTTCAATGAAGGGTGCATTCCCAGGTAAAAATGGGTATCTGAACCACAGATACCACCATATTCAATTTTAACAACAGCATTTCCTTCCTTGAGTAACGGTTCAGGAAGTTCAACAATGTCTGTTTTTTTTATATCAGTTATTTTCACTGCTTTCATATTTTGTCTCTGTTAAAAAAATTATAAAAATTCTTACTTCAATAAGACCGTACAATATTAAGATAAGGCTTCTTTTATCTTGTTGATTAATTCATCTAATTTAGGATCACCAATATAGTTTTTAATACTTACTATTGGCTGTTTTACCTTATGGCTAGCTCTTTCAACTAATCGTTCTTGAATAACAACAAGATCAGCTTCTTGCGGTACATTTTCGATGGAAAAATGTTTTACAATAATGTCTTTATCAACACCGTTTTCCTTTAGTTGTTTTTTGAATCTTGATGCACCTAGTGCACTTGAACCAGCTCCAGCGTCACAAGCAAAAGCAATGAATTGAATATTTTTTAGATCAATTTCTTGATCATCTTGTTGAGATTGATTTGATAACTGAATGTCAGCTTTGGCTTTCAAATAAGCTTTATTGCTTCCTTCTAATTTTGTATCAAGGACTTCTTGTTTTGAATTAGAGAAATCTTCATCTTTTTCAGTAATTGGACTGATTTTAAGTAAAAAACTACAACCAATAAATGAAACTATCGCAGCGGCGCCTATACCACATATTGTTGCAAGATGTTTTCCAGGAGGTGTAAGAGCTAAAAAGGCAAAAATTGATCCTGGAGTAGCACCTGCAACCAATCCGGCATTCATTAGTGAAAAGACAATAATCCCAGCTGCCGAGCCTAACATGAGAGGAAAAATCATTAGTGGTCGCATATAAACATATGGAAAATACATTTCATGAATACCGCCAAAGAAATGAATAATAGTTGCTGCCGGTGCAGATTTTTTACTCATACCTTTACCGAAGAAACAGAATGCTAATAGTAGACCTAATCCTGGACCAGGACTGGCAAATACCATGAAGTAAACCGATGATCCATTAACTAAAGCATCTTTCATTCCTAACTGATAAAATATTGCCTGATCAATAGCATTATTGAGGAAAAGTACCCTAGTAGGCTCAATTAATAAGGCGAGAGAAGCTAGATAACCCGTTTGTAATAATCCATCTATTGCTGCAGCGATAATATTAGTGATGGATAGCATAAATGGGCCAATAAAATAATAGCCTAAAATTGCTAATCCCATTCCTAAGAAACCTAATGCAAAATTTTGAATAATATTTTCAAAACCATTAGGTAAACGATTTTCTAATAATTTATCAAGCTGTTTACTACAATAACCACCCAATGGGCCCATAGCCATTGCACCTAATAACATAGGTATGTCTGAACCAACTACAATCCCCATTGTACCTACTGTGCCAATTATTGCTCCGCGTTTACCTCCAATCATGTCACCGCCGGTATATCCAACAAGCATTGGTAACATATAAGTAATCATAGGGCTAACTAGACTGCCTAGTTGTTCATTCGGCAACCATCCTGCTGGAATAAAAAGAGCGGTAATAAATCCCCAAGCCATAAAAGCACCAATATTTGGTATGACCATTGCTGTGAGGAATCCACCAAAACTTTGAATTTTAGCTCTAATTGATATTTTTTTATCCATAGTAAAATTCCTTAAAATTTAAAATACATACGCATATTTAATATGACTAGTCATTATAAATAGCAAGCAAATAATATTTTATAGAAAAATAATGTATATATAATTTTATTCAAAATGTTAAGTTAATCACATTTTAATTTTTAAGTTATTATGAATATACATATTTTAATTTGTTTACTATGATTTAGGTTTATTTAAGGCTGATATAAATAAAATTGAGTATGAATTAACTTAAGAAGGAATAAGGTTGAATGGCGTTGAACCTATTTAATATATAGTCAAAATATTGCTATCTGAGGTTATTTGAATGAAAATGATAACTAATAGAAAAATTGAGGAATCAAAATGAGTGGTAACATAACAACAAAACAATTAAAAGTTATCAATTACATTACTAATCTAATAGAAGAAAAAAACTTATCTACTGGTGAGAAAATTGATACTGAAGTTAATATTGCAAAGATTTTGGATGTAACTCGTACCACTGTTAGAGAAGCCACCAGACATTTATTAGAAGAAGGACTAATTTACCGTGTCAGAAAGTCAGGATTACATGTAGGTTCATTTGAGCGAAATATTAATCTAACTGGTAAATTTAATGTAATCTCTCATTTCGATTATCAGGCTAAAAAACAAGGTTATAGGGGAGCTAGAAAAGTTCTTTCTGCAAGTATAATTCCTGTTCCAAGTGAAGAATTGGCCAATTTACTTAAATTAAAGCGAAATGATTTTGTTTATAAAATTGTTAGATTAATGTTTTTTGATAATATTCCTGTATCAATAGAGTTTACGTTAATACCTGCAAATTTATTTCATCAGTTCGAATTTAGTCAATTAGAGATATCAAAATTTGGTTATATTGAAGAGATCACAGGAAAAAAAGTAAAAAAACGAATTCAAAACATTATGGCTGTAAATGTCGATGATGAAAAAATTGAGAATTCATTAAATATAGCTAAAAATACCGCCCTACTAAAACTTGAGGAAGTCACATATCTTGAAGATGATACCCCATGCGAACATAATACTTCTTTTATAAAAGCAGAATATCATCCTATACAAAATATCATTGAACGACGATTGTAAGATAGCTTAGGAATGAATTTATGGCACTTAAATATATAAATCCCTAATAATTAAATATATAATTTGATCAAACTAATTAAATATTTGCCGATATGATTGCCGTTAAACAACTCTTTATCTATCCGATTAAATCAATGCAAGGTATTGCATTGACGCGTGCCAAGAGTATTGATGGTGGCTTTGAATATGACCGTATCTTAATGATAAGTGAACCAGATGGAACATTTATAACTGCCAGACAATATCCAGAGCTGTTAAAACTTAAAACGGTAATAATTGACAACCAAGTGCAGGTGTCATTACCAACTAACGAATCAATCGTGATTAATTTCGATGAGTTTTCACTAAGTAATGAAGCAACCGAAGTTTGGGGAAATCACTTTACATCACATATTGCGCCAATTAAAGTTAATCAATTTTTTAGCCAATTTCTTCAAAAAGATGTGCAATTGCGTTGGATCGGCAAAAAATTGAGTCGAAGAACTAAACGTTATCCAGATGTGCCAGTTAGTTTTGCTGATGGTTATCCTTATTTGTTGTTAAATCTTGCATCATTTAACTATCTTGAACAACAGTGCCCTGAAAAATTAGATATTCGCCAATTTCGTGGCAATATTATTATTAATGGCGCACTCCCTTTTGCAGAGGATGGATGGAAAACCATTAAAATTGGTGAGTTAATATTTGATATCATCAAACCTTGTACTCGTTGTGTATTAACCACGTTCAATGTCAATTCAGCCAAAGCTTTACCTAATAATGAACCTTTAAAAACTTTAAGTTATTTTAGAACTAATTTGGATGGTAAAATTGATTTTGGTATGAATATGATTGCTCGAAATCATGGTACTGTATCGATTGGTGATAAAATTGAGGTACTTGAACGCCAACCAGCTAAAAGCTATATTAAAAACTTTCCTACAGAATCAATAAAAGACTATCAACCTTGTACAATTACTTTCCAAGATAAAAAAATTAAAGGTAATAATCAGCAAACAATTTTAGAACAACTTGAACAACATCATATTTCAATTCCTAACTCTTGTCGGGCTGGTGTATGTGGTCGTTGCTCAGTATTATTAACAAAAGGGGATGTAAAACCTTTAACTCAATCAGCGATTAAACAAAATAAACATATTCTAGCCTGTAGTTGTGTTCCAAAAGGTGATATCACTATAGAATAGAAAAATAATAATTTTTATTATAAGACAAAGAATTTAATTTATTAAAATAATGGAATAAATATTAGGCTACAGTGGATGTTAAAAAAATTATTTTTATTTACGCTTCTCGGTTCCCTTTCTACACCTGTATTTTCTTTAGATCATTATAAAATGGTTTTCGACAATATAAAGGAAAAAAAAGAAGAGAAAGTCCTTAAAGAATTAGAAGAAGACAATACAACAAATCTAACTTATCTTACTCAGCTAGGGATGAGTTATATTGAATTGGCTAATACACTTCACAACAAAAGTTGCAATAAAATTCATAACATTCATGATTTAGTATCAACTTGGAAAGACCAATTTATTTTGACTAATGATATCTATTATGGTGTGTATGGTGAAGAAGATGATCGTAATAATTACTTGTCTTATAGATGTAAAAACCTAGAAATTGACATAATAAACGTTTTCATAAAACCTAAATTAATAGATAAAGGATTATCATTAATTCGAATTGCAATAATGAATGGTGATTTAAACACCATTAAATTAGTAATGACTTTAGAAGATAGTAGAAAAAATCCTAATTACTATTATTTTCATGATTTTATTGAATATATGAAAAAAGAAAATAATCAAAAAGTAAATGGTTATGTATCTTTTTTAATTGGTCAAGCATATCTTACTGGTAAATCTATTGATAGAGCTCCTGGTAGAGCACTTTGGAGATTTTCTGAAGCTAGAGATATTGGTGAACCATCTTTACCCTACTTTATTGCTTTTGCTAAAATTGAAGCTCAAATTGATACTTTATTGAATTCTAAATATCTGTTTGATGAAAAAATTTATAAAGATGAAAACACAGAGGTTGATAAAAGTATCTTGGATGGTATGCAAGATAACGCATTTCGAGGGGATATTCCTTCCTTACTTTATTTGAGTGGCTACTATTTAAATGAAGTTAAAATGAACAAAGCTTTAATGTATTTTAAAAAGGCTTGCGCATTGTCTTCTTCTCCAGCATGTGAAATGTATAAGAATAATCTCAAATATTCATACCATAAAGAACTCTATCCGTTATTGGAAAAATTCGACAAGGATAAACCTGATCCTAAAATCGCCATAAAAATAGCTAAATGGTGTGAAAAAAATTACAAATATTTACCCGCTATTTATTTTTACTCTTATGCTGCGGATAATGATCCTAAGTTGTTTCTTCACATAATTGACTTATATTCTAAAACTAGTCTTCATGAAGATGACCAAGATAAAAAAATTATGGAAAATTATATTAAGTATTCCAATTATGTTAAAAATCCTCACATTTTAGGATACATTGCTTCGAGGTTCAGTTTTATTACAGAGATAGATAAAAAAATTTATTGGTTAAAAGAAGCAGCTAAGGCAGGGGATTGGAAAGCTAACAGTTCTTTATCTAAGCTATATATGGAAGGTTACTATGTTCCTCAAGATTTTCCTAAAGCAATTTACTGGTTCAAAAAATATTGCTTTCAAGGTGGCTATAGTACTCCAGGTTGTAGACCTTTATATGAATTACGTAAAGATCCTGAATTACAACTTGCGTTAAAAAATAATGATATGGATGCTCAATACAAAGTAGGTTTAATGTTTTTTGATGAAGAACCATTGTGGGAAGCTGGACTGGATTATATAAAAAAAGCAGCTGAACAAGGGCATGAATTCGCAAAAGAGAAGTTATTGGATCATGGTAATCGTACTAAAATGGATTACTTTATAATATATTACATGCCAGGTTGATAAGTTTTAAAAGAATCAATGAGTAGTATCATACTACTCATTTTTAATTAAGATAATTAGGAAATAGCTTTTAATTCCAACTGCTCATTAACCAACGTCATAGAGCTTTCTGTTTTTACAAACTGATTAGCTAATGCTAGTCTATCATTCATCACTTTAATCGCTTCTGAAAAACAGAAGGTTTTGTTCATAGCCACAAACGTCGGTTGAGCAACAATGCAAAGCGATGCGTTTTCACCAGCTTCAACGACCAATAAACATACCCTTTGACCGGATTCTTGTAGGTTTACTTCCACAATATCAGCAACTTTGGGATTATAAAGCATAGGTTGCTGAGAAAAATACCAGCTCTTAGGCATTTGTGGTTTCAAAAAATTTGAAGCAACAATTGCATTAATTGATAATTCAATTTTTTGAGCGTCACTCAAAATCAAAGATTGACAACTATCATAAAATAGATAATAAGCTGTTGCGTCATCGACAGAAAACGAAAACTCACTAAATACATCAGGTATTAGTGTTTTACTTGCATAATTACAACGAAATAACATTTCTGATGAAATTTCAAGCATTAAGCTGTCGTATTCATTATCAAAATACCAACGCCAGCTATCAGTTGGTCGAAAAGCCATTTTCATTGATATTTTATCCTTACAAATTGAACTAAATTTGAACAAAATATACCATAACTAATATAAAAAATAAATAAAAAGTTAAAATAAAAAATTTTTAATTATTTAATTTTTAAAAGTTTTATGAAAATTTTAGAAGGATCCGAATGATCTAAGTTGGATCCTTTTTTTGATCCTTGATCCTTTGTGATCAAATCGTAATTTTACAAAATATTAAATGCGGTTAAAGCTTGATGTTAAGATACTTTAGACATAAAAAAAGGTGCTTATTAGCACCTTTTTCATAACTGATTAAGATCAATTAACTTGCTACATTGATCCTTTTCATATCTGTCATATAGCTACGAAGTTTACGCCCAACGATCTCAATTGGATGGTGACGAATAGCTTCATTAACATCACGTAATTGTGCATTATCAACACTGCCTTCAGGTATAGCTTTACCTAAGTCACCTGCTTGTAACATTGGCATGAATTTCTCTTTTAATAATGGAACAGCTGCATTAGCAAATAGATAGTTACCATATTCAGCGGTATCAGAAATAACGACATTCATTTCATACAAACGTTTACGAGCAATTGTATTTGCAATAAGTGGTAACTCATGTAGTGATTCATAATAAGCTGATTCAGGTAAAATACCCGATTCAAGCATTGTTTCAAATGCAAGTTCAACCCCTGCTTTAACCATTGCTACCATAACAACACCTTGATCAAAATAAGCTTGTTCGTCAATCTTACCTTGATATTCGGCAGCTTTTTCGAATGCAGTTTCACCCGTTTCTTTACGCCATTTCAATAAGTTAACATCATCGTTAGCCCAATCTTTCATCATCGTTGATGAGAATTCGCCTGAAATAATATCATCCATATGTTTACGGTAAAGATCAGTCATGATCACTTTTAATTCTTTAGCTAATGCATTCGCACGTAATTTAGCAGGATTAGATAAACGATCCATCATTAACGTAATGCCACCTTGTTTTAATGCTTCAGTGATCGTTTCCCAACCAAATTGTAATAATTTACAAGCATATGCAGGATCAACGCCATCTGCGACAAGTTTATCAAAGCAAAGTAATGATCCAGTTTGCAACATACCACATAAGATCGTTTGTTCACCCATAAGATCAGATTTAACTTCAGCAACAAAAGAAGACTGTAAAACACCCGCTCTATGACCGCCTGTTGCAGCAGCCCATGCTTTAGCAATTGCTAAACCTTCACCTTTAGGATCATTTTCAGGATGGACAGCGATCAGAGTTGGTACACCAAATCCACGTTTATACTCTTCACGAACTTCTGTTCCTGGACATTTTGGCGCAACCATCACTACTGTGATATCTGGACGAATTTTTTCGCCAACTTCAACGATGTTAAAACCGTGTGAATAACCTAATGCTGCACCCTTTTTCATCAATGGTTGAACAGCTTGTACTACAGCTGAATGTTGCTTATCTGGAGTTAAGTTGATAACTAAATCAGCGGTAGGAATTAATTCCTCATAAGTTCCAACTTTAAAGCCATTTTCTGTTGCTTTTTTCCATGATGCTCTTTTTTCTGCAATAGCTTCTTTACGTAAAGCGTAAGAAATATCTAAACCAGAATCGCGCATATTTAGCCCTTGGTTAAGACCTTGAGCACCACAACCAACGATCACAATCTTTTTGCCTTTTAAAAAATTAGCTTCTGATGCAAATTCATCACGAGCCATAAAACGGCACTGACCTAGTTGTTCTAATTTTTCGCGTAAATTTAATGTATTAAAATAGTTAGACATTATTCTCTCCATGAGTTGAATTATTTTTAATCAGAGCACTATAGCGTAAAATCATAATTGCGAAAATTGATATATTTAGAACATTATATTGCATAAATTGCAATAAACTTGCCAAGTTAAACACTTTCTTTTACTCTAAGTCCCCCAAATTAATTAACCATTTATTTAATATGGATACTCGTTACAAGCAGGCTAATAAAGAAGCAAAGCTTTCATTGTTACTTACTCTTATCTATTTCGCTGCATGGGTAATTAGCGCTTATAGTTTAAAAGATCAAAAAGGTTTCATAGGTTTACCATTATGGTTTGAGCTGTCATGTATAATGGTACCATTCGGTTTTATCTTGTTATGTTATATTGTGGTAAAAAAACAATTCAAAAATATTCCATTAGAATAGGCCATTAAGCGTGCAATTAGATATTATTCTTCCTCTTATTATTTACCTTATATTTGTATTTGCGTTATCAATTTACGCTTATATAAAAAGAAAGAAAGTAAACCAATTTACTGACTATTTTATTGGTAATCGCACCATGGGCGGTTTTTTACTGGCGATGACCTTGGCTGCAACTTATATTAGTGCTAGTTCATTCATCGGTGGGCCAGGGGCTGCTTATAAATATGGACTTGGCTGGGTGCTTTTATCAATGATCCAAGTCCCTACTGTATTACTTTCACTGGGCATTTTAGGTAAAAAGTTTGCTATTTTAGCCCGTAAATACAATGCAATAACGCTTAGTGATATGCTCTATTCTCATTATAAAAGCAAAATGATTGTATGGTTTGCAAGTATCGCTTTAATTACTGCTTTTGTTGGTGCAATGACAGTACAATTTGTAGGGGGAGCCCGTTTATTAGAATCATCTGTCGGTATTCCTTATGACAATGGATTGATTATTTTTGGATTCGGCACAGTAATATATACGGCTTTTGGTGGTTTTAGAGCCAGCATTTTAAATGATGCTTTCCAAGGCTTAGTTATGATAATCGGTGCCATTTTACTTTTAGTCGCAATTATTTACGCTGGTGGTGGGATTACAAATATTATTGACCGTTTATATACAATCGATCCGGCTTTATTAACACCACAAGGACCAAATAATTTTATGGACTTCCCTTTTATGGCTTCTTTTTGGGTTTTAGTCTGCTTTGGTGTTGTTGGTTTGCCACATACTGCTGTTCGTTGCATGGCCTATAAAGATAGTAAAGCAGTTCACCAAGGTATTATTATTGGTACTATAGTTGTAACAATCATCATGTTAACTATGCATTTATCTGGAGCACTCGGTCGTGCGATAGTGAGTGATTTAACGATTCCGGATCAAATTGTACCTACATTAATTATAAAAGTTATGCCTCCTTTGGCTGCAGGAATCTTTTTGGCTGCGCCACTTTCAGCTATAATGTCCACAATTAATGCCCAATTACTACAAGTATCATCAGTAATTATTAAAGATCTATTCCTAACGATAAGACCAAATACCAAATTTAGTGATAAAATGTTAACTCGATTATCAGTTACCATTACCTATTTCTTTGGTGGATTATTGATATTAGCCGCATGGAAACCACCCGAAATGATCATCTGGCTTAATTTACTAGCATTTGGTGGGCTTGAAGCAGTATTTTTATGGCCATTAGTACTCGGATTATACTGGAAAAAAGCGAATGCAACAGGGGCACTTTGCTCAATGTTAGCTGGTGCAATAAGCTATACTCTTCTCGCTGTTTATAACATTAAGATTTATGCTTTCCATCCAATCATACCATCGTTACTGATCGGATTAGTTGTATTTATTATTGCCAACCTATTTGGCCAAACAGGAAAAAACTATGCCTTGGATTCAACTCAGAATTAACACTACTAATGAATTAGCTGAACAAATCAGCGAGCAACTAGAAGAATCGGGTGCTGTATCAGTCACTTTTCAAGACACTTATGATAACCCTGTTTTTGAACCGTTACCTGGTGAAACGAAACTTTGGGGAAACACCGACGTAGTTGGACTTTATGATGCTCAAATAGATATTGATGAATTAAAAGCGATACTAAATCTAGACCAATATTCTTATAAAATAGAACAGCTAGAAGATAAAGATTGGGAAAGAGAGTGGATGGATAACTTTCATCCAATGAAGTTTGGTAAAAGATTATGGATATGCCCTAGCTGGCGAGACATTCCTGATCCTAATGCAGTCAACGTAATGTTAGATCCTGGTCTAGCATTTGGAACGGGGACTCACCCGACAACAGCATTATGTTTAACTTGGTTAGATAGTCTAGATCTAAACAACAAGATTGTGATTGATTATGGTTGCGGTTCAGGCATTTTAGCCATTGCTGCATTAAAATTAGGGGCTAAGCGAGTCATTGGAGTAGATATTGATCCTCAAGCGATCCAAGCAAGCCGTGACAATGCTGAGCGAAATAATGTTAGTGAAAACATTGAGCTATATTTAGCAAAAGATCTTCCTAATAATTTACAAGCAGATGTTGTTGTCGCAAACATATTAGCTGGTCCTTTAAAAGAACTTGAACCACAGATCAATAACCTTGTAAAAACTAATGGAAAACTAGGATTATCAGGTATTTTAGCCACTCAATCTCAAAGTGTTTATGAAGCATATCAGACTCATTTTGAACTTGATCCTATTATTGAGCAAGAAGAGTGGTGCCGAATTACTGGTAAAAAAAAGTAAAAATGTGACATTACCCCCTTTTAACTTAGAGGAAAAATGCGTAATATAGCCGACCTTAATTTGCTTAGCATTGGCAAGGTCACATTAAAAAACAATTTAATTGCGGCCCCTATGGCAGGAATAAGCGATAAACCATTTAGAAATTTATGTCATCGCTTTGGTGCAGGAATGACTATTTCTGAAATGTTTTTAGCTAATTCAGATGTATGGCATACTGATAAATCAGCATTAAGAATGATTTCAACTGATGATGTTGGTATACGTGCAGTCCAAATTGTTGGCTCAGATCCAGATGAAATGGCTAGAGCTGCTGAATTTAATGTCAAACATGGTGCTCAATTAATTGATATTAATATGGGATGCCCTGCTAAAAAAGTAAATAAAAAATTAGCTGGTTCTGCATTAATGCAGCATCCAGATTTAGTAAAAAATATTTTGCAAAAAGTTGTTGGCTCAGTTGATGTGCCAGTAACACTAAAAACTCGGACTGGATGGGATAAAAATAATAGAAATTGCATTGAAATCGCACAAATTGCGCAGGATTGTGGCATAAAGGCTATTACTATTCATGGGCGAACTCGTGCATGCTTATTCAATGGAAAAGTCGAATATGACTCAATTAAAGCAGTGAAAGAAAAGGTAACGATTCCGGTAATTGCAAATGGTGATATTTGTACACCAGAACAAGCAAAAGATGTTTTCAAATATACGCAAGCTGATGGTATAATGATCGGCCGAGCGGCACAAGGGCGACCTTGGATATTTGAAGAAATTGCATTCTATTTAGCACACGGACAGTTAAAAAAAAATAAAACAATTGATGAAGTTGAACAAATTGTGTTAACACATCTTGAAGATCTTTATCAATTTTATGGAGAATACAAAGGATTAAGGATTGCCAGAAAGCATGTAAATTGGTATACCAAGAGTTATGCTGATAGTGATCAATTCAGGCGCTTATTTAGTGTACTTAGCAATACAAGTGAGCAAGTAAAAACACTAAAAGCATTTTTTAGTCAAATTAGAAACAAATAAAAGAGTTAAAAATACTATGTCAGAACAACGCGTTACAGCTGCAGCACTTAAATTTACAACTGTAAACTCTCAAGACCAAATAACACAAAAGCCTTTACGAGATTCAGTAAAACAGGCTTTAAAAAACTATTTATCACAATTAAATGGTGAAGATCCTACTGATCTATACGAATTAGTGTTAGCTGAAGTTGAACACCCATTCCTTGATATGGTTATGCAATATACTCGTGGCAATCAAACTCGAGCAGCAAATATGCTTGGTATCAACCGTGGTACTTTACGCAAAAAATTAAAACAATATGGAATGAGTTAGTAAAAATTTTAAACCATATTATTTAACAAATTAAAAGCGCTGCTTGATAGGGCGCTTTTTTTATTTTTTACTAACTAAAAATTTATTCAAGCCTAAGAGCACTAAACAAGTGTTGCACAAAGCTTATATAGCGATTTTTTAATTATCAATACAATTTAACGTTATATACCTATAAAAACTATTCTTTTCAAACTTTCAGCAATAAATAAGAGCAATGTTGTATATTCACATACTCAACTTTTATTGAAATGACTCTAATAAAAACTTTATTATTAACAGCATAAAAGGAATAAAGAGATTGATAATGAACTTTAGCTAAAAGTTTGTTAAAATAGCTCGATTTTTAAATTATTTAATCTGGAGAATTTTATGGCAGGTCATAGTAAATGGGCCAATACCAAACATCGCAAAGCAGCTCAAGATGCTAAGCGCGGTAAAATCTTTACCAAAATTATTCGCGAACTTGTAACAGCAGCAAAACTTGGTGGTGGCGATCCAGCGTCTAACCCTCGTCTACGAGCTGCTATGGACAAAGCATTATCTAACAACATGACTCGAGACACTATGAACAGAGCTATTGCTCGTGGTGTTGGTGGTGAAGATGATACGAATATGGAAACAATCATCTATGAAGGTTATGGACCAGCAGGTACTGCAGTAATGGTAGAATGCTTAAGTGATAATCGTAACCGCACGGTATCAGAAGTTCGTCATGCTTTTACTAAAACGGGTGGAAACCTAGGTACTGATGGTTCTGTATCTTACTTATTCACCAAAAAAGGCGTTATCTCATATCCAACTGGAACTGACGAAGATCAAGTCATGGATGCAGCGCTTGAAGCTGGTGCTGACGATGTTGTGACATATGACGATGGTGCTATTGATGTATTTACAACACCTGAATCATTCGGTGAAGTCAAAGATGCACTAGATGCAGCAGGCTTAGTCGCTGAATCCGCTGAAGTTTCAATGATTCCAGCCACTAAAGTTGATTTGGATATTGATTCTGCACCGAAACTACTGCGTCTTATTGACATGCTTGAAGATTGTGATGATGTTCAAGAAGTTTATCATAATGGAGAAGTTTCAGACGAAGTTGCAGCAGCACTCTAATGACTATCATTCTGGGGATTGACCCAGGTTCTCGTTTGACGGGTTACGGTGTAATTCGCCAAACGGGACGACAACTAACCTATCTTGGCAGTGGTTGTATCCGTACTGCAGTTGATGACTTACCAACGCGTTTAAAACGTGTCTATGCCGGAGTAAGCGAAATCATCCTCCAATTTCAACCTGACATGTTTGCTATTGAACAAGTGTTTATGGCTCATAATGCCGATTCTGCGCTAAAATTAGGTCAAGCACGAGGTTCTGCCATTGTTGCAGCGGTTAATAATGATTTACCCGTTTTTGAATATGCCGCACGATTAGTTAAGCAAAGCGTAGTTGGAACAGGAGCAGCGGATAAAAAGCAAGTACAGCACATGGTTAAGTTATTACTTAAATTACCGGCAAGCCCTCAAGCAGATGCCGCTGATGCGCTCGCAATCGCGATTACCCATGCGCATATGACCCAACACTTAGTTAAATCACATCGATAAAGTCCAATCTTTAAAAAAATCACCTCAATATCTGGTTTATATCACTCAAAAACCCCGTTCCTCAACGCAAAATTTAACTGAATACAAACTCAATTATCGTTTAAAAGATTAATCCAAAAAGCACATAAAAAAAGCACCAAGATTATTGGTGCTTTTTAACTCTAACCTATTGGTTATTTATTTTCAGAGTTGCCTGTAAAGTTAGTTGGCAATACGACTTTATTCTTATGTTTAGTAAATACTTTAGTTACAAATAAGAAGAATAGCGGAACATAGAATATCGCCAAGAATGTTGCTGTCAACATACCGCCGATTACCCCTGTACCTACCGCATTCTGGCTTACAGAACCAGCACCACTACTTGTTGCTAATGGATACACACCAAGAATGAAAGCAAACGAAGTCATTAAGATTGGACGTAAACGTAGACGACAAGCTTCTAACGTTGCATCGATTAATGATTTACCTTCTTTTTCAAGTGCATCTTTAGCAAATTCCACAATCAAAATAGCATTCTTAGCCGATAAGCCCATCGTAGTTAAAAGACCAACAATAAAGTAAATATCGTTATCAAGACCTCTAAACATCGTCGCATATACGGTACCGATAATACCTAGTGGGATCACAAATAGGATCGAAATAGGTACTGTCCAGCTTTCATATAGAGCTGCTAACGACAAGAACACCACAATGATTGAAATATAATAAAGTGTTGTAGTTTGAGAACCTGTTTGACGTTCTTGATAAGAAATATCTGTCCAGTCAAACGAGAAGCCCTTAGGCAAGTTTTTAGATAGTTCTTCCATAGTCGCCATAGCTTGACCAGAACTCAACCCAGGGGCAGCCGAACCACTAATACCCATTGCCGCTACACCATCATAACGCACAAGTGATGGTGAACCATAACTTTTCGTTGTGGTTGCAAATGCATCATAAGGAACCATTTCACCTTTTTGATTTTTCACATGCCAGAAACTAAAATCATCAGGAAGCATTCGATAAGCTGCATCAGATTGTAAATAAACCTTTTTAACACGGTTGTTATAAACAAAGTCATCAATATAAGCTGAACCTAATGCAGTTGAAAGCACGGTATTAACACTACTTACCGCAACACCAAGCGCTTGAGCCGTTTCGAAATCCACATTAATTTTATACTGTGGAACATCTAACATACTACCAGGACGAACTTGTTGTAAGTTAGGATTTTGAGAAGCTTGTCTCAATAGTTGGAAAAATGCGCCCATCAATGCATCATGTCCAAGGCCAGAGGTATCTTTTAACATATATGAGAAACCATTAGCCATACCAAGTGACGGTACTGCTGGTACATTGGTAATAATGACACGACCTTCAGTTATTGTTGAAGCAAACCCCCAACCACTACCAACTAAGGCATCAACTTTTTGGTCTGGGCGAGTACGCTCATCCCAATCTTTTAATCGAATAAAGCCAAGCCCCATATTTTGACCACGACCAACCATACTAAAACCAGCAACGGTAAATATTTCCTTCACTGAGTCAGCCTTTTTCTCCATATAGAAATTAGAGGTTTTATTCAACACCCCCATGGTTTGTTCTAATGTAGAACCGGGTGGTAATTCAACCATGACAATTAATACCCCCTGATCTTCATTTGGTAAGAAGCCAGTTGGTAAGCGATTAAATCCAAATATTAAAGCAACAACAATCAACCCATAGCAAATAAATGAAACGAGAGGATATCGAATAAATTTAATTACACCTTTTTCATAGGCATGTAAACTTTTGTTATATACATTATTAAATTTATTAAAGAACCATTTAGTACCAATTGAAAACCAGATAAATGGCGGCACACTTCCTAATTTTTCACCAATCGTAGCTTTCTTAATTTTGCTTTTTGACGGCGCTTTTAAAATTTGAGCACAAAGTGCTGGTGTTAACACAATTGCCATCACCACTGATAATGACATTGACGTTACAATAGTGATTGAAAATTGACGATAAATCCCCCCTGCTGCACCACCATAAAATGCCATTGGTACAAATACTGCTGAAAGTACCACAGCAATACCAACTAAAGCAGAAGTAATTTGTTCCATCGATTTAACGGTTGCATCATAAGGCGAAAGCCCTTCATCATGCATAATACGTTCAACGTTCTCAATAACCACAATGGCATCATCGACCAGAAGACCGATGGCAAGAACCATAGCAAACATAGATAACGTATTAATGGTAAATCCACAGATATATAGAACCGCAAACGTACCTAACAATACTACCGGTACGGTGATGGTTGGAATAAGTGTAGAACGCAGATTTTGTAAAAACACATACATAACGATAACAACCAAAATGATTGCTTCGATTAAGGTATGTACTACGTTGTTGATCGATAATTTAACAAATGGTGTTGTATCATAAGGATACGCAAATTTAATATCCTCAGGAAAAATATGAGATAACTCTTCAATTTTTTTGTCAACTTTTTCAGATGTATCAAGTTGGTTAGCACCTGTTGCTAAATAAATACCTAAACCGGCTGATGGTTTACCATCATAACGAGAAAGGAAATTATAATCAGCTGCACCAATTTCAACTTTAGCTACATCTTTTAATAAAACATTTGAACCATCTGTATTAACACGAAGTAAAATATTTTGAAATTGCTCTGGTGTTTTTAAACGTGATTGAGCAGTAATGGTGGCATTAAGTTCTTGCCCTTCAGTGGCTGGTAAAGCACCTAATTGCCCTGCAGTAACCTGTGCATTTTGCGCTTGGATAGCACTAATAATTTCTTCAATCGACAGATTAAAATAATTAAGTTTATTTGGATCTAACCAAATACGCATTGCATATTCAGAACCAAATAACTGCGTATCACCTACCCCTTGTACACGACGAATCTGATCTTGTACAGTTGAATAAATAAAGTCAGCTATATCTGCTTGTGTTTTTTGAGGATTGGTTGAGTAGAAGCCGATAACTTTTAAGAAGTTGGTGTTATTTTTAGCAACCGAAACCCCATTTTTTTGAACACTTTCTGGTAAACGAGATTTAATACTTTCTACTTTATTTAATACCTGTACCTGCGCAAAATCAGGGCTAGTACCTGGTGCAAAAGTTAACGTAGTTTGTACCACACCTTGAGCACTACTGGTTGATTTCATATAAATCAAATTATCCAAACCAGTTAAGTTTTGCTCAATTAACTGCGTAACTGTATTTTCAATTGTTTGTGCATCAGCACCTGGATAAACCGCAGAAACCGTAACAGCAGGTGGTGCAATATCAGGATACTGTTCAACAGCAAGTAACTTAATACACAAAGCACCGCCCAGCATCATCATGATAGCAATTACCCATGCAAAAACAGGTCTATCAATAAAAAACTTAGCCATAATTAAATCTACCTTATTTCACGCTGTTTTTGATGAGACTATCTAACTGCTCTTGAGTCAATTCAGCAGGCTTACCAACTGCAACCGCATTCATCGCTGTTCCTGTTTCAACCCCAGTTAAATTAAGTAGGCCTGTTGTAATAATTTCTTCACCGATATTAATTCCACTAGTTACCACCCAATAGCCACCTATACCAGTATAAATTTTAATATCTTGGCGATACTCAACCGCACCATCTGGTTTTAAAATCTTAGCTGTATATTGGCCTTTTTGGTTACTAGTAATACCTTGTTGAGGCACTAACACTGCATTTTTAATTGTACCTAATGTCATTTGTGGTTTAACAAACATACCTGGTAAAATTTTACCTTCACTATTTGAAAATTGTGAACGTAACGTAACAGTACCTGTAGTCTCATTAACTGTCATATCTGAAAATTTAATGCTACCTGATAATGCGTATTTAGAACCATCATTAAAGAACAGATCAACGTTATTGCCTTTAGCGGGTTCATAAACAATATTTTCATCTTGAAGATATTTATTATAGCGAGTCGCCGCTTCAGTCATATCAACATAAATTGGATCAAGTTGTTGAACTAGTGCAAGTGGAGCAGCTTGTCCAGCAGAAACTAGCGCACCTTCAGTCACACTTGATTTACCAATATAACCATCAATTGGCGAATAAACTTTAGTATAATCTAAATTAACTTTAGCAGCGTGTTCTGCTGCTTGAGCAACTAAAACACTTGCCTCAGCTTGTTTAGCATCCGCAGCAGCTTTATCATATTCTTGTTGGCTGATGGATTTAGTATTTAATAGCCCTGCATAACGTTTTAAAGTAAGTTGCGCAATATTAGCATTAGCTTTTGCACTTTCTACACTTGCCACCGCACTATCATAATTAGCTTGATAAATAGCGGGATCGATTTGATAAAGTGATTGCCCAGCTTTAACATTCGAACTTTCTTCAAATTCACGATTTAACACAATTCCACTAACTTGTGGGCGAATTTCAGCTATTTGCGATGCAACAACTCGTCCAGGTAAACTAATTTTAAGGGTATAATCTAAAGGTTGGACTTTAAAAACAGTTACCTTGGGTAATTGGCCATTAGCTGATTGGGATTGATTATTATCACAACCAGTTAATAACAATAGACCAGATAATGCCAGCGTAAGTAATAGCTTATTAAATCTCATATAAAAAAGACCTCGGTAACTTAATAATTATTTTTTAATAAAAAACAATGAAATCATTCAAAAGTGATCGGTGATTTTACAAAAAATATGCATTGATTGTAAGTATCTTAACACCTTAATAGCACAGAGTTCTAAAAATTTACTAAATTTAACCATATCAAAACAATAATAATAAAAAAATTATGATTGATATTATGATTATTTGGAGAAATAAAGTAATATATGCGAATTGATTTTTAGTGCTGTAATAAGTGAGTATGGATTTAGCTTACGAATAAAAAGTAAAAAAATTTAATTGTGGTATTTTTTAATCCTTTTTTTTCAATTATATTATTGAATAATTTAAATCTATATTTAATTTAATTCTGAGATGGGTATTATGGATAATTTACGTACTGTTCTAATTGTTATTGCGTCCTTAGTCATTATTGCATTATTGATTCATGGGCTCTGGATCAATAAAAAAGAACGTTCTTCTTTATTTAAGTCAGGCAAAAAAGATAAATTCACACCAAATACTCAACAATTTGAAGACATCTACGGCGAAGAAGACGATGTAATATTACTCACGCCTAAAAATAAACAGGATGAAAGTAATAACCCAGTTGAGTCGGTAGTAGTTGAAGAAGAGAACGTTAAAGAAAACGTGAAAGAAGAAGAGGAAGAACATTTACCTCTTCAAGAAGATCTATTTTCAAATAATGATGACGAAGAAATTGACGATAAGGCTGATAACGAGCCTACAATCAACTTTCAACAAGAAATTTTTGCTGAAGAACCTGAAACACCAAAGGTTAAAGAAGTCCAAAAAACGGCTCAATCAGTATCTGAAGAACAAAGCAATCAAAAACTAGATGTGGGTGAAGACAACCAAACTGAAATTATTGTCTTAAACGTAACCGGTATAAATGGCAAATCATTACAAGGTGATGTACTGTTAGCTAGCATAATGCAATCAGGATTCCAATTTGGTGATATGCAAATTTTCCATCGCCATGTTGACCCGGCCGGCAATGGCCCAATTTTATTTAGTTTAGCTAACATGATTAGCCCAGGTTATTTAGATCCTGAAACCATGCACGAATTTACCACACCGGGTGTATCAATATTTATGGTTGCGCCAACTCATGGTAACAATCAACAAAACTTCAAACTTATGTTACAAACTGCGCAACGTATCGCTGACGATGTCAATGGTGTAGTACTTGATGATGAACATCACATGATGACACCACAAAAGATTGATAGTTATAAAGAACGCATTAAAAAAGCTTGTAACGAAATTTAATCATCAGAACTCTTTTTTTAAAACTATTCCACTAATGAAAATTGGTGGAATAGTTAGTTTATGTTGGTTTACAAACTATATTTATCAACACCTATTGTACTAAATTTAGTTACGTACTATTTTATTGCTAATTCTAAAACTTTTATTTTAATTTAAGAGTTAAAAATCATGCCAAATATAACTGAAAATTCAGTAAATCATTCTGAATCTCTACAAGAGGTAACAGAACAGATAACTGCTTTACGCAATCTGATAAGACATCATGAATATTGTTATTATGTGCTTGATGCACCAGAAATTCCCGACGTAGAATATGATAAATTAATAAAACAACTCCAAAATCTAGAACACAATCACCCAGAACTCATCACATCCGACTCACCAACACAACGTGTTGGAGGGGCACCACTGTCAGAATTTGCATCGGTAAAACATGAATTACCGATGCTATCACTTGATAATGTATTTGATGAATTAAGTTTTAACGCCTTTAATAAAAGGGTAAAAGATCGCTTACATCTCACTAGTAGCCAATCAGTTGAATACTGCTGTGAGTTAAAACTTGATGGATTAGCGGTAAGTTTATTATACGAAAATGGACGATTCATTCGAGCAGCAACGCGTGGCGATGGCACCACAGGTGAAGATATAACTACGAATGTAAAAACCATAAGAACTATTCCACTGGTATTAAAAGGCGAAAACATACCTACTCGATTAGAAGTCCGTGGAGAAGTCTTTATGACACACAAAGGATTTGCCAAGCTAAATGCAGATGCGGAAAAACGCAACGAAAGAACATTCGCAAATCCTCGGAATGCCGCCGCTGGTTCATTAAGGCAATTAGATCCTAAAATCACCGCCAGAAGACCACTCTCTTTTTTCTGTTATGGAGTTGGCATTAATGAGGGCGCAACTCTACCTGATAACCACTATGACCGTCTAATGCAATTTAAAGCTTGGGGTTTACCAGTGAGCGACAAAGTCCAGATTCGCCAAGGTGTCCAAGAAGCACTTGCCTACTTTCATGAAATTGGTGAGGAAAGAATGTCACTTGATTTTGATATTGACGGTGTAGTTATCAAAGTCAACAGTATTGCACAACAACAAGAGCTTGGTTTTGTTGCCCGTGCACCTCGTTGGGCCACAGCATTCAAATTTCCTGCGCAAGAAGAAGTAACACAGCTTAAAAAAGTTGATTTCCAAGTTGGTCGTACCGGTGCCATAACACCAGTAGCAAGACTAGAGCCGGTATCGGTAGCAGGAGTTATCGTTAGTAACGCAACACTCCACAACAGTGATGAAATGGAACGTTTAGGTATTCGTGAAGGTGATTATGTCACTGTACGCCGTGCAGGTGATGTGATTCCACAAATTGTTTCAGTCATTCAAGATCGGCGCCCAGCAGACACCAAAGAAATCATCTTCCCAACCCACTGCCCTATTTGTGGCTCCCTTATTGTTCGCGATGAAGGTGAGGCGATCTCTCGTTGTGCAGGTGGATTGATTTGCCCAGCACAGCGCAAAGAAGCCCTAAAACACTTCGTATCTCGCCGAGCAATGAACGTTGATGGACTCGGCGATAGAATAATCGAACAATTAGTAGACAAAGATTATGTCAAAACACCGGCTGACCTTTACAAGCTAACCTTACCAATTCTTTGTTCATTAGACAAAGTCGGACAAAAATTAGCCAACAACCTAATTAACGCATTAAATCAATCTAAAGACACCACTTTAAATCGATTTATATTCGCCCTAGGCATACCAAATGTTGGTGAAGTCACAGCTGAAAATTTAGTTAACCAATTAGGTAACTTACCAGCGATTGAAAACGCATCATTAGAGCAATTACAAACTATAAGTGATGTTGGTGAAGTAATCGCTGAAAGTATTATCGACTTTTTTCAAGAACCTCATAATCGTGATGTCATTGACCAACTAACCAGTCCGGAAATCGGTATACATTGGCCTGATGTTGAAGTACAACCATTAACAATTGACTCACCATTCTCGGGCAAAACCATTGTATTAACCGGAACATTATCACAATTAACCCGTGACGAAGCAAAAGACAAACTAAAAAAACTCGGTGCTAAAGTTACTGGTAGTGTTTCTAAAAAAACCGACTTAGTGATTGCGGGTGAATCAGCAGGTTCAAAGCTTACTAAAGCAGAAGAGCTCGGAATAAAAGTCATTGATGAACAAGAAATGTTAGATTTATTAAATCAATGAATAAAAAAGGTGGAATAAATCGAGCTAATTAATCAAAATAGCTTGATTATAAACTAAGGAGAACATTATGCCTTTATTAGACAGTTTTAAAGTCGATCATACTAAAATGAAAGCACCTTTTGTGCGAATAGCTAAAACCATGGCAACCCCTAAAGGTGATGACATTACCGTGTTTGATCTTCGCTTTACCATTCCTAATAAAGCACTATTACCTGAAAAAGGGATTCATACATTAGAACATCTATTTGCTGGCTTTATGCGCGACCATTTAAACAGTGATAATGTCGAAATTATTGATATATCCCCAATGGGATGCCGTACTGGTTTTTATATGAGCTTAATTGGTAAACCAAACGAATCGTTGGTAGTTGATGCTTGGTTAAAATCCATGCATGATGTGCTAAATGTAAAATCACAATCAGAAATTCCAGAATTAAACGAATATCAATGTGGAACCTACACAATGCACTCATTAGATGAAGCAAAAGCGATTGCTGAAAAAATCATACAATCCGGTATTGGTATTTGCCATAATCAAGACATCGTATTAACTGATGCACAACTTGCTACCATTAATCATTAGGAGATATTTATGCCGAATGTCGTTATCGACTTCTTAGAAGGACGCACCATCGAACAAAAACGTGAAATGGCTAAACGAGTAACAGATGCAATTGTCGAAACACTTAATTGCAAACCTGAAGCAGTACAAATTATCATGCACGAAATCGCTAAAGATCAAATTGCCAACGGTGGAGTGCTTCGTTGCGATAAAGATTAATTAAACGATTAATCGCCCCAAAAAATCAACCTCAATATTAAATATTGAGGTTAAACAATTTAAAATATTAAAAAACTAATGACGATGTAAATGCAACAAATGCCCTAACTTATTGGCTTTGGTTGCTAAATAATGCTCATTATTCGGGTTTTCCCCTACTTCTAAAGGAACGCGCTCGGTAACCTTAATTCCTGCTTGTTCAAGCACTTTAATCTTTTCAGGATTATTGGTTAACAGACGAATTTTTGACACCCCTAACAGCGTCAACATATCGGCACATAAAGTAAAATCACGCTCATCTGCCGCAAACCCTAATTGCTCATTTGCTTCAACCGTGTCTAAACCTTGATCTTGAAGGGCATAGGCTCTGATCTTATTTAATAACCCAATATTACGTCCTTCTTGGCGATGATAAATTAAAATGCCTTTACCTTCTTTAGCGATTTGTTTTAACGCGGCTTCTAACTGAAAACCACAATCACAACGCAAACTAAATAACGCATCACCGGTTAAACACTCTGAATGAACTCGCGTCAAAATTGACGTTTCATCATTGATATCACCAAACACTAATGCCACATGATCCTTACCTGTTGCAATCTCTTCAAAACCAACAATGGTAAAACATCCCCATGGTGTTGGCAGTTTGGCTTGTGCAACATGTTTTAATTGCATTATTATCTCCAAATTTAGTAAACACATAGATAAGATTTTTTAAAAACAAATCGTGCTTCCATGTTAAAATAAATCAAATTTTATGCTTAATTGAGTTTTTAAATGGGGTTAGTAATAAAAAAAACAATAGCGGCATTAGTCTTATTTCTAATTATACCGTTATCTGTAATAGTCGTAAATTGGCATTGGCAACCGTCAGCACTTAATAATTCATCTGAATATTTTTTTTGGGTGACCGAAACAGCAAGTTATCCTTGGGCAATAATCACATCGGGACTATTTTTTCTTCTGTTCTGTCTGCTATTGGCCAATAAAAAAAATATCTCAGTAATATTATTAATTTTAATCAGCGCAATGTTAGGTGGACAAATCATTAAAAGTTTAATCAAACAACAAACAGCTGAATCAAGACCCTATGTTCTATGGTTAGCTAAAGAGTATCATTTTACTGACAAACAATTTTATTCCCAAACAAGAGCTGAACGAAAAGCCAACATAGAACAACTACTGACTAATTCAACTACAATACCACCTTGGTTGTCTAAACATTGGCAACAAGAAACAGGCTATGCTTTTCCATCTGGACATACATTATTTGCAACAACATGGGCTTTTTTAGCAATAACATTACTTAGTTTTAGGCGACATTTTTTAATTGTGACAGCTATTGTGATCTGGTCAACACTGATTGAAACAAGTCGGCTATTATTGGGTATGCATTCGGCTTATGACCTTATATTAGGTGTTGTTCTTGCTTGGTTAATTGCATTAATAAGCTGTTTTTATGCTAGAAAATGGAATATAGTAGTCAGATGATTTTATAAACAAATTTAAAATTTCAAATATTTAGAAATTTTTAATAAAATAAAAAGGTTAAAATTATGAAATTAGTGATATCAATTTTATTGATAATTCTTATTTTCGCCATATCGATAACAATAGGTTCAGCTAATAATCAATTAGTCACCTTCAACTATTTAATTGCTAAAACAGAAGTTAGGTTATCGGTATTACTTGCTATTTTATTTGGTTCAGGCTTTTTAGTTGGTTGGATATTAACTGGGATTTACTTCCTAAAATCAAAATTCCAACACTCATCAACAAAACGTAAACTAAATAAATTACAGAAAAAATATGATGAAAATACGCATCAAAATTTAACCAAATTAGAAAAATAGGTAATTATGTTTGAATTGTTATTTCTATTACTACCCATAGCAGCCGGATACGGCTGGTACATGGGAGATAGAAATGCCAAACAAAAATATTTAAATGAATCTAACCGACTATCTCGAGAATATGTAGATGGTCTAAACTTTCTTTTGTCAAACCAAAAAGATAAGGCTGTTGACCTCTTCCTTGACATGTTAAAAGAAGATGAAGGCACACTTGAAGCCCATCTTACCTTAGGTAACTTATTCCGTTCACGAGGCGAAGTAGACCGCGCAATACGTATTCACCAAGCATTAATGGAAAGCGCCTCATTAACCTTTGAACAAAGACTATTAGCTATTCAACAGCTTGGTCGAGATTACATGGTGGCAGGTTTTTACGATCGTGCAGAAGAGATGTTTTTACAGCTAATCGACGAAGAAGACTTTCAGCAACATGCCCTACAACAACTGCTAGTCATATATCAATCAACTAGCGAATGGAATAACGCAATTAACGCTGCCACCAGACTGGTCAAACTTGGTAATGTAAAATACAAAATCGAAATAGCCCAATTTTATTGTGAGCTTGCTGCCATCGCTATTGCTAATAATGATTTGGATCAAGCTTACACTTTACTAAAAAAATCAGCGGCTGCGGACGCTAATTGTGCACGAACATCATTAATGCTTGGGCGAGTATTTATGGCGCAAGATAAAGCTGAACAAGCAATCGAGTCTTTCCAACAAATATTAAATCAAGATAAAGCATTAATCGGTGAAGCGTTACCATTATTAAAAGCATGTTACGCAAAACTTAATCAACCTCAGTTATTTAAACAATTCCTCGAAATTTGTGTCAAACAAGATACTGGCAATGTTGCCGAATTGATGCTAGCCGACATTGTTGAAAAAGACAATGGACTCGATGCAGCGCAATATTACCTTTATCGTGAATTATTAAAACACCCAAATCTAAAAGGATTCTATCGCTTAATGGATTACCATGTTGCCGATGCTGAACAAGGAAAAGCTAAAGAGAGCTTATTACTACTTCGCAACATGGTTGGTGAACAAATAAAATCAGTTCCCAATTACCGTTGCCAAAAATGTGGATTTACGGTTAACACCCTCTATTGGCTATGTCCGAGCTGTCGCTCATGGTCAACCATAAAACCAGTTCGAGATTTCGAACATCATTCAGATAATTAAAAAGAGTAAAATATGTTTCTAATTGATTCGCACTGTCATCTAGACAGTTTGGACTATACAAACAAATCGATTGATAGCGTATTGCAAGAAGCACAAAACAACGAGGTAAAACATTGCCTAAGCGTGGCAACCACACTTTCAGGCTATGAATCGATGAAAACAATGCTCATGCCATACCAAAAACAGTGCTCATTTTCATGTGGAATTCACCCACTCAATTTGGATGATGAGCCCTACGATGCCGAACGTTTTGCTCGCCTTGCTCAAGAAGACAATGTTATCGCTTTAGGTGAAACAGGTTTGGATTATTACTACCAACAAGATAATATTGAATTGCAACAAGCCAACTTTATTGAACATATAAAATTAGGCAAGCAACTAAAAAAACCGATCATTGTTCACACTCGGAATGCCAAGCAAGACACACTAAAACTCCTAAAAGAAGAGCAAGCTTATTCCGGTGTACTACATTGCTTTACTGAAGATATTGATACGGCCAAAGCCTTATTAGATATTGGCTTTTATATCTCATTTTCTGGCATCATTACCTTTAAAAATGCCGAACCGTTACGAGAAGTAGCAAGATATGTTCCATTAGATCGCATATTGATTGAAACTGATTCGCCTTATTTAGCCCCCGTTCCTTATCGCGGGAAAGAAAACCAACCCGCTTATGTTCGGGAAGTGGCTAATTACTTGGCGGCATTAAAAGGCGTATCTCTAGAAACAATTGCAAAACAAACAACCACTAACTTTTGTCAATTATTTAATTTACAAGGGGCATTCAATGAGTAACAAATTAACTATCGATTGGGATGATTTTTTAACCAATTATTGGCAAAAAAAGCCGGTCATCTTGCGTGATGCTTTTAGCAACTTTATCGACCCAATCACCCCAGAAGAACTAGCTGGCCTTGCCATGGAAGAAGAAATTGAAAGCCGAATCGTTACCAACAAAAACGGCATATGGGACGCCGCCTACGGTCCATTTATCGATTATAGTCACCTAGGTCAAGACCATTGGAGCCTCCTTGTACAAGCAGTTGACCATTGGCATGAACAAGCAGCCACATTAGTTGAACCATTCAAATGTATTCCTCAATGGCAATTTGAAGACCTAATGATCTCCTATGCCACACAAGGTGCAGGCGTTGGACCTCATATTGATAATTATGATGTCTTTATTATCCAAGGCAAAGGTTGCCGTCGTTGGCAGGTTGGTGATCGTAATCCTAATTACAAACAGTTCAGTGCTCACAAAGCGCTACTGCATGTAGAAGATTATGAGCCAATTATTGATGAAGAAATCACTGCGGGTGATATTTTATATATTCCAATTGGCTTTCCACATAATGGTGTATCAATTGGAGAATCGCTCAGTTACTCCGTAGGATTTAGAACTCAAACGTCACAAGAACTACTCAGTGGTTTTGCTGATTATGTGATTGATAACTTACCCAATGGCATCTTCTATCAAGACCCAGACTTAAAATTACCAAATGATCCTTATCGAATCCAACCATATGAATTAGAAAAACTGCAAGGACAAATGATCGACCTGATTAAAAACCCTGACTTATTCAACGACTGGTTTGGTAAACACATCACTATTCCTATGCATGATCTCAACATCATTCCGGTTGATCCCTCATATGAGCTAGATGAATTTGAAGAAATCCTAAAATCTGGTGCTGAACTCTATCGTGTACCAAGTATACGTATTGTAAAAATAGAGGATACGGCTTATATCAACGGTAAAAAAATACCATTACCAATGGAAACCATCGATCTATTATGTGAAACCGATGTTCTTTACTACGAACAATTACAAGATGAACAAACCCTAAATGTCATGTTGAAATTTGTTAATCTTGGTTACTGGTATTTTGACGAAGAATAAATTTCACTCAAAAGCTATTGACTAAAAAAGTCATCGTAAAGACTAAAAAGTGGTGAAATTATCGACTCATTTGTCTAAAAAATTAGATATTTATAAGAATGAGTCGAATAATTTCACCAAAATAAAAATAAACAAAATAAAACCCACGAATTTCGGCTTTTCATTTGGATTTTTATCATTTTTAAGTATATACTTGCCCCCGTTTTAAATTCCCGCCTTCATTTAATAATAAATGCTTATCCACTATAAATAACTTGAGGTAAACATGAACACTAACGTAAACCAGACCGAGCAAGCTGAAAGTGAACAAACTACCCCCTATCAAAAACGTACCCTATTTGCATCTACAGTAGGTTATGCACTCGATGGCTTAGATATGATGATTTTAGGTGTCTGTTTTAGCCTAATTGCCGTCACCTTCAACCTAACTAAAGCTGACCTTGGCACCTTGACGTCAGGCACATTATTAGGGGCCGTATTAGGCGGAATCTTTTTTGGTATCCTTGCTGATAAATATGGACGAGTCAGAGTATTTTCATGGACAATCCTAATCTTCTCATTATTCACCGGTCTTTGTGCTATCTCACCTAATTATGAATGCTTCCTCATTTTTCGTTTTCTAAGTGGACTGGGGCTTGGTGGTGAATTTGGTATCGGCATGACGCTAGTTTCGGAAAGCTGGCCAAAGCACAAGCGCTCAAGGGCAACCTCAATTGTCGCACTAGGCTTCCAAGCCGGTATCATCCTTGCAACACTAACTGTCAATTTTATTGGTGAAGCACACGGATGGCGCTGGGCATTTGCGATGGGAGTATTACCAGCGCTATTTGTTGCTTGGACGCGTAAAGGCCTTAAAGAGCCTGAAATCTGGCAAAATCTAAAAGACCAAAATAAAAACAAAATTGCCATAGGCAAACTATTTAAAAACCCGAGAATCACTGCAACAACTATCGGATTAACCATTGCCTGTGCAGTACAAAATTTTGGCTTTTATGGCATAATGGTTTGGATGCCAAACATGATCGCTTCTGAATATCACTTACCTTTCAAAAATACCATGTTTTGGACTATCTCAACCACGATTGGCATGTCATTAGGGATCTTAATTTTTGGTTGGTTATGTGACAAATTTGGGCGCCGACCTTCATACATCGTATTCTTATTGGTTTCAGCCGTATCAATCTGGTTCTACTTCCAACAAAAAGAGGTTGCCATTTTAATTCTCTTTGGCTCAGTGATTGGCTTTTTCGTAAACGGTATGATGGGTGGATATGGTGCATTACTAGCTGAACACTACACAACTGATGCGCGATCGAGTGCTGAAAACATTATATTTAATGTCGGTCGAGGAATTGCTGGCGTATCGCAAGTATTGATCGCTTACTTAGCAACCATCTACTCAATCAGCTATGCATTAGCATTACTGTCAGGCGCTTACCTATTATCTGCAGCAGCCTTTATATTCTTAATTCCAGAAACCAAAGGCAAAGTATTAGAATAGCGAGATAAAAAAAGGGCTTAAAAAGCCCTTTCTAAATCATGTTTACCTCAAATTAATTAATATGCATACCGCCAGTAACACCATAAACTTCACCAGTGGTATAGCTTGACTCTTCCGATGCCAAATGCACATAAACACCCGCAAGTTCAACCGGTTGTCCTGCACGTTGTAATGGTGTCTGTTTACCAAATTCAGGAATCGCCTCACTTGGCTGACCACCACAAATTTGTAATGGCGTCCAAACCGGACCAGGTGCCACACTATTTACCCGAATGCCTTTACTACCTAATTGAGCAGATAAGCCACGAGTAAATGCAATAATCGCCGTCTTGGTTGAAGCATAATCCAACAAATTACCACTTGGTTGATAAGCTTGTACAGAAGAAGTAGTAATAATCGTTGAGCCAGATTTTAAATAACCTAATGCTGCTTTGGTTACCCAAAATAGTGAAAAGACATTAATTTCAAACGTTTTTTTGATTTGCTCAGTAGACAAATGCATAATATCTTCTACCGCAGTTTGCTTACCAGCCACCAAGGTTAAATTATCAAGTCCACCTAATTTTTTATGTGCTTCTTCAACTAATTTTTTACAAAATGACTCATCGCTTAAATCACCAGGAATAAGCACAGCCTTTCGACCCGCAGATTCAATGATTTTAGCCACATCTTCCGCATCTTTTTGTTCTGCTGGTAAATAATTAATTGCAACATCCGCACCTTCTCGTGCATACGCAATAGCTGCAGCACGTCCAATACCTGAATCACCACCGGTCACCAACATTTTTAGGCCTTCTAAACGTTGATGACCTTGATAACTCTCCTCACCACAATCGGGCACTGGTTTCATCTCACATTGTAAACCAGGGGGATTTTGTTTTTGTTTAGGAAATTTTTCATGATAATATTTATGCTTACTCATATAATATTCTCCTAAGTTAAACATGCATTTAAATTCAAATTTAACATAATAGAATCAATTAATAATCACAAAATCCTATTGTCGAGTATATTTTATATCTTTAAAATACTTAATTAATTCAATTAATTATACTGTGAAAAATAAAAATCATTGATAACGAGAAAAATAACTTACTTGGATGGTTTAGCGAGGACAAAAACAACAAATGCTAAAACCATTATGGGTGAAAAATTAAACACCAAACACAGTGTAACAAATAAATATACATTAAGCTAGTAATGCAGAATTAATGATAGCTATTTTTTGAAAGAACAATCAGTCGTAACATCCACAATAAGAATCCTTTTACCATCAATGTAATACGTATATTTAGCCCCCTCATTAAAATATTTCTTCATTTTACGTATTTGAGGTGAATCGGAACAATAAGATTCAACAATTGCCTTTTTAACCAATTCCCTATTATCGGGTAAAAGAAATTCGTCTGGAGTGATCCCATTAATTTCATATTGATAAACGACAACATTACCTTCAGCGTTAACATCGGATAAAGTTGTGTATTCATCTAAAGTGATGGGTAAGATTTTTTTAACTACGCTGATGGCTGCCTCTCTATAATAATCGGACTCATCAGTCTTATTATCGAAATCTAGGTCCTTTTTATCAGGATATTCATCGATGAGTTGTATTAATCTTTGGGTTTTTTCAGTACCAATAGTGTCCACAAGCTTATCAATCCCATCATTGCTATACTGTGAATACTCAAAACATAATTGCAGCAATAAAAAAATAATTTTTATCATTCTTTACTCATCCATAACCAATAGAAGCTATTGCCGACTACCTTTTGTCTGACAATCGGCTGGCGTTAATTCAACCACAACAATCTCTTTATTATCAATAAAATAATGATAGTATGCCCCATCCGGGAACGCCGTTTTCAATTGTTGCATATCCTCCGTATTTTCACAATAAGCAGTAAAAAGTGCTTGGCGAATCGTATCAAGCGTACTGGGTAACAACATCGTATGCTCTGGCGTATTTTTAACATCATATTGATAATTGATGATATTACGATCCTTATCCTTCTCAACGCCAACCAAAGTCGTTAACTCATCAACCTCAATAGGTAAGGCTTTTTTCATCGGCTCAATCATCGAATTTTGTATTGCTGCAAGGGAATCATTTTCAACTGGGGTATTTTTTTTAGCATTATCACAACTTAACAGCAAAAAACTCACTACAAAAAACGCTAGCAATTTAAATATTTTCATAATGATATCTCACATAACGTAATAAATAGTAATTATGAATAAAGAGTTAAAAAATGCTCAAAGCAATTTAGGGAAGATGAAGAATAGTTATACACCAACCTTCATTAAAAAGCCAAAACAATCCTATCTAAATCATCAAAAACCCCACTCCTCAACTTTTTTTAACGAACATATAAATGAATTGATGATGCTTTTAAAAAAAACAACAAAAAAATTGTTGCACTTTTTTTTAAAACGAGTATTTTGGATAAATATTTTTAAAAAATTAACGAAATAATTACAAATGAACTTTTCACTCATCGTCGTCCTCATTAACATTAGCGTGGTCATTATTCCAACGCGGGGGCGTCTTTTGAGTTAAATATATGGTCATCATATTTCAAAACCCCCGCCACAAAAAAGCGGGGGTTTTTTTTTGAACAAATGGCTAAGCAAAAAGTGAGGAATGAATGTTAGGAACACAGTGGATTGTAAAAACCTTAAAAGAAAAAGGCATTACTACCGTTTTTGGATATCCTGGTGGTCAAATTATGCCTCTATACGATGCGCTTTATGATGGCGGAATTGAACACGTACTTTGCCGTCACGAACAAGGCGCAGCCATGGCAGCCATTGGTTATGCCCGTGCCACCGGCAAAATTGGCGTTTGCATTGCCACATCAGGCCCCGGTGCAACCAATATAATTACCGGCCTTGCCGATGCATTAATTGATTCTGTACCAATTATCGCACTAACCGGCCAAGTTCCAACGACACTTATAGGCACTGATGCCTTCCAAGAAGTTGACGTTTTAGGATTATCTTTAGCGTGCACCAAACATAGTTATTTAATAGATGATGCCACCCAATTGCCAAATACCTTACAAGAGGCCTTCAACTTAGCCAATTCGGGCAGGCCGGGACCAATATTAATTGACATCCCGAAAGATATCCAGCTTGCCGACCATGATTACCAAACCTATTTAACGCCAACATCCATAAAAACGCCTTCTGATAATGCTCAACTCTACCCAATCTCACCTGATGAGATAAAACAAGCCAAACAAATGATTAGCCAAGCCAAAAAACCGATGCTCTATATTGGTGGCGGTGTTGGGCTTTCTGGTGCTATCAATGAACTACGCGAATTTATGACGCTAACCCAAATCCCTAGCGTATCGACCTTAAAAGGGCTTGGCGTTGCTGACCTTAACAACCCTTATTACTTAGGACTTATCGGGATGCACGGCGCCAAAGCGGCTAACTTAGCCGTACAAGAGTGTGACTTACTGATCGCTTTAGGGGTTAGATTTGACGACCGCGTTACTGGCAAACTTAACGAATTTGCTAAACATGCAAAAGTGATCCATGTCGATATTGATCAGTCCGAAATCAACAAACTACGCCAAACCCATTTAGGTTTACAAGGTGATATTAAACACGTATTACCGATGCTTAACCAAACGGTCTCAATTGATGACTGGCATAACAAAATAAAACAACTGAAAGCCCAGCATCCAACACGTTATGATCATCCGGGTGACGCCATTTATGCACCAGCACTGCTCAAACGCATTTCTGAGCGCAAACCAGCTAACACCGTCATCACCACCGACGTAGGTCAGCACCAAATGTGGACAGCGCAACACATGTCCTTTACCCACCCACAAAACTTTATTACCTCAAGTGGGCTTGGCACTATGGGCTTTGGATTACCAGCGGCAGTTGGCGCACAAATGTCTAGACCAAACGACATGGTAATTTGCGTATCGGGTGACGGCTCATTCATGATGAATGTACAAGAATTAACAACGATTAAACGCAAAAAATTACCCGTTAAAATCGTTCTTATTGATAACCAACGCCTAGGCATGGTAAGGCAATGGCAAGAGCTATTTTTTAATGAAAGATATAGCGAAACCAACTTATCAGATAACCCCGACTTTTTAATGCTAACCAAAGCCTTTGATATACCAGGGCAAACCATCAGCAAAAAATCGGAAATCGAAGGCGCACTCGATAACCTATTCAATTCGAAAGGTGCTTATCTACTGCACGTATGTATCGATGAGCTAGAAAACGTATGGCCACTGGTACCACCGGGCGCGGCAAACGAAAACATGTTAGATAAAAGTAACAAGGAGTAAGTGATGAATCAAAAAGCGACACATCAATTTACCATAACTGCCAATGATAAATTGGGTTCACTTGAACGCATATTACGCGTTGTTCGCCACCGTGGAGGCCATATCGAACAGATGCAAATGCAATCAATTGACAATCAATTATTCACCTTGACACTGACATTAACAACCGAACGAACGCTATCGTCACTGCAAAACCAAATTACCAAATTGGAGGATGTGATAACGGTAGCGTAGTAAAGAACAAATAGATTCTTTTGTAAAAAAGACAAATTAAATTAATAAACTATAGCAGTTAAACAAAGTTATGTATAATGCACAAATTAATAAAAGCAAAATACATGCTTAATAAAAGTAAATTTAAGAGGAAAACAAAAAATGGGTACTACAGCAAAATCTGATTATATTTGGCTAAATGGCGAAATGGTTCCATGGGCTGATGCAAAAATACACGTAATGTCACACGCCCTACACTATGGAACTTCAGTATTTGAAGGTGTTCGTTGTTATGAAACTCACAACGGCCCAGCAATTTTTCGCCATAAAGAACACGCACAACGCTTACTAAACTCAGCCAAAATTTATCGTTTTCCTGTCCCTTATTCTCTTGAAGAGATCATGGAAGCAACTCGCCAAGTCATCAAAAAAAATAACCTAAAAAGTGCATACATTCGCCCATTAGTCTTTATTGGTGATGTGGGTATGGGCGTCATTCCTCCTGCTGGTTACAAAACTGATGTTATGATTGCAGCATTCCCATGGGGAGCCTACCTTGGTGAAGATGCGTTAGAACAAGGTATTGACGCAATGGTATCATCATGGAACCGTTTTGCACCAAACACTATCCCAGCAGCAGCTAAAGCGGGTGGTAACTACTTATCATCACTTCTTATCGGATCAGAAGCGCGAGCTAATGGCTTCCAAGAAGGCATCGCATTAGACGTAAACGGTCAGCTTTCTGAAGGTTCTGGCGAAAACTTATTTATCGTCAAAGATGGCATATTATTTACCCCATTACTATCATCATCAGCACTACCAGGCATCACACGTGATGCAATCATCAAGCTTGCACATGATCTAGGCATTGAAGTACGTGAACAAACTCTATCACGTGAATCACTCTATCTAGCTGATGAAGTATTTATGACTGGTACCGCTGCCGAAATCACACCAGTACGTAGTGTTGACCGAATCCAAGTTGGTATTGGTCGTTGTGGCCCAATCACGAAGAAAATCCAACAAACATTCTTCGGATTATTCAATGGCAAAACTGAAGACAAATACGGTTGGTTAGATCCAATTAAATAAAATAAATACACCGCAGCAAAAACTGCGGTGTCGTCATTATTTAACGATTTATTAATCATAGAAATACGTACCGAAAGAAATCGGTCGCTTGCATAAAAAAAATTGGGAGCAACAAATGCCTAGATATCGTTCAGCAACCTCGGTTGAAGGTCGCAACATGGCGGGCGCCCGCGCTTTATGGCGTGCAACAGGCGTAAAAAATGAAGACTTTGGTAAACCCATTATCGCGGTGGTTAACTCATTCACACAATTTGTACCGGGTCATGTTCACTTAAAAGATATTGGCCAACTGGTAGCAAAAGAAATTGAAGCATGTGGTGGCATTGCCAAAGAATTTAACACAATTGCTGTCGATGACGGTATCGCCATGGGGCATGGCGGTATGCTTTACTCACTACCCTCACGAGAACTAATTGCCGATTCCGTTGAATACATGGTTAACGCTCATTGCGCCGATGCCATGATCTGCATATCAAACTGTGACAAAATCACCCCCGGCATGTTAATGGCGTCACTACGTCTAAACATCCCAACTATATTTGTATCAGGCGGACCGATGGAAGCGGGTAAAACCAAACTATCTGACAAAATCATCAAACTCGACTTGGTTGATGCCATGATCCAAAGTGCCAATCCAAATGTTAGTGATGCTGATAGTGAAGCAATTGAACAATCGGCTTGTCCAACTTGCGGATCATGCTCAGGCATGTTTACTGCGAACTCAATGAACTGCTTAACCGAAGCATTAGGTTTATCATTGCCGGGGAATGGTTCACTGGTTGCGACACACAAACAACGTGAAAAACTCTTCTTAAATGCCGCTAAACGCATTGTTGAAATCACCAAAAGTTATTACGAACAGGATGATGATTCGTACTTACCGAGATCAATAGCCACCAAAGCGGCCTACGAAAATGCCATGTCGCTCGATATTGCCATGGGGGGGTCAACCAATACCGTATTACACTTACTTGCCACTGCACAAGAAGGTGAAATCGACTTCACCATGTCAGACATTGACCGACTATCACGCAAAGTCCCTCACCTATGTAAAGTAGCGCCGAGTACTGCTATTTATCATATGGAAGATGTGCATCGCGCTGGTGGGGTTGTCTCAATATTATCAGAGCTGGACAAAGCCGGATTACTTAACCGCAATGTCCACAACGTGCTTGGTCTAAACTTACAAGAAACGTTTGCAAAATACGACATCACCCAAACCACTGACGAAGAAGTCAAAAAAATGTATCGCAGTGGTCCGGCAGGTATTCGCACTACCAAAGCTTTCTCACAAGATTGTTACTGGGATACGCTTGATGACGATCGCCAAAATGGCTGTATCCGCGACAAAGCACATGCCTATAGCCAAGATGGCGGACTAGCAACCCTATACGGTAACGTAGCCGAAGACGGCGCAATCGTAAAAACGGCAAGTGTTGCTGCTGAAAACTTAGTCTTCCGTGGCCCAGCTAAAGTCTATGAAAGCCAAGAAGATGCGGTTGATGCAATCTTAGGTGGACGAGTCGTTGAAGGTGATGTAGTCGTCATCATCTATGAAGGACCAAAAGGTGGACCAGGGATGCAAGAGATGCTCTACCCAACCAGCTACCTAAAATCAATGGGTCTTGGCAAAGCTTGTGCATTAATTACCGATGGTCGATTCTCTGGTGGTTCATCAGGCTTATCCATTGGTCACATATCGCCAGAAGCCGCCAACGGTGGCGTGATTGGTTTAGTTCGAGATGGTGATATTGTTGATATTGATATCCCAAATCGAAAATTAAACATCCTCGTACCTGAAGATGAATTAGAACGTCGTCGCGTAGCTGAACTTACTCGCGGTGATAAAGCCTTTACACCTCATAATCGTAACCGTTATGTCTCATACGCACTAAAAGCTTATGCAAGCTTAGCAACCAGTGCTGACAAAGGTGCGGTGCGTGATAAAAGTAAATTAGGTGGTTAACGTGAATAATAACAAACTAACCGGCGCTGATTATCTAAAAGCCACGCTATGTAGTGCGGTATACGATGTCGCTCAAGTGACACCACTAGAACATATGGAAAAACTCTCCTCTCGCCTAAAAAACCAAGTGTTTGTTAAGCGAGAAGATCGCCAACTCGTTCACAGCTTCAAAATACGGGGCGCGCAAGCCATGATTGCCAGCCTAACGCCGGAAGAACGTAAATGTGGCGTAATTGCTGCATCAGCCGGCAACCATGCGCAAGGTGTCGCGTTTTCAGCTACAAAATTAGGCATCAATTCCCTCATTGTCATGCCATTAACAACAGCAGATATCAAAGTCGAAGCGGTAAAAGGATTTGGTGGAGAAGTGCTACTTTATGGAGCCAACTTTGATGAAGCCAAAGCCAAAGCGATGGAATTAGCCAAAGAACAAAACCGTATATTTATTCCCCCTTTCGACCATCCCCTTGTCATAGCAGGGCAAGGCAGTATCGCCATGGAACTACTGCAACAAAATGCCAAACTTGACCGCATCTTTGTCCCAGTTGGGGGTGGAGGGCTTGCAGCCGGTATTGCCGTATTAATCAAACAAATCATGCCATCAATTAAAGTCATTGCGGTTGAACCTGAAGACGATGCTTGCCTAAAAGCAGCACTCATTGCTGGTCATCCCGTTGACCTTGATCGCGTGGGCTTATTTGCTGAAGGCGTCGCAGTTAAACGAATTGGTGACGAAACATTTAGACTTTGTCAGCAATATATCGACGACATAATCACTGTCGATAGTGACGAAATTTGTGCCGCCGTTAAAGATCTATTTGACGATGTGCGCGCTATTGCTGAACCGTCTGGCGCGGTGGCGTTAGCGGGAATGAAAAAATATGTTGAACAAAACAACATCTGTGGCGAAAACTTAGCCCATATTCTATCCGGCGCTAACTTAAACTTCCACAACCTACGCTACGTATCAGAACGTTGCGAGCTAGGCGAAAAACGCGAAGTCCTGTTAGCGGTCACGATTCCAGAACAAAAAGGCAGCTTCCTCAAATTCTGCCAACTGCTCGGTGGTCGTGCTGTGACCGAATTCAACTACCGCTATCATGACGACCAATCAGCTTGCGTGTTTGTTGGCGTTAAAATTGCCAAAAGCAACGAAAAAGACGAAATCATGCAAGAACTGACCGCAGCCGGTTATCAAGTTGTTGATCTAACCGATGACGAAATGGCAAAACTGCATATCCGTTACATGATTGGAGGCAAACCGTGCCAACCGATTAATGAACAAGTCTACAGCTTTGAATTCCCTGAATCACAAGGCGCACTACTCAAATTCTTACAAACCTTGGGTACCAATTGGAATATCTCAATGTTCCATTACCGTAGCCACGGCACCGATTATGGTCGCGTGCTAGCCGCCTTTGAAATCGACAACGCCAGCCATAGCACCTTTACCAAACATTTAACTGAATTGGATTACGGTTTTAATAACGAAACAGAAAATCCTTCACTTAAACTATTCTTAACCGGTAAATAATTCAACCGCCCCCAATCAGGGGCGGATTTTGTCTCAACACATTATTGATTAACGATTAACTAATTATTAACCATGCTATTTTAGTATTGATAAAAAGATTAGATTAATTTTAGCCATATCAATAAAAACCCCGCTCCTCAACTTTTTTCTTTAATACGTCTAGAAATTAATCCTCATATCAAGTAGTTCAAACATCTCGACAAAATCGCATTTCATCATTAACTCTACAAGTAAACTACACTTTTAACGCTAGAGTTCCTCCCCCTATTTCCTCTTTCAAGAAATAAAAAAGGCTAAGGCGAGACACAGAGCGTGGGATTAGAATACTCAATGGGAAAAAGATTTATCGAACCATTTCTCGGATTAACGACATATTTACGGTTATGAGTAGGAGTTATTGATGATTTACGGCCTATTAAAGAAGGCATTGTTCCATCACTAGTCCAGTAGTCACTAAGGTAAAAACCGGTGTCATATTGGTGCATTGAGCCCCACTCACTAAAGAATCCTGCGCCAATTACACGCTGAAAGTAATTATTAGGTGATGAGGGTATTGCGCCAACTGCACCTTGACACTTACTATGAGAATTTATCCCATTACAAGAAGCATTAGTTAAATCTTTAACCGCAGCTAAACGTAAACGCTGGTCACTACAGATAGATGATGCTTTATCATAAGTAGTAGCTTGTTTAGAAAGATAAAACCACTGCTTTAATACAAAACCATATTTAATGATAGCTTTACCACTATTATCGCGACCGACTAACTCGAATGTTTGTGGCAAAGTAGGCGGCTTATTAGGACCCACAACAGCAAAATTGCTAGAATTCGGTCCGAATTTAGTTAAAACCGGCCCAGTTAAAGTGACGCGTACGCCTGTCGCTGTAGAACTAGTCATAGTAGCAGTGATGCCATCATGCGAAACAGGAGCCCAAAATAAAGCCTGATTACTACCAGCAATGTCTAAGTCAAAATACAAATTGTGAGCACCAGTAGTCGGAAAATTTAAACCATAGGATGACGGCGTAATTGATTGAAGTAAAAAGCCCTTAGCAGGGTTCCAAATAGAAGCAGGACCAGATACGTGATTAAAATAATGATATTCATTCTCAATCATTAAATACCTTAAATTAGGCCTAGCAAAACAAACCACAGCCCTTGCTTGTGGATTGATATAATAAGTAACATTACTTGCACTGAAACTACGACTACTTGGAACGCCATAACGAGTACTCAATGTACCGTCAGTGCTGGTTAATTTAACCTGATAAGGCGCCTTACAAATATCTGGAACAGTATGACGTGTGACAGGCTGATTATATTTATCAACGATAGATAAACTTAAACTACCTGTAGCGGTAACGTCAGTATCGCCATCATCATCTCCCCAATAATTATAAGGTGGACCGATAAGCGAACTTAAAGCGACTGAATTAGTATAAGTAGGAACCAACATACCAATATCAGCAAAACTTTGCCCCGCAACCGGCAAGACGATTGGTGCTGAAGAAGATGAAGGATTGGTCGAAGGCATAAATTGTGTACCATCAGATAGTGTAATCCCAAGCAGACCGTTAGTATCAACAACACGAGTACGACCACCGTCGAAAGTCAAATAAGGTGCAGTACCCTGTATCGCATTCCTAGTTGTCTGTGATGTCAATGCGTGACCCGAAAAAGGAAGAAAAAAAGCCACAAAAAAAATAATCTGCCGAGATAATTTGAGAAAATGAAAGGATCGAAAACAGGATCCGAAAAAGGATCGCGAAAGCGATCGCGCGAAAATTCGCAGAATTTCACGCGTAGAAAAATAAGTCTTGGTGTAAAATAAACGTTGGAAGCTGAACTTAGACGAATTTAAATTATAGGTTGGCCATGTTGCCTGTTGCCTGTTGCCTGTTGGAAATTATAAAACATTTGCGACAATCCTGTCAAGTAATTTTATGATTTATTTGTAATTTTATACTTTTCTATTAAATTTTAGCCTCGTAGCTAAAACCGTGTAAAAAGTATAGTGATTGGAAAAACACGATGCAACACTTTTTTTCGCTCAATTTCGTTAACTTTCGTAAATAGGATCTAAAAAGGATCTAAATTTTAATTGATTAACTAATGTTTTAATTAAATATATTGTCATTACACATCGTTAAAAATATGATTAATGATCCTGAAAGTTTTATCTTTATGCTTAAAATTAGTGATTTTGTTAATTTAATAGCTTTTAAGCAGAATTTAGAACCCCAAAAACCCCGCTCCTCAATTTTTTTTCGATAAAAAACTAAAAAACCACCCTAGTTGGGGCGGATGATTTATCTTCGACATCAAGCTCTGCGTGAAAAATGCTGACCTTATTTATAGCCTTTTTTCTATCAGCGGATTTGATAAATCCTATCCGATAGCGCCATCAGGCACAGTGTGCGCTGCTATTAATGCAATTCACTAAAATAATTCTTTAATTCCTGAATAAACGCACTATCTACCATAGCAGGATATTTATTTGCCTGCCATGATTGTAAAAATAATAGATGCTGAACCGTTAAGGATTTATTCATATCGTGGAATTCGTTTAACTGTTCGTTTACCTCTTGAGATGTTGTGAGAAGGGATTGTGGTGTTTTTTGCTTCGGTATTTGGCAATGCTTTTGATACCATAGCTCATAGCCACTTAAATCATAATCACCCAATAACTCATACCCCGTTAAATTAGGGCTGGCATTAGGGTAGCGTTTAGTAATAGAACGGGTAGGAAATCCACCGCAAATAATAATTTCATCAATTTTTTTTATATACTTTGCCGTTACCTTTAAGTTAAAACCCAATAATTGCTCAACCACATATAATGATTGATTATAAAGCTTTAAAAAATTACCTTCAGCAATAAACTGAACCGGCCTTTTACTTAACGCTATTTTGTCTTCAATATTCATTTTATATTACTCCTTTAATATCAATATTTTTAACCACCACCTCGGTGCCCAGCATTTTTGCCGCTTAGCCGCAAAATCGCTTTTTTTATGGCTAAACGACGTTGACTCCTTGAGTCAGCTTACTTTTAATCACCTAATACTATTTTTTATCACCCCCGCCCCCGCCCTAAGGATTAAGGACGAAGGAATAAAAACTAAGGATGGGAGCAAAGGCCGTAGTTGTTGTAAGAGTAGTCCCAATTCACGTAACCGTAGTGTGTGTTCACGAGAAACTGGTAACTACCATTCGGGTCACTAGTCCAGCACCAATTGTAGTCGAAGCCAACGCCTGAGTAATCATACATACGACCCCACTCAGTGAAAAAGCCAGAACCAATTCTACGTTGGTAATGATTACTAGGTGAGGGAGGGGTGGCGCCGATGGATATAGGGTTACCATTCCAATCACGAGATGCATTAGTTAAATCCTTTACGCGAGGCATTCGATAACCAATACTATTACACCAAGATAAGGTATTAGGATAATCTTTATACCCAGAACCTCGGTTGACGAACCACTGCTTCAAAGTAAAACCATATTTAACGACTGGATTACCTTGAGCGTCACGACCAACCAACTCGAATGTCTGAGGTAAAGAAGGCTTAGCAATAAAACCAGGATTGCTAGAATTCCATTGGGATGTGGTAGCGTAAGGACCAGCTAAAGTAACGCGTACGCTTGTAGCAGTAGGATTAGACATTGTGACTGTGATACCTCCCTGAGAAACAGGAGACCAAGACAATGGTTGACTACTACCACTAATGAGTAAATCAAAGTACAGTTTGTTAGCACCAGTTGTAGGAAAGTTTCTACCGTAAGATGATGGGCCAGTTGACTGAGGGATAAAACCCTTAGCAGGGTCCCACATTGAAGCGGGGCCAGCATATATACCTGTACCCAAAGTCAAATTAGGCCTTGCAAAACAAACCACAGGCCCAGCCTTAGGATTGACGTAATAAGTCTCACTACGAGCACTGAAAGTACTACGATTAGGAAATCCGTAACGAGTTGATAATGTACCGTTAGTACTAGATAACGTAACCTTATAAGGTGCCTTACAAATCTCTAGCTCTGTACTACGTGATACCGATTGACCTCTGTTATCGACGATAGATAAACTCAAAGAACCTGTAGCAGTAACGCCAGAATCACCATCATCATCTCCCCAATAATTATTAGGAGGACCGATAAGAGAACTTAAAGCGACTGAATTAGTATCAGTAGGAACGAACATACGAATATCAGCAAAACTCTGACCCGCAACCGGCAAGACGATTGGGGTTGTAGATGATGAATTGTTAGAAGGCGTGTAATTAGCTCCGTTAGATAGTGTAATCCCAAGCAGACCATTAGTATCAACTGCACGAGTACGACCACCGTCGAAAGTCAGATAAGGTGCACTACCCTGTATCGCATTCCTAGTTGTCTGTGATGTCAATGCGTGACCCGAAAAAGGAAGGAAAAAGACCACGAAAAAAACAATCTGCCGGGATAATTTGGAAAAGGATCGAAAACCGGATCTGAAAGAGGATCCGGAAAACGATCGGAAAAAGGATCGGAAAAAAGATCGAGAAGAGGATCGCGGAAGCGATCGCGCGAAAATTCGCAGAATTTCACTTGATTGAGTAGAAAAATAAGCTTTAGTGAAAAATTTAAACTGGGTGCTGGACTTAGACGAATTTAAATTATAGGTTGGCCAAGTTGCCTGTTGCCTGTTGCCTGTTGAAAATTATAATGCATATGTGACAATCCTGTCAAGTAATTTTTTGATTAATTTACAATTTTATTCTTTTTCTGTCAAATTTCAGCCTATTAGCTAAAACCGTGTAAAAAGTATAGTGATTGGAAAAACACGATGCAACACTTTTTTTCGCTCATTTACGTTAACTTTTGTAAATAGGATCTGAAAAGGATTTAAATTATAATTATTTAACTATTGTTTTAATTGAATATATTGTAGTTACAAATCTTTAAAATTAGAACGATTGATCCTCAAAAATTTTATTTTAAGGCTTTGAATTAGAAATTTAGTGATTTGGATCATTTAGTAATTTTTAAGTGACATTTAAAACCTCAAAAACCCCGCTCCTCAACTTTTTTGATGGAAAAATAGAACTACTAAAAAGCGCCACAGTTAAAGCGGAATTATTTACTTGAGGCAACATTGCAAAACAGGATTTTGAACCCCAAAAACCCGGTTCCTCAACTTTTTTTGAGATAAAATACAAAAAAAATAAACCCGCCTAGGCGGGTAATTGAAGCGTCGCTAAGCCACAAAATCGCTTTTTTTATGGCTAAACGACGTTGACTAGTAGCTTACTTTTAATCACTTAATACTATTTTTATCACTCCCACCCCCGCCCTAAGGATTAAGGACGAAGAAATAAAAACTAAGGATGGGAGCAAAGTACGTAGATCTCGTAGTAGAACCAACCCACATCACCGTCGTTAGTGTCCACGACATACTGGTCACTACCATTCGGGTCACTAGTCCAGACCCAACCGTAGCCGAAGCCAACGCCTGAATAATCATCCATTTTGCCCCACTCCGTGAAAAAACCTGAACCTATATGACGCATGTAATACTTACTAGGTGAGGAAGGGGTGGTGCCTAAATTATTATAATTTGAATTTGTTAAATCCCTTACGCGAGGCATTCGATAACCAATACTATTACACCAAGATAAAGCACGAGAATAATTGGACTCAGTCACATTACCACTGTTGACGAACCACTGCTTCAAAGTAAAACCATATTTAATAACTGGATTACCATTATTGTCTCGACCGACCAACTCGAAGGTCTGAGGCAAAGTAGGTTTAGAAATAGGATTAGGACTGGATGAACTTTGCTGGGATGTGGTAGCGTAAGGACCCGTTAAAGTAACACGAACACTTGTAGCAGTAGGATTAGACATAGTAGCAGTGATACCTCCCTGAGAAACAGGAGACCAAGACAATGGCTGACTACTACCACTAATATCTAAATCAAAGTACAATCCATTAGCGCCAGTTGTAGGAAAGTTTTGACCGTAATAGAGAGGGTCTGTTTTTTGAGTGAGAAAACCCTTAGCAGGGTCCCACATCGAAGACGGACCAGCATAATTACCTGTACCGTAATCCAAATTAGGTCTGACAAAACAAACCACAGGCGCCCCCTTAGGATTGACGTAATAAGTCACATTACTAGCACGGAAATCACTACGATTAGGAATACCGTAACGAGTCGATAATGTACCGTCAGTACTGGATAACATAACACGATAAGGTGCGTTACAAATCTCTGGCACTGTACTACGTGATACCGTTTGACCGCTTTTATCGACGATAGATAAACTCAAAGAACCTGTGGCAGTAACATCACTATCACCATCATCATCTCCCCAATAATTATTAGGAGGACCAATAAGAGAATTTAAATCGACTGAATTAGTATTAGTTGGGACGAACATACTTATATCAGCAAAACTCTGACCCGCAACAGGCAAGGAGATTGGGGTTGTAGATGAAGAATTGGTAGAAGGCGTATAATGTGTACCATCAGATAGTGTAATCCCAAGCAAACCTTCATTATTAACCGCACGAGTACGGCCGCCATCGTAAGTTAAATATGGCTCACTTCCGTGAATAGAATTCGAGGTATTAACGGTTAATGCATGGCTAAAAGAAGGAAGTAATAGTACGACAAAGATCAGCCGAAATAATTTGGATCGATGAAAAGATCGCGCCAAAATTCGTAGAATTTTGCTTGAACAGATGAAAAAATGAAGTTCTCGGAAAAATGAAAATTGGGAGCTTAACTTAGACGAATTTAAAGTATAGGTTGACCAAGGTGCATGGTGCATGGTGCATGGTGAAAATTATAATGCATAACGACAATCCTGTCAAGTAAATTTTGAATTTAATTAATGCTTTGCAGTTAAATTCTCAAAGCTAGAACAGTTAAAGATTATAGTGACAGCAAAAATACGTTGCAATAGATCTCATTAGACTTAATTGCTAACATTCGTAAAGAGAATCACGAAATATCTAAAAAATGATCGGTTAACTATTGTGCTAATTAAAAATATCGACTTTACATACCTTTAAAAATTGGTCATTTTATCGCCATAGAAATTTGTAATTTTTTTTAATTTTAGACTCTCCCCAAAAAACGCCCTTCAAATTTCTATGAAGCACCTAAAAAATAAATGTGTTAAGGGATGTATGCAGAGTTGTAAAAACGTGATTTTACCCCCCCTAAAAACCCCGCTCCTCAACTTTTTTTTGCTTTAAAAAAACTCAAATTAAACTACCTCAGTCGAGGTGTGCGAATCTATGCTATAAAATCGCTTTTTATAGGACACCCCCGTTGACTCTTTGAATCAGCTACCCTTTTTGACGCTATTTTTACTATCCCAAAAGCTCCAGTCATAAGGATTTAGAAGTAAGGACTAAGGGTAGGTACAAATTCCATAGATGCTATGGGTAGTGTCGATCCTATCGATACTACCACTACCTGAGGCCACGTAAAACTGACCAAGAGTATTGAGGATATCTAAGTCAGTCGTCAAGTCATTAGCCCAGTACCCATAAAGGTAAAACCCAGCTCCCGAGTAGTAATCCATTGCGCCCCACTCCGTAAAAAGACCAGCACCGATTTGACGCTGGTATAAATTATTAGGTGACGACGGTGTAGCGCCGACTGAATCTTTACACCAAGAACCGTGATTAGTCCCACGGCAAGATGCATTTGTTAGATCACTAATTTTAGTAGGTCGATAACCAATACTCTTACACCAAGATAATGTATCTAAATAAGTGCTAATACCTTGATGGATAAACCACTGCTTTAACTCAAATCCATACTTGACGACAGGGTTACCACTACTATCGCGACCGATTAACTCAAATGTTTGGGGCAAAGTAGGCTTAGAAATAAGACCAGGGTTGCTAGAATTCGATTGTGATTCAGTTGCAACAGGACCGGTTAAGGTTACGCGTACACTTGTAGCTGTAGAATTGGTCATGGTAGCGGTTATACCACCATGAGAAACCGGTGACCAAGACAACGGCTTATTACTACCTTCAATGAGTAAATCAAAGTACAAACCATGAGCACCAGTAGTAGGGAAGTTTAAGTTGTAAGATGATTGAGTGAGAAAACCTTTATCAGGATTCCACACTGAAGCCGGACCACGGTAGTCGTGAGAAAGACCTTTCTCATTAAGTTTACCTAATCTTAAATTAGGCCTAGCGAAACATACTGCTGATGATTCGTTAGGAGTAATATAATATGTCACATTACTGGCACTGAAATTACAACTAGTAGACTCGCCATTATTGAACGAACCAGCTGTACTGCTTAATTTAACCTGATAAGGTGCCTTACAAATATCTAACACGGTATTGCGTGATACTGCTTGGTTATTTTTATCGACGATAGATACATTTAAAGTGGTGTTCACATCATCCCCCGAATGAGTATACTTCGAACCGATAAAGGTACTTAATGCGACTGAGTTGATATTAGTTGGGACTAACATACTAATATCGGCAAAACTCCGACCAGGCAGCTTGATTGGGTTGTTAATTGATGAGTTATTGGTTGAAGGCGTGTATCGTGTTCCATCTGATAAAGATATTTCGAGCAGGTTGTCGATATTAACGGTACAGGTACGATTACCATTGAAGGTTAAATACGGCTTGCTATCGTTAATAACATTTGTCTGTTTAGGTTTTAGTGCGTGGCTGTAAAAAGAGAGAGAAAATAAAAGCGCAAAAAAAATCTGCTGGAATAAATTGGATCGACAAAAGAAGTACGCAAAAGTTAGCTGAATGGTGCTTAAGTATGAGAAAAAATAAGCTTTCTTGAAAAATAAATATTTTGAGCTTTGCTTTGACGAATTTAAGTTATCGGTTACCGGTTGAAAATTATCACACATGTTCGACCACCCTATCAATTGTCCTTTAAATTTATTGATATTATTTATTGATTTAATTTTAGTCATCTAAATAAAACAATGTAAAAAGTATAGTGACTAAAAAAATTAAGGACAATATATTTTTTTAACAACCAGTCATCGTAAAGAAAAGCGTTTACAAAAAATAACACGCGATTGATATTAGTTTTTTTGTGAATTTAAGGAACGGAATCTTCGGACTTCAAAAAACCGTTCCTCAAATTTTGGAGGGGAAAACTGCCTACTCGGCATAAATCTTAGAGAGCGAAAACAGTACATTAGATTTAATTTTCTAAACTACCTACTCGGCATAAATCTAGAACACTGCATACTATAAACATTATTTGCACAAAGGCAAAAGACATTTTGGAAATTAAAAACCCTTTTTTAATAGATTTACAATCATATGATTTTTAATGATTTTATTTTTTAATAGAAAAAAGGGTTATTAAGCTATTTATTTTGGAATTAAAAAACCCCGCTCCTCAACTTTTTTTGGTTATAAAAAACGCAAGAAATCCTTTCAGTTTGTTTAAATTGGCGAAACATTCAATCAGACTAATATGCTTTACGTGATAAAGTATGCGTTAACTTTATACTAATAATTTGATTTTTAACCATAAAATTTATTATTTTGGGATATTAAAATACGTGAATTTTAGTCGCAAAAAAGTCAAAAAAATTTTTCATGCCCCTATTGTTTTTCTCAATTATTGAGAGCATATTAATTGCATATTTATCAGACAAGTTTTTGCCTTGTTGATGGATGATGATAAATAATTAAGGAGTTCATCTTTTACCCCCGTCGTTTTCTACCATTACTCATTAAACAACGTCAAGTTAAACTGAGAAATTTAATCAATAGTAAGATTAATATTAAGTATAAGGATTATTCATGATAAAGATAAATGGTGCTAAAAAATTTTATTTATGGCTTGTTGCCACAATTTTATTAATCAGCGGGCTGTTTTTGACCATTAACGGTGTGCGACTTGTTGCCGTTGGTGGTAGTTGGTATTTTTTATTAATGGGGTTGGTGCAAATCGTTTCCTCATTTCTTTTATTTAAGCAAAACACTAAAGGTGCATGGCTTTATGCTTTAGCTTATGCCTTAACAATTGTTTGGGCATTATATGAAGTTGGTTTGCAGTTCTGGCCGTTATTTTCTCGTTTAATGGTATTTGGTGGTTTTGCAATGCTTATTGCATTTGCTTATCCAACATTAAAGAAAACAGGCGATAATAAAGCTGGCAAAGGTGGGTATGCTGTCGGTATTTTTATTTTTGTTGCGCTTTGTGTTTCGCTCGGATTTATGTTCCAGGAACATAATGTGATTAAAAATGCAGTACCTTTAGCCAATAATCAATTGAAACCTACAGACAATCTGCTTGATTGGAAGCAATATGCGAATACTACTAAAGGGACGCGTTTTTCAGGTGCGGATCAAATTAACAAAGAGAATGTAAAAGATCTTCAAGTCGCATGGACTTATCGTACCGGTTATGTGCCTTATAACAGCGGTTCAGGTCCGGAAGATCAAAATACGCCATTACAAATTGGCCAAAATGTTTATCTCTGCACCCCAACAAATATTGTGATTGCTTTAGATGCAGATTCAGGTCAACAAAAATGGCGTTATGATCCTAAAGCTTCAACCCCAAACTGGGAGCGTTGTCGAGGCTTAGCTTATTATGAAGATAGTTTAGATAATGTTAGCAATAGTAATGCGACTTGTTCAGCTAGAATCATTATGAACACTATTGATGCCCGTTTAATGGCAATCGATGCCAATACCGGTAAATTATGTGAAGATTTTGGTGATAAAGGCGTTGTGGATCTTAAGAAAAATATGGGTGATATTCCGCCTGGCTATTATGAACCAACTGCTGCACCATTAGTAGCCAAAGATGTTATTGTTGTTGGTGGACGGGTTGCTGATAACTTTTCAATCAATGAACCTGGCGGGGTAGTTCGAGCTTTTGATGTTCATTCCGGTAATTTGGTTTGGGCGTGGGATCCGGGTAATCCAAATATTACCGATGTACCACCTGCAAATGAAACCTATACTCGCGGTACCGTTAACGTTTGGGCAACAACAGCTTACGATCCAGAGCTCGATCTTGTTTATGCTCCAACCGGTAATGCAACCCCAGACTTTTTTGGTGGTGGTCGAACTCATTATGATGATGATTTTAATTCGTCTATTGTGGCTTTAGAACGTAAAACAGGACAAATTCGTTGGACATTTAGAACGGCTCATCATGATTTATGGGATTATGATTTACCTTCACAACCATTACTTTATGATATTCCAAATGAAAATGGTGGCGTGACAAAAGTCATTGTGCAAACCACAAAATCCGGTCAAATTTTTATGCTTGATCGCGTAACGGGTAAACCTGTTGCAGAAGTCCAAGAAAAACCTGTTCCGCAAGGTAATGTTCCGGGTGAATATTATTCTCCGACTCAACCATTCTCAGTGGGGATGCCTTCAATTGGTAATGAAACCTTAACTGAGTTCGATATGTGGGGAGCAACACCATATGATCAGCTTCTTTGTCGTATTGACTTTGTTGGTTCTGAATATCATGGTCTGTTCACTCCGCCGGGTATGACTAAAACGTTACAATATCCAGGATCGTTGGGTGGTATGAACTGGGGTAGCGTGGCAGTTGATCCTCAAAACAATTTGATGTTTGTTAATGATATGCGTATTGGCTTGAAAAATTGGATGATTCCTCAAGACCAAATTCCGAAAAATTCAAGCGGGATTGAGATGGGTATTGTTCCACAAAAAGGAACACCTTTTGGTGCAATGCGTTTAAGATTTACCTCACCTCTTGGCGTGCCATGTCAAAAACCACCGTATGGCACAATGACAGCTATTGATCTTAAATCACGTCAAGTGGTTTGGCAAAAACCTTTAGGCACTGTTATGGATACGGGGATTTTAGGTATACCTATGCATTTACCTGCTCCAATCGGTATGCCGACCATTGGTGGACCAATGGCGACTAAGTCAGGTTTATTATTCTTTGCTGCTACGCAAGATTTTTACCTAAGAGCCTTTGATTCGGTTACAGGTGAAGAAGTTTGGAAAGCGAGATTACCGGTGGGTAGTCAAGGTACTCCAATAACATATATCTCACCAAAAACAGGTAAACAATATATTGTGATTTCCGCTAGTGGCGCAAGACAATCTCCTGTGCGTGGCGATTATGTTATTGCTTATGCATTGCCAGATAAAAAATAGTTTTTGGCAAAATAGATAAGATAAGCTTAATCTAGAAATGCCATTATATCGTTTAGTTTTAACGATATAATGGCAAATAAAATACAATCTAGTCAGTTTAATTTAACTATTCTATTCAACTAAACCTGATACCTTTCTTAAATTCATTGGCGAAATTGCTGCTATCACAACACCACTTTCCATTATTTCTATAATTTCCAATAATTATCCCATTACTAAATGCTTTAGTCTCAACAATCAGATAAATCTGGATTTTTGGTTAATAGTAATGCCATAATTTATCTACATGATTAAATAGTTATGAAGATGTAATATTACAGAAAGAAAAACTTATTTCATGAGATATAATGACTGCAAAAATTGTAACTATCTAGTAATAAAAGGGATTTTATAGGAAAATGAAAAAAATAGTTTCTACTTTATGTTTAGCGATATTTTTTACTCTGTTTAACACTCATGTAGTGTTTGCCAATGATAACTCATTTAATCATAGAAAGCATTTTGATTCCTTCGATGACTTCTATCAAAGTTTACCTGTTTTATCCATGCCTATTGATAGCAATAATACCGCCAATGGAATATATGTTGATAGCAAATTTTTTCATTTCGATGATGATGATTATAGTTATTATGATAAGCCTATTGTTGAAACCGACAACTATTTTACGCTAAAAAATCTAAAAGCTATTGGTCGCTTTGAAATGGGTGATATCAAATTTATACTCTATGATTTTACTTTTGATAGTATAGGCGAAGGTTTCAACGAAGATATCAAATTAATTAATGCTTTTGACAAAAATGGAAAATATCTAGATGAATTAATGGTAGCGGGAAAAACTGGACATGAAGATCACATATTTTACTTTTCATCCACGATTAAAGATCAACTATTTCATATTAAACTAGACGCTGTTTATGAACTCGGCTATGTAGCGGAGGTAAAAGACGATATCTATCAATATAAAAAAGCTATTGATTTAACTTATCAGTTTCATGACAATCAGTTTTGGTTACAAGCCTCTCCGGTAAACTGTCAAACTAAAAATTTAAAGCAATATTTGAATAAACTTACCAAGCAACAGTTTGCCGATATTGATGATATCGTGTCATTTAGTCATTATATTGACTGTTATCCTATATCCGATAATTTACAAACATATAAACAAATAGCTGATTATATTAAAAATTCTATTAATTATTTTCTAAGTACTGCTGAATTGAAAAAATTGCAGGAAACAATTCATCTTATTGAGGAGTAAGAACGTCATTATCCAAAGATGGCGCACTGACTGGTTATCTCTTTGAGTGTGTTCAATGTGGTAAGAAAAGATTGCATATTAATTGCAACAATGACTATACACCATTTTTATGACGTTAATTTACCCAATCATCAAAAATCAAATTGTACAAGAAGCCGATTTATTAATCGGCTTTAAATAGAATCAGATAAAATGCTTATCGCTATTGGCTGATAAAAGTATGACATAAATTTTAGCTTTAATAAGATTAATTAATATGTTGAATATAACCTTTCACAATATTAATACTTGTATCAAATAGCTGTTTTTCCTGATCGTTAAAATCAAGTTGTATCACTTTTTTAATACCATGCTGATCTAAAATTGCCGGTACCCCTATAGCGACATCTTTATACCCATATTCACCCTCTAAAATACAACTTAATGCTAATGCTCGATGGCTGTTGGTGAAGATGTGTTGGCAAATTTCAGCAATCGTGCTGGCAATGCCGTATTCGGTGCAGTGTTTGTATTTGACGATTTCAAAGCCTTTATTTTTAGCTTTAGTACCAATGTCCGCAAAATTAATTTTATTTTTTTCAAGTTGATTAAGATTTATGCCATAAATTGAAGAGTGTGACCATACTGGAAATTGTGAGTCGCCATGCTCTCCCACAATAAAAGCATCAATACTTTGTGGTCCGATATCCATTTGTTCGCCGAGTAATCGTCGCAGGCGAACTGTATCGAGCCAAACACCCGTACCAATGACGCGATGACGAGGTAAACCAGATAGTTTCCAGACTTGATAAGTAATTGCATCACACGGGTTTGTGGCAATTAGGAATATGCCTTTGAATCCGCTTTTCATCATGTTGGGAATAAGATTAGCCATAATTTTAGATGTGCCTGACAGCTCTTCTGCCCTGCTTTTTTGTGCCAGCCCTGAGGTGACAGTAATAATGGCTATATCGATATCAGCACAGTCCGTCGATTCACGTAAACTGACTTTTATCATGTTTTGGCGATAAGCGGCGGCATCGAGTAGATCTTGTGCATGACCGTAGGCTAAGTCTTTATTAAGGTCGACTAGTGCGATCTCTTCACAAAATCCACGATTGACTAATGTATAAGCGGTGGTTGAACCGACATTTCCTACACCAATAATCATTACTTTACGTAGTTTCATATTTAGCCTCGTTATTTATAAGTTGTCATTCTACTTTTTTGATGGAGTGCGATATCATCTCCAGTTTAACACTACATTATCTATCGTTCTAATAGATGTAGCTGGCTACGCTTTTTTTGTATTTTTGTTTAATATTGAGTAATAAAAAATTTGACTTTTATTTTATTAATGATAATAATTCTCATTAACATTTAAAATATCATTTTTGCATTTTTAAAGTAATAGGGAGTGATCTAGAAAAGGATTTCGTACATTTCTGATCGTTTATCTACAGCTTATTTTCTGTACTTGATTGAGTTCGAACAGATAGTATACAATAAGGATTAATCAATGAAATTCAATTTTTTTAAAAGCCGTAAGACATTATTAAATGCGATTTTAGCATCGCTACTGGTTTTGACAGGGCTGACCAATTCATCATCAGCTGATGAGAAAAAATTTAAAGTTGTTACCACATTTACCGTTATACAAGATATTGCCCAAAACGTGGCTGGTGATGCCGCGGTTGTGGAGTCAATCACTAAAGTTGGCGCCGAAATTCATGAATACGATCCTACACCACAAGATATTAATAAAGCACTGTCTGCCGATTTGGTGTTGTGGAATGGTTTAAACTTAGAACTTTGGTTTGAGCGCTTTTTTGAAGATATTAAAGATGTGCCTTCAGTTGTCGTAACAGAAGGCATTGAGCCAATGCCGATTCAAGAAGGTAGCTATAAAGGTAATCCAAATCCTCATGCTTGGATGTCACCAACACTTGCTTTAACTTATGTTGAAAATATTCGTGCGGCTTTGGTTAAATATGATCCGAAAAACGCCGAAATATATAATAAGAATGCCGCAGAATATGTGGCAAAAATTAAGGCGCTTGATGCCCCACTTCGTGAGCGTTTAGCTAAGATCCCTGAATCACAGCGTTGGTTAGTGACCAGTGAAGGCGCTTTTAGTTATTTAGCACGTGATTATAATCTTAAAGAGGCGTATCTCTGGCCGATTAATGCCGAGCAACAAGGTACACCTAAACAAGTTAAGCATCTTATTGATTTAGTGCGTGCTAATAATATACCTGTTTTATTTAGTGAGAGTACGATTTCTGATAAACCTGCTAAGCAGGTAAGTAAAGAAACTGGCGCTACTTATGGTGGTGTGTTGTATGTTGATTCACTTTCTACTAAAGATGGCCCTGTTCCTACTTATATCGATTTATTAAAAGTGACGGTTGAAACAATCGCTAAAGGATTCGAAAAATAATGACTCAAATTTGCTTAAATGTTGATGATATTACCGTGACCTATAATAATGGTCATACGGCAATTCATGATGCGAGTTTTCGTTTGAATGGTGGCACTATCTGTGCACTTGTCGGCGTTAATGGTAGTGGGAAATCGACACTATTTAAAAGCATTATGGGGATGATAAAACCCACTAAAGGACAAGTGACGTTTAATGATATTTCGGTAAAACAAGCATTAAAGCAAAATATTATTGCCTATGTTCCTCAAACTGAAGAAGTCGATTGGGATTTTCCGGTTTTGGTATCGGATGTGGTGATGATGGGGCGTTATGGTCATATGTCTTTTTTACGAATACCAAGTAAGGAAGATAAAAGACAAGTCGATCTGGCACTAGAACGAGTCAATATGTTGGATTTTAAGCATCGCCAGATTGGTCAACTTTCTGGCGGTCAAAAAAAACGTGTCTTTTTAGCTAGAGCTTTGGCTCAACAAGGTAAGGTGTTATTGTTAGACGAGCCATTTACGGGCGTTGATGTGAAAACCGAAAATGCCATTATCGATCTGCTTAAAGATCTTCGTGATGAAGGCCATTTGATTTTAGTTTCTACCCATAATTTAGGTAGTGTGCCAGAGTTTTGTGATCAGGTAGTGTTGATTAATCAAACCGTGTTGGCTTTTGGTGAAACTAAAACAACATTTACCCCACAAAATTTGATGATGACATTTGGGGGTGCACTACGTTATTTAAGTTTGTCAGGTGAGCAATTACACCAAGATGAAGATCCTCGCAAAATGTCTATTTTAACTGATGATGAGCGGGCAGCTATATTTTATGGTGAAGGCAATGATGACTCGGCTCACAAAGATTTTCTAGTCGAACCAACCGTTATTGAAACTAAAGGGCAACACTAAATGGAACTGCTTCTTGAACCTTTTACTTATGGCTTTATGTTAAAAGCCATTTGGGTAAGTAGTATTGTTGGTGCAGCTTGCGCATTTTTGTCGGCGTTTTTGATGTTAAAGGGCTGGTCTTTAATGGGCGATGCCCTTTCGCACTCAGTAGTGCCCGGTGTGGCGGGTGCTTATGCGCTTGGCTTACCTTATTCAGTGGGCGCTTTTTTTACCGGTTTGTTAGCGGCTTTATCAATAACAATTGTACGTGCTTTCACTCGTTTAAAAGAAGATGCCATTATTGGTTTTATCTTTTCGACCTTTTTTGCTATTGGTCTTTTAATCATTTCACTAAATCCAACTTCTGTTAATGTGCAAACTATTATTTTTGGTAATATTTTGGGAATTGATGATAGTGATATGTGGCAAGTGCAAATTATTATTTTAGTTTCACTGATTTTGCTACTGTTTTTTTGGAAGGATCTTTTAGTGGTCTTTTTTGATGAAACTCATGCTCGTTCAATTGGCTTAAAACCATTACAGTTAAAGATTCTTTTTTTTACTATTTTGAGTGCCTGTACAGTTGCTGCACTGCAAACGGTCGGTGCAATCTTGGTCATAGCGATGGTAGTCACCCCTGGAGCAACGGCTTACTTACTTACCGATAGATTTTCGCGGTTATTAATTATTTCAGTTATCATCGGTGCGCTGACGAGTGCAATTGGCGCTTGGATCAGTTATTTCCTTAATGGTGAAACAGGTGGTGTGATTGTGACATTACAGACTTTAGTCTTTTTGACAGCATTTTTATTTGCACCAAGACAAGGGTTGATTTCACGCCGAATCAGCCTAGCAAGACAAGGAGGTTCAGTATGATATGGGATCTTATCTATCATCCTCTTACAATTCCTTTTGTTCAACGTGCGATCCTAGCTGCGCTCGCTACTGGTATTGTTTGTGCCCTACTGTCATGCTTTTTAGTGTTAAAAGGCTGGTCGTTGATGGGCGATGCGATTTCTCACGCGGTATTACCCGGTATTGTACTTGCTTATTTAGCTGGAATCCCTTTAATAATTGGTGCATTTGCGTCGGGGTTATTTTGTTCGGTTGCTACTGGTTACATTAAAGATAACAGTCGAATAAAGGAAGATACTGTAATGGGTATCGTTTTTTCGGGAATGTTTGCTTTTGGTTTAGTGCTGTTTTCTAAAGTGGAAACGTCGCAACATTTGAATCATATTTTATTTGGTAGTGTGTTGGGAACAAGCTATCAAGAACTCATCCAAATTATTACGATTGCAAGCATTGTTTCGATTTTAGTTATCATTAAACGCCGTGATTTAATGCTGTATTGTTTTGATGCCGTGCAAGCAAGAGTAGTTGGTTTGCCAGTTAAATTATTACATTACGGTTTATTAAGTATTTTAGCATTGACTATTGTTGGATCACTTAAAGCTGCAGGTGTTATTTTGGTGATTGCGATGTTAATTGCGCCGGGCATAACCGCATTTTTATTGACTAAACGTTTTGAAAAGATGTTAGTGATTGCAGTAATTGTATCGGTATTTTCGACAGTAACTGGTACTTTAATCAGTTTTCATATAGATGCGTCAACCAGTGCTTGTATTGTGATTTTACAAGCAGTGATTTTTACTCTTGCCCAGTTTTATCGGATCTACGCTAATAAAAAATTAAGGCGTTAATTGAAGTATTGTTTTTCATATTGATGATACTTCAATTATTCGTCATCCAAATATTTACCCGCATCAGCGTAATTATCAAACCTTGAGAATTGACCTTGGAAAGTTAAGCGTACTTTACCAATTGGACCATTTCGCTGTTTACCTAAGATGATTTCTGCAATACCTTTATGTTCTGATGCTTCGTTATATACTTCGTCACGATAGATGAACATAATTACATCGGCATCTTGTTCGATAGATCCTGATTCACGTAAGTCGGAGTTAACTGGTCGTTTATCGGCGCGTTGTTCTAAGCTTCGGTTTAGCTGTGAAAGCGCAACGACCGGAATTTGTAACTCTTTGGCTAATGCTTTTAATGAGCGTGAGATCTCGGCGATTTCAAGCGTTCGGTTTTCTGATATGTTTGGTACTCGCATCAGCTGTAAGTAATCGACCATGATCATACTTAATCCTTTATGTTCACGGTAAATTCGTCTTGCCCGTGAGCGTAGCTCCATGGGGGTTAATCCTGATGAGTCATCAATGTAGATGTTTTTCTTTTCCAACAGTAATCCCATGGTGCTCGATATTCTTGCCCAATCATCATCTTGTAGTTGGCCTGTACGAATACGAGTCTGATCAACACGTGATAACGAGGCCAGCATACGCATCATAATCTGTTCTGATGGCATTTCTAAACTAAAGATTAGTACTGGCTTATCTTGCATCATAGCGGCGTTTTCACAAAGGTTCATCGCAAAAGTGGTTTTACCCATTGATGGACGAGCTGCAATTATAATTAAGTCTGAACGCTGTAATCCTGCGGTTTTTTTATCTAAATCAAGGAAGCCGGTTGAGACCCCTGTTACGCCATCATGTGGACGCTGGAATAACTCTTCAATTTTTGCGACGGTAGCTTCTAGCACATCGGTAATATTTTTCGGTCCTTCACCCTGCTTAGTGCGACTTTCGGCAATTTGAAAGATTTTGCTTTCAGCTAGATCTAAAACTTCGGTGCTGTCACGCCCTTCGGTTGAATAACAGTTATCAGCAATTTCATTTGAAGCACTAATCAGTTCCCGCAATATCGCTTGCTGGCGGATAATATCGGTATAGGCCACTACGTTAATGGCGCTTGGTGTGTTTTTCGATAACTCAGCTAAATAAGCAAATCCCCCTACATCAGCAAGTAAGTCTTTACTTTCTAAGCTTTCAGATAAGGTGATTAAATCAATCGGGGTACCACGACTGACTAAGGTGTGCATTTCTGAAAATATAAGTTGGTGATGACGAGAATAAAAATCACGGTCGGTAATCATTTCAGCAACAACATCCCAACGCTGGTTATCCAGCATTAGGCTACCAAGCACAGCTTGTTCTGCCTCGATTGAGTGAGGTGGTAATTTTATATTTTTTACTTTTGATTTTTTTGCGTCTTGATTTTTGAGTTCTTTATTTGAATCATCAGTATTCATTGCATTCATCTTTTTATTTAATTTAATCTATAGCTAATTTGCTTACTTTATAAATAATGGCCCTAAAGCGCAATCAGGAATTTGATATTCTAATGGATAATCTACCTGAACCAAATATAAACCTTCAGGTTTCGCGGTTGCTGCAGCTTGAGTACGATCTTTCGCTTTTAATAGCTCATCAATCCACTGTGGTGGTTGATTACCTGCACCAACTTCTAACAAACTTCCGACAATATTGCGTACCATATGATGTACAAAGGCATTTGCTTTGATATCGACAATAACATATTCACCCTGTCTTGTAACTTGAATATGATGAATATTACGCCAGGGCGTTCGCGATTGACACTGCGCAGCTCTAAATGATGAGAAATCATTTTCACCTAATAAATATTGCCCCGCTTGGTGCATCAGTTCTTCATTTAATGGCAGATAATAATGCGTTACGCCTTTAGCCAAAATTGCTGGACGATAACGATGATTATAAATCACATATCGGTAACGCCGAGCAGTTGCGCTAAATCTAGCATGAAAACTGTCATCCACACTTTTTGACCACCGTACAGCAATATTGTCAGGAAGATGAGAGTTTACGCCCATTGTCCATGCTCCTTCACCGCGCTGAGCGTTGGTTTCAAAATGAATTACTTGCCCTGTGGCATGTACGCCAGCGTCGGTTCGTCCTGCACAAAATACGGCTATTGGCTCGTTAGCTATGACAGACAAAGCCGATTCTAACCTTTCTTGGATAGAGTCAACGTGCTGTTGTCGTTGCCAACCAAAATAGCCACTACCATCATATTCGATACCTAATGCAATTTTAGAGGTAGTCATTAATCAGGATCTCAAGTGTCTCGATTAACATTAGTCCACCTAAGTAACGGATATTATCTGCTACTGACCAAAATTGAATTTGTTCATAATTTCCATAGCTGTGTCGTAAATTAGCGAGTTTAATGGTTAAGTTCTTTTCACTTTCGGTATTGACTTCAGTTACTGGAGTTGGTAAATCTTCACTTTTTACTTCAACGCCAAATTCACTAAAACGAGCCATGTCTAGTTCAATGGGTAAGCTACTGGAAACATTAACCGCTTGCGCTAGTCCATAAAAGACCGGCACAATAACGGATTCAATTGAAATAGGTAAATCATAATTACTTATCACTTTACGAATTTGGTTAATTTGAGTGTGTTCACCTAAACTTTGGTGATCAGACTCATGCGAAAGCGGTAATAAGTTAAAAGCAAGCTGATTGTCAAATAGCTCGTTATCAACTGGCATTCCATTGAGTAATCTAGCGCTTTGTCCTGCCAGTTCATCCACACCTGGCTTGCCATATAATGATGAAGGAATAAAGCTGGTTAAATGAAGATTAGTCAGTAATTGAATATCGGTTAGTGATGCAACGCAACGTAATAATTGAGATACGGTTGGGCTTGCAACAGCAATGATATTTTCATTGCGATATTCGGTTAATACGCTGTTATTTACTTTAGGTACAATTAATGGGATATGGTCTTGATCAGCAAAAAATCCGCTCGCATCAATAACGATACAGCCTGCTTGAGCAGCTGTTTGAGCATATTTTTCGCTAGTTTTAGTACCTGCAACAAAAAAGGCAAAATGGCATTGGCTCCAATCCATTTGCTCGCTATCAATGACGGTTAAATTTTTACCGGCAAAACGAACTACTTCGCCAGCGCTGTTATCGCTACCGACTAAATAAAGATTTTCAATTTCAATAGTTTTTGAGTCATTTAATAACTCAATTAGCGCAGAACCTACTTGTCCTGTCGCACCAACAATGGCGATATTCCATGCAGACATATGATAAACCCGAATTAAAGTATTTAATGGCAATTATACCACTTTATTGTTAAAGATTTTGGAAAAAAGATATTTTCAAAATTTTGGAATCTTGCTCGAAAAATTGAATTTTAGTTGATTACAATTTAAATAAACCTCGTTAAAGTAATTTTATATTTTAACTAAATTTATAATTATGGCGAAGATCTCATTATCGATGATAGCGAAAGAGGCGAAGGTTTCAATCGCATCTGTATCAAGAGTATTAAGAACACCCAACCTAACATCTCCACAAACTCAATTTCTGGTTTATCAGGCGATGAAGGCTTTAAATGTTGATCTATCAAAAAATTTAAAAGATTATCAACCCGTTCATGAAAGCAATAAAATTTTAGTTGTTGATAATCAGCTTATCTCTAAAAGCTTAATCAATTTTGGTATTGAGCAAGTTTTACATGAAGCTGGGTTTCAACTGTTTTATTTACAATTTCCTTATAATGCTAAAAATGATCTCTATTATTTAATTCAATATATTAAGCAAAATTGTTTTATTGGCATTATCATTATAAATCAAGCTCCTTACCTCACCCAGCTATATAGTTATAAAAATTCATTACCACCAATTGTATTTGTTAATCATTTTAAGAAGAATTTTACCTGTGTTCATTTCGATCATCTGACAATTGGATATCAAACTACTCAGCATTTAATTGAGCAGGGGCATAATAAGATCGCAATTTTTATTAATAGCGATAAAAATACCAACTCCTCATTTTTCTTGCAAGGCTATCAACAGGCTTTTCAACGAATCAATATGCCTATCGATAGTGATTATGTCATTCAAGGTTGCCTTACGTATGAACATGGACGAGATGCTATTAAGACTCTACTTCAAAGCAATAAGCCACCAACAGCCGTTATTTTTGAGGATTTGAGTAGTCTCTCTTGTTATGATTGCTATCATACGCAAAATTATTTATCGAATTATCGTTCACTTTTTGGCGCATTACACCAAGTCAAAAAGAGCCAATCACAATTACTACATCCGCTTGCGATTACTTATATTAGTCATACCAATGATCTTCAATATAATGAATTAGATCAATTGAGTAGAGTCAATAAGCCTTTATACAAAATGGGATGTAAATCAGCACAATTGTTATGTGATCTTCTTAAACAAAATATGACATCATTATCACAATGTCATACTATCGATACCGAAATGTTTTTTACTAATTGATAATATTTTAAATGACGTTTTAATTAAGTTGTTGAAATTAATCTTTTAGGTGACAATTTATTAAGGATTTGAGTTCCTGCACCAATAAATTGTTGGCCTTGATAAATTCTGACTAATGTTTCAACGCTTACACTATTTTCAACAATTACGGTTCTACCTAATAAAATGTCTTTACCTTGGCTTTCACTTAATACCACTTTAGGGCGGTCTTGTAGTGGGCTATCGACTGGCATAAGCAATGGTTCATTTTGCAATTCATCTAGGGTGATCATATTATCGATAGGATAATTTGATACTTGTAGACGTCTTAAATAAATTACATGTGCACCACAGCCAAGTAATTCACCTAAATCATCAATAATGGTACGAATATAAGTCCCTTTTGAACAATGGATTTCTAAGGTTAATTCGTGCTTAGTTGAATCGTATTGGATAAACTGGTTGTCATAAATTGTAATGGGTCTAGCTTCTCGCTCTATAACAATACCTTGGCGAGCATATTCATAAAGTGGTTTGCCTTGATATTTTAAAGCCGAAAACATGGTTGGAACTTGTAAAATATCACCGCGAAAATGAGTTAATGCTTCGTCGATTTGTGATTGAGTGATATTAACTGATCTAGTTGAAATTATTTGACCATCCGCATCAGACGTATCGGTACGTTCACCCAATTTGGCGATCACGCGATAGCGTTTGTCAGAATCTAATAAGTATTGTGAAAATTTCGTCGCTTCACCAAAACAGATAGGTAACATTCCAGTGGCTAATGGATCTAGCGCGCCAGTATGCCCAGCTTTTTTTGCGTTGAATAATCTTTTCACTTTTAGTAAGGCATCATTAGATGTCATGCCTTGTGGTTTGTCTAATAACAAAACGCCGTGAACATCACGGCGATTTTTTTTTATATTCATCATCGATATTTTATTTGAAACGGATCACACTCCTCAATATTTTTTACAATATTGAGCAATTTTTTTATTAATCTTTATGACGTTCGTTATCTTGTTTAATAACATCAGATACTAGAGTAGACATCTGCATACCTTTAACAAGTGATTCATCATAAAAGAATTTAATTTCAGGAATAATTCGTAAACGCATTGCTTTACCAATGAGTGTTCGAATATACCCTTTAGCATCATTTAAGACAGTCAATCCTTGCTCGATAACTTGTGGATCATCATCGTTTAAAAACGTTACAAACACTTTTGCATAAGAAAGATCACGTGAAATATCTACACCCGAAACCGTTACCATGCCTAAACGTGGATCTTTGATTTCACGCTGTAAAATAATCGCAATCTCTTTTTGTAATTCGTGTCCGACCCGAGATGATCGATTAAATGCTTTTGCCATATCTATTTTCCTTAAAATGTGAATAAGCAAGGTTTATAAAAACCTTGCTTATTTAGCGTATTAACTAAATAGTACGCTGGATTTCGACAGTTTCAAAGACTTCGATAGTATCGCCAACGCGAACATCATTGTAGTTACGAACACCAATACCACACTCCATGCCGTTACGAACTTCGTTAACGTCATCTTTGAAGCGACGTAATGATTCAAGTTCGCCTTCATAGATAACCACGTTATCACGTAATACACGGATTGGGTTATGACGTTTAACTACGCCTTCAGTTACCATACAACCAGCGATTGCACCAAATTTAGGTGATTTAAATACATCACGCACTTCAGCAAGACCAATAATTTCTTGCTTGTATTCTGGAGCAAGCATACCGCTCATGGCTTGTTTAACTTCATCAATTAAGTCATAAATAACTGAATAGTAACGTAAATCTAAGTTTTCAGCTTCAACAACTTTACGCGCTGATGCATCGGCACGAACATTAAAACCAAGGATGATAGCATTAGATGCTGCTGCAAGTGATGCATCAGTTTCGGTAATACCACCTACGCCTGAACCAATGATTTTAACTTTAACTTCATCTGTTGATAGTTTAAGTAATGAATCAGAAATTGCTTCAACCGAACCTTGTACGTCAGCTTTAAGGACAATATTAAGTTCAGATACGTCACCTTCAGTCATGTTAGTAAACATGTTTTCAAGTTTCGCTTTTTGTTGACGTGCAAGTTTAACATCACGGAATTTACCTTGACGATATAAGGCAACTTCACGAGCTTTCTTTTCATCACGTACAACTGTTGCTTCATCACCTGCTGACGGTACACCTGAAAGCCCTAAAATCTCAACCGGAATTGATGGGCCCGCTTCGGTAACTTCTTTACCTAATTCGTTGCGCATTGCACGAATACGACCATATTCAAATCCACATAATACGATATCACCTTTACGTAAGGTACCTGATTGAACAAGTACTGTAGCAACAGAACCACGACCTTTATCAAGGAATGATTCGATAACGACACCGCTAGCCATACCTGATTCATAAGCAGTAAGTTCAAGTACTTCTGCTTGTAATAAAATCGCTTCAAGTAGTTGGTCAATTCCCGTACCAGCTTTTGCTGAAACATGAACGAACTGAGTATCACCACCCCAATCTTCTGACATCACGCCATATTGAGCAAGTTCACCTTTGACACGTTCCGGATCGGCTTCTGGCTTATCAATTTTGTTTACTGCAACAACAATTGGTACATTTGCCGCTTTCGCATGTTGAATCGCCTCAATTGTTTGTGGCATCACACCATCATCAGCTGCAACAACTAATACCACGATGTCGGTTGCTTTAGCACCACGAGCACGCATTGATGTAAATGCAGCATGGCCTGGAGTATCTAAGAATGTGATTTCTCCGCTGGAGGTTTTAACATGGTAAGCACCGATGTGCTGAGTAATACCACCAGCTTCGCCTGAAGCAACTTTTGCTTTACGAATATAGTCAAGTAGTGAGGTTTTACCATGGTCAACATGGCCCATGATAGTCACAACAGGTGCACGAGAAACTTTTTCTGCACCAGTATCACGGTCGCTCATTAGTGATTCTTCAAGTTCGTTTTCACGACGAAGTACCACTTTGTGTCCCATTTCTTCAGCAACAAGTTGAGCGGTTTCTTGGTCGATAACCTGATTGATGGTTGCCATTGCACCCATTTTCATCATGGTTTTGATCACTTCTGAACCTTTTACTGCCATTTTGTTAGCAAGTTCGGCAACAGTGATGGTTTCACCAATAACCACATCGCGGTTAATCGCTTGAACCGGTTTAGTAAAGCTTTGTTGTAACGTACTTTTGCCTTTCTTCTTGTGGCTACTACGCGTTACAGCACGCGCTTCTTCACGTTCTGCTTTACCTTCTGATAATTTGCTCGATTTTTTCTGTTTAGTCTGTTTGCTACCGCGTCCACGACCACGACCACCTTCAACTTCACGGTCGGTATCATCTTCAGCTGCACGAGCATATTTAGATGTAGTGACATGATAGTCATCATCATCACTGTTATCTGTTTCATCACTATCGCTATATTGTTCAGCAAGTTTGCGCGCTTCTTCCGCCATACGTTTGGCTTCTTCTTCAAGTTTACGACGGTTTTCTTCTTCCGCTTTACGCTTGATTTCGTTTGCTTCGGCTTCTAAGCGAGCTTTTTCTTCTTGCGCTTTTTTCACTTTTGGATCAGCTGCTTGTTCTTGAGCAACTTTCGCTTTTTCTTCTTGATTGCGTTTTTTAGCTTCGGCTTCTTCGCGTTTCTTCTGCTCTTGAGCCTCTTGTTTAGCTTTTTCTTCAGCCTCTTTACGTGCTTTCAATTCAGCTTCTTGTTTCGCTTTTTGTTCCGCTTCAAGACGCGCTTTCTCTAATTCAGCAGGATCTTGTTTCACGATAGTGCGTTTTTTACGAACTTCAACTTTGATTTCTTTACTTTTGCCACCACCGCTTGACACATTTAGTGTTGAATGTGTTTTACGTTGTAAAGTTAATTTTGTTGGGCCTTGCTGAGGTTTTAAATGCGCAAGCAAAGCTTCTTTTTCCTTTTGAGTAACAGTATCTGATGCAGTCTTTTTCATTCCGGCATCAGCAAACTGTTGCAAAAGTGTTTGCACTGGTGTATTTATTTCTTGAGCCAGTGTTTCGATTGATACTTTGGTCATGTATAACTTTCCCTCAATTATTCATTTGCAAACCAACAAATATTACGGGCAGCCATAATAAAATCGCCAGCTTGTTTGCTTGTTAAACCTTCAATGTCTGTAAGATCATCTGTACCTTGTTCAGCTAAATCTTCTAGAGTCACAATATCTTGTTGTGCTAATTGATAGGCTAATTCTTGTGTCATACCTGGTAGATCTAATAGATCTTGTGCAGGTCGTTTATCACCACTGTGAGCAAGTGCGATAGTCGTTAAGGCATCTTTTGCTCGATTTCTTAATGCATCAACCAGTTCTTCATCAAGTTCTTCAATTTCAAGTAACTCATCTACTGGTACATAAGCAAGCTCTTCAAGTGAAGTAAATCCTTCTTCAACTAAAAGTTGCGCAAGATCTTCTTCAATATCTAAATGTTTCATTAGGTTATTGATTGCTGCGAAAGATTCTGCTTGGTGTTTTTCTTGAAGATCTTCAGTACTCATGACGTTTAACGTCCAACCAGTAAGTTGTGATGCTAAACGGATATTTTGTCCATTACGGCCGATAGCTTGCGGTAAGGTATCTGCATTAACGGCAACATCCATAGTGTGTTTGTCTTCATCAACTACGATAGATACTACATCGGCTGGTGCCATAGCATTAATAACATATTGAGCTGGGTTATCATCCCATAAAACAATATCAATACGTTCACCACCAAATTCATTCGAAACAGCTTGAACGCGAGCACCTCGCATACCAACACATGCACCAACAGGGTCAATACGGCGGTCATTACTGCTAACAGCAATTTTAGCGCGAGAACCTGGATCACGAGCAACACCTTTGATGTCGATCATCTCTTCACCGATTTCAGGTACTTCTATACGGAATAGTTCTTCCATCATTTCAGGATTTGAACGACTAACACAGAGTTGTGCTGGTTTATTATCTTGTTCTACAAGATATAAAATACCTCGAACACGGTCACCAATTCGGAAGTTTTCACGTGGTAACATATCATGGCGAGACATCATTGCATCAGCGTTATTACCTAAATCAAGGATAACACTATCACGGTTGGTCTTTTTAACAATACCCGTTACGATATCACCAATTCGGTTTCTAAACATGTCAATAACCATAGCACGCTCAGCTTCGCGTACTTTTTGAACGATGACTTGTTTAGCTGTTTGTGTTGTAATGCGGTCGAATGCGACTGATTCAATTTGTTCTTCAACATAGTCACCTACTTTTACATTAGGATCTTCAAATTGAGCTGCTTCCAATGTGATTTCTTTAGTAGGTTGAGTCACTTCATTAACCACTAACCAACGGCGGAACGTATCATAATCACCCGTTTTGTGGTCAATTTTTACGACAACATCTATATCAACAGTATGTTTCTTTTTAGTGGCCGTTGCTAACGCGGTTTCTAGCGCTTCGAAAATTTTGTCACGTGTAAGTGCCTTTTCATTAGATACCGCTTCAACAACAGCTAAAATTTCTTTATTCATCCTTTACACCCGTACTCTATTTAAGGTTAAAATTAGGTACAATATTCGCCTTTTGTATATTACTAAAAGCAAACACTTCATCATTTTCATCCACGATTAATGTAATCATTTCATTATCAATGGATTTAATCTTTCCTTTCCACTTGCGGCGATTGGCAACAGGAATACGCAAACTTATTGTGACTTCTTCACCAATAAAACGTTGGTAATGTTCAAGCGTAAACAAAGGTCGATCCATACCTGGTGAGGAGACCTCGAGATTGTAAGCATCTTTAATAGGGTCTTCTACATCAAGTACCGCACTAATTTGTCGACTAACATCAGCACAATCATCAACGGTAATACCATTTTCACTATCAATATATACGCGCAAAACTGGGTAACGACCACGAATGTATTCAACCCCAACTAGCTCAAAGCCAAGTGCATTAACAGGCTCTTGGATGATTTCGGTCAATTGCTGTTCTAAATTAGCCAAACAAACCTCCACTGCAGAAAATAAAAAAGGGCATAAAGCCCAACATTCCTTTTAAACTAACGTTTAAATCATATAAAAAAACCCCGACAAGCGAGGCTACATATAAAACATAATATAATGAAGCCACTTGATTCGAACTTTCAGACAATAAAAATAGGATAGATTAATATGAATGAAAATTTAAGTGGTTGCGGGGGCTGGATTTGAACCAACGACCTTCGGGTTATGAGCCCGACGAGCTACCAAGCTGCTCCACCCCGCGATAGATGGCTGAAGATTATACTGTATTTTGTAAAAATTGCAACCCAAAATCGTATCAGAATTCACAAAAAGCTTAAAGTTATTGAAACTAAGGAGCTATGATTTTTAACAGGTGAACAATTATGATTAATCTATAGTTGGGTTTTATATATGTATAATTATTCGTTTTTCAAGTGAATTAATCCGCCTAATATTCAGCGGATTAATTATTGGTTAATGTTACTTTTGCGTTGCTGCTTTCATGGTTTTAACGAAAGTTGTTAATTCACTCAGCATTTTGTCTGGATTATTAAGATTGTTTTCAATGATTTTAACCGTTGCCGATCCAGCAATAGCTCCCGCTGCACCCGATTTAATTGCTTCACTAACTTGAGCGGGTTCAGAAATACCAAAACCTTGAATTGCTGGTGGTGCTTTAAATTCAGTTAGTTTTTCGAGTAAATGAGTGAGTGGTTTATTAGCACGGTTTTCTGTACCGGTTACTCCTGCTCGTGATACTAAGTAAGTATAACCTTTGCCTCGTTTAGCAATATTTTTAATCACTTCATCGTCCGCATTAGGTGGACAGATAAATATTGGTGCGATGCCATGTTTTTCAGCAGCACCCGTAAACTCTTCGGCATACTCTACAGGTAAATCAGCAATTAATACTGAATCCCCCCCTGCTTTAGCGCACTTCGCATAGAAGTTATCAATACCATTTTTAAATACTAAATTGGCATAGATTAATAATCCAACTGGAATATCAGGATTGTTTTCCCTGATTTTGGTTAAGATTTCGAAGCATTTTGCAACGGTTATGCCACCGTTAAAAGCACGAATATTAGCATTTTGTATAGTTGGACCATCTGCCATTGGGTCAGAAAAAGGAATGCCTAGTTCTAACGCATCAGCCCCTGCATCAATCATTGTTTGAATAATTTGATAGGAAAGCTGTGGATTAGGATCACCAACTGGAACAAAAGGAACAAATGCACCTCGTTTTTCGACTGTTAAGCGGTCAAACAGTTTTTGATAACGGCTCATTCTATTTCTCCTTTTGCTTTTAATACATCGTAAACCGTAAAAATATCTTTATCGCCACGACCTGATAAATTGACAATTAATAGTTGCTCTTTGTTTGGATTTTCTTTAATCATCTTAAGTGCATAGGCTAAGGCATGAGATGACTCTAAAGCCGGAATAATTCCTTCATTCCGTGATAAGGCCTGAAACGCTTCAAGCGCTTCATCATCAGTGATAGAGACATAATCTGCCCGACCAATACTATCTAAATAAGCGTGTTGCGGTCCAACAGCTGGAAAATCAAGGCCGGCAGAAATCGAATAAGACTCTTCAATTTGGCCTTCTTCGGTTTGCATCATTGGGGCTTTCATACCGAAGTAAATACCGAGTTTACCATGTTTAAGTGATGCACCATGTTCGCCACTTTCGATGCCATGGCCTCCTGGTTCAACCCCAATTAATTTTACTGACTTATCATCAATAAAATTAGCAAACATCCCAATTGCGTTTGAACCGCCACCAACACAAGCGATGACAGCATCGGGTAATCGCCCCTCTTTTTCCAAAATTTGTTGTTTTGCTTCACGGCTAATTATTTGTTGGAATTCACGCACTATGGTTGGGAATGGGTGCGGTCCAGCAGCGGTACCTAACATATAGTGAGCGGTTTCATAACTACCAGACCAATCTCGCAATGCTTCATTACAAGCGTCTTTCAAGGTTGCAGAGCCGGTTTCAACCGGAATAACTGTTGCCCCCATGAGTCGCATTCTAAATACGTTCGGAGCTTGGCGTTTAACATCTTTAGCCCCCATATATATTCGGCATTTTAAACCCAATAATGCACATGCCAATGCTGAAGCAACGCCATGCTGACCTGCGCCAGTTTCGGCAATAATTTCAGTTTTACCCATTCTTTTAGCGAGTAATGCTTGGCCTAATACTTGATTAGTTTTATGTGCACCACCGTGAACTAAATCTTCACGTTTTAGATATAGTTTTGTTTTAGTCCCTGCGGTAAGATTTTTACACAGTGTTAATGCTGTCGGGCGACCAGCGTAGTTAACCAAAAGATCGTTAAATTCTTTTTGAAAACTTGGATCGTGTATCGCCGATATAAAAGCATCCTCAAGTTGTTCAAGCACAGGCATCAATATTTGTGGCACATATTGACCACCAAATTTGCCAAAATAAGGATTTAATTTAGACATAACCATTCCTTTAATGTAATCAGTTAAATTTGTTCAAATACTAATTTGATTTTTTGTTTATCTTTAATTCCTGGTGAAACTTCAACGCCCGAATTAAGGTCAACACCAATAACATCGGTAGTGAGCGCCTCACTCACATTTTGCGGATTAATACCACCAGCCAAAATGACATTACTTAAATCTTTGTCACGTAAAAGTGACCAATCAAAACTTTTACCTGTTCCACCGGCACCATTATCAAATATGTAACGTGATACTAGTGGGTTATCATGATTTGGGATGTTATCGCTAATACTTAACGCTTTCCAGATCTGACAGGTTGAGGGTAATTTTTGGCGAAGTGTTTTGATATAGTTATCATCCTCATGACCATGCAATTGCACTGCATAAAGTGATAGTTGTTTAGCTATTTCGCATACTTCATCTATATCACTATCTTTAAAAACACCAACCCAATTCAAGGGTGCCGATGCGATAACACTACGCGCTTTAGTCGGTGTTATATATCTTGGTGATTTAGGCACAAAAATTAATCCACCATAAACCGCACCAGCTTGGTAGACGGTTATTGCATCCTGTGGTTGGGTTAAGCCACAAACTTTATTTTCACCTAGCATTACTTTACGGATAGCTAAGGTTAAGTTTGGCTCAGACATAAGTGCACTACCAATTAAAAAACCGTTAGCATAATGGCTAAGATCTTTAACTTGATTGTGCGTATAAATACCTGATTCACTAATAATGATTCGATCATCAGGGATTGTTTTTGATAAAGTTTTTACCCGATTGAGATCAACCGACAGATCGCGTAAATTACGGTTATTAATACCAATCACTTTAGCGCCAAGTTTGATAGCTCGTTCAACTTCTTGTTCGGTACTAGCTTCCGTCAGTACCCCCATATTAAGTTGGTGAGCAACTTGGCTTAAGTGGCGATATTCATCATCATTGACTACCGATAACATTAACAAGATGGCATCAGCTTGATAATAACGTGCTAAGTAAATCTGATATTCATCGATAATAAAGTCTTTGCAAAGTACGGGTTGGGTGACTTCATTACGTACTATTGGTAAAAACTCAAAACGACCTTGAAAGTATTTTTCGTCAGTTAAAACTGAGATTGCCGAAGCATAATCTTTGTAAACTTTGGCTATACTTGCTGGGTCAAAATCATCTCGAATTAATCCCTTGGATGGCGATGCTTTTTTACATTCTAAAATAAATACCGTTTTCGGTTGATTTAACGCTTGGTAAAAATCACGATCACTAGGTACGACTTTATTTTTAAAATTAGCCAGTGGATTTTTAATTTGTTGTTCGGCAAGCCATAGCTGTTTATCTTCAATGATCTTTTTTAAAACCGTTGCCATTTCAACATTTTCAGTTAATGCTGCAATTGCCATCTTATTCTCCACTCATTATCTTGCTGCTAACTTTTGTAATAGCTCATAAGCTTTACCACTACGCATTAATTCTATTGCACGCTTAGCATTTTGTTTTAAGTCTGGTTCACCAAATAGGCTAATTAACATCGCCACATTTGCAGCAATAGCTGCTTCATGCGCTGGTTTACCATGTCCTTGTAAAATCGCTAACAATAAATCACGATTCATTTCTGGTGTTCCACCTTCAATATCTTTCAAAGTATATTGCTGTAGACCAAAATCTTCTGGTGTCAAAGTAAAATAGCGAATTTCACCATTTTTTACTTCGGCAACTTGAGTTTCGCCATGAATAGCGACTTCATCCATCCCTGAGCCATGTACCACATAAGCATGGGTATAGTTTAACATTTTTAATGTTTCTGCAATCGGTTTTATCAAGTCAGGATGATAAACACCAAGTAAAATACGTTTTGGTCGTGATGGATTAATCAACGGCCCAAGAACATTAAAAATTGTTCGTGTTTTAAGTTGCTGACGTACTGGTGCAGCATGGCGGAATCCTGAGTGATATTGCTGAGCAAACAAGAAACACACACCTAATTCATCAAGCGCTTTTCGAGATGCTTCCGCTGACATGTTTAGTTTAATACCTAAAGCGGATAAAACATCTGATGATCCTGATTTGCTCGACACACCACGGTTACCATGCTTAGCAACTTTATACCCTAATGCCGCAGTAACAAAAGCACTGGCTGTAGAGATATTGATGCTGTTAGTTCCATCTCCACCAGTCCCAACGATGTCGGTAAAATCATAATCAGGCACTTCAAATGGATCAGCATTTTCAAGTAAGGCCTGAGCTGCTCCGGCAATTTCATCAGGTTTTTCACCCCGAACTTTCATACTAATGATAGCGGTTGCTAGTACCGTTGGTTCTATTTTACCTTGAATAATTAAATTAAACAGTATTTTACTCTCTTCTTGAGACAATACTTGCCCTAAGTACAATTTATTTAAAATCGGTTGAATATTGTATTCTTGCTTATCAACAATGGCTTCTTGTTTTGCTTCTGGCTGTTTTTGTGGTGGATTCAGTGCCCATTCAATGGTTTGTTCTAATAATTTTACCCCTTGAATCGTTAAAATTGATTCAGGATGAAATTGAAAACCGCAAACCCGATCTTGGTCATTACGTACTGCCATAACGATGTTATTACACATGGCATTGACGGTTAATGTTTTCGGTATGTTTTCACCTTTTAATGAGTGATAGCGCGCAACCGGTAATGGATTGGGTAAGTCTTTAAACATCGCTTGCCCATCATGTTCAATTAATGAAGCTTTTCCATGTAAAATATCGCCCGCAGGGACAATCATACCACCATAAGATTCAACAATCGCTTGATGTCCAAGACAGATACCAATGATCGGTAATTTACCTTTTAAACGTTTAAGTAATTCAGGCATTGAACCTGCTTCACTCGGTGCTCCTGGTCCTGGTGATAACATTAGGATAGGATTTTGCATTTGTGATAATTTTTCGATGATCACATCAGCTGGAATTGTGTTGCGATAAATTGTCACGTTATGTTGATTGTGACGTAACTGATCGACTAAGTTATAAGTAAACGAATCAACGTTATCAAGAAATAAGATATTAGCCATTAGAATACACCTTCTACATTATGTGCTGCCATAATCGCGCGAACAACAGCACGTGCTTTGTTACGTGATTCATCCGATTCTGCTTGTGGTTCTGAATCTAAAACCACGCCACATCCAGCTTGTACGGTTGCAACACCATCTTCCACATAAGCACTGCGAATAACGATACAAGTATCAAGATCACCATTGGCAGTAAAATACCCAACTGCCCCACCATAACTACCCCGTTTTATTTTTTCCGATTCGGCAATTAACTGCATTGCCCTAACTTTTGGCGCTCCAGTTAATGTTCCCATGTTCATGGTAGCTTGATAAGCATGTAGTGCATCAAGATCTTGACGTAGTTGACCAACAATTCTTGAAACTAAATGCATAACGTAAGAATAACGATCAACTTTTAATAACTCTTTGGTATATCGCGTCCCTGGCTGACAAATTCGAGCTAAATCATTTCGTGCTAAATCGACCAACATTAAATGTTCAGCCAACTCTTTTTTATCGGTGCGCATTTCCAACTCTAATCGACTATCCAAATCGTAATCAATCTCGCCATTAGTGTTTAAACCACGTGGGCGAGTACCAGCAATTGGATAAATTTCAACTTGATTATTGGCTTTATTATATTTGAGTGCACTTTCAGGTGAGGCACCAAATAAAACAAAATCCTCGTCTTGCATATAAAACATATAAGGGCTTGGATTATTATTTTTTAAGACTTGATATGCAGATAATGGTTGAGGACAAGGTAATGAAAAACGTCTAGATGGAACAGCTTGGAAAATTTCACCTTGTTGAATCGCATCTTGCATTTTCTTAACAATGGTATTGAAATCATCATCACTCTTATTACAAACGACATCCATTTCAGCCAACGATTGCCTTTTAATTGTGCTCATTGGTTGATTGAGTTTATTTTGTAATTCATCTAATCGTTGATTTAAGCGTGTAACTTCATCAGGACAAGAAGTAAAGGCCGTTGCTTTTAATAATGAAACGCGATCTTTGTGATTAATTTCCAATAAAGTTTCAGCTAAATAAAAACGAAAATCTTGGCAACGTTGTTCAGTTGGTAATATTGGTAAATGTTCAAAATTTGTCACTAAATCATACGCAAATAATCCACCGACAAAAACGGCATCTGAACTCGCTTTTTCGGGAATATTAACGATATTTAATAATGTTCTTAATGCATCAAAAATCGATAATGACTTCAAGCGAGAATCTTCATCTTGCAAACCATCAATGGGTGGAAACTCTAACTTAAGATTATGTTCATCTATTTTTGTTTTAGTGACGTTATCAGGAAATGCTTGCTCTAACAAAGGTAATAATTTTTGCCCGTTGCTGGTTAAAGCTTGAAAAGTCACTTCGTTGTTTAGGGCCGAAATAGTTAAAGCGCTATCAATGATCATTACGCTTTTAATCCCCTGTTTATTATCAATTTCGGCAGATTCAAGCAACAATGTTGCCGGTTTATTATCACAAAGTTGATAAAATACCTGAGTCGGATCCTGATAATAACCAATGGTTTTGATTATTTGTGTTAATGTAGGCTTATTCATTGTTGACTCTCTTTATATAAAATTATTTTTTATCTTTTTTTTAAACTAAAAAACCCGCATTTAGCGGGTCTTGCGAAAAAAGGACATCATCACATCACCCGCAGAAAGTGATGCACCACCAACTCAAAACAGTAGTTTTTTCATAGTGAGTTAAAGGATTTTGATGATTTATCATTATTATATCTGCTTAAAAAAGATGTTGTACTATTAAACTAGTTCATTAGTGTGTTGTCAAGCGAATATTTTATATTCAATAAATAAAATTAGCCTTTATAAAAAATAGGTTTATTTAGACTCATTTTTTAAATTAATGACATTGATGATTGAACGATTTTAACCTATATGATTTCAGACCAGCGAATAAAGCAGTGCTCAATAACTTAATGATGAAATTAAAATCGAGGAGCTAGGTTGATCTTTTCAAGATAATTTTCTACGTTGCCGTATTTAACAAATGATCTATTAGGTTGTTTTGATTTCAAATGGTTAAAAACTAATAGTTTGTCAAATATTCTAATACCAATTAGAATAATCAATACATTAATAAAATTTAGAGATTTTGATATATGCCTATATTTTATATTCTTATTGCGATAATAGTTTTATTAGCTATCGTAACCGTTTTTAAAGCTATTACCATTGTTCCACAAGGATACCAATATACCATCGAGCGTTTTGGTAAATACACTCATACGCTTGAGCCTGGCTTAAACATCATTATCCCATTTATGGATGGTGTGGGTCGCAAAATTAATATGATGGAACAAGTTCTTGATATCCCATCTCAAGAAGTTATTTCTAAAGATAATGCGAATGTACAAATTGATGCGGTTTGCTTTATTCAAGTACAAGAAGCTGCAAGAGCTGCTTACCAAGTTAATCAACTTGAGCGTGCGGTTATTAATCTGATGATGACAAACATTCGTACCGTACTTGGTAGTATGGAACTTGATGAAATGTTATCACAACGTGATCACATCAACTCAAAACTTCTTAGCATTGTTGATGATGCAACTAGCCCTTGGGGAATTAAAATTACCCGTATCGAAATTCGTGACGTTCGCCCACCAGCAGAACTTATTGCAGCCATGAACGCGCAAATGAAAGCTGAACGTAACAAACGTGCTGAGATCCTTGAAGCAGAAGGTATCCGCCAAGCGGCTATTTTACGCTCTGAAGGTGAAAAACAGTCAGAAATATTAAAAGCAGAAGGTGAAAAACAAGCTGCATTTTTACAAGCAGAAGCGCGTGAACGTGCTGCCGAAGCCGAAGCAAAAGCTACACAAATGGTTTCAGAAGCGATTGCTGCTGGTAATATTAATGCGATCAACTACTTCGTTGCTCAAAAATATACTGAAGCTTTACAACAAATCGGTGCTTCAGATAACAGTAAAGTAGTGATGATGCCACTAGATGCTTCTAGCTTAATGGGTAGCATTGGCGGTATTGCAGAATTAATTAAAAACTCTAAATAATTTGCTTTAGTGAAACAATTCTTCCTAATCTAATTAGGAAGATATTATATTTCAATAAATTAGGTAACAATCAATGACTGATTTTTTAACGGTTATTTATGATTATCCTCACTGGGTATTTATTGCTTTAGGTGGTATTTTACTGATCCTTGAGCTATTGGGAACTTCCGGATATGGGCTTTGGAGTGGGATTGCAGCCATTGTTGTTGGTTTAATAGCTTGGGTTGTCCCTTTATCTTGGCCGATTCTATGGATTTTATTTGCTATTTTTACTTTGGTATCGGCTTATCTTTGGTGGGTGTGGTTAAAAAAACATGGTAAAGATAAATCTGGTAAAAGTGAAATCAATCAACCCCAACAAGAATTAATCGGAATCAAAACCATCGTTACCGAGGCTATAATTAATGGTTCGGGTCGGGTAAAAATAAAAGATGGCACATGGTCAGCAAAATGTAACCAAGATCTAGAAGTTGGACAACCTGTTGAAGTGGTTGCTGTTGATGGATTAGTTCTGAAAGTAAAAGTACTCAATAGATAATTGTAATAATAAATGGATTAAATACGAGTCATTGACTCGTATTTTTTTACCTTAAAAACGTAAACGATATCAGTAAATAATCTTATATATTAGTCTTAAAGGTTGAAAGATTGAAAGATTGAATAAAAGAACTAAACCGTCGATTAAAACCGACGGTTTTTGTGTTTATTTATCAAGTAAAGTGAATGTTTGCTTTTGTTTGGTTGTCGAATCTGAGCCTACAAACACATTAAATTTACCTGGTTCTGCTACATATTGCATTTTGTCATTCCAGAATTTTAACATGTCATATTTGATAACAAATTTTACTTGGCCTTTTTCGTGAGGTTTAAGTGCTATTTTCTCAAATCCAACTAACTCTTTGACAGGACGGCTAACTGAAGCAGTCACATCTTGCAAGTATAATTGGACAACTTGCGTCCCCTCTCTATCACCAGTATTTTCTACATTGGCTATCACTTCGATTTCACCATTTGGTGACATTTCAGTTTTTGATAGTGAAAAATCAATCGTAAAATTGGTATAACTCAAACCATAACCAAATGGAAATAACGGTTCGTTTGGACTATCAAAATAAGAAGTGGTGTATTTACCCATATTGACCGTACCATGAGGTCGACCAGTATTTAATTGACCATAATAAACAGGAATTTGACCAACATTATCTGGGAAAGACATCGGTAATTTACCTGATGGGTTATAATCACCAAAGAGAACATCAGCTACAGCATTACCACCTTCAGTACCTAAAAACCAAGTTTCAAGCATCGCATCGGCTTGTTCATATTCTTCTTTCACGGTAAGTGGGCGCCCATTCATCAATGCAATAATTAGTGGTTTACCTGTTGCTTTTAATGCTGTAATTAAACGTTTTTGGCTTGCTTGCAAATTGAGGTCAGTTCGACTTGATGATTCATGCGCCATCCCTTCGGCTTCGCCAACAAATAAAACAACAGCATCTGATCTTTTAGCTTGAGCAACCGCTTCGGCAATCATTTTATCAGCAGGTCTTTTATCAAATTTAGTGATCTCTTCATATAAATTTAAGAATTTATAAAGATTTGGATCATCCGAAATATTGGCACCCCATGCATAACTCACTAATTTTGGATTAACAACAGCATTCTTAATCCCTTCCAAAGGGGTTACGGCTAAATTAGCTCGCCCAGCACCGGACCAACTACCTAGAATATCGCGTTTTGAATCCGCTAACGGTCCAATCACCGCAATTTTTTTATTTTTGCTCAATGGTAAAACATTGTTTTCATTTTTTAACAATACAATACTACGACGGGCAACATCCCTTGCTTCTGCACGATGTAAACGATCGTTGGCGAACATGGTTTCAATATCAAAATTAGGATCTAAATTTCGATGAGGATTTTTAAATAATCCCATGTCATATTTCAGTTCTAATACATGACGACACGCTTGGTTAATCTGCTCTTGAGAGATTGCACCTTCATTAACTAGTTCTGGTATAAACTGTAAAAAATACTCATCATTCATACTGATATCAATACCAGCTAGGATCGCAATTCTAACTGCATCTTTAGCGTCTTTTGCCACACCGTGATTAATTAATTCACGAATAGCACCATGATCACTAACCACTACACCATCAAAATGCCATTGATCACGCAGCACCTCGGTTAATAACCAATGATTAGAGGTAGCAGGAATACCGTTTACACTAACAAGTGCAACCATAACCGCTCGGCTACCTGCATCTACAGCCGCTTTATATGGTACAAGATATTCTTGGAACATTTTTCGTTCACTCATATCCGTACTATTATATTCACGACCAGCTTCAACCGCACCATATAGCGCAAAATGCTTAACGGTTGTCACTAATGATTTTTTATCCTCAAGAGACTGTTTTTGCATTTTTTCGACAAAAATACGTCCTGCTTCCGACGCTAAATAAGGATCTTCACCAAATCCTTCTGACACTCGGCCCCACCTTGGATCTCGCGTAATATCAACCATTGGCGCCCAAGTTACATTAAGCCCATCAGAAGTTGCTTCATCAGATGATACTTCAGCAACTTTACCTATCGCATCACGATCCCAAGTTGCAGCAATCCCTAAATTAATAGGAAATACCGTACGATGACCGTGAATAATGTCAAAACCAAAATACACAGGGATTTTATTCGGCGATTTTAATGCTCTTTCTTGCATTCGAGATAGATCAGGCTCAACTACAGTATTAAAAATACCACCAATTTCACCCGCTTCAATTTGGTCAAGGACTTTGTCTAGTGTAAGATCACCACCCACACTGATTAATCGCAGTTGCCCTACTTTCTCTTTAATCGTCATCTTTGACATCAAGTCATCAATAAACGCTTTCTTTTCTTCACTATTGGGATTTTGAGCAAATAAAGGGGATGAAAAAATAAAAAAAACGAAAAATAACACGAATTTTTTCATAATAATAAGTATTTTTAAATTTAAGAGGATAGACAAGCGGATAGCATAACGTATTTAACTAAAAAAATCTCGTTATTTAGAAATAACATCCCAAAAAATAAAGATAAAAGCATTTATTCTTAAAAATATAAGCTTCAAAAAGTGCGTTCCTCAACTTTTTTTAAGATTTATTAAGAAAATAGATAAAAAAATATTGCCGAAAAATGCTTTAAAAAGGAGTCATCAAGTCGGCAATAATCATGAATGAAGATCTATTAATCGCGGAAATTAGTAAATTGGAAAGGTTGCCCTAATTCACCATTTTTGACTAATGCCATGGTTGCTTGTAAATCATCACGAGACTTACCTGTAACACGAACCTGCTCACCTTGTACTTGAGCTTGCACTTTAAGTTTACTGTCTTTAATCAGCTTAACTATTTTTTTAGCTAACTCTTTATCGATACCTTGTTTTAGTTTGACAGTAATACTATAAAATTTTCCGCTATGTTCCAGCTCTTCAGGTATTTCTAGCGCTCCGCCATCAATACCACGTTTAGCCAACTTATCACGTAAAATATCCAATAGCTGTTGAACTTGGAAATCGGATTGGCTAGTTGCTTTGATGGTTTCATTTTTTTCATTGAGCTCAAAAGATGCTTCGACATTTTTGAAGTCCCAACGAGTAGTCAGTTCACGAGTCGCATTGTCGACACCGTTTTTAACTTCTGGCATTTGAATTTCTGACACAATATCAAAAGAAGGCATAAATTTTCCTCTTCTAATCGTTATAAGTATTACTTATTTTAAACAACTCTTTTAATTGCCGCCACAATATTTACGGCGGCATTATTATTAAGATTAATCGATAGTACGAAGTAATTCGTTAATACCAACTTTACCTAAAGTTTTAGCATCAACTTTTTTCACAATAACTGCACAATAAAGGCTATATTTGCCATCTTTAGTTGGTAAGTTACCTGATACCACAACCGAACCTGCTGGAACACGTCCGTAATGAACTTCACCAGTTGCTCGATCATAAATTTTAGTACTTTGACCAATAAATACGCCCATTGAGATCACACTGCCTTCTTCAACAATCACACCTTCAACGATTTCACTACGAGCACCAATGAAACAGTTATCTTCGATAATAGTTGGGTTAGCTTGTAATGGTTCTAACACACCACCAATACCAACACCACCAGATAAGTGAACATTTTTACCAATTTGTGCACATGAACCAACAGTTACCCAAGTATCAACCATCGTGCCTTCATCAACATAAGCACCGATATTTACGTAAGAAGGCATTAATACGGTATTACGAGCAACATAAGCACCTTTACGAGCAATTGCTGATGGAACTACACGGAAGCCTTCTTGTTGGAAGCGAGCTTCATCATAATCAGCAAATTTTAATGGCACTTTGTCATAATAATTTGTTGCGCCACCATCAATAAGTTGATTTTCATTAATACGGAAAGAGAGCAATACCGCTTTTTTTAACCATTGATGAGTCACCCAATCGCCATTAATCTTTTCCGCGACACGCATTTTACCGCTGTCTAATAGAGCGATACATTGATTAATTGCATCACGTGTTACAGTATCAACATTTGAAGGTGTAATTTCAGCACGACGTTCAAATGCTGCCTCAATAATAGTTTGTAATTGTTGCATTTCTCGTTTCCTTTAACTTTAAGTCCGTTAGCAAATTTAATTGGGCAAACAGTATAATATAATATGCAGTTATTTTTAAGTGGTTTATCGTATCATTGAGATTTCTCAAAAAGGATAAATTATTTGGAATACCCTTCACAAAATCTGAACAATATTTAATACAGTTGTTTTCTTTGAATATAAAGTTGAATCCTCATTAAATCTTGTAACAAAAAATAATGCAAAACGATGGATTTTCTTTAGTAGAACTTTTATTTGTTATCTGTATTGGTGCTATTTTGGCTTCAATAGGCGTGCAACATTGGAAGGAATTACAGCTCCGTAACGAACTTACTACTACCACAAAACAGCTAGCCTATTTTCTGGAGGAAGTCCAAGCCAAAGCTTATTACGCAAACGAAAATGTCCACATCTATTATTTTTTGACGCCTTGGTGCTTAAGCATCAGCAAAGGCGAAAAACCAGCGACTTGCCAAGAAGGCTCTAGCTATTTTATTAAACCCAACAATTCTGTTGAATTAAATGATTTAGCCGATAAAAAAACCATCTCTTTTTGGGGGCGAAAAAATATGGCTCAAACCGGTACATTCGAATTGCATAATGCCATTGGCACCACACAAATTATTATTTCATATCGAGGGCGGATTCGGTTTTGTAAGAAAAATAGTTATTTACCAGGGCTGCCGCGATGTTAAAGCAAGATGGATTTTCGTTATTCGAAATGATGTTAAGCATCACCTTTTCTAGCTTAATTTTCATTGGCATCACAGCTTTTTATAGTAAATTACAATCGATTATACTTCAGCAAAATCTTAATACCCATCTACAAAGGAATATTCATCAAGGTATTGTTATTATTTCCAAAGATTTGAAACGTGCTGGATTTATCGCCAATAAACCAGAAAAGATGAGTCAGCAACCAATTGAAATCAACCCAGCAAAAAATTGCTATATCTTCCGTTACGATAGCGAGATCCGCAGTGATTGGGTTCATAATACGGCTATTCCAACCAAATCAGATATCTTTGCGTATCGGCTTTATAATAATAATTTGGAATATAAGGTTGGAACAATCAATTGCGAAGGTGTCAATTGGGAGAAAATTTTCGATCCTCACGACATTAAAATCACTCAATTTTCAATCAAAAAACAAAATAATCATTTTGAGATAGATATTAGTGCTCAATTGAAGAAAAACAAAAAAATTAAATATCAAACAACAACCATTATTAAAAATGAAAATCCCTTTTAATCGTTCAGTAACTCAATATGATGGCTTTAGCACGCTTTTGATGGTGATCATATTAACCATTGTTGGACTTCTTTTGCTAACGGGGTTTCAAATTACCATTGATTCGATAAAAAGGAGCTATTTGATTGAAACCCAATATTATCGTCAGTTTAATCAAGCTAGTTCCAGTTTAAATTGGGCAACCAAACAAATTTGGCAACCGCCAACTGAAGATTGGCAATGCTTATCTGATACTCAATATCAATTAAAAGCATGTATAAAAAAATCACGATTAAAAGTGGATAACTACACCCTAGTACGTGGACAGGCTAATGATGATTATTTCCTTTATATGTTAACGCATTTTGAAGATAACCAACTTATTGTTGAAAAAGGTCATTGGTTAGATTATTGCCCTGAAAAGAAGATGATTGATTGTGAATAGTAAAAATATAAGTAATAAAAAAACAGCTGGCTTTAGTTTAATTGAAGTTATGTTGTCATGTTTAATGTTTGCCATCATCATGCTGGGTTTTATTCGTTATTTAACCTCAATTATTAATCAACACCACTATTTTCATCAACATTTCAAAGCACAGCAAATGGCGTTTGCTTTACTTGATAGTTACCCTCATACGGTAGATAAAATCATACCAAAAGAGTGGCAATATCAAGTTTACAGCCAACCTTATAGTGCACCTTGTAAAATGGTTTTTATTGATATTACCCCACCGAATCATAAGACGATTAAACAACAACGTTTGTTATGTGATTAATGTTCATTTCTAAAAATGAATCACGCTGTTTATTTTCAATTTTTTCATTCCATGCAACCGCAATATCCCATCCTGTTTGAGCTAATTCAAGCGTAACAAGTTTTACACCTTTAGGTAAAAAATGACAAACACTAGCAGGCACAAAAGCAATGCCATTTTGGGCAGCAATTAAAGCCAAAAGAGAGGGAAGATCATTCGTCGCCCCACCCTGTTTTGGTATAGCGTTTATAACCTCAAGTAATAATTTTGTTTGCTCGGTCAAACAAGGCGCCAAGCAGGGATTTATATGTAATAAGGGATGCGTTTCTAGTACATCTTTAAGATTGTTCCTACTGACTTTTAGATTATTTGGAACTGCTAGCACGATATACTCTTTAAATAACATAATTGAACTCAATGACTCTGGCACAGGCATACGGACAAAACCAATATCTAATTCCCCCTGCATTAGCAGAGTAATTTGCTCGTTTGAGGGAAGTTGTTTTGCTGAAACATGGCATTGCGGATTTCTTTCAGAAAAAGTTCGAATCCATTTAGGAACATGTTGAAAACAAGATATGCCAAAACCGATTGAAAGAACTCCATTCATGTTTTTTTTAATATTATTAGCAAAGAGTAAAAATTTCTTATTCTGTTGTAATAGCTTTTTAACTTCAGGATATAGCGCCTTCCCAACTTCAGTTAACTTTGCGCCATTCCGACCACGAATAAACAGTCTTCGATCAATTGCTCGTTCAAATGCTTGAATTTGTTTAGTTAACGCGGGTTGTGTTATAAATAATTGCTCAGAAGCGACACGGTAATTCCCTACCTCAACAAGTGCGACGAAAGCTCGTAGCAACTTCATTTCAATGTCCATATCCATTCCTAATTGTTATCAAATCAGTCATTTTTTTCATTATACATAATTACTTTTACTATTTATATTAATTTCAATAAGTACAATTAGTTATGAATAAAATTAAGATATTTATTGTTAAATGGACGCTCTTCTATAAGTCCAAAGATTCAATGTAAATAGTTAAATTCTCGGCTAAGGTTAACGTACGGGGTAAAAAACTTATGAGTAAGGCAATAAAAAAAATTTCTGCGGTTTTATTTGATATGGATGGGGTTCTAATTGATTCAAATACCGTTATTGAAAAAGCATGGATTGAGGCTGGCAAGTTATATGGAATAACCGTCAAGGATGACGATATTATTAAACATATTCATGGCCAACCCGGGCCACATACGATTAAAGCACTGTTTGGGCATCTATCAACTGAAGCGCAAAAAAGTGTTCAAGACTATATCATGCACGCTGAAAATACTGCTGATTATGATCCAATACCAGGTGTTGCACAATTAATACATGCCTTAGCGAAAGCCAAAATTAGGGTGGGGATTGTAACCAGTGGTTGGCGCGAAAAAATAGATCGAATAATGGCAATGTTGAATATTCAGGAATGTATTTCTGTGATAGTGGAACGAAACGATGTGGCTCGTGGAAAACCCTACCCCGATCCTTATCTTCTTGGCGCTAAACGCCTTATGCTACCACCCGCTGAAACGTTAGTATTTGAAGACTCAATAAGTGGCGTGACTTCAGCAGTTGAAGCTGGCGCCTATTGTGTTGGAATAGGCGATGCTGAGCTTATCAAACACGGAGCACAAACTGCGATCCCAGACTTTTCAAAAGTTAACGTGATAAATGATAGCATTATTGTGTTGGATGACGACCATAAGCTCATTTTAAACAATGCACCAACCACAATCGATTAGATGAAGCTTTTTGTATGTAAAAGTTGTAAAACTTGCTGAGTTTTTTCTGCATGAACATTATGACCAGCACCTTCTACTATTTCAATTTGAGCATTTGGAAATTGGCTAAATATTGCTGGATAATCCTTATCAGTAATATAGTTTGAATTTCCACCTCGGATGAATAATGTCGGTACGTTACAAGGTGAAATTGTGTGCCAATCGCATATATTGTCATATTGATTAATAATGACTTGAGCATTAAACAACCAATGCTGATGTTTAAAAGATTTAAGTAAAAATGAAATTGTCGGGGCACTTAAATCATGCATAAGCTCAATAATCTGTTTTTTATCAGTTAATTGTTGATTAATACATTTTTCTAAAGCGTTAAGAACAGGTGCATTTGCCGTTTGAGTATATTTAACTGGCGCAATATCAATGACACAGATTTTAGAAACAGGAATAAGTTGGCTTAGTTGCATGGCAACTTTTCCTCCCATTGAATGGCCGATTAATATCATATTTTGTAACTGCAAATCATGACATAACTCAGCAACATCTTCAGCCATCACTTCATAATTCATGACATTTGACCATGGAGATTGACCATGATTGCGCAAATCAACCTGAATAGTTTGGTAATGACTAGACAGATCTTTAGCTAACATATTTAAATTATCTAGGCTTCCAAATAAACCATGCATCAATAAAATTGGTTGATTATCACCCTGTATTTTATAGTTTAATTTCATTATGCCACTCTACAATTTATTGTAATTAAGACTGTTTCGTCATCACTAATAAACAATTCAATAACCCCAAAAGCATAACTATGATAGAATTTAGTTCAAATTTTTCAATTAATATTAAAAACTATGTTTCAAAATAACCCGTTACTAGCCCAACTAAAAAAAGAATTATATGAACAAAAACCTCGTGTTGAAGGTATCGTCCGAGCGCATGAAAAAGGTTTTGGCTTTCTAAATGTTGACAACAAAACTGACTACTTTATTGCTGTTTCGAAAATGAAAATGGTTTGTCATGGTGATAAAGTTTCTGGCACTATTTCCACCATTAACGATAAAACATCATTTGAACCTGAAGTATTAATTGAAAGTAGTTTACAAAAATTTATTGGCAAAATTGGTTTTTTAGATAATGCGATGGTCATTTATCCCGAAAATATACCTGTCAATTTTGCCATTCGCTGTAAAGTTAATCCTGAAGTAAAGCAAAAATTAAAAGAAGGTGATTGGGTTGTTGCCACCTTACAATCTCATCCATTAGAAAAAAATAAAAATCATTTTCTTGCTGAAATAACAAAATTTATTGCCAGTGCTGATTCAATTTATCAACTATGGCTTAAAACTTTGGCTCGTTATAATTTAGAAGACAAAGCTCCGCAAGCTGAATCTTTAACAATTTCAGAGACTGAAAAAGAAAATCGTCAAGATTTAACGGATATTCAATTTTTTACAATTGACAGTGAAAATACCGAAGATATGGACGATGCGATTACCATTTCACAAGATGATATGGGTAATTATAACCTAATGATCGCCATCGCTGATCCAACCGCATATATTGAGCTAGATAGTGAAATCGACAATATCGCAAAAAACCGAAACTTTACCACCTATCTGCCCGACTTTAATATTCCAATGTTACCAAAACAGTTAGCGGACGATCTTTGTTCATTAAAAGCTAATCAAAAACGTCCAGCTATGGTTTGTAAAATTAAAATTGATAAAAATGGCGAATTTACGAATGATGATATCAGTTTTTTACCCGCATGGATTGAATCGAAAGCTAAGCTTTCTTACCACAATGTGTCTGAATTTTTAGAGAATCGTGGTGATTTAAATATCGATGACGCGGCAATAAAAAACCAACTAAAATTATTATCAGAATTGGCAAAAACACGGATAAATTGGCGTCAACAAAATGCGTTAGTTTTCAAAGTGAACAATGATTATCGATTTATCCTTGATAATAATCGTCAAGTAAAAACAATCATCAAAGAATCACGTGGCATCGGCAATAATATTGTTGAAGAAGTGATGATTATCGCTAATTTAGCGCTCACCATGTATTTGAAAGAAAAAGTAGGTACTGGCGTATTTAACACTCATTCAGGCTTTGATACCAAATACATTGAACAAATATTAAAAATATTAGCGGACAATGGCATTACAGATTTTGATAAAGAATCACTTACTTCATTTGAAGGCTATATTAAATTCCGCCGATTAAGTGATGATAATGACTTCTTATCAACACGATTAAGAAAGTTCCAAACACCTGCTGATTTCTCTATAAAACCAGAACCTCACTTTGGTTTAGGATTTGATGCTTATGCAACATGGACTTCACCAATTCGAAAATATGGTGATATGATAAACCATCGTATACTTAAAGCCTCGCTTAAAGCAGAAGCCTTAACAGCTCCATCCAACGAACAATTAGAGAGCATGGCTGATAGACGTAAAAAATTACGTTTAGCTGAGCGTGATATTGCCGAAAACCTTTATTGTCAATATTTATCTAATAAAATAGGAAAAGCGTTCGCAGCGGAAATATTAGATATCAACCGTGGCGGTGCGAGAGTTCGTTTAAATGATATTGGCGCATTAGCATTTTTACCACTGTCAATGATTCATGCCGTACGCGATGAAATATCAACTAGTCCGGATGAAGGGCTAATTAAAATTAAAGGCGAAACTGCATACAAAATTGCTGATTTGATCACTGTTAAAATTCATGAAATTAAAATGGAAAATCTATCGGTTATTGTAAAACTCAATGAATCTAACACTTAAATTTCCTAGTCAATTTAATCAGTTACAAACTATGATTAATAACCCTGATAATTATCAGGGTTAAGCTAAAAAATATTAATAATATTTTTAACATTTATCCTCTTTTTTTTAATAATAATATCTGCTATCTTTCACCGCTCAAAAAAATAAAAAATAAAGCTAGTTTAAACTGCTATATGGAGAGGAAAAAAGATGTCAATTCACGGCCACGAAGTGTTACAAATGATGGATGGGAATGATTATACTGAATCATCTTTACTTGAAGCCATACACAAAAAATTCGGTACCGAGGCTAAATTTCATACCTGTTCCAACTCCGATATGAATGCCGAGCAACTTATTGCCTTTTTAAAAGCAAAAGGAAAATTTAAGCCGGCTTCAATTGATGATTCACAATTTACCGTCGATGTTCGAAAAATATGTCGACATTAATAAAAACTTACAAAAGAATAATAAATGCGTTTTTATAAATTTAATGTAATCATCTAGTGTTTTTAAAAGAATAAGAGTATATAATTTCGCGCTACGGCTCCACTAAAAAGTGTAAGTTGCTCATCCTGAAATTACAACTCAAGAATATGTTCGTGGAATTTGATATATGAAAATAAGTAATATCCTTACATGCGCCATTGTCTCTATTCTTGCCGTAGGCTGTGTAAAAAACAATACGTCTTCAACCGATGGTAAAACTGAAGTTGATCAGTTAGCGATTTTAAAGCAACAATCTGAACAAAATAATTCGTTTGTTGTGGACGCAAAAAAACAATTACTTCAACTCGTTGGAGACAAACACTTTGACAGCTATATAACCAAACACGGTATTTTAAACTGTAAAGGTGACAGCAACCAATCTTCCTGTGTGCTTAATTTTTATCTCAAAGAATTCTACAAGCTAAAATATGACATTCAACTTAAAAGAGTCGTCGAGGAAAACCAAGCTGAACATAATCTTGAGTTGAAAAAAATCACACCAACTGATGGTAATGTTAAAAATTACTGTCAATGGTCAGCAGATTTTATTGAAGCAGTTTATACCAATGATATCAATAATATAACCCAAAGTTATCAAACTTTATTTAAGATGTCAGTGCAAGATTTGGCCGCTTTAAAAGCTAAAATTCTCAAAGATAACTACTCTCACTTTTTGATTGATGAAAACCCAAGTATTCTTCAAGAGATGAGAAGCGACTTTATGGAAAAATGCTTAAGTAGCCCTAAAGACAATATTATCAATTACAACAATATTTTTAGATAATACTCAAGTGAGTCTTTTTATGTACAATTTATTACCTATTAGTCGATTTAGTGAAACATTAACTTGCAAGATAGTTTGTATCGCATCTTTATCTTGTTTAAGTTTTTCTTCATGGGCTTTTACATTTAACGATGTTGTGACACAAGCAGAAAAACTATCAAAAAAAGCTTATGTCCAACCATCTAAAAATATTCCTAGTGAATTATCGTCACTACAATTTGCCGATTATCAAAAGATTTATTTTAAGCATGATAAAGCATATTGGAGCGATCGCAAAAGTCGTTTCAAACTCGAATTTTATCATGAAGGCATGTATTTTGATGTACCTGTCAAAATTAATGAGATTGTAAACAATCAAGTTAATGAAATTAAATTTAGCCCAGATTACTTCGATTTAAGTCCTATTAATTTAGATAAGTTAGATACTAAAAAACTAGGCTTTGCTGGATTTAAAGTGCACTATCCAATCAATAACCCAGCAAAAACCGACGATGAAATATTTACCGCACTAGGTGGTAGCTATTTCCGTGCTGTTGGTAAAAATCAGCATTATGGTCTTTCAGCGCGAGGGCTTGCGATTGATACAGGCGAAATGTCTGGCGAAGAGTTTCCACGTTTTAAAGAGTATTGGATTGAACGCCCAGAACCAAATCAAAAACATTTAGTCATTTATGCCCTACTTGATTCTAAAAGTGTAACAGGGGCTTACAAAATTACCTTAATCCCAAGTGTTGATACTACTATTACTGTAGAAGCCAAAGTATTCTTCCGTGATTCAGTTAAAAAACTTGGTGTGGCACCATTGACTAGTATGTTCTTATTTGGCCCTAACCAACCATCACCACTATTAAACTATCGTCCAGCAATGCACGATTCTAATGGACTTTCAATCCAGGCCAAAAATGAGTGGATTTGGCGTCCATTAAATAATCCTAAACGCTTATCTTTTTCATCATATAGTTTAGAAAGCCCTAAAGCATTTGGTTTAATCCAACGTGACAAAGGTTTTGATGACTATCAAGATCTCGACGACCATTACGAACTTCGTCCAAGTGTATGGGTTGAAATATTGAATGATTGGCATAAAGGTCGAGTTGAATTGGTTGAAATCCCCACCGCAGATGAAACCAACGACAACATCGTTACCTACTGGGTACCCGAAAAACAATATAAAGCTGGTGATGTGTTAGATGTTAAATATCGATTACATTATTCACTCAACGAACAACAACGTTATCCAAAAAATGAAGCTAGAGCAGAAAGTACGCGCTTATCATTAGGTGATATAAAACAAGCAAACTTAATACGTAAACTTGATGGTTCTAATGCTTATGTTGTGGATTTTGTTGGTCCAAACTTATCAGAGCAAGACCCAGTTGACGTTATTTCAAGTATTAATAATGGTTCAATAGTTAGCTGTGATACACAATACAACTCTGTAACAAAAGGTTGGCGAGTGCTAGTGCGATTCAACGTTGAAGATAACAAAAAACCAACTGACATTCGCCTTCAATTATCGTCGAAAAAATCACATACGATCGTGTCCGAAACTTGGAGCGGACAATTTCCGGCTCAATGATCTTAATAATAAGCACATAACATGAAAAAAGATTATTTCGAAAACCTATCTGACGCCGAATATTGGCGTCAGAAATCGGAAGACTTGCCAAACGATAAACTCGAATTTCTAAAATATCGACTCAATCAAGTTGGCAAAACTGATCATTTTAATGATGAAAGAAAACAACAACCAACTTATCCAAAAGTTGAGCGTGTTTCGGTTCAACCACAAATTTGGAATGAACGTTATAGTCCTCAATCCAAACCTGGTCTGAATATCATCGCACTTATTCGTCGTTTAATTATGTTTGTGCTTATTGCCATACAAACTTATTACGGCACAACTTACTTATCAACCTTATTACCTTATCAAAGCTGGCAACAAATCAATTTTATGGCAAATTGGGATATTAACCCAGAACTTGCCATTTACAGCATCATTCCTTATATCATACAAGGTTTTATCATTGCCTTATTTGCTATCCTATTTTGTTGGATTTCAATAGGATTTTGGACTAGCATCATGGGGCTTATTTTGGCGGTGATCAAAAAAGATCGCTACACTATTGCCATCCCCAATGATCCTGCTAACCACATTGACGCCAAACATCGTACTGCATTAGTCATGCCAATTTGTAATGAAGATGTTTCACGGGTATTTGCAGGGCTAGAAGCAACTTATGAATCGCTAGTTGAGACAGGACATGCGCAGTGTTGTGATTTTTATATTCTAAGCGACACCAATGATCCCGATCTCTATGTCAATGAATTAAAAGCATGGGCTGAATTTAACGCTAAAAAAGCTGACAATGGTTGTAATATCTTTTATCGCCACCGTAAGCGTCGCGTAAAACGTAAAAGTGGTAACATCGATGACTTCTGCCGTCGTTGGGGGCACCAATATGAATACATGATGATTCTTGATGCCGACAGTATTATGACCGGTGATTGTATCTTAAAAATGATCGCAATGATGGAAATGAATCCAAAAGCAGGTATTTTACAGTCTCCGCCTAAATCGGTCAGAATGACAACCTTATATGGTCGTATTCAACAATTTGCCAATCAAATATACAGTGATATTTTTTGCTCAGGTACTCACTTCTGGCAATTAAGTGAAGCCCAATATTGGGGTCACAATGCTATGATTCGCCTAAAACCATTTATTGAGCACTGTATTTTATCGCCATTACAAAAACGTAAAGGCCCTATTCATATCTTATCGCACGATTTAGTTGAAGCGACGTTAATGCGTCGTGCGGGTTATGGCGTATGGATTGCGTATGATATGAATGGTAGTTATGAAGAGCTACCAGGAAACATGATAGAAGATCTCAAACGCGATAATCGCTGGTGTATGGGTAATTTGATTAATTTGCGATTAATCTTTAAAAGTGGAATTACTTTAACTCACCGTGTGATGTTTTTAACCAGTGGTATGGCTTACATCTCGTCACTATTGTGGTTAATCTTCTTGATCTTCTCAACACTCTTATTATTAGTGTTCAATATATCTGAACCACAATACTTCTTCCAACCTAACCAATTTTATCCAACGTGGCCAAAGTGGGATGAACAATTAGCTATTCAATTACTTTCAACCACAATGGTATTACTTTTTGCACCTAAACTGTTTAGTTATGGCATTATTATTGCTCGAACAGGTGCAAAAGATGTGGGTGGAATATTCAAATTATCATTATCGATTTTAATTGAAATGGTATGGTCGATGATCCTTGCACCAATCCGCATGATCTTCCACAGCAAGTTTGTGGTTAAAGCATGGCTGGGTAGCAAAATTCAATGGAAATCACCAGCAAGAAACGATGATGCCTTAACTTGGGGGGAATCATTCTACTTCTGTTGGCCATTATCGCTACTAGGCATAGTTTGGTTATGTGTGATTATTTGGTTAAATCCTCAATTTACTTATTGGTATATAGCGATATTAATTCCATTAACCATTTCACCATTAGTTGTCCGTATTTCTGGCTTATCAAGTATTGGTATGAAAGCCAAAAAAGCAGGGTTATTCTTAACACCAGAAGAAACCCATCCGTCGCGAGCAGTAAAACTAACTGGTGACTATTTAGTCCAAACCGAAGCTGCTTTTATTGAACATGGCTTTATTATGGCGCTTGTCGATCCTATTTATAATGCGTTAACCTGTGCATTATCGACTTCTCGTCATTTACCTAACTCAAAAAATCAGCAGTTGCGAAAACAACTTATTGAGTATTATCAACAAGTGGATTTAGAAAAAATTAGTAAAGAACAACAATTAGCGATCTTAGAAGATCCAATTATTCTTTCTGCACTTCATCGCCATATCTGGCATCAACAAGAAAAATACGACAATTTGTTCACATTGTGGCAAAATGAATGCCAGCAATAAGAAATAGGGCTTAATGCCCTATTTCGTCTTTTAGAAATTAATCAATATGCATGGATATTTTTTATGACTTGGCAACCTACTGCATCTATTAATAATTTACTTAAGCGCGCTAAAATTGTATCTAAAGTAAGACAGTTTTTTGCTGACCGCTGTATTTTGGAAGTGGAAACCCCGACCCTAAGTCAATATGCGGTAACCGATGTACATCTTAGTTCATTTCATACCTTATTTTTAAAACCTGGTGAAAACGATGAACAACAAGGGCGAAAAATGTCATTAATCACTAGCCCTGAATATCATATGAAACGGTTATTAGCTGCTGGAAGTGGACCGATTTATCAAATCTGTAAATGTTTTCGCAATCATGAAGAAGTAAGCCGTTATCATAACCCTGAATTTACAATGCTCGAATGGTATCGTATTCAATTTGATATGATGCAAATGATCAACGAAGTCGATGATCTACTGCAAAGCATCCTAGATTGTGAACCTGCGGAACGAATCTCTTACCAAAAGGCATTCCAACGTCATCTTAATATTGACCCACTAGAAGCTGATCACGCAACTTTAGTTGAAGCTATCAAACAACTAAATATTGAACTCAATACTGATGATTATGATCGCGACACCTTATTACAATGTTTATTTAGTTTTGGCGTTGAACCGCATATTGGACAAGAAAAACCTATCGCTGTTTATAACTTCCCTGCCTCACAGGCAGCTTTAGCAGCGATCAGTTCAGAAGATCATCGTGTAGCAAGCCGTTTTGAGTTTTATTACAAAGGGGTTGAACTAGCTAATGGATTTAAAGAACTCACCAATCCGCAAGAACAAAAGATGCGTTTTGAACAAAATAATATTGATCGAGCAAATCAAAACTTACCACCACAAAACATCGATATTGAATTAATCGCGGCTATGGAAGCGGGTTTACCCGATTGTGCAGGTGTTGCCGTTGGGCTTGACCGCTTAATTATGTTGGCACTTGATGCAATGAATTTAGATGATGTGATTTCATTCACGTTTGAAAGGGCTTAATCATGTTAGGAAGTTTAGGCTTAAGTGAATGGGCAGTAGTCATTATTGTAATTATTGCCATTATCGCCTTACTAATTGCCATGCTAAAAGCGCAATTTAAAGCGAATAACCTACATGCCATATATGATTTACAACTTAATCAAAGAAATAAAGAAAATCAGTCATTAATGGCAAATATCACTCAATTAGAACAAGAGTTGAGCCAATACCAACAACAAAATGTTGCTCAAAATATCAAAATTAGTGAATTAAAAACGCGCTTAGAAGAGATTATCAATGCCGCTCATGAAAAACAGACAGTTTTAGAACAAAGCGAGCAACGATTAACCACGCAATTTGAAAACTTAGCCAATCGAATTTTTGAGCACAGTGGCAAAAAAATTGAGCAACAAAATAAACAAAGCTTAGAGTTTTTACTCTCACCACTTAAACAACAATTAGAGGGCTTTAAAAAGCAAGTTCAAGATAGCTTTGGTCAAGAAGCCAAAGAACGCCATACCCTAACTCACGAAATTCGCAACTTGCAACAGCTCAACGAACTCATGACGAAAGAAGCCACCAATTTAACCAATGCGTTAAAAGGCAATAACAAAACCCAAGGTAATTGGGGTGAATTTATTCTTAGTCAAATATTGGATAATTCCGGATTGCGTCAAGGTTACGAATATCACACTCAAGTTAATCTAACTAATGAAGATAACCGACGTCTACAACCAGATGTAATTGTTCACTTACCCCAAGGCGGTGATGTAGTCATCGATTCCAAAGTCACCTTAGTTGCTTATGAACGTTATTATAATAGTGATGACGAAGAGATAAAAACTAGAGCCATTGCTGATCATTTAATTGCTGTGCGTAATCACTTAAAACAACTTAGTCAAAAAGATTACCATAAACTAAATGGCATTCAATCATTAGACTACATTCTAATGTTCATTCCTGTCGAACCGGCATTTTTATCCGCCATCGATCAAGATCCATCATTAATCAATGATGCATTAAAAAGTAACATCATGATTGTTAGCCCAACTACCCTATTGGTTGCCTTGCGAACTATTCATAATTTATGGCGTTTTGAATACCAAAATCGTAATGCCGAGCTTATTGCTGATAGAGCCAGCAAACTATATGACAAAGTACGTGGATTTATCGAAGATATGGAAAATCTAGGCAACTGTTTGGATAAAGCCCAACAAACCTATCAAAACTCAATGAACAAACTCTCGAAAGGGCGTGGTAACGTGATTGGTCAAATAGAACGATTTAGGGAATTAGGGATTGAAGTAAAAAAACCAATTAATCCGGATATAGCTCAACTATCAGTTGATGAACTTGAAAATGAAAAAGAACAGCTTAGTTAAATTGTTAACTAAAACATCTTAATTCACCATCATAAAAAATACGTGTATACTCATTTGGTATAAGAAGGAGTACGATATGTCAAACAATAATGAAGTCAGTTTCGAAGAAACCATCAAGCAACTTGAAGCAATTGTCACTCAACTTGAAAATGGCGATTTACCATTAGATGAAGCACTAAATGAATTCGAAAAAGGCATCAAACTAGCTCGTTCTGGTCAAAAACAACTTAATGAAGCTGAGCAACGCATCCAAATTTTATTATCTGAAAATAGTGATGCACAATTATCTGAATTTTCCATTGATAATAATGAATAGCCTAAAACCATTACAAGAACGTATTGATAACTATCTAACAACATATATTTCGCAGTTTGCACCATCTAATTTGCAACAAGCGATGAGTTACAGCCTGCTTGCTGGTGGCAAGCGAATACGCCCTATTCTGGTCTATTTAACCGGACAAATGTTTAATTGTCCGCTAACCAAACTCGATTCAGTTGCTGCTGCCATTGAATCGATGCATACCTACTCATTAATTCATGATGACTTACCCGCAATGGATGATGATAATCTAAGGCGAGGAAAACCAACCTGCCACATAAAATTTGGCCAAGCACAAGCCATCCTCGCTGGTGATGCACTACAATCACTAGCATTCAGCCTATTATCCGAAAACCAACAAATCAGCAACCAAAGCAAAATAAAAATGATTACTGAACTAGCAAGTGCAAGTGGCCTTGCTGGAATGTGCTTAGGTCAATCACTGGATTTACAAGCAGAACACCAAACAGTCACGTTGGAACACTTACAAACTATCCATAACTATAAAACTGGCGCCTTAATTCAAGCGGCAGTAAGGCTCGGTGCTTATTCATGCGATGAGGTATCTCAACCCTATTACCCAATGTTAGACAACTATGCTAAAGCAATCGGACTAGCATTCCAGATACAAGATGACATATTAGACGTCATTGGTGAACAAGAGCTGATGGGTAAACCACAAGGCTCTGATCTTAAGCTAGAAAAAAGCACTTATCCAGCATTGATGGGTTTACAAAATGCCATCGAAATGACACACAAGTTATATCAACAAGCTATCGATAGTCTGACGCAAATACCTTATAATAGCCAACCATTACAAGACCTTGCTGGTTTTATTATTAATCGAAATAGTTAACTAAATAACTAGATGATAAAAATGAATTTAAACAAATATCCTCTATTAAAGCAAATCAATTCACCTGCGGATCTTAGGCGATATCCGCTCGCACAATTGCCAGCAATTAGTCAGGAACTACGACAATTTTTATTAGACAGTGTCAGCCAATCTAGTGGTCATTTAGCTTCAGGTCTTGGTGTGGTCGAATTAACAGTCGCGTTGCATTACGTCTATCAGACACCATTTGACAAAATTATATGGGACGTAGGTCATCAAGCTTATCCACATAAAATTCTAACGGGTCGACGCGATCAGATGCTAACTATTCGCCAAAAAGGGGGATTACACCCGTTTCCTCACCGAAATGAAAGTGAATATGATGTATTAACAACAGGACATTCATCAACCTCAATAAGTGCAGCGCTGGGTATTGCCATCGCAGAGCAAAAAAAACAGTCAGGTAAAAAAGTCGCCGCTATTATTGGTGATGGGGCCTTAACTGCTGGTATGGCATTTGAAGCGATGAACCATGCTGGGCACATAAAACCAGATATGCTAGTTATCGTTAATGACAACGATATGTCCATTTCAGAAAACACAGGTGCACTTAATCAACACTTGGCACAAATATTATCAAGCAAAGCCTACACCTCACTTCGTGAAAGTGGCAAAAAAGTGCTTTCCAATATTCCACCATTAAAAGAACTATTCAAAAAAACGGAAGAGCACCTAAAAGGCTTAGTCACTCCGGCTATTTTATTTGAGGAATTAGGTTTTAACTATATTGGTCCTGTTGATGGACATGATATTGAAACATTAGTTGCCACCTTACAAAAAGTCAGACAACTAAAAGGCCCACAATTACTGCATATTATCACCCAGAAAGGAAAAGGTTATGCTCCAGCCGAGCAAAACCCAACCTTATGGCACGGCGTTCCTAAATTTAATCCAAATGAAGGAATATTACCTAGCACAAATAAAATTACCCCAACTTATTCCAAAATCTTTGGTGACTGGCTATGTGAAATAGCAGAGCAAGACAAACGCCTAATGGCAATCACGCCAGCCATGAGCGAAGGTTCTGGCATGACTGAATTTGCTAAACGATTTCCAGATCAATTCTTTGATGTCGCCATTGCTGAACAACATGCAGTCACATTAGCTGCCGGCTTTGCTATTAGCGAATTAAAACCAGTGGTTGCTATCTACTCAACCTTTTTGCAACGAGCTTACGATCAAGTCATTCATGATATTGCCATCCAAAACTTACCGGTTTTATTTGCGATAGACCGCGCGGGCATTGTGGGGGCTGATGGTGAAACCCACCAAGGTGCGTTCGATCTAAGCTTTTTACGCTGTATTCCAAACTTAGTCATCATGACCCCAAGTGACGAAAACGAATGCCGACAAATGCTCTACACAGGCTATTTACATGATGGACCAGCATTAGTACGCTACCCTCGAGGCGAAGGCACTGGCGCACATTTAGATCCACTAAAAACAATACCATTAGGACAATCAAAATGCTGCCGGCAGGGCGAAGAGATCGCTTTACTCAATTTTGGCACACTATTACCTGAAGTTTTACAAGTAGCCGAACAAATAAATGCTACAGTGATAGATATGCGTTTTGTAAAACCACTTGATGAAAAAGTCCTTTTGCACATTAGCCAAAGCCATAATATACTGGTCACCATCGAAGAAAACAGCATCAAAGGTGGAGCAGGAAGCGCTGTTAATGAATTTTTGTTATCGAAAAAAATAAAATGTGATATTTTAAATATCGGATTGCCTGATATTTTTATCCCGCAAGGCTCACAGCAAGAAATGCGCGATGAAGTCGGATTAAACGCTAAACATATAATCGACAAAATTAATAAATTTATCAAACTATAGGTTAAATATGGAAAATCAAGCTGTCACCGTTCAGATTTTTGGGCGAACGTTAAAATTTAATTGTCCAGTCGATGAAGTTGACGCACTTACAAATGCAGCTAAAGATTTAGATGCGCGATTAACAAATTTACGAGAAAAATCCCCCCAAGTTGGAAGCGATCAACTTATCATGACTGCTGCATTGAATATCTCTTACGAACTAACGAAAGAAAAAGAAAAAAGCGATGAATTTGCAAATCGACTAAAAATGCTACAGCAATTACTTGATTCCGCATTAAATACTAACAATTAGTTAGATGAAATGTAAATAAACCACAAAGACTATTGTATGATTTTCTAAATTTTGTATCATAGTAAACATCTCTGAGATGTTCGCGATATGGGTTAGTCCCCTGAGCCGATAATCTTTAATTTAGAATGGTGTGATTTTTAATTGGTGTGTATGCCTAATTAACTTAGGAAACCTAAAAATTAAAACATGCTATTCACCTTGAACCTCGGGTTCAAGGGTTACGCCCCTAACGGCATCTTGGAGTCTTTATTCCTTCTCTCTTTCAAATAAAAACTTATGGACATTCGGCAAACTATACGTCAAAAAAGACGTGAATTATCTCAGGCACAACGCGACAGCGCACAAGCCATAATCTACCAAAAAATAAAAGACCATCCAGCCGTCAGCCAAGCACAACATATTGCAATATTCTTATCATTTGATGGAGAAGTCGATACTAAACCGATTATTGAATATCTATGGCAACAAAATAAATCGGTCTATTTACCTGTCCCAATTGCTGAACATAAACTAATCTTCTTAAATTACACCCCAAATACACCACTAGTAAAAAATAGCTTTGGTATCTTAGAACCAGTAATCGATAAAACTAAAATCATAGATATTGAACAACTTGATATCATCTTTACGCCACTTGTGGCTTTTGATGACCGAGGATTTCGTATTGGTATGGGCGGTGGCTATTATGATCGCTTGCTTGAAAACTACCAACAACAGCAAATTTATCCTATTGGGCTAGCATTTGCCTGCCAAAAAGTTGATCATGTTGATAATCAGCATTGGGATGTTAAATTACCGGAAATCATTTATGCTTAATCTGGTTAAGGACCCATTTTTATATTCACTATCGCTCATTACTAGATTAAAAAATAATAAATTTGTTTTTCTACAATTAATAGCCAATTTAGTTATATAATAAATCGAGCAATATCTTTTTTTACACGCATCACCGTCTTTATCTTATTCCTTAGTAAATTAGTTTTTCAATAAAATCAATCACAACTCTTTAACTATAAAGTTACAATCTAATAAGGAGTATTGCAATGTCAGAAAAAAAAGAACTCACCACCAATAATGGTGCCCCTATTGCCGACAATCAAAACTCTCGCACTGCTGGCCCTCGTGGACCGGTATTGATTGACGACTATCAATTAATCGAAAAACTCGCTCAGTTTAACCGTGAAAATATCCCGGAAAGACGAGTCCATGCCAAAGGCTCTGGCGCACACGGAACATTTACCGTCACCAATGACATTACTCAATATAGCTATGCCAGCATTTTTGCCGAAGTTGGCAAACAAACTCCCGTTTTTGCTCGATTTTCAACTGTTGGCGGTGAACGTGGTTCATCTGACACGGCACGTGATCCACGTGGATTTTCAGTAAAATTTTACACAGATCAAGGTAACTGGGATATCGTCGGTAATAACACGCCAGTATTTTTTATTCGTGATGCAATCAAATTCCCAGACTTTATCCACACCCAAAAACGCGATCCTAAGACCAACTTAAAAGATCCGCAAATGATGTGGGACTTTTTCTCTTTATCGCCAGAATCACTTCATCAAGTAACAATTCTCTTTTCTGACCGAGGCATTCCAGACGGATTTCGACATATGCATGGTTTTGGTAGCCATACTTATAGTTTAATCAATAAAGATAATGTACGAACTTGGGTAAAATGGCATTTTAGAACAGAACAAGGCATTAAAAATATTCATCCTAAAAAAGCCGCAGAACTCGACGGAAGCAACCCTGATTCAGCGCAAGAAGATCTCTTTAATGCCATTGAACAAGGTAACTACCCTAAATGGCGACTTTATATACAAGTGATGAGTGAAGAACAAGCCAATAACCATCCAGAAAACCCATTTGATGTCACTAAAGTTTGGTCGCAAAAACAGTTTCCGCTTATTGAAGTCGGTGTTATGGAGCTTAACCGTAATCCGGAAAACTATTTTGCTGAAGTAGAACAATCCGCATTTGAACCAAGTAATATTGTACCTGGTATTGGTTTATCACCGGATAAAATGTTACAAGGGCGAATTTTTGCATATGCTGATGCGCACCGTTATCGTATCGGTACAAACTACCAACAATTACCAATCAATGCACCTAAATGTCCAGTACACAATTATCAACGTGACGGAGCTATGCGCTTTTATACACCGGATAATGCACCAAACTATGAACCAAATAGTGTTGATAGTGCACCTAAACAACAACCGCAGTATGCTGAGCCACCGATGCATGTCCCTGCCGGCACAATGGATAAACACGATCATCGTGTTGATGGTGATTACTATTCGCACCCACGTGCATTATTTAATTTAATGCGTCCAGATCAAAAACAACTGCTGATTGATAATATTGTCACTTCAATGAAAAACGTCGATCGTGATATTCAAATTAGACAGCTTAAACACTTCTATAAAGTCCATCCCGATTATGGTTCAGGTGTAGCAAAAGGGTTAGGTGTTGAAGTTGATCTAATCAAAAGCTAAGAAGCAAAATAATCGTGCCGACACCATTGTGTCGGCATTGACCTTTATCTTAATAGAAATAAGTGTTAATACCTTTACTATCTCTCCTCACATAATTGTTAGACTTTGTCGAACTTATCGGGCTGATTAGTTATGACAAAAAGAATTGAATTGTATAAATGCAAAATTCAAGCAGTGAGAGGAATTTGCTGTGGGTATTTTTGCAAAGATAAATTGCAAAATTGTTGGTAATAAATAGTGCTATTTAAGGAAGGAAGTAAATTAAGTTAACAAAATTGATTGATTGAGTGAATCGATATTACAGCTTCAACTCAATCAATCGTTAAAGTTAGCGCTTTTTGCGACGGTCAATTGCAGCCATTAAAGGACGATGACACTTATAAATCATATCCGGTGGCAGCATAATTAATTCCGCTAATGGCGCTGTCCAATCAGGGATTTGCGTATTTTCTGGGTGTTTAGGATCGATGGGAGTATCAACATTATAAAGCTCAGTGTTAGCATATAACGCTTCTTTTTTAGCTACATCAACATCATCACTATCGCCTAGCATTTTGCAATTATCTAATAACTCATTCGCAAATTGTTCCGGCCAATCTTCGGCAAAATGCCTAAATTTAGCTAAACCTGAAATATGTCTTAACATATCACGAAACAGCAATAAATAAACCATCTGAACGTTCCGTCCGGACAAATTAGCCAACTGCTCATCTGATAAAGTATTATTGATAACTGCAGGACCCCATTTAAAAAACAGCGTGTCTCTATACACCTTAATTACACGTTTAAGAGGACGGTATTTCAATTTAACTAAATTATCAATCTCACGCGATAATTGCATTGTCGGATATCCGACACGATTACGACCATTCAAATCTCGCTCAGACAGCGCCGGAGCATTTTTTTCTTTATTCCCTGATAAAAGCTTTTTCAAAAATCCTAACATACTATAACTCTAACTATTTATTTTTTTGTCTAACAATCTCAAATAAGCAAACGCCTGTTGCAACAGACACATTAAGCGAAGAAACAATACCAGCCATCGGTATACTGACTAACTCATCACAATGCTCTTTGGTTAATCGACGCATCCCCTCACCTTCTGCCCCCATCACTAAGGCCAATGCTGTTGAATTTTTATAAAAGTCAGTTTGGTAAAGTGTGCTGGTTGCTTCACCGGCGGTACCCACAATCCAAACTTGATATTCATCTTGTAACATACGCATAGTGCGCGCCAGATTGGTGACTCTAACCACTGGCACGCTTTCAGCCGCGCCACATGCAACTTTCTGAGCGGTTGAATTAAGTGGTGCAGAACGATCTTTAGGTACAACAATAAAGCTCACACCAGCGGCATCAGCAGTACGAATACAAGCACCTAAATTATGTGGATCAGTCACACCATCTAAAATTAAAATAATCGGATTGGAATTTTGCTCCATTAATAATGGAATATCATTTTCCTGATAACCACGGCTTGGTTTAACCATCGCCAAAATACCTTGATGAACGCCATTTTTCGTTTTTTCATCTAAATACTGCCTATTGGTCACTTTTACGGCTAAACCCAACTGCTCCAACTCACGAACAAGGGCATTAAGGCGCTTATCTTCTCGGCCTTTAACGATAAAAACTTCAATAATTCTTTCTGGTGCACGCGCTAACAAAGCTTCAATCGCGTGGATACCGTAAACTGTTTCACTCATCTATTTTTTACTCTTTTTTCTCTGATTGCTTGAGGTCGATGCTGATTTAGACGTTTTTTTAGCAGCTGTTTTTGGCTTACTGCGTTTTTTACTCTTTGCGACAACCTTTGCGCTCGTTTTTTTACTATTAGCTTGGCTTTTATTTTTGCGCTTAACTGGCAGTTCAGCATCACTATCGACTTTCTTCGCCTTATCTTTGGCTGTCTTACCTTGGCGTTGTGGCTTATTATTACTGCCAACCAATGAAAAATCAATTTTACGCTCGTCAGGATTAACATTAACGACTGATACTTGAACTTTGTCACCTAAACGATAAATAAAACGGGTATTTTCACCAATTAAACGATTACGTGATGCATCAAAAATATAATAATCATTTTCGAGTGAAGAAACGTGCACTAAACCATCAATAAATAGATCATCTAATCGCACAAAAAAACCGAAATTAACAACGCTCGAAATAGTGCCATTGAATACCTCGCCGACATGATCTTGCATATAATCACATTTCAACCAATCAACGACATCACGAACCGCTTCGTCCGCTCGGCGCTCAGTCATTGAACAGTGTTCACCAAAATAGAGCATCTCGCTAGTCGTATAACGGTGCCCGCCGGTTTTATCATGTTGTTTACTATGTTGCTGATCAGCTATAACCCATTTAATCGCACGATGCAATAACAGATCAGGATAACGACGAATTGGCGATGTAAAGTGCGCATACTCCTCAAGTGCTAACCCAAAGTGCCCACGATTTTCAGGATCGTAAATTGCTTGCTTCATTGAGCGCAAAATGACCGTTTGCAACATCTCATGATCAGGTCTTGCTTCAACCTCAACCATCAACTTAGCGATATCTTTTGGACTGGTACCCTTGCCGAGAGACAAACCAAGTTCACTTAAAATACTGCGTAAATTATTTATGCGATCTTCATCCGGTTTATCATGTACACGAAATAGCGATGGAATCTCAGCATCAATCACCAATTTTGCTGCGGCAACATTGGCTAAAATCATACACTCCTCAATGATCTTATGCGCTTCATTTCGCTGAACTAACTCAATGCTCTCAATGCGTTTATCAGCATTGAAGATGAATTTAGGCTCTTCCGACTCAAACCCGATTGCGCCACGGGCAATTCGAGCACTATTAAGCACCTTATAAAGACCATAAAGATTCTCAAGGTGAGGAACCAACTCACGATAATGCTCACGCAAATCCTTATCACCTTCCAAAATCTTAGCTACCTTGGTATAAGTTAAACGCGCGTGTGAATTCATCACCGCTTCATAAAATTGATAACCGGTCAAACGCCCCTTATTCGACACGGTCATTTCGCACACTAAACACAAGCGATCAACTTGTGGATTGAGCGAACAAAGGCCATTGGATAAAACTTCCGGCAACATCGGAACCACGCGCGACGGAAAATAGACTGAAGTCCCACGCAAACAAGCTTCTTTATCAAGCGCCTTACCGGTTCGTACATAATAGCTCACATCAGCAATCGCTACCCACAAACGATAACCACCACCACGATTCTTTTGACAATAGACCGCATCATCAAAATCTCGTGCATCTTCACCATCAATGGTTACTAACGGCAAATCACGTAGATCCTTACGGCCTTTCTTAGCGCTTTCAGGCACTTGCTCACTAAACTTGTTAGCCGCGTTTTCAACCGCTTTTGGAAATTCATAAGGGATCTCATGATTACGTAATGAAATATCGATGGCTAAATTCGTGCCCATTATTTCGCCAAGCACTTCCTTAATCACTCCGACCGCTTTTTGGCGTCGTTCAGGTCTTTGCTGCAATTCAACCACAACAACTGAGCCCATTCTAACCGTACGATTTGGCTTGCCAGCGATTAAAATATCAAAATTCAAACGGCTATCATCCGGCACCACAAAACCAACGCCTTGCTCAATAAAATAACGACCAACAATCAGATTAGTACGCGGCTCTAGAATCCGCACCACTCGCGCTTCAGTCTTACCACGGTATTGACTACCGATTGGCTGAGCCAAAATAACATCGCCTTGTAAAACCTTTTTCATCTGCTCGTGTGACAAAAAATAGTCTTCCGGCTTACCTTCAACCCGTAAAAAGCCATAGCCATCACGATGTGCAATAACACTGCCCTTAACCATATCGAATTTTTCAGGTAAGGCATAACATTTACGACGCGTGTAAACCACCTGACCATCACGTTCCATCGCTCGCAATCGGCGATGTAAAGCCTCTTTTTGCTCGTCAGATTTGATTGATACGGCTTTAGCTATTTTTTCTAAACTGGCTGGTTTTGCTTCTTTGGTAAGATAATCCAAAATCAGTTCACGACTGGCGATCGGCGATTCATACTTTTTCGCCTCACGATCATAAAATGGATCTTTTATCATATAGAACGTCCTGTGATCGAATGTTGCGTTAAGGATAACATAGAGTTGTATAACTTAAAATGGAGATTGCTTTTTGGAACTTTAAAAAAAGGGTTACTTAATGTTTTAGGGGATGAAAAGTGGGTTGTTCGGCTTTGTATCGTTACAAAAACCCCGCTCCTCAACTTTTTTTGCGATAAAATCACCTCAAAAATAAACCCGCCGAGGCGGGTAATTGAAGCGTAGCTAAGCCACAAAATCGCTTTTTTTATGGCTAAACGACGTTGACTCCTTGAGTCAGCTTACTTTTAATCACCTAATACTATTTTTTATCACTCCAACCCCCGCCCTAAGGATTAAGGACGAAGAAATAAGAACTAAGGATGGGAGCAAAGTCCGTAGTCGACGTTGTAGGGGTAGTACCAACTCACGACACCGTTGTTTGTGGGCACGATAAACTGGATACTACCACTCGGGTCACTAGTCCAGTACCAACCGTAGCGGAAGCCAACGCCTGAATAATCATACAGACGACCCCACTCAGTGACAAAACCAGAACCAATTCTACGTTGGTAATAATTACCAGATGAGGATGGGGTGGCGCCAGAGATAGCAGGAGATTCTGTACGAACCGCGTTGGTTAAATCCTTTACATTAACAAGACGATAACCAATACTATTACACCAAGATAAGGTATTAGAATAATTTGCCTTCACAGAACCACGGTTCACGAACCACTGCTTCAAAGTAAAACCATATTTAACGACAGCATTACCTCGACTATCTCGACCGACCAACTCGAAAGTCTGAGGCAAAGTAGGTTTAGAAATAGGAATAGGACTGGATGAATTAATCTGGGATTCGGTAGCGTAAGGACCAGTTAAAGTGACACGAACGCTTGTAGCAGTAGGATTAGACATAGTAGCAGTGATACCACCCTGAGAAACAGGAGACCAAAACAATGGCTGACTACTACCAGTAATGAGTAAATCAAAGTACAGTTTGTTAGCACCAGTTGTAGGAAAGTTTCTACCGTAAAGTGACGGGTCTGTTTCTTGAGTGAGAAAACCCTTAGCCGGGTCCCACATTGAAGCAGGGCCAGCAAAATCACCTGTACCAAAAGTCAAATTAGGTCTGGCAAAACAAACCACAGGCGAAGCCTTAGGATTGACGTAATAAGTCACATTACGGGCACTGAAAGTACTACGATTAGGAACGCCGTAACGAGTCGATAATGTACCGTCAGTACTAGATAACTTAATCCTATAAGGTGCGTTACAATTTGTTAGCTCGGAATTACGTGATACAGGTCGATTGTTTTTATCGACGATAGATAAACTTAAAGAACCTGTAGCACTAACGCCAGAATCACCATCATCATCACCCCAATAATTATTAGGAGGACCGATAAGTGTACTTAAATCGACTGAATTTGTATTAGTTGGGACGAACATACGAATATCAGCAAAACTCTGACCCACAACCGGCAAGGAGATTGGAGTTGTAGATGATGAATTGTTAGAAGGCGTGTAATTAGCTCCGTTAGATAGCGTAATCCCAAGCAGACCGTTAGCATCAACTGCACGAGTACGACCACCGTCGAAAGTCAGATAAGGTGCACTACCCTGTATCGCATTCCTAGTTGTCTGTGAAGTTAATGCATGACTGGAAAAAGGAAGGAAAAAGACCACGAAAAAAACAATCTGCCGGGATAATTCGGAAAAATCGAAGGATCGAAAACAGGATCCGAAAAAGGATCGAGAAAAGGATCTGAAAATGGATCCGGAAAACGATCGGAAAAACGTTCGAAAAGAGGATCGCGGAAGCGATCGCGCGAAAATTCGCAGAATTTCACTTGATTGAGTAGAAAAATAAGTTTCAGTGAAAAATTTAAACTGGGTGCTGGACTTAGACGAATTTAAAAGATAGGTTGGCCAGGTTGCCTGTTGCCTGTTGCCTGTTGAAAATTATAATGCATTTTAGACTACCTTGTCAAGTAATTTTTTGATTTATTTGTAATTTTATACTTTTCTGTCAAATTTTAGCCTTTTAGCTAAAACCGTGTAAAAAGTATAGTGATTGGAAAAACACGATGCAACACTTTTTTTCGCTCAATTATATTAACTTTTGTAAACATGATCTAAAAAGGATCTGGAAGTTAATTGGTTAATCATTGTTTTAATTAAGCATATCGTCATTACAAATCTTTAAAATTAGAACAATTGATCCTTGAAAATTTTATTTTAGGGCTTTGAATTAGAAATTTAGTGATTTCGATATTTTAATAATTTTTAAGTGAAATTTAAAACCCCAAAAACCCCGCTCCTCAACTTTTTTTGCAATAAAAAAACTCAAAAATAAACCCGCCGAGACGGGTAATTCAAACGTCGCTTAGCCGCAAAATCGCTTTTTTTATGGCTAAACGACGTTGACTCTTCGAGTCAGCTTGCTTTTAATCACCTAATACTATTTTTTATCACCCCCACCCCCGGCCTAAGGATTAAGGACGAAGAAATAAAAACTAAGGATGGGAGCAAAGTCCGTAGTAGTCGCGGTAGGTGTAGTCCCAAACCACGCTACCGTCGCCTGTGTCCACGATAAACTGGTCACTACCAGTCGGGTCACTAGTCCAGTACCAATTGCTGCTGAAGCCAACGCCTGAATAACCAGACAGACGACCCCACTCAGCTAAAAAACTAGAACCTATATGACGCATGTAAAACCTACCAGGTGAGGAAGGGGTGGCGCCGATGGATATAGGGTTACCATTCCAACCACGAGATGCATTAGTTAAATCCTTTACGCGAGGCACTTGATAACCAAGACTATTACACCAAGATAAGGTATTAGAAAGAGTGTCCTCCTTAGAACCTCGGTTCACGAACCACTGCTTCAATGTAAAACCATATTTGACGACTGGAGTACCATTACTATCACGACCGACCAACTCGAAGGTCTGAGGCAAAGAAATAGTGGAAAGAGGACCAGGATTGGCTGAACTAATCTGGGATGGAGTAGCGTAAGGACCCGTTAAAGTAACGCGTACGCTTGTAGCAGTAGAATTAGACATTGTGACTGTGATACCACCATGAGAAACTGGAGACCAAGACAATGGCTGACTACTACCACTAATATCTAAATCAAAGTACAATCCATTAAGACCAGTTGTAGGAAAGTTTCTACCGTAAAGTGACGGGTCAGTTGACTGAGGGATAAAACCTTTATAAGGGTCCCATATCGAAGCTGGGCCTTGGAAATCCACACCCCAACCATTCTCATTAGGCTTACCATACAATAAGCTAGGCCGAGCAAAACAAACCACAGGCGAAGCCTTAGGATTGACGTAATAAGTCTCACTACGGGCACTGAAAGTACTACGATTAGGAAATCCGTAACGAGTAGATAATGTACCGTCAGAACTGGATAACGTAACCTTATAAGGTGCATTACAAATTGTTGGAACGGTACTACGTGATACCGATTCATTGTTTTTATCGACGATAGATAAACTTAAAGAACCTGTAGCAGTAACGTCAGCATCACCATCATCATCACCCCAATAATTATTAGGAGGACCGATAAGTGAACTCAAAGCGACTGAATTAGTATCAGTAGGAACGAACATACCAATATCAGCAAAACTCTGACCCTCAACGGGCAAGACGATTGGGGTTGTAGATGATGAATTGTTAGAAGGCGTGTAATTAGCTCCGTTAGATAGCGTAATCCCAAGCAGACCGTTAGCATCGACCGCACGTGTACGACCACCGTCGAAAGTCAAATAAGGAGGAGTACCCTGTATCTGATTTGCTGTTGTCTGTGATGTCAATGCGTGACCCGAAAAAGGAAGGAAAAAGACCACGAAAAAAACAATCTGCCGGGATAATTGGGAAAAGGATCGAAAACAGGATCCGAAAAAGGATCGCGAAAAGGATCTGAAAATGGATCCGGAAAACGATCGGAAAAAAGATCGAGAAGAGGATCGCGGAAGCGATCGCGCGAAAATTCGCAGAATTTCACTTGATTGAGTAGAAAAATAAGTTTCAGTGAAAAATTTAAACTGGGTGCTGGACTTAGACGAATTTAAAAGATAGGTTGGCCAGGTTGCCTGTTGCCTGTTGCCTGTTGAAAATTATAATGCATTTTAGACTACCCTGTCAAGTAATTTTTTGATTAATTTACAATTTTATGCTTTTCTGTCAAATTTTAGCCTATTAGCTAAAACCGTGTAAAAAGTATAGTGATTGGAAAAACACGATGCAACACTTTTTTTCGCTCATTTACGTTAACTTTTGTAAATAGGATCTAAAAATGATCTAATTTATAATTTATTAACTATTGTTTTAATTAAATATATCTCGATTACAAATCTTTGGAATTAGCGTGATTGATCCTCAAAAATTTTATTTTTGGGCTTTGAATTAGAAATTCAGTGATTTGGATCATTTAATAATTTTTAAGTAAAATTTAAAACCTCAAAAACCCCGTTCCTCAACTTTTTTGCTAAAAAACACATCAAAAATAAACCCGCCTAAGCGGGTAATTCAAACGTAGCTTAGCCGCAAAATCGCTTTTTTTATGGCTAAACGACGTTGACTCTTCGAGTCAGCTTGCTTTTAATCACCTAATACTATTTTTTATCACCCCC